>NZ_JRKO01000022.1 GCF_000763885.1 Paracoccus versutus | reverse complement strand
TGACGACGGAATTGGCCTCCTCGCCCTCCTTGACCGGCGGCGCGGGCAGCACCTGGCGCAGGGTGGCGCGATGCTTGCGGTCGGGAAAGCCGAGCGTGGTGAACCAGACCGGCATGCCGGGGCGCAGATGCACCACATCCGCCTCGGAGACGTCGCTGCGCACCGTCATGGTGGCCAGGTCGGCGATGCGCAGGATCAGCGGCGTGTCGTAATTGGCGTTCAGCGTCTGCCCCTCGCGTGCCAGCGCCGCGACCACGGTGCCGGCCATGGGCGAGGTGATGCGCGAGCGGGCCAGCGTCGCCTCCTCGGCCCGCAACCCGGCGCGACTGCGGCGGATGGTGGCGTCCAGCGCCTCGATCCGGGCGCGCAGCACGTCGCGGTCACGCTCGGCCTCTTCCAGCGTCACCCGGCTGCTGCTGCGCCCGGCCAGCGAGGAATGCCGCCCGGCCTGGCGCTCGGCAAAGCCCAGCTGCGCCTGCAATTCGCTGCGCTCGGCGGCCAGGCGGGCCAGTTCGGCCTGCAAGCCCTCGACCTGCGCCGCCTGCACCTCGGCGTCGATCTCGGCCAAGAGCTGCCCGGCCTCGACCCGGTCGCCGGCCGCGACATGCAGCCGGCGCAACTGCCCCGAGACCTGCGCGCCGACATCGACATGGGCATGCGGCTCGATCCGGCCCGAGGCGGTCACGGCGTTTTCCAGGTCGCGGCGCATGACCGGCGCGGTGTCATAGGCGACGGCGGGCGGCCCGCCGCGCAGATGCCACAGCCCCGCGCCGGCTAGGGCGGCCAGCGCCAGCACGGCCAGCAGGGCGCGGCGGCCGCGGCGGGCGGGTGCTTGCGCGGGCAGGGGCGGCGGCAGGTCAGTCTCGGACTGTAGAAGCGCGTTCATGCACAGGGTCCATTGGGTGCCCGAAAACAGGAAGATCCGACCTGGCCGGATCGCGTCGGAAGTGATGAGGAACGCCTGCAACCTTCGCCGCAGGCGGCGCGGCGATCTGGCTTTGCGAGGGTCCGATGGCGACGGTCGGGGGACCGGCGGCCCTGCACATGGCGTCCCTGCTGTTTAGGGCCGCCCCGGCCCAAGCGCAACAGGCCAAGGCGGGCGCGCATCGGCCGGGGAAAGCCCGGCCGACGGCTTGCGGCACGCCTCAGAACCGGCCGCGCAGGGTCAGCGTGGCATTCCGGGGCTCGCCATACCAATTGCCGCCGCCAGGGGTGCCGATGGTGGCGTAATAGGTCTTGTCGAAGACATTGTTCACGTTCAGCGCCAGCGCCCATTGCTCGTCGATCTGGTATTGCACATGCGCATCCCAGACCGAATAGCCGCCCTGCCTGATCTCGAACTCGGGCTGGGTCCAGTTGCCGTCGGGGCCGCGCAACCAATAGGTGCCGCTGTTCGCGTGCCGGCTTTTCACCGTCACCCCGCCGCCGAAGGTCCATTTCGACCAGTCGCCCGGCAGGTTGTAGTCGGTCCACAGCTTGAACATGTGGCGGGGGGTCAGGGCGCTGAAGACGGCGTTCTCCCTCGTGTTCTTGTTATGGTTGTAGGTATAGCCGGCAAAGACCTGCCAGCCCGGCGCGACCTCGCCCGAGACCTCCAGGTCGATGCCCTGGCTGACGATCTCGCCCAACGGCAGGTAATAGGTGCCGAGCTCGTCCTCATAGCGCGGATCCTCTACCTTTTCGCCCTGGCGCTCGATGCGATAGAGCGCAGCCGCAAGGTTCAGCGCACCCCCCATGATGGCACCCTTGGCGCCCAGTTCGTAGTTGCGGCCGGTGATCGGGTCCAGTTGGGTCGGGTTGTCGGGCGGACCGGCAAAAGTGTTGCCCTGCGGCTTGTAGATCTCGGTCAGGCTGGCATAGGCGGTCCAGTCCGGCGTCAGGTCATAGGTGACGGCGGCATAGGGCGTGAAGATGCCGTTTTCGCTCCAGCGCCAGCTGGTGTCGCGATAGGTGACGTTTCCGTCCTCGTCATACTCCTCCATAGTCTCGGAATGCCTGTAGTTGCCGTAACGGCCGCCGACGATGACATGCATCCTGTCGGTCGCCTGCATGTCCAGCCGGGCATAGATGCCTTGCTGCTTGCCGCCCCATGCCGGCCAACCGGATCCGGCCCTGCCCCGCACCGGCGCGGGCAGGTCCAGACCAGGGAAGTCGTCCAGACGGATTTCGCCCTCGGGAAACGCCGTGTCGATGCGGTTGCGCAACTGCTTGCCGTAGCTGCGCCGCCAGTCGGCGCCCATGGTCAGCTTGTATTCCCGGCCCCAGGCATCGAAGCGACCCGAAAGGCTCAGGTCCACCCCGTCCGAGTGGTTGCCGTCGTCTTCGGAAAAGGCGCTCGGCGTGCCGAAAGAACCCGTCACCGGATCGATCGGACCGCCGAGACTGAGGTTGAGGTAATCGAAATCAAAGCGTTGCCGCGCGGCGCTGAGCTTGAGCGTCCAGTCCGAATCGAACCGATGCTCGACCGAGGCGAAAAGCTCGCGGATGGTCTGCTCGCGCTTGGCCCAGTCCACCGTCAGCGCCACGTCGCGCGGCAGGCCAAGCTGGCTGCCGTCGGTATAGGTCGGCAGGCCCCTCTGCCACATGGTGCCGTCTTGGCGCTGGTAGCTGATCCCGGCGCTGATCGTGGTCGAGGGCGTCAGGTCGTATTCCAGGATGCCGTAGAGAACCTGCTTTTCCTCATCCGCCGGCTTGTAGAAATAGTCGCGGTCCTGCCAGACGCCGACCAGCCGGCCGCGCAACCGGCCGTCAAACCCCAGCGGGCCGCCGATATCGGCCTCAAGCCGGCGGTTGTTCCAGCTGCCATAGGCCAGCGTCACCGCCGAGCGCAGTTCATCCGTCGGGCGCTTGCGCGCCAGGTTGATGGTGCCGCCCGGCTCGCCCGCGGCGGAAAACAGCCCCTCGGCCCCGCGCAGCACTTCCAGCCGGTCATAGATCGCCAGGTCGAAATCTGGCCGGAATGTGGAATCATACGAGGTGCCCAACCCGTCGATCTGGTAATTGTTGATGACGAAGCCGCGCGAATGGAACTCGGGGTTGCCCATGCCGTCGGTGATGGCGACGATGCCCGGCGTCTTGGCCATGGCGTCGGACATCATGGTCAGGCCCTGGTCCTCGATCGCCTGGCTGGTCAGGACCGTGACCGATTGCGGCACCTCCTTCAGCGACTCGGCGCCGCGGGCGATGCTGGCGGACGGCGTGGCATAGGAGCCGCTGCCCTCGGTCGTGGCGCTGCCGCCGCGCAGGGTGACGGTATCCAGGACCACCGCGCCATCGCCCGCCCCCGCTGGCGCCGCGGCGCCGGGCCGGACCAGGACATAGCTTCGCGGCCCCGCCTGCTGCAGCTGGTAGCCGCTGCCGGACAGCAGGACGGAAAAGCCCTGCTCGACCGTGTAGCTGCCGCGGATGCCGGCGCTTTGCAGCCCCGCCAGCGCCGAGGGTTCATAGACCAGCTGCACCCCCGAGGCGGCCGCATAGCGCGCCAGCACGTCGCTGAGCCGGCCGGGGCCGATGGCATAGTCGCGCGCCTGCGCAAGGGCCGGGGCGGTGATCGTGGCACCCAGGGCGGTGCCGACCAGAAGCGCCCGCACCGCGCCGCGCGGGGCCGATAGCCCGGTCGAAAGCGCGAGGGCGCGGGCAACCGCCACCGGCGCGCAGGTAAGATAAGTCATGCTGCTTCGTCCTGTCTTGAATGGATGAAGGGCAGCGGGCTGATACCTGCTTGGCTGGCTCCCTTTCCCCATTCACCGGACGAGATCCGAAAAGTGATCACCCTGGCGGCAAAAAATTTCCCGCGCCGGGCCTTTCAGGCGCGCGGCGCGACCACCACCCACCAGGGCGTGCGGCGCTGGATGCGCACCGGCAGGGTCTGCGCCAGCAGGTCGAGGCCGCGATCCGTATCGGCCAGCGAGATCGCCCCCGAGACCCGTATCCCCGCCACGGCGGGATCGCAGCGCAGCACGCCATGGCGATAGCGCGCCATCTCGGCGATCACCTCGCCCAGCCGCATGTCCTGCGCCAGTAGCATGCCCTGTTCCCAGATCGCCGCGCTGTCATCCACCGCCGCCGGTCGCCTGACGCCGCCGCGGCCGAAATCCGCCTGCTCGCCCTGGCGCAGGACATGGGGCGGGGCATCCAGCGGCCGGATCTCGACGGCATGGCGAAAGACCGAGACCCGCGCCAGGTCGTTTTCCAGATGCCGCACGCTGAAGCGGGTTCCCAGCGCCCGGATCTCGCCAAAGGCCGTGGCGACCAGCAGCGGACGCGGCGCCGGCGCGGGATCGGCATGGGTCGTGACCAGGATCTCGCCGCTGTGCAGGTGGATGCGCCGCTCGGCGGCGGTAAAGGCGATGTCCGCCGCGCTGTCGGTGTTCAGCACCAGTTCCGAGGCGTCGGGCAGGTCCAGCGCCTTGCGCTCGCCCACCGCCGTGGCCACGTCGGCGCGCCATTTCCGCCAGGGCTGCTGCCAGACCAAGGCCCCGGCCGGCGGGACGAGCAGCAGGCCGCCCAGCAGGCCGAGCGCCCGGCGCCTGTTGGGCTGCGGTTCGATGGTGCGCAGGACATCCTGGCCCAGCCCGCGCGGCAGCCGGTCGAAGGTCTGGAACACCGCCTGCGCCCGCGCCCAGGCCGCGGCATGCTGCGGGCCCTGGGCCAGCCAGCGGTCGAAGGCGGCGCGGTCGACCTCGCCGGGGGCGCCGTAGCGCATGGCCATGGCCCAGTCGGCGGCTTCCTCCAGCAAGGCGTCCCCGCAAGGCTGCGCCATGTCAGGCCGCCTCCATGCAGGCCAGCAGCGCCTTGCGGACATGCCGCCTGACGGTGATGACCGGCGCCTGCACCCGCTGGGCGATCTGCTGCAGGGTCAGCCCGTCCAACTGGGCCAGCAAAAAGACCTCGCGGGTAAAGGCCGGCAGCCGCGCCAGAACGGCGTCGATCCGCATCAGGGCCTCGATGACCAGCATCTGCTCTTCGGGGGGCGGAACCGCGGGGACGGGCAGATGGGCGATGGCCTGCTGATAGGCCCTTTCGACGCGCCGGCGCCGCCAGTGATCGGCCAGCAGGCCCTTGGCGATATGGGTCAGAAGCGCGCGGGGCCGGTCGCCGAGTTGCGAGCGGCGCGAGGCCAGCAGCCGCAGGAAGGTGTCATGGGCCAGATCCGCCGCATCGCCGCTGTCGCCCAGCTTGCCGCGCAGCCAGCCATGCAGCCAGCCGTGATGAGCGGCGTAAAGCGCATGGAATTCGCATCTGGGATTTTCGCCGATCGACACCCTGCCCCGCTGATCTGCCCGGAAAGCGTCCGGGTCCGAAATCCTTACTAGATTACAAAGGTATTTCCATCCTGGGCTTGCCGGCGGCACCGAAAATTTGCCCGCCGCGGCCCGGTTGTCGATTTCATGTCACAACCGGCCGGCATGCGCGGCATGGCAGCGCCGGGCTGGCCCGCGCGATCCACCGCGCATCGCCGCGGCCGCGGGGCGCGATTCGGCCGCGTCCAGGGCCGGGCCTAGGGTTCGAGCAGCGCGCGCGCGGCCGCCTTGGCGGCGGGGGTGATCTCTTCGCCGGCGAGCATGCGGGCGATTTCCTCGATGCGCTGGCTGGCGGTCAGCGCGGCGACGTTCGAGGTGGTCATACCGCCCTCGACCGATTTCGCGACCCGGAAATGATGCCCGCCAAGCGCCGCGACCTGCGGGCTGTGGGTGACGACCAGCACCTGCGCGCCCTCGGCCAGCCGGGCCAGGCGCCGGCCGACCGCATCGGCGGTGGCGCCGCCGACGCCGCGGTCGATTTCGTCGAAGATCAGCACCAGCGCGTCGTTGCCGCGCGCCAGGCAGACCTTGAGCGCCAGCAGGAAGCGCGACAGCTCGCCGCCCGAGGCGATGCGGTCCAGCGGCCCGGCCGGGGCGCCCGGATTGGTGGCGACGGTGAAGGCCACCGCGTCGCGGCCCTCGGGGCCCGGCTCGGCCTCGGCAAGCCGGGTCTCGAAGACCGCGCGCTCCATCTTCAGCGGCGCGAGTTCGGCCGCCATCGCGGCATCGAGCCGCTTGGCAGCCGTGGCGCGCCGGTCGCTCAGCCCCGCCGCCGCCGCGCCATAGGCGGCGTCGGCCGCCGCCACGGCCTCGCGCAGGCGCGCCAGATCCCCCTCGCCCGCGTCGATCCGGCCCAGCCGTTCCCGCAGCGTGTCGGCCAGCCCCGCCAGATCGTCGGCCAGCACCTCATGCTTGCGCGCAAGCGCGCGCAGCGCGAACAGCCGTTCCTCGGTCGTCTCGAGGTCGCGCGGGTCGAAATCCATCGCCTCCAGCGCCGCCTCGACGCCCGAGGCCGCCTCGCCCAGTTCGATCAGCGCCCGCTGCAGCGCGGCCGCGGGCGCCTCCAGCCGGCCCTCGGCCCGCTCGGCGGCACCGTCGAGCCAGCGCGCGGCATCCAGCATCGCGCCCTCGGCCCCTTGCGGCCCCAGCGCCTGCAAGGCCCGCGCCACGTCCTCGCGGATGCGCTCGGCGCCCTGCATGGCGCGGCGGCGGGTGTCCAGTTCCGCCTCCTCGCCCGGCTGCGGGTCGAGCTTGTCGAGTTCGGCCACGGCATGGCGCAGGAAATCCTCTTCGCCCTTCGCCGCGGCCAGCGCCGCCTCGGCCCGTTCCAGCGCCGCGCGCGCCTCGCGCCGGGCGGCCCAGGCGGCACGGACCGGCCCCAGGTCCACCCCGGCAAAGGCATCCAGCAGCAGCCGGTGGCCGCGCGGGTTCAAGAGACCGCGGTCGTCATGCTGGCCATGCAGCTCGACCAGCAGTTCCGAAAGCGTGCGCAGCACCTCGCCCGAGGCGCGGCGGTCGTTGATCCAGCCGGTCTTGCGCCCGTCCAGCGCATTCACCCGGCGGATGATCAGCTCGTCCGAGACCGGAAAGCCCGCCTCGTCCAGCAGGGTGCGGGCGGGATGACCGGGCGGCAGGTCGAAGACCGCCGTCACCTCGCCCTGGCTGGCGCCGGCGCGCACCAGGTCGGCACGGCCGCGCCAGCCCAGCACGAAGCCCAGGCAGTCGAGCAGGATCGACTTGCCCGCCCCGGTCTCGCCGGTCAGCACGTTGAGGCCCGGCCGGAACTCCAGTTCCAGCCGGTCGATCAGCAACATGTCGCGGATGTCGAGATGCCGCAGCATCGCCCGCTTACAGCCACTTGCCCTGGATGACCTGGCGATAGACCCGCGTCAGCCAGCTGTCGCCGCGCGCTTCGGCCTGCAGGCCGCGGCCGCGCAGTTGCGCATGGGCATCCTGATAGAAGGGCGAGGACTGGAAGTTGTGGCCCAGGATCGCGCCGGCCGTTTGCGCCTCGTCGTTCAGGCCAAGCGCCAGATAGGCCTCGACCAGGCGCATCAGCGCCTCGGGGGTATGGGAGGTGGTCTGGAACTCCTCGACCACGACGCGGAAGCGGTTGATCGCCGCGGTGTAATGGCCGCGCTTGAGGTAGTAGCGGCCGATCTCCATTTCCTTGGCGGCGAGGTGGTCGAAGGCCAGGTCGAATTTCAGGATGGCCGAGCGGGCGTATTCGGTGTCGGGATATTGCTCGATCACCTCGCGCAGCGCCTGGAGCGCCTGGAAGGTCAGGCCCTGGTCGCGCCCGACCTCGTCGATCTGGTCGTAATAGCTGAGCGCCAGCAGGTATTTCGCATAGGCCGCGTCCGCATCGCCCGGATAGGTGTCGATGAAGCGCTGCGCGGCGCCCCGCGCCTCTTCGTAGTCGCGGGCGCGGTGATAGGCATAGGCCTGCATGATCAGCGCGCGCTTGGCCCATTCGGAATAGGGGTAAAGCCGCTCGACCTCGGAGAAATACTGCACCGCGTCCTTGGGCCTGCGCGAGTTCTCAAGCTCGTATTCGCCGCGCTTGTAGATCTGTTCGGCGGTAAAATTCTCGAATGATTCGGGCTTGTTCCCCGCACCGCCCGAACAGCCCGCCAGCAGGCCCAACGACAGCACAGCCGCGACCAAGGAACCCGATCTGATGCCTGTCATTCCATACCGCCCGTCAGAAATTCACGCCGCCGCATGGGCGGAAGGCCCGCGCGGCCCGGTCGTCCTAGCACAGAAAATCGGGCTGCGCAAAATGCCAAAACGGCAAAAACGGCGCAGGGCCGCCACCTTCAGGCGACGGCCAGCTGACGGGTGCGGGAAGCGAGGCGCGCAGCCGAGGCGATCACCCCGGCGCCGGGCTGGCGGCTTTCCATCGCCGGGGTCAGCGTGACCCATTCCCAGGCCTCGGGCTGGGCGAAAAGCGCGCGCAGCAGCTTGTTGGTCATGGCGTGGCCGGCGCGGTGGCCGGTATAGCGCGCCAGCAGCGGCGCCCCGGCCAGCGCCAGGTCGCCCACCGCGTCCAGCATCTTGTGGCGCACGGCCTCGTCGCGGTGGCGCAGGCCGCCCGGCGACAGCACCCGGTCGCCGTCCACGACCACCGCGTTCAGGTAGGTGCCGCCAAGCGCCAGGCCGTTCTTCTGCATCTGCACCACGTCAGCCTGGCGGCAGAAGGTGCGGCTGTCCATCAGCTCATGCACGAAGCTGCCGTTGGCCATGTCGAGGCGCTTTTCCTGATGGCCGATCGCCGCGTCCACGAAGTCGATGTCGAAATGGATCTCCAGGTGGTCGGCGGGCGAGAGGCGGGCGAAAGCCTCGCCCTGCCGCACCTCGACCTCGCGCAGGATGCGGATCGCGCGCAGGGGCGCCGCCTGCTGGCGCAGCCCGGCTTCCAGGATGCCCTGCACGAAGGGGGCTGCGGAGCCGTCGAGAATCGGCACTTCCGGCCCGTTCACCTCGACCACGGCATTGTTGATGCCGGTGCCCGACAGCGCAGCCATCACATGCTCGACCGTTGAGACGGTGGCGCCGCGGCCGTTGTCCAGCAGGGTGCAAAGCTGCGAGGGCGTGACATGGTCCCAGCGCGCCGGAATCCGGGCGCGGTCCAGGTCGGTGCGCACGAAGACGATGCCATGGTCCGCCGGCGCCGGCAGGATCGCCAGCCGCACGGCCGCACCCGAATGCAGTCCGACGCCGCGGAACTGGGCTTTCTGAGCGATGGTGGTCTGCATGGTCTTGCCTGCCGATTCTTGTGAACTGAGCGTGCCACGGCAAGAAATCCGCGGCGCAAGGATCAGTTAGGCATCCCCCGCCGATTGCTCAAATAACCTTTTGTAACGGGGTGAAACAATCGGCCCCGGCTTGCGCCCCGGCCCCGGCCGGAACCGCCAATACCTTGATCCAGCAAAGAAAAAGGACCGCCGAAGCGGTCCTTCACGAAATCGTCGCCGGAATTTTGTGATCGGCTCAATTCGCCTGGCGGCGCAGGAAAGCGGGGATCTCGACATTGTCGCCGGCCCGGTCGGGGCTGGCCAGATCGTCGAATCCGGCGTCGAAACCGCCGCGGTTGCGGGCCGCGACACGCTCGTTCACGCGCTCGGCGATGGTCGAGGGCGCGGGCTTGTCGGCCTGCTCGCCATGGCCCGAGATGCGCTCCAGCATCCGGCTCAGCCCGCCCATGCGGCCCTGGGCGCGGCCCTGCTCGGCCGGCTGCGGCTGCTGCTGGGCGGCGCGGTTCTGGGCCGCGGCCTGGCGCTCGGGCGCCTTCTGGACGGCGGCGGCCAGGCGCTGCATCACCGCATCCGAGGGCGTGCCGGCCGGCGCCTGCGGCCGGGTCGGCGCGACGAAGCCGCCCGCATCGCCGTTCAGCGCGTCGCTGGGCGCGGCGGGCTGGCGCAGTTCGGGCTGGTAGGCCGGGCGCGGCATGTCTTCCTCGTCATAGCGCGCGGCAGGGGCCGAGGGCTGGACGCGCGCCGCCGGGGCGGGCTCGGCCAGGGGCGCGGTGCGGCGCGGCGGAACCGGCAGCTCTTCCTCGGCCGGTTTCTGCGCCACGACGGGGTTCTGGGTCAGCGGCTCCTTCATGCCGCGGCGCGGCACCGGAACCTCGGCCGCCGAAGCGTCGATGCCGGTCGCGACGACCGAGACGCGGATCGAGCCCTCCATCGACGGGTCAAGCGTCGAGCCGACGATGATGTTCGCATCCGCATCGACCTTCTCGCGGATCTTCTCGGCCGCCTCGTCCATCTCGAAGAGCGTCAGGTCGTAGCCGCCGGTGATGTTGATCAGCACGCCCTTGGCGCCGTTCAGGCTGATCTCGTCCAGGAGCGGGTTGGCGATGGCCTTTTCTGCCGCCTGCACGGCGCGGTTCTCGCCCGAGGCCTCGCCGGTGCCCATCATCGCCTTGCCCATCTCGTCCATCACCGCGCGCACGTCGGCGAAGTCCAGGTTGATCAGGCCCGGCCGCACCATCAGGTCGGTCACGCCCTTGACGCCCTGGTAAAGCACGTCGTCGGCCATGGCGAAGGCTTCGGTGAAGGTGGTCTTTTCGTTGGCCAGCCGGAACAGGTTCTGGTTGGGGATGATGATCAGCGTGTCGACGACCTTCTGCAGCGCCTCGACGCCTTCCTCGGCCTGGCGCATGCGCTTGGTGCCCTCGAACTGGAAGGGCTTGGTCACGACGCCGACGGTCAGGATGCCCATCTCGCGCGCGGCCTGGGCGATGATCGGGGCGGCGCCGGTGCCGGTGCCACCGCCCATGCCGGCGGTGATGAAGCACATATGCGCGCCCATCAGATGATCGACGATGTCCTCGATCGTCTCTTCGGCGGCCTTGGCGCCGATCGAGGGCTTGGCGCCGGCGCCCAGCCCCTCGGTCACTTTCGGGCCGATCTGGATGCGGCTTTCCGCCTTGGAGGATTGCAGCGCCTGGGCGTCGGTGTTCGCCACGACGAACTCGACCCCCTCCAGCTGCTTGTCGATCATGTTGTTGACCGCATTGCCACCCGCACCACCGACGCCGAAGACGGTAATGCGCGGCTTCAGTTCCTGGTCATCATTCAGCATCAGGTGAATCTGCCGTTCCATGTCTCGCCTGCCTTCATCTGTTGCGCCGGACATGTGCGCAGTCCGGTCGAATCCCCGTATACCGGCCAGCCTAGCCAGATTCGCGCCGAGCGTCACCCGAAAAACACACCCCGCACACCAAATATCGCGGTGGATGCTGGGGTTTTCGGCGGCATCTTGCCCATTCTGCTGCATGTGGTGGAGGCGCCGGCCCACACCACCGCATCCGGGTTCCGCGCCCCTACCAGTTGTTGCGGAACCAGCGATAGGCCCGGCGCAGGCTGCGCGCCGGGTAGTGTTCGGCGGGCATGTCGAAGTCCCACCATTCGTCCTGCGGATGCGCCGTCAGCAGCGCCAATCCGATGGCCGAGGAAAAGCCCGGCGCGGTCGCATTATGCGGCAGGCCCTGGATACGCAGCGGCCGGCCGATGCGCACGTTCTGCCCCAGCATGCGCGAGGCCAGCGCATCGAGCCCCGGGATCTGACTGCCGCCGCCGGTCAGCACGATCTGGCGCGAGGGCATATAGTCGAAGCCCGCCGCATCCAGGATCTCGCCCACCTTTTCCAGGATCTCCTCGACCCGCGGCCGCATGATGCCGATCAGGTCGGCGCGGCTGACGCTACGGCGGTCGGTGTCCCAGTCGCCGGTCTCGCCGCCCAGCTCGATCATCTCGCGGTCGTCGCGGCCGGTGGCCTCGAGCCCGCCGTGCAGGGTCTTGAGCCGCTCGGCCACGGCATGGCTGACGCGCAGCCCCTTGGCGATGTCCTGGGTGATTAGCTCGCCGCCGAAGCGGACGGCATCGGCAAAGATCATGTGCTTCTTGATGAAGACCGAAACGCCCGTCGTGCCGCCGCCCAGGTCGATGCAGGCGGCGCCCAGCTCCTGCTCGTCCTCGACCAGCGCCGCAAGACCCGAGGCATATGAGGCCGAGGCCACGCCTGCCAGTTCCATGTCGCAGCGCCGGATGCAATGCACCAGGTTGCTGGCCGCATCGCCGTCGATGGTCAGCACGTGCATGTCGCAGGCCAGCCGGCCGCCCGACTGGTCGCGCGGGTCCGACAGCCCCGAGCGGCCGTCGAGGGCAAAGTTCACCGGCTGGGCGTGCAGCACCTCGCGGCCGCGGCCAAAATCGGGCACCTCGCAGGCGGCCAGCACGCGGGCCACGTCGCCCTCGCCCACCTTGCCGGCGGGCAGCACGATCTCGCCGGCCAGGCCATAGCTGGCCGGGCGCGCGCCCGAGATGCAGGCGATGACGTGGTCGACGCGCACGCCTGCCACCTTCTGCGCCGACTGGATCACGGTGCGAATGGCGCGCTCGGTCTCGGCCATGGTCTCGATCTCGCCATAGCGCATCCCGCGCGAGCGGGTGGTGGCGGTGCCGATGACGCGGAAATTCGACTGGCCGGCCATGGGGCCGACGCCGTCCGTCTCGCGGAACTGGCTCGGGCCGTCGAATTGCAGCACCAGGCAGGCGATCTTCGAGGTTCCGATGTCCAGAACCGCGATGACGCCGCGCTGCATGGCCTGGCGGCGCATGTTCCGCATGGCCCGCTGGCCCTGATACAGATCCTTCATCTCACCTGCCTCCTTGCGCTGTCAGCCGCTTTTCTTCGCGGTCTTCGCCGCCTTGCCGGCCGTTGCCTCGGGCGGCAGCGGCAACCCGTCGGGGCCCAGTTCGGGCTGGCCGCGGGCACGGCGGATGGCGTTCTGCGCCTCCATCCCCAGCCGCACCACCGGGCGCGCCTCCTGCCGCAGGTCGACGACCGAAAGGTCGCGGTCCAGCATGTGCAGCGCGCGGTCCAGCGCGATGGCGCGCTCCAGCGCCTGAAGCGCCTTTTCCTCGGGCAGCTTGATGCGCTGGCCGCGGTCCAGCACCACGTCCCAGCGCCGCTCGCCCATGCGCTCCAGCCCGCGCAGCCGCGGCAGGATCGGCCCGGCGGCGTCGATCAGCGCCAGCGCCTCGGCCGCGGCGCGGTCGGCGCCCTCGCCGGCGATGATCGGCAGGTCGCCGCGCACCTCGCGCCCCGTGACCGAGGCGACGCGGTGCCCGGTCTTGTCCAGCAATTCGATGCCGCGGGCATGGCGCCACAGCAGCGCCGGCACCCGTTCCGTGACCACGGCCGACAGCACCCCGCCCGGCTTGATGCGCAGGTCCACCGCCTCGACCGCATCGAGCTTCAGCACCCGCTCGCGCAGCTTTTCCAGGTCGATGTCGAAGCTCGAGGCCGGCAGGTCCACCGGCAGCATGGCGCGCAGCCCCTTGTCCACCGCGGGCGAGGCGCCCTCGATGGTCATCATCCTGACCATGAACTCGTCGCGGTGCTGGATGCGGTCCACGATGGCGTCGATGCCGCCGGTCAGGTTGGCCCGGCGCGTGTCGTCCGACAGCCAGATCCCCGCCACCAGCGCCGCCAGAAAGGCGGGCAGGCCGACATGCACCAGCCGCCGCACCAGCGGCCGCAGCATCATCCGGTTCAGCCGGTAGGCCAGGCGCGAGGGCGCCGGATCCTTGCGCGGCGTGCGCGGCGCCGCCGGGGCGGGGCGCGCGGGCGCAGGGCGTACCGGCGCCGGCCGACCACCCGGCCCCTGGCCGCGGTGGAAGGGGTTCAGGCCCTGCATAGCGCCTCCTCGACGATCCAGCGGCAGAGCGCGGGAAAGTCCATGCCGGCATGGGCCGCCTGCTCGGGGGCAAGCGAGGTGGGGGTCATGCCGGGCTGGGTGTTCACCTCGAGGATGATCAGCCCGCCCAGCCCGCGGCTTTCGTCCCAGCGGAAATCGGTGCGGGTCAGCCCGCGGCAGCCCAGGGCCTGGTGCGCACGCACGGCCTGGTCGCGGCAGGCGGCGGCGATTTCCGGCGGGATCTCGGCGGGGATGACATGGCGCGAGCCGCCGGGCTTGTATTTGGCATCGTAGTCGTACCAGCCCTCGGTCACGATCTCGGTCACGCCAAGCGCGCGGTCGCCCAGCACGGCCACGGTCAGCTCGCGCCCCGGCGCATAGGTTTCCACCATGACCCGCGCGGGCATCCGGTCGGAAAGCTGCGGCGGGCCGTTCGCGGCCTCATGCACGATATAGACCCCGACCGAAGAGCCCTCGTCGTTCGGCTTGACCACATAGGGCGGCGCCATGACGTGGCGGGCGCGCACCTCGGCGGCATCGGCGATCAGGCTGTCCAGCACCGGCAGGCCGGCAAGGCGCAGCACGTCCTTGGCGCGGGTCTTGTCCATGGCCAGGGCCGAGGCCAGCACGCCGGAATGGGTATAGCGCCAGCCCAGCCATTCCAGCAGGCCCTGCACGCAGCCGTCCTCGCCCCAGCGGCCATGCAGCGCGTTGAAGACCACGTCCGGCGCGTGTTCGGCCAGACGCGCGGGCAGATCCCTGCCCGCGTCCAATTCGACGACTTCATAGCCCGCCTGCCGCAGCGCAACCGCGCATTCACGCCCCGACGAGAGCGAAACCTCGCGCTCGGCCGAGGGTCCGCCCATCAGGACTACGACTTTCGGGGCCGACCTGCTCGACCTGCCCGCCAATGTTCTGCCTCATGCTCCCCGGTTGATCCGGGTATTTGTCGGGTCAGGATAGCCGCTTGGGCGGAATCGCAAAAGTCCCTTTTCGCGTCTCGCGCGATATTTCCGGCAATGACGGCGGGTTACGGCCGGTTCCTAGGGCTGGCCTACGCGGATGACTTCCCATTGCAGCTCGTGCCCGCTGGTCTCGCGCACCTTCTGCCGGACCAGTTCGCCCAGGGCTTCCAGCTCGGCGGCGGTGGCGCCGTCGGCGTTCAGCAGGAAGTTCGGGTGCTTTTCCGACATCTGCGCCCCGCCCAGGCGGTGGCCGCGCAGGCCGGCGGCGTCGATCAGCGACCAGGCCTTCAGCTCGTGGCTGTCATCCGCCCGCCCGGTCGAGGAAAACCCGGCCGGGTTGCGAAAGGTCGAGCCGGCGCTGCGTTCGCGCGTGGGCTGGCTCGCATCGCGGCGCGCCAGCTGTTCCTCCATCCGCGCGGCCAGTCCCGCGGGGTCGCCCGGCTCGGCGCGAAAGCGGGCCTCGGTCACGACCCAGCCCTCGGGGATCTCGGAATGGCGATAGCCGAGGCGCAGGTCGGCGGCCGCGATCTCGTGCAGGCTGCCGTCGCGGGCCACGGCGCGGACCGAGACCAGGTGGTCGGCGACATAGCTGCCATAGCAGCCCGCGTTCATCCGCACCGCGCCGCCGATGCTGCCGGGGATGGTGCGCAGGAAGGTCAGGTCCAGCCCCGCCTCGGCCGCGCGGCGCGCGACATGGGCGTCCAGCGCCGCCGCACCCGCGGTGACGATGCCGCCCTCGCAGGAAATGCCGTTGAAGCCGCGCCCCAGCCGGATCACCACGCCGCGAATGCCGCCGTCGCGCACGATCAGGTTCGAGCCGACGCCCATGGCAAAGACCGGCAGCGAAGGGTCGAGGCCGCGCAGGAATTCGGCCAGATCCGCTTCGTCCGCGGGCTGGAACAGCCAGTCGGCCGGCCCGCCGACGCGCAGCCAGGTCAGGTCGGCAAGGGCCCGGTTCGGGGTCAGGGCGCCGCGGGGCGCGGGAGGCGTCTGGGTCATGGCGCGGTGGTTAATCAGCGTTGCGCGCGCCGTCAATCCGGCCCGCATGCCGCAGCCGCTTTCCGGCGCGTCTCGCCAGGGTTCCGACTGCGGCCTGCCGAGACGCGCCGCGCATCTAGCGCAGCCCGTCCACCGGGGCCGGAGGCACGGGCTGGGTCACAAGATGGCTCTTGCGCTTTTCGTAGAAGGCATTGCCACCCGCCACCAGGACATAGTGCATGTTGTCATAGGAAAAGCGGTGATCCTTCTGGTGGAAGAACATGGCGTTGCCGATCCCCGGCTGCCTTTCGCCGCGCAGGACCGCGATCGCGGCCTCGCGCACCGCCGGCAGGGATTTCGAATCCATTCGCCGGGTCAGGACGCCCGGCGCGAACTGGCCCTTTTGCCCGACCACGCCGCAAACCGTGTTGGGATAGCCCTGCGCCCTGACGCGGTTCATGACCACGTTGCCGACGGCGATCATGCCGTCGCGGCTCGAACGGTTCGCTTCGAAATAGATCGCCCGCTCCATGCATTCCAGCTCGCTCATGCCGCCGCGGCCGCAGCCGGCAAGCCCGGCCAGGGCAAGCGCCAGCATCGCGCCCAGCCCTGCCCGGACCCGCATCCTGCTTTCCGTCATCTCGTCCCCCTTTTTCATCCCGTTTCCTGTCATTCCAGCGCGCTGAGGACCACCGCCAGCGCGGCGAAGCAGCCCAGGCCGACGATGTCCCAGGGCTGCGAGAACGGCGCGCGAAGGACCGGCGGCGGCCGCAGGCGGTCGTGAACCCAGCGCAGCAGCGCGCCTGCGGCCAGGCCCCCCGCCGCGATCAGCAGCAAGAGCGACAGCAGCGCGCCGATGATCCCGGCCAGATAGCCGCCGGTCTTGCCGTCGCCGATCAGATAGCAAAGCCAGGCCGCGCCGAGCAGCAGGGCCAGTTCGCCCCCCAGCACCCGGAACGAGCGGGCGCCGGCACGCAGGATGCCGACGGCGGCGGCCAGCGCCACCGTGACGGCGACGATCAGCCATGCCACCATCATCGCCGGCGGTCCCTAGCGCAGGCCGCGCTGCGCAAGCGCGCGCCGGCGGCGGCGCGCATCGAAGGGCGGCCAGACCAGCAGCGACAGGCCGAGCGCCAGGAACAGCACGCCGAAGCCGGGGCCGCACAGATAGGTCAGCCAGCCCAGCACCGGCACGCCGCACAGCACCAGCGCCCAAAGCGCCGAATGGCGCCAGCGCAGCCGCACGAAGGGTAGAAGGCAGGCCATCACGCCCCAAAGCAGGGCGCAAAGCGCCGCGGTGGCGGGATGGCTGGCCAGCGCGATCACGCGGCCTTCTCCGTCAGCCGCTCGGGCAGGTTGTTGGCCCAGGTCGAGATGGTGCCGGCGCCCAGGCAGACCACCATGTCGCCCGGCCGCGCCTGTTCGCGCACCAGCCGTTCCAGGTCGCCCTCGTCCATCACCGCGCGGGCGTGGCGGTGGCCGTGGGCGATCAGCCCGGCGACCAGGTCGTCGCGCGAGGCGCCGGGGATCGGTTCCTCGCCCGCCGAATAGACCTCGGCGATGGCGACGACATCGGCTTCGTTGAAGCAGGTGCAGAAATCGTCGAAGAGGTTGGAAAGCCGCGAATAGCGATGCGGCTGATGCACGGCGATGACCCGGCCCCTGGTCGCCTGGCGCGCGGCCTTCAGCACCGCCGCGATCTCGACCGGGTGGTGGCCGTAATCGTCGATGATGGTGACGCCCCCCACCTCGCCCACGCGGGTAAAGCGGCGGCTGACCCCGCCGAAGCGCGCCAGCGCCTCGCGGATCTGGGCGCGCTTCATGCCCAGGTGGCGGGCGACGGCCACCGCGGCCAGCGCATTGCTGACATTGTGGTCGCCCGGCATCGGCAGGGTGCAGCCCTCGATCACCGGGATCTCGCCGTCGTTCAGCTCGGCCTCGCCCTGCAGGGCGATGTCGAAATGCGCCACGCCGTTCTCGTAGCGCAGGTTCACGGCGCGCACGTCGGCCTGGGCGTTGAAGCCGAAGGTGGCGACGCGGCGGTCGGTCAGCCGGCCGACCAGCGACTGCACCTCCGGGTGGTCGGTGCAGCAGACGGCCAGCCCGTAGAAGGGGATGTTCGAGACGAAGTCCTGGAAACCCTTGCGCAGCGCGTCGAAGCTGCCCCAATGCTCCATGTGCTCGGGGTCGATATTGGTCACGATGGCGATGGTCGCGGGCAGGCGGTTGAAGCTGCCGTCCGATTCGTCGGCCTCGACCACCATCCATTCGCCGGCGCCGGCGCGGGCATTGCTGCCATAGGCATGGATCACGCCGCCGTTGATGACCGTCGGATCGAAGCCGCCCGCGTCCAGCAGCGTCGCGACCATGGTGGTGGTCGTGGTCTTGCCATGGGTGCCGGCGATGGCGACGTTGGATTTCAGCCGCATCAGCTCGGCCAGCATCTCGGCCCGGCGCACGACGGGCAGGCCGCGGCGGCGCGCCTCTTCCAGTTCGGGGTTGCCCTTCTTGATCGCGGTCGAGATCACCACCACGCCCGCTTCGCCAATGTTTTCAGCGCGCTGGCCCTCGAAGACGGCGGCGCCCAGCGCCTCCAGCCGGTCGGTGATCTTCGAGCGTTTCGCGTCCGAGCCCTGCACCTGGTAGCCCAGCGTCATCAGCACCTCGGCGATGCCGGACATGCCGATGCCGCCGATGCCGACGAAATGGATGGGGCCAAGCTCGCCCGGAAGTTTGGTCGCTGCGTTCATCGGGTCGGTTCCGTCACTAGATCTGCAAGGCGCTGCGCCGCGTCGGGGCGGGCAAGCGTTAGCGCGGCAGCTGCCATGGCGGTGGCGCGGGCGCTGTCGGAAAGGATGTCCCGGATGTCGCGCCTGAGGCTCTCGGCGTCAAGCACGGATTCGGGCAAAAGGATCGCCGCGCCGGATTCCGCAAGGGCACGGGCGTTGGCGGTCTGGTGGTCGCCGGTCGCCGCGGCATAGGGGATCAGGATCGCCGGACGGCCGACCACGGTGATGTCGGCAATGGACGAGGCCCCGGCCCGGCTGACGACCAGCTGGGATTCGGCAAGGCGGCGGGGCACGTCGTCGAAAAAGGGCCGGACCTCGGCATTGACGCCGGCCGCGGCATAGGCGGCGGTGACGCGCTCGGCATCCTCGGCGCGGGCCTGGTGGCTGACCGACAGGCGGGCGCGCAGGTCGTCCGGCAGGTCGGCGATGGCCTCGGGCACGATGTTCGACAGCACCCGCGCGCCCTGGCTGCCGCCGATGACCAGCAGGTGCAGCTCGCCTTCGCCCGGCGGGGCATAGGGGGCGGCGGCGCGGTGCAGCACCGCCTGGCGCACCGGGTTGCCGGTATGGATGCCCTGGACGCCGGGCGGCAGCCGGGTCGGCCAGGTGCCGCAGGCCACGCGATCCACCCGGCGGGCAAAGGCGGCGTTCACCCGGCCCATGATGCCGTTCTGTTCGTGGATCATGCGCGGGATGCGCAGGGCCAGCGCCGCCGACATGGCGGGGATGGTCGGGTAGCCGCCAAAGCCAACCACCACGGCGGGACGGTCGGCGCGCATCGCCCGGATCGCCCCCAGGATGCCGGCGCCGATGCGGAAGGGCACGGCCAGCTTGGCCAGCGCGCCCCCGCGCGCGGTGGTGGCCGAGCTGACCACCTCGCGCACCACCTCGGCCGGGAAGGCGCCGGCATAGCGCGCGCCGCGCTCGTCGGTGGAAAGCTTCACCCGCCAGCCCTGGGCCAGCAGCACCTCGGCCAGCGATTGCGCCGGGAACATGTGGCCGCCGGTGCCGCCGGCAGCGATCAGGCACAGCGGCCGGCCTTGGGACTGCGGGTCGCTCATCCCCGGCCCCGGCCCAGCACGTCGGCGATGCGGCCCTGCGGGCGCGAGCGGGTCAGCGCCAGCAGCATCCCCATGGCGATGCCCGAGGCGATCACCGACGAGCCGCCGTAGCTGACGAAGGGCAGCGTCATGCCCTTGGCCGGCAGAAGCCGCACCGCCACGCCCATGTTGATCAGCGCCTGCACGCCGAAGGCGCAGGCAAGCCCGGTGCCGGCGATGCGGACGAAGGGATCGCGCTCACCCTGGAGCCGCAGCAGCGAGCGGATGACGATGGCGGCATAAAGCGCGATGATGATCAGGACCAGGATCAGCCCGTATTCCTCGGCCGCGACCGCGATGATGAAATCGGTATGCGCGTCCGGCAGCGACCACTTGACCGAGCCCTCGCCCACGCCGACGCCGAAGAAGCCGCCTTCCTGGATGGCGTTGGTGGCATAGCCCAGCTGGGTGCGCGGATCGACCTCGGCCGCAAGGAAGCCGTTGATGCGGCGGGCGAAATGCTCGGACGCGCCATAGGCGAAGACGCCGCCGACGCAGGCCAGCCCCATCACGCCCCCCAGAAGGTAAAGCGGCGCCCCGGCGATGAAATACATCACGCACCAGGAAAACAGCACCAGCGAGGCCTGGCCGAAATCGGGCTGCATGGCCAGAAGCAGCACCACGACCACGGCGAGGCCGAAGGAAAAGGACTTGCCGGGCGGGCCGCCGACCTCCTGGCTGGCGGCCATGAACCAGGCGCAGATGGCGACGAAGCAGGGCTTGAGGAACTCGGACGGCTGCACCGACATGCCGCCGGGCAGGCGCAGCCAGCGCACCGCGCCCTTGCCGAAATCGGTGCCGATGAAGGGCAGCGCCATCAGCACCACCAGCGCGACCAGAAAGCCCAGCACGCCGATCCGCCGCACCATCCGCGGCGAGAAGGTCGAGATCACCAGCATCGCCGCCAGCGCCATGGCACCGAACACCGCCTGGCGGGTGACGTAATAGAATTGCGGCAGGCCGTTCTTTTCGGCCAAGGGCACCGAGGCCGCCAGGCCCAGAAGCAGCCCCACCGCGAACAATCCCAGCACGCAGGCCAGGGACCATCGGTCCAGCGTGCGCCACCAGCGTGGAAGAATCGGGTCACCTGCCCGCAAGGGGGTGGTGCCAAAGACCATTTCGGTCATGGGTTACCGCCGTCACTGCCTCGTTTGCATCGCCCGTTTGCCGGGTCTGGGCCGAAGCATAGCGCGATTGCACCCGGCGCGCTACTGCGGATTGAGCGACGTGGTGGCAGCCCGGATGACATCGCGCGGAAGACGGCCGGGTTTCGCACCCCGCCGCCCCGCCTTCTCCGTTCTTCAAATACCCGACGGCAACCGCGCGGCCGGGCGCGGCGGCGGAAATCTGGCGCTCAGGCGCGCGCCACGTCCTTGCGGGTGCGCCACAGCGACCAGCCGACGCCGGCGCCGAGGATGGCGAAGGTGATGCCCAGGGACACGGCGGGCGGGAATTTCGCCAGCCCCATCAGGTCGGCGATGAACACCTTGGAGCCGATGAAGATCAGCAGCACCGCCAGCGCCTGCTTGAGGTATTCGAAGCGGTGGATGATCGCCGCCAGCGCGAAAAACAGCGCGCGCAGGCCCAGGATGGCGAAGATGTTCGAGGTATAGACGATATAGGGATCGGTGGTGATGGCAAAGACCGCCGGCACCGAATCGACGGCGAAGATCAAGTCGGCGATCTCGATCATCACCAGCGTCAGCAGCAGCGGCGTGGCAAAGCGGCGGATGCGGCCGGTCGCGGGATCGGGCCGCTTCACCACGAAGGCATGGCCGTGCAGCTCCTGCGTCAGCGGCATGCGGCGGCGCAGGAACCGCAGGACCGGGTTCGCGCCCATGTCATGCTCCTTGTCGCCGACGAACAGCATCTTGATGCCGGTCAGGATCAGGAAGCCGGCGAAGACATAGAGGATCCAGCCGTATTGCGCGACCAGCGTGGCGCCGACGCCGATCATGATGCCGCGCAGCACGATCACCCCCAGGATGCCCCAGAACAGCACGCGATGCTGGTAGCGGCGGGGGATCGACAGCGTGGCGAAGATCAGCGCGATGACGAAGACGTTGTCCATCGCCAGCGTCTTTTCGACCACGAAGGCGGTCATGTATTCCGCGGCGGCATTGCTGCCCAGCTGATACCAGACGAAGCCGCCGAACAGCACGCCCAGCGTGATGTAGAAGGACGATAGCTTCAGGCTCTCGGCGACGCCGATCTCCTTGTCGCCGCGATTGAGCACACCGAGATCGAAGGCCAAGAGCAGGCCGACCAGGCCGACGAAGACCAGCCACAGCCAGATCGGCGTGCCGAGAAACAGGGTCAGGTAGAAAGGTTCCATGTCAGGCTCCACGTTGAACGAAAGCCGGTGCGAAGCCTTGGGCGGGAATGGTTCCGGGCTGGCACCGAGCAGGGCTCGATGCGGTCCGACATCACGACATGCGTCGTCAGAGGGGCCCGGTCCGCCCGTCCCAGATAGGGGCTCGATGGCGCGATGCAAGGCCGTCCCGCCGGCTTTTCGACAGGCAGTCCCACCGGCGGCCCGCGTCCCCCTTCCCCTCGGCCCTGCGCGGGACTAACTATCGCCAAGCCCCGCAAAAGGATCGCCCATGCTTTACCAGACCAAGGCCGAATGGCTGGCCGCCCCGAAAAAGCGCGTGCTGTTCTTTGGCATGTCGGGCCTGGGCAAGACCTTCCTGGCCTCGATGCTGCGCGGCTCGGGCGAATGGTTCCACTATTCCGTCGATTACCGCATCGGCACCCGCTACATGGGCGAGCTGATCGCCGACAACTTCAAGCGCGAGGCGATGAAGGTGCCCTTCCTGCGCGAACTCTTGCTGTCGGATTCGGTCTATATCGCCAGCAACATCACCTTCGAGAACCTGGCGCCGCTGTCCACCTATCTGGGCAAGCCCGGCAGCGTCACCCGCGGCGGGCTGGAGTTCGACGAATACATGCGCCGCC
This sequence comes from Paracoccus versutus, assembly GCF_000763885.1. Lineage (GTDB taxonomy): Bacteria > Pseudomonadota > Alphaproteobacteria > Rhodobacterales > Rhodobacteraceae > Paracoccus > Paracoccus versutus. The sequence goes on along the minus strand of NZ_JRKO01000022.1, from coordinate 66,114 downwards.
AGGACCAGCACCGCATGGCCGAGATCGCGGCGCTGCTGGATACCGGCCACTTCATCCGCCGCGCGCAGGAAATCTACAACCTGGGCAATTTCGTCTGCGATTCCGGCGGCTCGGTCTGCGAGGTGGTGGACCCCTTTGCCGAAAGCGACCCGGTGCTGGACGCGCTGGGGCGCGAGCTGCTGCTGGTCTGGATCAAGGGCTCGGACGCGCATACCGAGGAACTGGTGCGCCGCTTCGACCGCGCGCCGAAGCCGATGTATTACCAGCCGGATTTCCTGGACCGGGCCTGGACCGACTATCGCGTCGAAAAGGGCCTGCGCGAGGACCAGGTGAACCCCGACGACTTCATCCGCTGGACCTATGCCCGCGCCCTGGCCCACCGCCAGCCCCGCTACGAGGCGATGGCCCGGCGCGGCGTGACGCTTTTGGCCGAGGAGGTGGCGCAGGTGACGACCCCGCAAGACCTGATCGCGCTGATCGGCCATGCCATAGACCGACGGCCCGCCGGCGCCGCCATTGCCGGAAAGTTCGACAGAAAGGACGCATGATGCCCATCACCCTGCCCAATGACCTGCCCGCCTATGACATCCTGTCGAACGAAGGCGTCATGGTCATGTCGCCGGGCCGGGCGGCGACGCAGGACATCCGGCCCTTGCGCATCGGCCTGCTGAACCTGATGCCCAAGAAGATCCAGACCGAGAACCAGTTCGCCCGGCTGATCGGCGCGACCCCCTTGCAGATCGAGTTCCAGCTGATCCGCATGTCGGACCACGAAAGCCGCAACACGGCCGCCGACCACCTGCAATCCTTCTATCGCCGCTTCTGCGAGGTCGAGGAGACGGGCGAGAAGTTCGACGGGCTCATCATCACCGGCGCGCCCATCGAACACCTGCCCTTCGAGGCCGTGACCTATTGGGACGAGTTGACCCGCGTCTTCGACTGGACGCAAAGCCACGTGCATTCGACCTTCGGCGTCTGCTGGGGCGGCATGGCGATGGCCTGGTATTTCCACCGCCTGGAAAAGCACATGCTGGACCGCAAGGCCTTCGGCTGCTTCCGCCACCGCAACCTGGCGCCCTCCAGCCCCTATCTGCGCGGCTTTTCCGACGACGTGCTGGTCCCGGTCAGCCGCTGGACCGAGGTGCGCCAGGACGAGGTGGACGCCATCCCGGCGCTGAAGACGCTGATCGCCTCGGACCAGGTCGGGCCCTGCCTGCTGCAAGACCCCGGCCATCGCGCGCTCTATGTCTTCAACCATTTCGAATATGACAGCACGACGCTGAAGGACGAATACGACCGCGACGCCGCCTCGGGCAAGCCGATCGACGTGCCGGTGAACTACTACCCGGACGACGACCCCTCGCGCACGCCGACGAACCGCTGGCGCAGCCATGCGCATCTGCTCTATGGTAACTGGATCAACGAGATCTACCAGACCACCCCCTTCGACCTGAACCGCATCGGCGAGGCGTGAGCATGGCCAGCAACGGCGACAAGGCCGGGTCCGGCAAGCAGGGATCGCTGCCCGACCTGCCCTTTGTCGGCGCGATCACCCGCTATCTGGAAAAGGACGCGCCCGATGGGCTGCGCAAGGCGGTGGCGGCGGCGGACGGCAAGCGCATCCCCGATCCCACCTATCCCTATCCCGAGGAGATGAAGGGCAAGGATTACGACGACCGCATGGCCGGGCTGCAATTGCAGCTGGTGCGGCTGATGCGCGACGTGATCCACCAGCGCAAGCGCCTGGTGGTGCTGTTCGAGGGCCGCGACGCCGCCGGCAAGGGCGGCACCATCGAGCGGGTGCGCGAGAACCTGAACCCGCGCTCGGCCTATATCGCCGCCCTGCCCAAGCCCAGCGAACGCGAGGCCGAGGAATGGTATTTCCAGCGCTACGTGGACTGGCTGCCCGCCAGGGGCGAGATCGCGCTCTTCGACCGCAGCTGGTACAATCGCGGCGTGGTCGAAAAGGTCTTCGGCTTCTGCACGGATGCGCAGCGCGAGACCTTCTTTCGCCAGTTGCCGCTGTTCGAGACCATGCTGGTCGATGACGGGGTGATCCTGGTCAAGCTGTGGCTGGAGGTGGGCCGGGCCGAGCAGCTCAAGCGGTTCCTGGACCGCGAGCGCGACCCGCTGAAGCAATGGAAGCTCAGCTCCATCGACGTCGAGGGGCTGGCGAAATGGGACGATTACAGCGCGGCGATCCGGGATACGCTGCTGCGCAGCCATTCCGGCATCGCGCCCTGGACGGTCATCCGCGCCGACGACAAGCGCCGCGCCCGGATCGCGGCGATCCAGGCGATCCTGCGCGCGGTGGATTTCGCCGGGCGCGACGACGCGGTGATCGGCCAGCCCGACCCGCGAATCACCGGCGGCCCCGAGATCCTGCCGGGGTGACGGGCAAGACGATGGACAAGGCGGCTGGCAGGGCAAGGAGCGACGATGGATAGGCCGTCCGGGACCGCCCCGGCCAGCGCAATCGCCCGGATGGCGGCATGGCTGGTCGCGCTGCTCTGGCTGGCGGCCCTGGCCCCAGCCCATGCGCAGGGCCTGCCCGACTGGCAGAACCTGCATGTCAACGATTTCGCCGGGTTGCTCGCGCCCGAGGATGCCCAGGCCCTCGACGGGGCGCTGGCCGCGCTCAGGGAGCAGACCGGCATCGAGGGCACGGTCGTCACCCTGCCCGACCGGGCGCGCCATGGCGGGACCGACGGGCTGGAGCCCTTTGCCACCCGGCTTTTCAACCATTGGGGCGTGGGCGACGCCGCGCGCAACGACGGCTTCATGGTGCTGGTGCTGGCCCAGGACCGCGAGGCGCGCATCGAACTGGGCCGCGGCTACGAAAACGACGCCGACATCCAGGCCCAGGACATCATGCGCAACACCATGCTGCCCGCCTTCCGCGACAACCGGATGTCGCAGGGCATCCGCGAGGGCACGCAGGCGGTGATCGACCTGATCGCCCGCCCCGTCGCGGCGGGCCAGCCGCTCGCCATGCCCCGGCGCAGCCTGATGGACCGCATCCTGCCCTTCCTGTTCGGCGCCGCCGGGCTGGCGATCCTGGGCGCCGCCGCGCGGCAGGCCTGGCGGCGCAACCGCTGCCCGCAATGCGGCCGCCGCGGCCTGGAAACGCAGGTGGCGCCGCTGGAAACCCCGCTGCCCGAGGGCGGCCACATGGTCTCGCAGGACAATGTCACGCGGCGCTGCCCGGCCTGCGGCTGGTCCGAAACCCGCCAGCGCCTGCGGCCGCAGACGGTCTGGTATGGACCGACCGGCACGGTGCTGCGCAGCGAGCCGACGCCGGGCTATCGCAGCGCCGCGCGCGGCTCCTCGGGCTTCGGCGGCGGCTCGTCGCGGGGCGGCGGCGCCTCGGGGCGCTGGTAGGGCACGGCCGCGCTTGCGAGGGCGCGGCGGGACCGCTAGCGTCGTGCCAGACTGCCTTCAAGGAAAGCTCCGACATGAAACCTCTCCGCTTCCCCGCCCTGGCGCTCGCGCTCGCCAGCACCAGCCTCACGGCCGCCTGGGCCGCCGACCCCGAACTGACGGTCTTCGACTGGGCCGGGTTCGAGGAGCCGGTGATCTTCCAGGGCTATATCGACCAGCATGGCGCCAGCCCCACCTTCGTCTTCTACGGCGACGACGACGAGGCCTATCAAAAGCTCGCCTCGGGCTTCAAGGCGGATGTCGCGCATCCCTGCTCGCAGATGGTGTCCAAATACCGCGACGCCGGGCTGATCGAGCCCTGGGACGTGTCGAAGATCCCGGCCTTCGAAAGCCTCGATGCGAAATTCCTCGATTCGGAAATCTTCAAGGACGACGAGGGCGTCTGGTATATCCCGACCGATTGGGGCGCGACCGCGGTGGCCTACAATACCGAAACCGTGCCGGCCGAGGACGTGGCCAGCCTGAACATCTTCATCGACCCCAAATACCAGGGCCGCACCTCGCTGCCCGATTCGGCCGACGACGTCTGGGCGCTGGCCTACCTGGCCACCGGCACCACCGACTGGACCGAAGTCACCGACGAGCAGTTCGCGGCCGCCGCGGACTGGCTGCGCCAGGCGCATCAGAACGTCGCCGCCTATTGGGCCGACCCGGCCGAACAGGCGCAGCTGATGGCCTCGGGCGCGGTGGACGTGGCCTGGTCCTGGAACGACGGCGTGGTGTTGCTGGAAAACGACGGCTTCCCGGTCGGCTTCCAGCGCGCGGCCAAGGAGGGCAGCTCGACCTTCTTCTGCGGCTTCATCAATCTCAAGAACGGACCGGGCAAGGAAGACAAGGCCTACGATTTCATCAACGCCTGGCTCGCCCCGGAAGCGGCCAAGGGCCTGCTGGACACGATCGGCTACGGCCATACTTCGACCGTCGCCATGGAGACGATCAAGGACGAGCCCGCGGTGCAGGAGGGTCTCTCGCCCGTGGACGCCCCGATCCTGGCCCAGACCCCGAACGACCCGCAGCAGCGCGAAAAGCAGTTGCAGGAGTTCGAAAAGATCAAGGCCGGCTTCTGACCGGCCCTTACAGCGCCCCGCCCGAAGGCGGGGCGGGACGCCGGCGGCACGGCCGCATGAGTATTTTGGGAACGAAGAAGGCGGGACGCCGCGCCCGCTTCTTCTCCGTTTTCCAAATACCCCAAGGGGTAAATTGGCCCGCGCAGCGGGACAAGAGGGGAACAGCGTTCCCCTCCCTTGCGCGACGGGATGGTGGCGCCTATATTCCGCTTGTCCGGGTTCGCCCGGACTATGGACATAAACGCGCAGGTAATAAGCGGATCGGACCCGGGGGCGGTACCCGGCGGCTCCACCAAGATCCCTCGTTGGGGGCACAGGGGGCCGAAACAGGATCGACGAACGTCTAAAGCTGTTTGCTTTGTCTCGGTGAGCTACCACCGTTATCGGTGCAAAATGTACAGTTGCCAACGACAACCGTGCTCCGGTGGCTCTGGCTGCGTAAGCAGCTCGGGTAACCGAAACTTAAGCCCTTCCGCCTAGCAGCGTAAGGCGGGGCCCGCAGGAGCCTGGCAACAGAATCCTGCACCTTCCCCTTTCCATCTGGCCCCTTTCCATCTGCCCGCTTTGCATCTGGCTTTTCAGCGCGCCGGCCCCTATTTCAGGCGTCATGCAAGGGAATGCCGCCATGAAAGACCTGACCTCTTCCGATGCCGATGCGCTGATCGCGGATCTGGGCGCAAAGGCGCGCGCCGCCGCCGCCGTCCTGGCCGAGGCCAGCGCCGAGCGCAAGCACGCCGCCCTGGTCGGCGCCGCCGATGCGATCCTGAAGGCCGAGGACGCCATCCTCGACGCCAATGCCGAGGACATGCATTACGCCGAGGCAAAGGGCCTCTCCCCCGCCATGCTCGACCGGCTGAAGCTCGATCCCGCGCGCATCCGCGCCATGGCCGAGGGGCTGCGCTCGGTCGCGGCGCAGGCGGACCCGGTCGGCAAGGTGCTGGCCGAATGGGACCGGCCGAACGGGCTGCATATCCAGCGCGTCGCCACCCCCCTGGGCGTCATCGGCGTGATCTACGAAAGCCGCCCCAATGTCACCGCCGATGCCGCGGCGCTGGCGCTGAAGACCGGCAATGCGGTGATCCTGCGCGGCGGCTCGGAAAGCCTGAACAGCTCGGCCGCGATCCACCGGGCGCTGGTGACGGGCCTGGGGCAGGCCGGGCTGCCCGAGGCTTCGGTGCAGATGGTGCCGACCCGCGACCGCGAGGCCGTCGCCGCCATGCTGCGCGCGCAGGAATTCATCGACGTGATCGTGCCCCGCGGCGGCAAGGGGCTGGTCGGGCTGGTGCAGAAGGAAGCCCGCGTGCCGGTCTTTGCCCATCTGGAGGGCATCTGCCACGTCTATGCCGACCGCGACGCCGACCTGGACAAGGCGCGGCGCGTGGTGCTGAACGCCAAGACCCGGCGCACCGGCATCTGCGGCGCCGCCGAATGCCTGCTGATCGACTGGCAGTTCTATACGAAACATGGCGCCGTGCTGGTGCAGGATCTGCTGGACGCGGGGGTCGAGGTGCGCGCCGAGGGCGAGCTTGCCAAGGTGCCGGGCACCACCCGCGCCGAGCCCTCGGATTTCGGGCAGGAGTTCCTGGACAGGATCATCGCGGTGAAACTGGTCGATGGCGTCGAGGAGGCGATCGCCCATATCCGCCGCTATGGCTCGGGCCATACCGAATCGATCCTGACCGAGAATGACGCCACCGCCGAGCGCTTCTTCAAGGGGCTCGACAGCGCGATCCTGATGCGCAACGCCTCGACGCAATTCGCCGATGGCGGCGAGTTCGGCATGGGCGCCGAGATCGGCATCGCCACCGGCAAGATGCATGCGCGCGGCCCGGTCGGCGCCGAGCAGCTGACCAGCTTCAAGTATCTCGTCACCGGCGACGGCACCATCCGCCCCTGATCCTCGCCCGAAAGGCTGCGCCGGGGCCGCCGCATCGCCCCGTTTGGCGGCAGCGGCCACGGATGCGCCGTGGTCGGTGTCGCGCAAGGCCCCGTGCCTTGCCGAAAGGCTGGATTGGCGCGCAGGTGATGCAGGCCGCACGGCGCGACCGTTCGTCCAGGGCCGCAGCATGACGCCTGCCGAAGCGCCGCCGCCGCCGATCCAGATCGCGGCGACCGGCTCTCGGCGAAGGCCGGTTTGCCGCGCCGGGCAAGGTAGCGGCGGCGCTCGCTTGGCATGAGTTGCGGGGCGGGCGATTCCGGCAAAGCCGCGCTCACGGCGCGGAGAGGCTTTCCAGGGACAGGCCGCATCCATGGCCGGCATAGCCCACCCAAACCACGGCGGGTCCGGCCCCAAAAGCCCGGCAGAGAGCCTCAGAACGAGATCTCGCCGCCGGTCTCGTCCAGTTCCCAGGCCAGCGGCCGGTTGGCGGCGCAGGCAAAACCGGCCAGCAGCGGGAAATGCACCTCGGAGGCGCCCGGTTCTGGCCGCGCCCGGTCCCCGTCGGGGCCAAGCCAGGACCACAGCGCCGGATCGGACCGGATGCGGCTGCATTCGGCGACCAGCCGCCAGCCCTGGGCGCCGCGGCAGACCAGCACGCTGCCGCCCCAGGGCATCGCCGTCTCAAGGCACATCAGCGCCAGCAGGATCAGGCGCGCCTCGATGCGCGGCAGGTCGCCCTCGGCCTCCAGCCGCAGGCGGATGCGGCCGCCCTTCTCGACTTCGGCCAGCAGCGCGGCCAGTTCGGCCAGACCAAGGCGCTGGTCCGGCGCGGCATGGCCGAAGGCCACGCGGAACCAGCGTATCCGCGCCCGCGCCGCCTCGACGCTTTCGGCGATCAGCTGCATCTCGGGGCTGTCGTCGATGCCCGGCCAGTCACCCGAAAGCTGCAGCAGCTCCAGCCCGTTGCCGATGGCGCCCAAAGGAGAGACGATGTCGTGGCACAGCCGCGAGCCGACCAGCGCGGCCAGCCGCTCGGGCGAGACCGCGCCGGGGGTGTCGGGCGGGCAATGGATTGTCAGATCGTCCATGGAAGGCTAGCCTGCATGCTGTCTCGGGAAAGGGCGTGAGATGAATGAAATCCTGGAACCCGGCATGATCGTGCGCCATCCCGGCGCGCCGGAATGGGGCACCGGGCAGGTCCAGTCGCGCATCGGTGACCGCATCACCATCAATTTCACCAATGCCGGCAAGCAGGTGGTGAACGGCAGACATATCAATCTTGAACTGGTCACAACCGACCCTTTTTAGGCGACCATTGCAGAGTAATTCAACTTTTGCGCGAGTCAACCGCTGTTGAAACGCCGGGCCTGCTGGCGGTTGCAATGTCGCGTTCCCCCGCCTAGACACGGGCGCAAGATGCCATAAGCCGGGGATAGCAGGCCGTAAGATGACGCCGGAAACCTCCTATTTCGCGACCCGTCTCGCCACCGAGGAAGCCGATCTTCTGGCCGCGCAGCGCCTGCGCTATCGCGTCTTCGTCGAGGAACTGGGCGGCGACGGCCCTCTGGTCGACCACATGAACCGGTTCGAGCGCGACGAGTTCGACCCGGTGGTGGATCATCTGGTGCTGGTGGACGACCGCCGCTCGCGCGAGGCGCTGGACCATGTGGTCGGCGTCTATCGGCTGTTGCCGGGCGACCGGGCCGAGGCCTTTGGCCGCTTCTATTGCGACAGCGAATACGACCTCGCGCCGCTGCGCGCCTCGGGGCGGTCGCTGCTGGAGCTGGGCCGGTCCTGCGTCGATCCGGCCTATCGCGGCGGCTCGGGCATGTTCCTGATGTGGAACGCGCTGGCCGATTACGTGCTGGCGCGCGGGATCGAGATCCTGTTCGGCGTCGCCTCGTTCCACGGCACGGACGTGCAGGCGCTGGCCCAGCCGCTGTCCTGGCTTTACCACCACCACCTGGCGCCCGAGGCGATCCGGCCCCGCGCCCGGCCCGACGGCTATCGCCGCATGGACCTGGTTGCGCCCGAACAGCTGGATCGCCGCGCCGCCATGACCGGGATGCCGGCGCTGATCAAGGCCTATCTGCGGCTGGGCGGCATGGTCGGCGAAGGCGCCTGGCTCGACCGCGCCTTCAACACCACCGATGTGTTCCTGATGGTCGATACCCAGGCGATGTCGGCCAAGCACCGCAGGTTCTACGAAGCCCGGCAGGGACAATGAGCGAGGGCAACCGCTCCACCTGGCGGGACGCGGTCGCGCCGCCGGCCACTCCACGGCCCGGCGCGCTCGGCTGGCTGCTGGTGCTGCTGCGCGGCGGCGGCATCGTCCTGGTGCTGGCGCTCGGCGTGCTGCTGATCCTGCCGCTGCGCCTGGCCGAGCGGCTGTTCACCGGCCCGCGCCGCCCGCTGACCGGCCCCTGGGTGCAGGGCGTCTGCCGCATCTGCCTGGGGATCATGGGCCTGCGCTGGCGCTGCATCGGCCGGCCGATGCGCGGCCCCGGCGCGGTGGTGGCGAACCATTCCAGCTGGCTCGACATCTTCGTGCTGAACGCAGCGATGCCGGTGTTCTTCGTCTCGAAATCCGAGGTGGCGGGCTGGCCGGGGATCAACATCCTGACCCGCGTCACCGACACGCATTTCGTCGCCCGCGACCCCAGGCTCGCCCGCGCCCAGGCCGAGGAATTCGCCGCCCGCACCCGCGCCGGCCACCGGCTGCTGTTCTTCCCCGAAGGGACCAGCAGCGACGGGCGCCGCGTGCTGCCCTTCAAGCCGACGCTGTTCCAGGGCTTCCTGGATCCCGCCCTGCCCGAGGGGCTGGCGATCCAGCCGATGAGCGCGACCTATCATGCGCCCGAGGGCCGCGATCCGCGCTTTTACGGCTGGTGGGGCGACATGGCGCTGGGGCCGCATCTGCTCGCGGTGCTGGCAGAGCCGCGCCAGGGCTCGGTCGCGGTGCGGCTGCTGTCGCCGATCCCGGTCGCGGCAGAGACCCGCAAGACGCTTTCCGCCAAGGCGGAAACGGCGGTGCGTCAGGGCTTCGACCAGGGCTGACGCGCCGCGCCGACGACGCTGTCGCATGGGTATTTGTGCAACAGAGAAAGCCGCAAGGCACGCCCAAGCAGGCCGGGGAGCTCCAGAGGTTCGCCTTCTCTGTTGTTCAAATACCCCGGCAGCCGTGACGCCGAGACCGCGCCGCCGCCTAGAGCGGCCAGAACAGCGGGATGGTCAGGCAGGCGACGATGCCGCAGATGATGTCCAGCGGCACGCCGACCTTGACGAAATCGCTGAATCTGTAGCCGCCGGGGCCATAGACCATCAGATGGGTCTGGTAGCCGATGGGCGTGGCGAAGGCGACCGTGGCCGAGAACATCACCGCCACCACATAGGCGCGCGGGTCATGGCCCAGCGATTTCGCCAGCGCGATGGCGACCGGCGTCAGCAGCACCGCGACGGCATTGTTCGACAGCACCTCGGTCATCACCAGGCCCAGGAAATAGACCGCGATCAGCGTGGCAAAGGGCGGCAGGCCGGAAAGATGGGGCGCGACCACATCCACCACCAGGTTGACCGTGCCGGTATGTTCCAGCGCCTCGCCCACCGCCAGCATGGCAAAGATCATCGCCAGCAGCCGGGCATCGACAAAGGAGAACGCCTCTTCGGCATCGACGCAGCGGGTGATCAGGATGATCGCCGAGGCCATGAAGGCCAGCGCCATGATCGGCGCCACGTCCAGCGCCGCCAGCGTGACCACCGACAGCAGGCATACGATAGCGATCGGCGCCTTGGCGCGGCGATAGGGCCGGGCCGAGGGGCGCGAGACATCGACCAGTTCCATGTCCGCGGCCAGCCGGGCGATGTCCTCGGGCGCGCCTTCCAGCAACAGCGTGTCGCCGACCTGCACCACCAGGTCGTCGAGCTGGCGGCCGATGTTCTGGCTGCGGCGATGCGCGGCCAGAACATAGACGCCATAGCGCCGCCGCAGGCGCATGTCGCCCAGCCGCCGCCCGACCAGCCGCGCGCCGGGCGAGATCAGCACCTCGACCGTGTTGGTCGCGACCGAGCTGAGCTTGTCCACCATCTGGAAATTCTTGTTGGCCTGCATCTCCAGCAGGTCGGCCATTTCCGAGCGCAGCACCACGCGGTCGCCCGGTTCCAGCACCACCTCGGCCAGGTTGCGACGCAGCGAGGCGTCGCCGCGCAGCACGTCGATCACCCGCACCGCCTCGCGCTTGAAGATCGGCGCGGCCAGCACCGGCTGGCCGACCAGGCTGGAATCCTCGGGGATGGCGACCTCGGTGAAATATTTCATCTCGCGTCGGGTGCCGAGGAAGCCGGCCAGCGAGGTGCGGTCGGGCAGAAGCCGCCAGCCGATGGTGGCGAAATAGGCGACGCCCGCAAGCGTGATGGCGATGCCGACCGGGGCGATCTCGAAGATGGTGAAGGGCACCATGCCCTGTTCGCGGGCCACGCCGTCGACCAGCAGGTTGGTCGAGGTGCCGATCAGCGTCATCATCCCGCCCAGGATGGTGAAATAGCTCAGCGGCATCAGCAGCTTCGAGGGCGAGAAACCCAGTCGCAGCGCCAGCTGGATGAAGATCGGGATCATGACCGCCACCACTGGCGTGTTGTTCATGATCGCCGAGGCCAGGATCACGAACAGGAACAGCGCGCCGATGGTGAAGCGCGGATGGCTGGTCGCCCGTGCGGTCACGAGGCGGGACATGATTTCCAAAGCTCCGGTCCGCAGAAGTCCGCCCATGATCAGGAACATGAAGGCGATGGTCCAGGGCGCCGAGTTCGACAGCACCCCGGCCGCGTCCTTGATCGGCAGAAGGCCCAGCAGCAGCATCACCGCGGCAGTGCCGATGGCCACGACTTCGGGCGGGTGCTTTTCGCGAATGAACTCGATGAACATGATGGTCACGATGATCAGCATCGCCACCGCCGCATTGGTTCCGGTCAGTTCAAAGCCCAGCATGCAATCCTGTCCCGTGCGCCGTTAAATCACGGCCCTTTCGATGGGTAATAGAATTATTTTCTCCGCCGCCGCAAGCAAAAGCACGAGGGCACCGTCGCCTTCAGGCAGGAAGCTGCGTGGCATCCAGCCTGCCGCCCTGGCGCACCGCCTGGACCGCGACCGCCTTGCCGGTGCGGTCATCGGTTGTGACCAGCACGCCCGAAAGCGTCGCCTCGCCCTCGGCCGGGGTGAAGCGTTCCGAGGCCATGCCGGTCAGGAAGCGGCGCAGCGGCTCGGCCTTTTCCATGCCGATCACGCTGTCGTAGTCGCCGCACATGCCGGCGTCGGTCTGGTATGCGGTGCCGCGGTTCAGGATCATCGTATCGGCGGTCGGCACATGGGTATGGGTGCCGACGACCAGGCTGGCGCGGCCGTCGCACCAATGGCCCATGGCCATCTTTTCGCTGGTGGCCTCGGCATGGATGTCCACGACCGATGCCTGCACCAGCCCGCCCAGCGGATGCGTGCGCAGGATCGCGTCGATGGCCGAGAAGGGATCGTCGAAGGGCCGCTTCATGAAGACCTGGCCCAGCACCTGCGCCACCAGCACCTTGCGGCCGCGCGTCGCCTCGAAGACCCGCGCGCCATGGCCGGGCGCCACCTTGGAATAGTTCAGCGGCCGGATGACGCGCGGCTCGGTCTCGATATAGGACAGCATTTCCTTCTGGTCGAAGGCATGGTCGCCCAGGGTGATGCAATCGGCGCCGGCCTCGAGGATCAGCTTGGCATGGCCGCCGGTCAGCCCCATGCCGCCCGAGGCGTTTTCGCCGTTCACCACGGTGAAATCGACGCCCAGCCGTTCCTTGAGCGGGCCGAGCCCTTCCGCAATCGCGCGCCGGCCGGCGCGGCCCATCACATCGCCAAGATAGAGAATCCGCATGCGACAGCGTTAGGCGAAAGCCGGGGCGCGCTCAAGCCCCGGCGGTGGCCGGGCGGCATCTTACCCCAGCCATGCGCCGAAGGCCGCGCCCGCCAGGGCAACGACGGCGCCCAGCGCCATGCCGGCGACAAGGCCCGGACGCCGGCGCGGCTCGGGCGGGGGCGGCGGTTCGCGCAGCAGCTCGGGCATCCGACGCTCCAGGTATTCCGGCAGAAGCGGCGCGAAGCGCCCCAGAACCTGCGCCGCCCGCGTCAGGTCGCGCACCGCCGCATGCGGGCCCAGGTTGTCGCGGATGTAGCTTTCCACCACCGGCTTGGCGACTTCCCACATGTTGATCTGCGGATCGAGCGAGCGCGCCACACCCTCGACCACGACCATGGTGCGTTGCAGCAGGATCAGTTCGGTCCGCGTGGCCATGCCGAAGCGCTCGGTCACTTCGAACAGATAGGCCAGCAGGTTGGCCATCGAGATGCGGCTGGCATCGGCGCCGAAGATCGGCTCGCCCACGGCGCGCAGGGCACGGGCGAATTCCTTGATGTCGCGGTCGCGCGGCACGTAGCCTGCCTCGAAATGCACCCGCGCGACGCGTTCGTAGTCGCGGCGGATGAAGCCCATCAGGATCTCGGCATAGACGCGGCGGGTGTATTCGTCGATCTCGCCCATGATGCCGAAGTCATAGATGACGATGTCGCCGTTCCTGGCCACCTTCAGGTTGCCCTGGTGCATGTCGGCGTGGAAATAGCCGTCGCGCAGCGCGTGGCGCAGGAAAAGCTGCAGCACCCGCGCGCCGATCGTCGGCAGGTCGTGCCCGGCCGCCCGCAGCGCCGCGACATCGCCCATCGGCACGCCCTCGGCCCAGTCGGTGGTCAGCACGCGCCGCGCGCTGAGGTGCCAATAGGGGGCGGGCACCGCCATCCCCTCGTCCCCCGACGTGTTCTCGGCAAATTCCGAGGCCGAGGCAGCCTCGAGCCGCAGGTCCAGCTCTCCAGTCACCACCGATTCGAAATGGGCGACCACGTCGCGCGGCCGCAGCCGGCGGGTCGAGGGCGACAGCCGCTCCATCATGCCGGCGGCGAAATGGAAGGCGTCGATGTCGCGGCGAAAGGCCGATTCGATGCCGGGCCGCAGCACCTTGACCGCCACCTCGCGGCCATTGTCCAGCCGCCGCGCGCGATGGACCTGCGCGATCGAGGCGGCGGCCACCGGCTCGGAGAACTCGCTGAACAGCGCCTCGACCGGGCGGCCCAGCTCGGCGGCGACGGTGCGGCGCGCCTGTTCCTGCGCAAAGGGCGCCAGCCGATCCTGGAGCATGGAAAGCTGGTTGGCCAGCTCCACGCCCACCACGTCCGGCCGGGTCGACAGGATCTGGCCGAATTTCACATAGGCCGGCCCCAGCGCGGTGATGGCGCGGGTGACGGGCGGCAGCGCCGGGTCGCCCTTGTAGCCGAGCCAGGCGAAGGGCCAGCCCAGGATGCGGGCGGCGACGCGGATGCCGGCGGGCGCGTTCGCCGCGTCCAGCGCGACCTTCATCGCGCCCGTGCGCTCGAAGGTGGCGCCGGTGCGGATCAGGCGCCAGATGTTGTGCGGGCCGCGCATCGTTACAGCTTCCAGCCCGAATGCAGCGCGGCGATGCCCATGGACAGGTTGCGCCATTGCACGCGGCCGAAGCCCGCCTCGCGGATCATGGCGGCAAAGGTTTCCTGGTCGGGGAACTTGCGGATGGATTCGACCAGATACTGGTAGCTGTCGCGGTCGTTGGCAACGATCTGGCCCATGACCGGGATCACGTTGAAGCTGTAGCGGTCATAGAGCCATTGCAGCATCGGCACCGGCATCTGGCTGAACTCCAGCACCATCAGCCGCCCGCCGGGGCGCAGCACGCGGCGCGCCTCGGCCAGGGCGTCGGGGATGCGGGTGACGTTGCGGATGCCGAAGCTGATCGTGTAGCGGTCGAAGCTGTCGTCGGCGAAGGGCAGCTGCATCGCGTCGCCCGTCACCCAGGCGAGGCGCGAGGCGAGCTGGCCGGCCTCGGCACGCTTGCGGCCCTCGACCAGCATCGACTCGGTCATGTCGCAGACGGTGACGCGGGCGCCCGGCGCGCGCTCCAGGAAGCGGAAGGCGATGTCGCCGGTGCCGCCGGCCACGTCCAGGAGGTGCTGGCCGTCGCGCGGCGCCAGCCAGTCCATCATCGCGGTCTTCCAGATGCGATGGATGCCCCCGCTCATCAGGTCGTTCATCACGTCATAGCGCGAGGCCACGCGCGAGAAGACGCCATGGACCAGCCCGGCCTTGTCCGTCTCGGCCACGGTGCGGAAGCCGAAATGGGTCTGCTTTGGCTCGTCAGGGGTCATGTCGCTTGTCCATCCGTCGTTTCGCGCCCAGATAGTCCGAAAGCGCGCCGCGCGCCATAGCAAGGCCGCGGCCGCACCATGCGACGAACGGGAAGAAAATGCCAGAACTGCCAGAGGTCGAAACCGTCCGGCGCGGCCTTGAGCCGCATCTTGAAGGCCGCGTGATCGCCCGCGCCGAGGCCCGCCGCCCCGACCTGCGCTGGCCGCTGCCGCCGGACCTGGTGCAGGTGCTGACCGGGGCGCGGGTGACGCGGCTGCGGCGGCGCTCGAAATACATCCTGGCCGAGCTGGAGGATCGCGGCAGCCTGCTTTTGCACCTGGGCATGTCGGGGCGGATGCTGATCGAGGGGGAAAGCCAGGGCGAGTTCCACCGCGACCCGGCGATCCTGCCGCGCCACGACCATGTGGTGATCTGGACCGACCAAGGCACGCGCATCACCTTCAACGACGCGCGGCGATTCGGCATGGTGGACCTGGTGGGGCCGGGCGCGACCCATCCGCTGCTGGCGCATCTGGGGCCCGAGCCCCTGTCCGACGCCTTCACCCCCGAGGCACTGGGGCGGGCCCTGGCCGGGCGGCGCACGCCGGTCAAGGCGGCGCTGCTCGACCAGCGAATCGTGGCGGGGCTGGGCAATATCTACGTCTCGGAGGCGCTGCATCGCGCCGGCATCGACCCGCGCCGGCTGGCCGGAGCGGTCGCCGCCCCCGAGCTGGCGGCGCTGGTCGGCCATGTCCGCGCCGTGCTGGAAGAGGCGATCGCGGCCGGGGGATCGTCCCTGCGCGACCACCGGCAGGCGACGGGCGAGCTGGGCTATTTCCAGCATTCCTTCCGCGTCTATGGCCGCGAGGGCGCGCCCTGCCCGACGCCGGGCTGCGCGGGCGCGGTGCAGCGCATCGTCCAATCCGGCCGGTCCAGCTTTTTCTGCCCGCTCTGCCAGAGGTGAAGCCGCCGCCGGCCGCTGCCTCCGGCGGGGGTATTTGGACAACAGAGAAGCGCGCTGGCCTTGGCCTCGCGCATTTGTTACGAGTCGCGGTCAACTTGCTTGCGAAAGGCGAAGAGTCGATGGCTTACCAGACCCTCACCGTCGAGATCGACGATTATGTGGCGCTGATCCGGCTGAACCGGCCCGAGGCGCTGAATGCACTGAACGCGCAGCTTCTGGGCGAGTTGGGCGATGCGCTGGCCGAGGCCGACCGGAACGAGAAGGTGCGCTGCGTCGTCCTGACCGGCACTGAAAAGGCCTTTGCCGCCGGCGCCGACATCAAGGAAATGTCCAGCAAGAGCTTTGTCGACGTCTATGCCGAAGAGCTGTTCGGCCCCGAGATCGACCGCATCACCGCGACGCGCAAGCCGATCATCGCCGCAGTCTCGGGCTATGCGCTGGGGGGCGGGTGCGAGCTGGCCATGGCCTGCGACTTCATCATCTGCGCCGACAACGCCAAGTTCGGCCAGCCCGAGATCAACCTGGGCGTGATCGCCGGCATCGGCGGCACCCAGCGGCTGACCCGTTTCGTCGGCAAGTCGAAATCGATGGAGATGCACCTGACCGGCCGCTTCATGGATGCGGCCGAGGCCGAGCGCTCGGGGCTGGTGAGCCGCGTCGTGCCGGCCGCGAAGCTGATCCCCGAGGCGCTGGCCGCGGCCCGCAAGATCGCCGAGAAGGGCCAGATCGCCGTCATGGCCGCCAAGGAGGCGGTGAACCGCGCCTATGAGACCACCCTGCGCGAGGGCATCCTGTTCGAGCGCCGCAGCTTCCAGGCGCTGTTTGCCACCGAGGACCAGAAGGAGGGCATGGCCGCCTTTCTGGAAAAGCGCGAGCCGCAGTTCCGCGACCGTTGATTTGGCGCTTGGCATCGGGGCCGGTCCACTGTATAGGGCCGGGCTACATGCGCGTGGGCCCGCTTAAGGCAAGAATCATGACCGTCCGTTTCTGCGGACGGCGCCATGGGCTTTGCGCAACCGAGACATGAAGAACAGATAGGACCGCACCCATGGCCAATACGCCCCAGTCGAAAAAGCGCGCCCGCCAGATCGAGCGCCGCACCGCCGTCAACAAGGCCCGCCGCTCGCGCATCCGCACCTTCCTGCGCAAGGTCGAGGAAGCCATCGCCGGCGGCAATGCCGAAATCGCCCGCGAAGCGCTGAAGAATGCCCAGCCCGAACTGATGCGCGGCGTGACCAAGGGCGTCATCCACAAGAACACCGCCTCGCGCAAGATGTCGCGCCTCGCGGCCCGCGTTAAGGCCCTGGGCACCGCCTGAGCCGCTGCGGCATTTTCGCAACTATCGGTGGAATCCACCAGGGGCGCGCTCTATCCAGGCGCGCCCTTTCGCATAAGGAAGCCGTGGTTTTTCCTTGGCTTTTCAGCATTTTCGTCCCTGCCCTCCCCTTACCGCCGGGCCGCGAGATTCGATCAGGCAAAGTGACTGTCAAGCGCGAAGATCGGTTGCTGGCCGGGCGCGGTTCTTGCTAGCTTGTTCCCTGCGATTCACCGTCGCGCCTGGGGGACATGCCCTGAACCGTCGGCCGTGCCGCCGACAGGCAGGGTGGCAGCAGGATCGGACAAGATCCGCTACCGATGAAGCGTAAGCCGGCTGCCACCGGACTGCGCTGCGTGTCTGCAAGTTTCGGCCGCAAGATGGCCCATGCGTCGCCTTGGCGGCGGGGTCTTCTTGTTGCCGAAACGTATTGCGTTCAGGCCGCGGCACCGAATCGCCTCACGCCGGAAAATGCCGGCGGCATGTGGGGACAAGAGACGGAACTGGGCGAGATGGACAGACTTTGGGGGCAGGCGCGTGAAGAACTTCAGAAGATCGTCGGAGCCGACAGTTTCTCGACCTGGATCGAGCCCCTGCGCCTGACCGGCGTCGAGGACGGCACAGCCACCATCGCCTGTCCGACCCGTTTCCTGTCCGACTGGGTCTCGCGCCATTACAGCGACGACATCCTGAAGGTGCTGGACCGCATGGGCGGCCCCGTGCAACGCCTGAGCTTCCAGACCCGCAGCCAGACCGCGCGCCAGGCCGCGGCGCCCGCCGTCAAGCGCCCCGCCCCGCGCCCCGCGGGCGAGGAGGAACTGGCCGCGCCGCTGGACAGTCGCTTCACCTTTGAGAATTTCGTGGTCGGCAAGCCCAACGAGCTGGCCCATGCCGCCGCCCGCCGGGTGGCCGAAGGCGGCCCCGTCACCTTCAACCCGCTGTTCCTTTACGGCGGCGTCGGCCTGGGCAAGACCCACCTGATGCATGCCATCGCCCGCGAGATCCAGGTCCGCCAGCCCGAGGCGCGGGTGCTTTACCTGTCGGCCGAGCAGTTCATGTATCGCTTTGTCCAGGCGCTGCGCGACCGCACGGTGATGGATTTCAAGGAACTGTTCCGCACCGTTTCCGTGCTGATGGTCGATGACGTGCAATTCATCGCCGGCAAGGATTCCACGCAGGAGGAATTCTTCCACACCTTCAACACCCTGGTCGACCAGGGCAAGCAGATCGTCATCTCGGCCGACCGCGCGCCGGGCGAGATCAAGGACATGGAAGAGCGCATCAAGTCGCGCCTGCAATGCGGCCTGGTCGTGGACCTGCACCCGACCGATTACGAGCTGCGCCTGGGCATCCTGCAAAGCAAGACCGACAGTTTCCGCGCGCAATATCCCGGCTTGCAGATCGCGCCGGGGGTGCTGGAGTTCCTGGCCCATCGCATCACCTCGAATGTCCGGGTGCTGGAGGGCGCGCTGCAACGGCTGTTCGCCTTTGCCAGCCTGATGGGACGCGAGATCACGCTGGACATGACCCAGGAATGCCTGGCCGACATCCTGCGCGCCAACGACCGCAAGGTTTCCATCGAGGAGATCCAGCGGAAAGTGGCCGAGCATTACAACATCCGCCTGGCCGACATGATCGGCCCCAAGCGGGTGCGCACCGTCGCCCGGCCGCGGCAGATCGCCATGTATCTGTCCAAGCAGATGACCTCGCGCAGCCTGCCCGAGATCGGGCGCCGCTTCGGCGGGCGCGACCACACCACCATCATGCATGGCGTGAGAAAGATCGAGGAGCTGCGCGGCTCGGACCGCAGCCTGGCCGAGGACATCGACCTGCTGCGTCGCCTGCTGGAGGCGTGAACGCATCTGCTTGACCTTGCGCGGGATTGTGCCACATTGGCGCCCCGCGTCGCCGGGTGCGGGACGAGGCCAGAACGACATAAGGGTTGACCATGAAATTTTCGATCGAACGTGCCGATCTGGTGAAAGCCGTTTCCCAGGCCCAGTCCGTGGTCGAACGCCGCAACACCATCCCGATCCTTGCCAACGTGCTGATCGAGGCCGCGCCGGACGGCGTCAGCTTCCGCGCAACCGACCTGGATACCGAGATCGTGGACCGCGCCACGGCGCAGGTCGAACGGCCCGGCGCCACCACCGTCTCGGCCGGGATGCTGAACGACATCGCCCGCAAGCTGCCGGACGGCGCGCTGGTGCAGCTTAGCCTGGATGCCGCCTCGGGGCGGCTTTCGGTGCAGGCGGGGCGGTCGAACTTCAGCCTGGCGACCCTGCCGCGCGAGGATTTCCCGGTCATGTCCTCGTCGGAATACAGCGCGAATTTCTCGGCCCCCGCGGCGGTGCTGCGGCGGCTGTTCGACAAGTCGAAATTCGCCATCTCGAACGAAGAGACCCGCTATTACCTGAACGGCGTCTACATGCATGTCGCGCAGGCCGAGGACGGGCCCAGCCTGCGCTGCGTCGCGACCGACGGCCACAGGCTGGCGCGGATCGACGCGCCGCTGCCCGCCGGGGCCGAGGACATGCCCGGCGTGATCGTGCCGCGCAAGACCGTGGCCGAGCTGCGCAAGCTTCTGGACGATGACGAGGCCGAGATCGCCGTCTCGGTCAGCGAGACCAAGGTGCGTTTCGCCACGCCGACGATCACGCTGACCTCGAAGGTGATCGACGGCACCTTCCCGGATTATTCCCGCGTGATCCCCTCGGGCAATACCCGCAAGCTGGAAGTCGATGCCGGCGATTTCGCCAAGGCGGTGGACCGGGTGGCGACGGTCAGCAGCGAGCGTTCGCGCGCCGTCAAGCTGTCGCTCGACGAGGACCGGCTGGTGCTGTCGGTGAACGCACCCGACGCCGGCGCGGCGGACGAAGAGCTGCCGGTCGCCTATGCCGACGAGCCGCTGGAGATCGGCTTCAACGCCAAATACCTGCACGAGATCGCCAGCCAGATCGAGCGCGAGAACGCGGTCTTCCTGTTCAACGGCTCGGGCGACGCGGCGCTGATCCGCGAGGGCGGCGACACCAGCGCGGTCTATGTCGTCATGCCGATGCGCGTGTGACGCTGAGCCGCCTGCACCTGACCCAGTTCCGCAGCTGGGCCAGGCTGGAGATCGAGGCCGACCGCCGCCCCATCGCCATCCATGGCCCGAACGGGGCGGGCAAGACCAATATCCTGGAAGCCGTCTCGATGCTGTCGCCCGGCCGCGGCATGCGCGGCGCGGCGCCCGGCGACCAGGCCCGCAAGGGGCCCGACGTCGGCTGGCAGATCCGGGCCGAGATCGGCCAGCATCAGGTGCTGACCCGCGCCCTGCCCGGCCAGCCGCGCGAGGTGGTGATCGACGACAAGCCCTCGACCCAGCTGGCGCTTGGCCGGCTGATGCGGGTGATCTGGCTGACCCCCGCCATGGACCGGCTGTGGACGGATGCGCCCGAACAGCGGCGGCGCTTCCTCGACCGGGTGACGCTGAGCTTCACGCCCGGCCATGCCGAGGATGCGCTGGCTTTCGACAAGGCCATGCGCGAGCGCAACCGGCTGCTGCGCGACGAGGTGCGCGACGCCGGCTGGTATCGCGCGCTGGAGGCGCAGATGGCCGAGGCGGGCGCGGCCCTGACGCGCAACCGGCTGGACGCCATCGCCCGGATCATGGCGGCGCAGCAGGGGGCCGAGACCGCCTTTCCCTGGGCCAGCCTGGTGCTGCTGCCCGGCGAAGGCGCGGCCGACGATCCCGACCCGGACAGCATCGCCGCCCGGCTGGCCGAGGGGCGCGGCCGCGACATGGCCGCCGGGCGCACGCTGACCGGCCCGCACCGCGCCGATCTGGGCGCGCATTGGGGGCCGCAGGCGATGCCCGCCGCCCTGTCCTCGACCGGCGAGCAAAAGGCGCTGCTTCTGTCGCTGATCCTGGCCAATGCCCGTGCGCTGGCCGACGAAAGCCCGGTGCTGCTGCTGGACGAGGTGGCGGCGCATCTGGATGCCGACCGCCGCGCCGCGCTTTACGACGAGATCTGCATGCTCAGGGCGCAGGCCTGGCTGACCGGCACCGGCCCGGAACTGTTCGCGGCGCTGAGCGGCCGGGCGCAATCCCTGGCGGTCGCGCGCGAGGGCGACAGCTCGCGGCTGGTCGGGGACGGTTCGTGATCGGGCCCTGACGGGTTTCCTTGTCCGTCGGGACCACCCTTCGGACGCCGGGACGCTCCGCCGTTTCCTGGGTATTTGTCCAACGGAGAAGCGCATCAGGCGTCGAGGTCGATCCAGACCGGGACGTGGTCGCTGGGCTTGTCCTTGGCGCGTTCGTCGCGGTCGATGCCGACGTCGATCAGCAGGTCGGCGGCCTGCGGCGACAGCAGCACGTGGTCGATGCGGATGCCGTTGTCCCTTTGCCAGGCGCCCGCCTGGTAGTCCCAGAAGGTGAAGGGGCCGCGCGTGCTGCCCGGATGGCGCAGGCGCACCGCATCGGCCCAGCCGTCGAACAGGATGCGGCGCAGCGCGGCGCGGCTTTCGGGCTGGAACAGCGCATCGTCCAGCCATTTTTCCGGGAAGGCGGCGTCGCGGGGCTCGGGGATGACGTTGTAGTCGCCCAGCATCGCCACCGGCGTCTCGGTCGCCAGCAGCGCCCTGGCCCGCGCGTGCAGCCGCTCCATCCAGGCCAGCTTGTAGTCGAATTTCGGCCCCGGCTGCGGATTGCCGTTGGGCAGGTAAAGCCCGCAGATGCGCACCGCGCGATGGCCGACCACCGTCGCCTCGATATAGCGGGCCTGTTCGTCGCCGTCGTCGCCCGGCAGGCCGCGGCTGACATCCTCGAGCGGCAGCTTCGACAGGATGGCCACGCCGTTGAAGCCCTTTTGCCCGTGGGTTTCGATATTGTAGCCCAGATCGGCGATCGGCTCGCGCGGGAAGCCCTCGTCCTGGGTCTTGATCTCTTGCAGGACCACGACATCGGGCCGGGCTTCGGCAAGCCAGCCGGTCAGGGTCTCGATACGGGCACGGATGCCGTTGATGTTGAATGTCGCGATCTTCATGCGCGCGAGACTAGCCGGCCCGGCGCGCCCGCGCCAGACCGGATCGAAAACCCGCGGTCAGATCGAGAACGAGGTGCCGCAGCCGCAGGAGGCGCTGGCATTGGGGTTGTCGATGGTGAAGCGGGCCCCGATCAATTCGTCGGCAAAGTCGATGGTGGCGCCGGCCAGGAAGGGCAGCGAGACCGGATCGACCACGACGGTTTGCCCGGCGCCGCTGAGGACCAGGTCGTCCTCGGCCGCCTCGTCCAGGCGGATGTCATACTGGAACCCCGAGCAGCCGCCGCCCGCGACCGCGACCCGCAGGGGCCGGGCGGGGCGGCCTTCGTTGATCTCGGCCAGGCGCGCAAAGGCGCGTTCGGTGACCTTGGGGGGCAGGTTCAGACCTGTGTTCATGGGGCGTTCCCGTTTCCGACTTCCGGTCTGGAATATAGGCTCTGGCCCGAACCCTCGCAAGGAACGCAGGACCAGATGACGGCACCCTATGCCTGCCAGCCCCAAGACAGCCGCGGCCGCCGCTGGCCCGAGCGCATGTCCACCTTTCGCAGCCCCTGGCAGCGCGACCGCGACCGCATCATCCATTCCAGCGCCTTCCGCCGGCTGAAGCACAAGACCCAGGTCTTTGTCGAGCACGAGGGGGATTACTACCGCACCCGCCTGACCCATACGATCGAGGTGGCGCAGGTCGCCCGCACCATCGCCGGCGCGCTGGGGCTGAACACCGACCTGGCCGAGACGGTGGCGCTGGCGCATGACCTGGGCCACCCGCCCTTCGGCCATACCGGCGAGGATGCGCTGGCCGCGCTGATGGCGCCCTATGGCGGCTTCGACCACAATGCCCAGGCGCTGCGCATCGTAACCCGGCTGGAACGGCATTACGCCGATTTCGACGGGCTGAACCTGACCTGGGAAAGCCTGGAGGGCATCGCCAAGCATAATGGTCCCGTGACCGGCGAATTGCCCTATGCCCTGGCCGAGGTGAATGCGGAATGGGATCTGGAGCTGCACAGCAATGCCAGCGCCGAGGCGCAGGTGGCGGCGGTGGCCGACGACGTGGCCTACAACCACCACGACCTGCATGACGGGCTGCGCGCGGGGCTGTTCACCGAGGCCGATCTGGCGCAATTGCCCGTCGTCGGCGAGGCCTTTGCCGAGGTCGATGCCCTGCATCCCGGCCTGGCGCCGATGCGGCGCCGGCACGAGGCGCTGCGCCGCGTCTTCGGCGTGATGGTCGAGGATGTGATCGCGGTGGCGCAGAACCGCCTGACCGGCCTGCAGCCGCAAAGCGCGCAGGACATCCGCGACATGGAGGGGCCGATCATCCGCTTTTCCAAGCCGCTTTACCAGAATCTCAAGGCGATCAAGCTGTTCCTGTTCCAGCGCATGTATCGCGCCCCCTCGGTGGTGGTGGAAAGGCAGCGCGTGACCGAGATGCTGAACGGGCTGTTCCCGCTGTTCCTGGCCGACCCCTCGAAGATGCCCCCGACCTGGTTCGAGGCGGCCGAGGCCGCCGGGGACGAGACCGGGCGCGCGCGGGTGGTGCTGGACTACGTCGCCGGCATGACCGACCGCTTCGCCATCCAGGAGGCGCAGCGCCTGCTGGGCTGAGGACGGGCGCCGCTGGCGACGGGATGGCCGGCATGCGCTTTCCCTACGCGCCGGGGGACGGGGCTTTATACCGTGGCGGGCACGCTGGCTGTGCTACACTTTCCCTGCGCGCGCGGGGGGACGGGGCGTTCCCGACGATCTGGTTGCGCAGGCGGAAGCGCTTTCCCTGCGCGCCGGGGACGGGCGATTGAACCCGCGCAAGGGATCGCGCGTTCGCCCCCCAGGTCACGGCAGAAAAGGAGAACGGCGATGATCGTGAATTCCGGTTCGGCGAAATGGGAGGGCGGGCTCAAGGACGGCAAGGGGTCGCTTTCGACCAAGTCCGGGGCGCTGAGCAGCCAGCCCTATGGCTTCAACACCCGCTTCGAGGGGCTGCCCGGCACCAACCCCGAGGAGTTGATCGGCGCGGCCCACGCCGCCTGTTTCAGCATGGCGCTGTCGATGATCCTGCAAGAGGCGGGGATCGGCAATGTGCGGATCGAGACGACGTCCGAGATCGGGCTGGCCAAGGAAGGCGACGGCTTCGCCATCAAGACCGCGCATCTGAACACCAAGATCTGGGGCGACGGCGACAAGGCGGTGATCGAGGGTTGCGCGCGCAAGGCCGAAAAGGGCTGCCCGGTCAGCAAGGTGCTGAACGCCGAAGTGACGATGGACGTGACGGTGGCATGAGATCGGCCATGCGGTGCGGCCTTGCGCCGTGCCGCATGCGGTCGAGGCGGCGGTTATGCGGGACGGAGCTGCCGTTAGCCTTCTCCGCCGCTCAGTGCTTCTGCCACCACCTCATACCAGATCTGCTTGGCGTGTTCGGAAACATCTGGCTGCTCCACGCGCACGAGCAGAGCCGATGCCCATGGGTCGGGCCTGCCTGAATTCTTGATGATCGGAGAAGCTTCTGTGGCATTGAGAATTTCCAGCAGCTTGGCACGGGGTTCGCCAGATCACGCCAACTCAAGCGCACGCAGCATGTCACGCTCAGCATCCTGGCGTTTGATGGCGTTCACAAGAAGAATGCCCCGCTCCAAGTAGATGTGGGACATTTCATGGTCTTCTACAGCCACTAGCCAGATATGAGAGATACCAAGCGACAGGTTGCAGTATCTCAGTCTTTTCGCCTCACCGTACTTCGGATTGGCGCAAACGCTTGCTGCAAGGCTCCCCGTCATCAACGAGGACCATATGCCTAGGAAGACCACGACGAGGATGACGATGAATCGTCCTGAGGGCATGGGCAGTTGGACGAACTTCATTGCAACGTCTTGATGAGCGCCACTGACTTAGATCGCATCAATCGCAGGAGCAATGACCGCAATGGGCTCGGAGCGATGCTCAACGCCCCAGGACCACCAGCGCGGCGGCAGCGATGCGGGACGGAGCTGCCGTTCGTCCTATTTGTCGCAGGGATGCGTAATTTGCTCACCCGCGTTCACCCTGAAAAAATCGCCGTCGGTCATGAACGCCAATGAGATAATCACACGGCAGCCATGGATGCCGCGCTTCAAGGGGCCATACCCAAGCGTGACAATTGGAGGTATCTTCTCGGGATCGCGGCGCTCGTGGGTGCCCTCAGCTATCTGCTGTTCCATCCTGCTGACAAAGCTATGGAACAACGCGTCTCGTTCCTCAGGCGTTAGAGGTGTGGCGCCCTTAAGCAAAGACACATCACAGGTCGAGCGCAACTGACCGACGCCATCAATATATGTGGAGTGGACCACTTGAAGAGGAGATGAGAGGAAGCGCCAGATTCGACGATCTCTCACATTTAAAGGCAGTTCAGTTTCAGCCTCGCCTACCCTCTCTAGACCGTCGTCGGAAAACCCTGTCGTCGTTTCCAGAGAAGCCTGACAGCGGTTCAGGGCGTCCTGAAAATCGGCGAGATAGGTCTGCGCGGCAGCTGAAACAGGAAAGCATAGAAGCGCCAAGCAGATGAGAAGCCGCATCACATGATCCCAATCTATCATGACAAGTTTTGCACGACGCCGAATGTCTGTTTTGGGCTCCTCCCCGCCGTTCAGGAACTGCGGGGCGACATGCGCGCACCATAGCCCGTCAGACAAGCCGGGCTTTTGCCGAGATCGGCGCGCTTACACCATCATCTCCTTGGTCGCCGTCAGCTTCAGATCGGGATGGTCGCGCTCTACGCGGTCGATGTCCCATTGCAGCCGCGTCAGGTAAACCAGGTCGCCGTCATGGTCCTGCGCCATATGGCCCTTGTTCGTATTGGCGAAAGCCTCGACCTTGTCCTTGGGCCCGGACACCCAGCGCGCGCTGGTGAATTGCGAGGATTCGAAGCGCACCGGCAGGCCGTATTCCAGCTCGATGCGGCTGGCCAGCACCTCGAATTGCAGCGCCCCCACCACGCCGACGATGAAGCCCGAGCCGATCATCGGCTTGAACACCTTGGCCGCGCCCTCCTCGGCGAATTGCATCAGCGCCTTTTCCAGGTGCTTGGCCTTCATCGGATCGCCCGCGCGCACCGTCTGCAAAAGCTCGGGCGCAAAGGAGGGGATGCCGGTAAAGCGCAGCGCCTCGCCCTCGGTCAGCGCGTCGCCGATGCGCAGCTGGCCGTGGTTCGGGATGCCGATGATGTCGCCGGCCCAGGCCTCCTCGGCCAGCTCGCGGTCGGCGGCCAGGAACAGGACCGGGTTGCTGACTGCCATCGGCTTCTTGGACCGGACGTGCAACAGCTTCATCCCGCGCTCGAAATGCCCCGAGGCCAGGCGGACGAAGGCCACCCGGTCGCGATGCTTGGGGTCCATGTTGGCCTGCACCTTGAAGACGAAGCCCGTCACCGGCTTTTCCTCGGGGGCGATCTGGCGCTCGGCGGCGTTCTGCGGCTGCGGCTGGGGGCCGAACTCGCCGATGCCGGTCATCAGCTCCTTGACGCCGAAGCTGTTGATGGCGGAACCGAACCAGATCGGCGTCATGTGCCCTTCCAGGAAGGACTTGCGGTCGAAGGCGGGCAGCAGTTCGCGCGCCATCTCCAGCTCTTCGCGCAGCTTTTCCAGCAGGTCGGCGGGGACATGCTCGGCCAGCCTCGGATCGTCGAGCCCGCTGATCTGGATCGACTCGGCCACCTTGTTGCGGTCGGCGCGGTCCATGATCTCCAGCCGGTCGTTGAGCAGGTCGTAGGCGCCGATGAAGTCGCGACCCATGCCGATGGGCCAGCTGACCGGCGCCACGTCGATGGCCAGGTTTTCCTGGATCTCGTCGATGATCTCGAAGGTGTCGCGGCTTTCGCGGTCCATCTTGTTGCAGAAGGTCAGGATCGGCAGGTCGCGCAGCCGGCAGACCTCGAAGAGCTTGCGGGTCTGGCTTTCGACGCCCTTGGCGCCGTCGATCACCATGATCGCCGCATCCACCGCGGTCAGCGTGCGATAGGTGTCCTCGGAGAAATCGCTGTGGCCGGGCGTGTCCACCAGGTTGAAGCGATAGGGCCCGAAATCGAAGCTCATGGCCGAGGCGGAGACCGAAATCCCTCGGTCCTGCTCCATCTTCATGAAGTCCGAGCGCGTGCGCCGCGCCTCGCCCTTGGCGCGGACCTGGCCGGCCATCTGGATCGCGCCGCCGAACAGCAGGAACTTTTCGGTCAGCGTGGTCTTGCCCGCGTCCGGGTGCGAGATGATCGCAAAGGTGCGGCGGCGGGCGATTTCGGGCGGAAGTTCGGGACGGTTCATCATGCCCGGCCGTTTAGCGCGCGCCGCGCACAGTCTCAAATGGAATCGCGGCCCAGAGGGAATCGGGCTCGAACGGAATCGCGGATCAGACGAATTGTTCGCGGATCAGCCGTTCCTCCAGCCCGTGGCCGGGGTCGAAAAGCAGGTGATGGCGGATGGTGTTTTCCGAACGGATCTCGACCCACAGCACCGAATCGACGCCGCGCGAATCGGCATCGGCCATCACCGGCCGCTTGTCGGGGTCCAGCACGTCGATGCGCACCGTCGCCGACTTGGGCAGGATCGCACCGCGCCAGCGCCGCGGCCGGAAGGGCGCGATCGCGGTCAGCGCCAGCACGTCCGAGCCCAGGGGCAGGATCGGCCCGTTCGCCGAATAGTTGTAGGCGGTCGAGCCCGCCGGGGTCGACAGCAACATACCGTCGCAGATCAGCTCCTCCAGCCGCACCCGGCCGTTCACGCTGATGCGCAGCCGCGCCGCCTGCGGTCCGGCGCGCAGCATGCTGACCTCGTTGATCGCCAGCGCGCAATGCTCGTGCCCGTCGGTGGTGCCGGCGGTCATGGCCAGGGGATTGACCACGGTTTCCTCGGCGGCGCGGATGCGGCCGGGCAGGTCGTCCTCGGAATAGGGGTTCATCAGAAAGCCCACGGTGCCCCTGTTCATGCCATAGACCGGCAGGCCGCGATTCTGGTGCATGACCGACAGCATCAGCCCGTCGCCGCCCAGCGCCACGATCACCTCGGCCTCGCGGATCGGCACATGGCCGTAGCGCGCGGACAGCGTCTCGGCGGCGGTCACGGCGGTTTCGGTGCTGGAGGCGATGAAATGCATCTTCATGCGGCCATCATGGCCAGCCGCCGGGCGGAAGCAAGTCCCGGCGACGCATGGAATATCTACCACCAAGGCGTCGCATCCGTCCTAGCGGGGCGCGGCGAAAGGCGCTAGAAGGCCGGCAAGCCGCTTTTTGCATGAGGACCAGATGACCGACACCGGATTCTTCACCGAGACGCTGGACAGCCGCGACCCCGACATCTTCGGCGCCATCCGCAAGGAACTTGGCCGCCAGCGCGACGAGATCGAGCTGATCGCCTCGGAAAACATCGTCTCCAAGGCCGTGCTGGAAGCGCAGGGCTCGGTGCTGACGAACAAATATGCCGAGGGCTATCCGGGCAAGCGCTATTACGGCGGCTGCCAGTATGTCGACATCGTCGAGGAACTGGCGATCGAGCGCGCCAAGGAACTGTTCGGCTGCGCATATGCCAACGTCCAGCCGAACTCGGGCAGCCAGATGAACCAGGCGGTGTTCCTGGCGCTTCTGCAGCCGGGCGACACCTTCATGGGCCTCGACCTGAACTCGGGCGGGCACCTGACGCATGGCTCGCCGGTCAACATGTCCGGCAAGTGGTTCAACGTCGTCAGCTACGGCGTGCGCCAGCAGGACCAGCTGCTCGACATGGAAGAGATCCGCAAGAAGGCGCATGAGAGCAAGCCCAAGCTGATCCTGGCCGGCGGCACCGCCTATTCGCGCGTCTGGGACTGGGCTGAATTCCGCAAGATCGCGGACGAGGTCGGCGCCTGGCTGATGGTGGACATGGCCCATATCGCGGGCCTGGTGGCCGGCGGCCAGCATCCCTCGCCGCTGCCGCACGCCCATGTCGTGACCACCACCACCCACAAGTCGCTGCGCGGCCCGCGCGGGGGCATGGTGCTGACCAACGACGCCGACATCGCGAAAAAGATCAACTCGGCCGTCTTCCCCGGCCTTCAGGGCGGCCCGCTGATGCATGTCATCGCCGCCAAGGCCGTGGCCTTCGGCGAGGCGCTGCGCCCCGAGTTCAAGGACTATGCCGCGCAGGTCGTCGCCAATGCGCGCGCCATGGCGGACGAGCTGATGAAGGGCGGCATCGACATCGTCTCGGGCGGCACCGACAACCACCTGTGCCTGGCCGACCTGCGCCCGAAAGGCGTGACCGGCAAGGCGACCGAGGCGGCGCTGGGTCGCGCCCACATCACCTGCAACAAGAACGGCGTGCCCTTCGACCCCGAAAAGCCCTTCGTGACCTCGGGCATCCGCCTGGGCGCCCCCGCCGGCACCACTCGCGGCTTCAAGGAAGAAGAGTTCCGCCAGATCGCCCGCTGGATCGTCGAGGTCGTCGATGGCCTTGCCGCGAACGGCGAGGAAGGCAATGCCGAGGTGGAAGCCCGCGTCAAGGCCGAGGTCGAGACGCTTTGCGCCCGCTTCCCGCTTTATAACGGTATGTAATCCCGGCGCGGCGCGGGTTCGTTCGGACCCGCGCCGCCCCTTAATGCCCGGCCAGCCGTTGCCCCGGCCGGACAGCAGGGCGCCACCGGCACCTGGGCCGGCATCCGGGCCTCTCCCTCCTTTGCCGTCCCGCCCAGCCGGCACAGTTCCTCGCTTCGCCCGGCAGCGCCGAACCTATCACAAGGCGCACAACCCGGAGCCGACCGCGCGGCTGTCCTGACGCCAGCGGCGACGGTGCTGCAAGTCCACCGGAGCCAGTCGAGCCGGCTTCAAAGCGGGCGATGCGGACAAGGCGTGCGGCGGGGCCCCTTCACGAATCGCAACACCTTCGCCGGCAGGGAGCAAGCGACGCTCAGTCAGCTCACGGCGACTGCGGCTAGCGTGCTGGCTTGGCACAGATGCTGCGGCCACGCCCCCGGCGACGGCCCTGACAATCTTTGGAAAAAGCGGTAATCCATCGCAAACAATTGATCTATATCAAAAACAAGTATGCGACTGCTCTTCCAGCAAGGCGCACGGCAAGTCTCTGCACAAATCGGAACATCTTCATCGGCGCAGAGCAAGCGCCGTTCCGATCAGCCCGCGGCGGCCTTTCCGGCGCAAGACGCCCAGTTCGGCGCAGATGACTGAACCGCGCGGCCACTCCATCCCCGGCGACGGCCTGGTCTTGCAAGAAGCGCGATCCAACGTAACCCGTGGATCCGGCTGAAAAGCAGGCCTTCCGAGAGGAACGTGGGACGGCCTCTCCACGAATCGCGACACCCTTGCCGGCGCCCGGCAAGCGACCCTCAGATCAGCCCGCGGCGGGTCATGATCCAGAGGGCGACGGCCCCCAGCAGCAGCAGGCCGAACAGCACGCTGGCCGCGATGCTGGCCGCGCCGCCCCGCAGCCGCATCCCCTGCCCCAGCGGCCGCAGATAGGCCGTCAGCGCCTTGTGCGCATGTTCCAGTCGCGTGAAATCCACTTGGCGCGCCAGCTTGGGCTGGCCGGCCTTGCGGTCGGCCTCGGCCAGGATGCGCGCCTCGCGCCGCAGCCGCCGCGGCAGCGCGCCGCCGCGCTTGCGCAGCATGCTTTCCAGATCGGCCTGCTGGCCGCGCCTGAGGCCGCCGAACCGCGCCGCCATCAGGCTGGCGACCTCGTCCGCCATCGGCCGGATGCTTTCGATGCCCATCGCCCCCATCCCGTTTTCGCCAAGGCTAGCGCCTCTGGCGCCGCTTCGCCAGTGCCGCTAGGCTGCGCGCATGATGCTGAACATGACGATGACAGGAATGGATTCGGATCGCCCGCCGGTGCTGCTGGCACATGGGCTGTTCGGATCGGGGCGCAACCTGGGCGGCCTTGCGCGGCGGCTGGGGGAAAGCCGGCGGGTGATCTCAGTCGACATGCGCAACCATGGCGACAGTTTCCACGATCCCGACCATGGCTATGCCGCGCTGGCCGGCGACCTGGCCCAGGTGATCGCGGCGCAGGGCGGCCGGGCGGATGTTCTGGGGCATTCGATGGGCGGCAAGGCCGCGATGATGCTGGCGCTGACGCAGCCCGACCTGGTGCGCCGGCTGGTCGTCATGGACATCGCCCCCTTTGCCTATGGCCACAGCCAGAGCGGCTTGATCGACGCGATGGAGGCGGTGGACCTTGCCGGGCTTCGCCTGCGCTCCGAGGCGGATGCGCGGCTGGCCGAACACGTCGCCGATCCGGGCGTGCGGGCGTTTCTGCTGCAATCGCTGGACCTCAAGGCCGATCCGCCGCGCTGGAAGTTCAACCTCCCGGCGTTGCGGGACCAGATGCCCCGGCTGGTCGGCTGGCCTGAAGCGCCCAAGGGTGGTTTCACCGGCCCCGCGCTGTTCCTGGCCGGAGCGGATTCGGATTACTGCCGCGCGCCGCAAGCCGAGGCGATCCGCGAATATTTCCCCCAGGCCGAGATCCGCGTCATCCCCGGCACGGGACATTGGCTGCATGCCGACCGCCCGGCCGAGGTCGCCGAGGCGGTGGCAGCCTTCCTGGACTGATCCCGCCGGCGGCACGGGCCCTTCAGCCGTCGGGACAGCGCAGCGACAGCCGCGCCTCGCCGGTATCGCCGGGGATGCGGCTGCGCAGGCTGTTCGGAATCGCCTGGCATCCGGTCGTCCGCTCGGCGGCGATCACCATCAGCTCCGGCACCACTGCCCGCGCATCCCGGCCAAGGTAGCCCAGGCGGATCACCTCTGCCTGGCTGCCGTCGTGAAAGACGGCGAAGCGGATGCCCTCCAGCGTGATGTCATGCCGCTGGGCACCGAAAAACTGCGGCGCAGGCGAGGCGCAGGCGGAAAGGAACAGCACAAGAAGCAGAATCACACGCATGACGCCTGTCTAGCGACCAACGGTTAAGAAAGCCTTAACAGGCGGGGAACCCCGGCCGGGGGCAGGCGTTGATCCCAAAGGAAAATCCACGCAGGAGACTGAATATGCGTAAAATTATTCACGTTTCGCCCCTGCTTGCACTGCTGGTCCTGGCCGCCTGCCAGACGGTGCAGGGCGCCGGGCGCGACCTGCAAAGCGCCGGACAGGCGATCAGCCGGGAAAGCCAGGAAGCCCAGGCCGGCATGTGACCCGCCTCAGGCGGCCCGGTTGCAGTCCTCGCAAACGGGGGTGTCCGGCAGCAGTTCCAGCCGTGCCGGCAGGATGCTGGTCCCGCAACCCGTGCAAACCCCGTATTGGCCGCTTTCCATGCGGCGCAGGGCTGCCTCTATACGCTCCACCTCGATCTGCTGGACCCTGCCGAGCGCGTGAAAGACCCTCTCTTGCGCGGCTTTCGCATCCTGCGGGCCGGCAGGGCGCAATGCCTTTCCGATAGAGGCAAGGTCGGCAAGAAGCGCCCGGCGCCGCATGATCAGCATGGTCTTGCGCGCATTCAGGTCCATGGAACTTCCTCTCTTGGTCCCGGCGTTCTGGCACAGCTGCGCGGCGGCCCGCTTGACTTGCGTCAAGTTGTCACGGGGCCGCGCGGCGGGCCCCGCCCAGCCGGATCGGCCGGGATCCGCCTGCGGGAGCGTCCCTTTCAAGACAATCCTTGCCGATCGGGCGCCCACTGCCACGGCTGTGACTTGAGCGGCTTGCCAAGGAGATTAGGCTTTGCCGACAACGAGCAGAAAAAAAGAAAGGAACGAGCATGCGTCGGATGGTTACGGTCGGCCTTTGCCTGGCCGGCATGGCGGTCGCGGGCTGCGAGACGATGCAGGGCGCGGGGCGGGACATGCAGACCGCGGGACAGTTGCTGAGCGAACAGGCGGCAAACAGCCAGGTGCAGATGGGACAGCCGGCCCCCTATGGAGCCGCACCGGCCCCTTATACGCCGCCGGAAGTGGCGCCCGCGCCCTATTGAGCCAGGCGGCCGGCCGGCTGTCCAGGCCGTCGCGGGCTAGGCCGCGCCCGTCTCCTTGCCGGCCAACCGCGACAGGAGCCGGTCCAGCGCGGCGGCATCCGGCCCCAGTTCGGCCAGCAGATCGGCCTGGAACGCCTCGGCGATGCGGCCCAGCCGCAGCATCAGCGCCTGCCCCTGGGGCGTCAGTTCCAGCACGATCAGCCGCCGGTCGGCGTCGTTGCCCGATTTCCGAACCAACCCCGCCCCCTGCAGGCGCGAGGCGGCACGGCTGACCACGGACTTGTCCAGGTTCACGCGGGCATGGATGTCGCGGATGCTGACCGCGCCGGAATGGTCCAGATGCGCCAGCACCCGCCATTCGGGGATGGTCAGCCCCGCCTCGGCCTCGTAGAGCGCGGCGAATCGGCGGCTGACCTGCGCCGCCGCCACGGACAGGCGATAGGGCAGGAAAGCGTCCAGCCGAAAGGTCATGGGGCACCCCTTTTTCCGGCCAGAACAGCAAGGATTCGTCGCCTTGGCAACAGGAATGGGCGGCGCTTGACAGGCCTGCGGCCCAGGCGGCATAATCGTTGCAACTGCAATGATCTTGCAGGGAGGAGCCCGATGACCAGCCCTGCTCTGCCCGGCGGCATGATCCGCGCGGCCGTCACCACCGGCACGCATCCGGGCTACATGCCCGGCTTTGGCAACGATTTCGAAACCGAGGCCCTGCCCGGCACCCTGCCGCAGGGCCAGAACAGCCCGCAGAAATGCGCCTATGGGCTTTATGCCGAGCAGCTTTCCGGCACCGCCTTCACCGCGCCGCGCGGCCGGAACGAGCGGACCTGGTGCTATCGCATCCGCCCCTCGGTCCGGCATACCGGCGATTTCGCCGCGATCGAGCTGCCCTATTGGAAGACGGCGCCGAATGTGCGCGACGACATCGTCAGCCTGGGGCAGTATCGCTGGGATCCGATCCCGGTCCCGGAAGAGGCGCTGACCTGGATCACCGGCATGCGCACCATGACCACCGCCGGCGACGTGAACATCCAGGTCGGCATGGCCAGCCATGTCTACCTGGTCACGCGTTCGATGCAGGACGAATATTTCTTCTCGGCCGACAGCGAATTGCTGGTGGTCCCGCAGGAGGGCCGGCTGCGCTTTTGCACCGAGCTGGGGGTGATCGACCTGGAGCCGCGGGAAATCGCCATCATCCCGCGCGGTCTGGTCCATCGCGTCGAAGTGCTGGAGGGCCCCTGCCGCGGCTTCGTCTGCGAGAATTACGGGCAGAAGTTCGACCTGCCGAACCGCGGCCCCATCGGTGCCAATTGCCTGGCCAATCCGCGCGACTTCAAATGCCCGGTCGCGGCCTTCGAGAACCGCGAGGCGCGTTCCCGCGTGGTGATCAAGTGGTGCGGCCGGTTCCACGAGACCTGGATCGACCACAGCCCGCTGGACGTGGTGGCATGGCATGGCAATTACTGCGCCTATAAATACGACCTGCGGACCTATTCGCCCGTCGGCGCGGTGCTGTTCGACCATCCCGACCCGTCGATCTTTACCGTGCTGACCGCGCCCTCGGGGCAGGAGGGGACGGCGAATATCGATTTCGTGCTGTTCCGCGAGCGCTGGCAGGTGGCCGAACACAGCTTCCGCCCGCCCTGGTATCACAAGAACATCATGTCCGAGCTGATGGGCAATATCTATGGCATCTACGACGCCAAGCCGCAGGGCTTCGCGCCGGGCGGCATCAGCCTGCACAATTGCATGCTGCCGCATGGGCCGGACCGCGGCGCCTTCGAGGGTGCCTCGAACGCCGCGCTGAAGCCCGAGAAGCTGGACAACACCATGTCCTTCATGTTCGAAACCCGCTTTCCCCAGCACCTGACCGAATTCGCCGCCCGCGAGGCACCGATGCAGCGCGACTATGTCCAGGTCTGGCAGCAGCTGGAGAAGAAGTTCGACGGAACACCCGGCGGCCAATAGGCGGGTAGCGTTGCGGTGCATCAATCCGCCCGCTCGCCCCCGCCGAACGGCTTGAGCGTCGGGGGCGAAGAAGGACGCGGGCAGCATTCCCCGCCTTTCCCGGCGCGGCGCCGGGATCAAGGCGGGCAGCCGCCAGCCAGAACCGGCGTGCCGGGCCGAAGGCGACGGCGCGCCGCCTGCCGCGCTCAGACCGCGGGCAGGCCCACCCCGCCGGCCGAGGCCGCGCTCAGCGCGACGAAGTTCAGCGCCTGCTGGCGGATGGCCGCCGCCAGTTCCTGGCGGGCCGAGAGCAGGCTGCGCTCGGCGTCCAGGACCGGGAAGAAATCCGCCTCGCCCAGCTCATAGGAGCTGCGGGTCAGGTTCACCGTCTCGCGCGCATTCTCGACCAGCCGCGATTGCGCGGCGACAGCGCGGGCGTCGCGGTTATAGCCGGCCAGCGCGTTCTCGACCTCCTCGACCGCACCCAGCACCGCGGCCTGCCAGGCCAGCCGCGCCTGTTCCGCCCGCGCCTGCGCCGCGGAAAGCCGGGCCTGGTTCGCGCCGCCCGAAAACAGCGGCAGCGAGATCTGCGGCCCGAAGCCCCAGGTCTTGCCATTCGTCGGCGTGATCGAGCCCGAAAGCGTCAGCCGCGGATAGAAGGCCGCCTGCGCCTCGCCGACATCGGCGGCGGCGGCGGCGAGGTTGCGCTCGGCCATGCGCACGTCGGGGCGGACGCGGACCACATCCGCCGGCACGCCGACGCTGGCGCTGTAGCGCGCGCGCGGCTGGCCGCCACCCTGGCGCAGTTGCGCCGCAAGCTCGGCGCTGCGCCCGGCGGTCAGCGTGGCCAGCCGGTTCACCGACTGGTCGAAGCCGACCTCGAGACCCGGCAGCGCCGCCTCGGCCTGCGCCACCAGCTGCTCGGCCTGCAGGACTTCCAGCCGCGAGACGCTGCCGAAGGCGTCCTGGGTGCGGGTCATCTCCAGCGTGCGGCGGCGGCTTTCCAGGCTCTGCCGGGTCAGCGCCAGCGCCTCCTGGTAATAACGCGCGTCGACATAGGCCGAGGCGATGGCGCTGGCCACGGTCAGCCGCGCCACCTCGGCCGACAGATAGGCCGCGTCCAGCCGGGCCGAGGCGCCCTGCCGCGCCGCGCGGGTCGAGCCGAACAAGTCGACCAGCCAGGACACGCCCAGCGTGGCGGAGCTGGTCTCGACGATCCCGGTCTCGCTGCGGCTGCGCGCGGCCGAGCCCTGCACATCCACCTGCGGCAGGTCGCTGGCGCCGATCAACTGGGCGTTGGCCTGGGCCTCGCGGATGGTGGCGACGGCGGTTTGCACGTCCAGGTTGCGCCGCAGCCCGGTGGCGATCAGCGCGTCCAGCCGCTTGTCGCGGAACGCGGCCCACCAGGCATTCGCCCCGGCGCGGCGGGCGGGCGAATCGGCGGCGAACTCGGCCGCCAGCTCGGCGCGGGGCGCGGCATAGCGGACCGGGTTGCAGGCCGCCAGCGCCAGGCTGGAGACGAGCCCGCCCAAGATGCCGCGGCGGGAGAAAGGCAAGGTCTGGGTCATCCGAAACTCTCTGTTGGGTGGCCCGGATTGCGGGCGCGAAAGGAACGGGCAGGGACGGTTCTCAACCGCCCCTGCCATGGGCTGCGGCGCGACTCAAGCGGCCGTATCGCCGCGGATGGGCGCGGACTCGCGGCGGCCGGTCGCCCGGCTGAACAGGCCCAGCACGAAGACGAAGAACACCGGCACGAAGAACACCGCCAGCACAGTGGCCGCGACCATGCCGCCGATGACCCCGGTGCCGATGGCGTTCTGGCTGGCCGCCGACGGTCCGGTGGCGATGGCCAAAGGCACCACGCCCAGCGTGAAGGCCAGCGAGGTCATCAGGATCGGCCGGAAGCGCAGCTTCGCCGCCGTCACCGCCGCCTCGATCAGGCTTTGGCCCTCGTCGCGCAGATCCTTGGCGAATTCGACGATCAGGATGGCGTTCTTGGCCGAAAGCCCGATGATCGCGATCAGCCCGACCTTGAAATAGATGTCGTTGGGCATGTCGCGCAGCATGACCGCGACGACGCAGCCCAAGACACCCAGGGGCACGACCAGCATCACCGACAGCGGGATCGACCAGCTTTCGTAAAGCCCGGACAGCAGCAGGAAGACGAACAGGATGCTCATGGCGTAAAGCAGCGTCGCCTGGCTGCCGGCCTGGATCTCCTCCAGCGACTGCCCGGTCCATTCGTAGCCGAAGCCCTGCGGCAGTTCGGCCGCCAGCCGCTCCATCTCGGCCATGGCGGCGCCGGAACTGTAGCCCGGCCCGGCGGCGCCGGCGATGCGGACCGCCGGATAGCCGTTATAGCCCACGACCTGCGACGGCCCCTGTTCCCACGCCACGCTGGCGAAGGACGAAAACGGCACCATCCCGCCATTGGCGTTGCGCACGGTCAGCGCCAGGATGTCCTCGGCCTGCATGCGCGAGTCCTCCTCGGCCTGCATGACCACGCGCTGCATCTTCCCGGCATTGGGGAAGTCGTTGATATAGGCCGAGCCGAGGTATTGCGAGATCGTCGCCGAGATGTCGGCGAAGGTCACGCCGAAGGCATTGGCCTTTTCGCGGTCGATGGTGACAAAGACCTGCGCGGCCGAGGGCAGCCCCTCGATCCGCAGCCCGGTGGCGATGCCGTTTTCCTGGGCCTGGGCAATGATCTGCTGGGCGGCGGCCAGCAGCGCCTCCTGCCCCTGCCCGCCGCGGTCCTGCAGGCGGAAGCTGAAGCCGCCGGTGGCGCCGAAGCCGGGGATCGGCGGCGGCGACAGCGCGAAGGCCTGCGCGTCCTGATAGCCGAACATCTGCATGTTCGCGGCATTGGCGATGTCCTGCGCCGATTGCTCGCGCTCGGCCCAGTCCTTGAAGGTGACGAACATCAGCCCCGCATTCGGCCCCTGCCCCGAAAAGCTGAAGCCGCGGATCGCCACGGTATTCTCGACCGCCTCGTTCTGCTGGAACATCTGCGTGGCCTGGGCCAGCACCTCGTCGGTGCGGTTGGAACTGGCCGTGGCCGGGGTCTGGATGTCGGCGATGATGAAGCCCTGGTCCTCGTTCGGCAGGAAGCTGGAGGGCAGGCGCAGGAAGCCCATGGCCGTCGCCCCGACCAGCACCAGGTAGAAAGCCATCATCACCAGCCGCCGCCGCGTGACCAGCCCGACCGCGCCGGTATAGCGGTCGGTCAGCCGGTCGAAATTGCGGTTGAACCAGCCGAAGAAGCCCTTCCTTTCGTGATGGCCGCTGATCGGCTTGAGGAAGGTCGCGCAAAGCGCCGGGGTCAGCGTCAGCGCCAGGAAGGCCGAGAACAGGATCGACACCACCATGGTCAGCGCGAACTGGCGATAGATGATGCCCGACGAGCCGGGAAAGAAGGCCATCGGCACGAAGACCGCCGCCAGGACCAGCGTGATGCCGACGATGGCGCCCGAGATCTGGCCCATGGCCTTTTCGGTGGCCTCGCGCGGCGGCAGGCCCTCGGTCGCCATGATGCGTTCCACGTTTTCGATCACCACGATGGCATCGTCGACCAGGATGCCGATGGCCAGCACCATGGCGAACATGGTCAGCACGTTGATCGAGAACCCCGCCGCCAGCATGACCGCCACCGTCCCCATCAGCGCGATGGGCACGACGATGGTCGGGATGATGGTATAGCGGAAATTCTGCAGGAACAGGAACATCACCACGAAGACCAGCGCCATGGCCTCGACCAGCGTATGCAGCACCTTCTCGATCGAAGCCTCGACGAAGGGGGTGGTGTCGTAGGGGATGGTGTAGCTCACCCCCTCGGGGAAGAACTGCGACAGCTCCTCCATCTTCTGGTGCACCGCTTCCGAGGTGTTCAGCGCATTGCCGGTGGCCGACAGCTGGACACCCAGCGCCGCCGCCGGCTTGCCGTTGATGCGCGAGGCGAAGCTGTAGCTTTCCGCCCCCACTTCCAGCCGCGCCACGTCGCGAAGCAGCACAGTCGAGCCGTCGGGATTGGCGCGCAGCACGATCTTGCCGAACTCGTCCACGTCGTCGAGCTGACCCTTGATCAGCACGGTCGCGGTCAGCTGCTGGCCGATGGGGTTCGGGTCGGCGCCGACCTTGCCCGCCGCCACCTGCGCGTTCTGCGCCCGCACCGCCGCCACGATCTCGGCCGAGCTGAGGTTCAGCCCGGTCATCTTGGCCGGATCGACCCAGATGCGCAGCGCGCGTTCCGGGGCAAAGACCTGCGCCCGGCCCACGCCCTCGATGCGGCGGATCTCGCCCACCACGTTGCGGTTCAGGTAATCGCCCAGCGCGATGTCGTCCAGCGAGCCGTCGTCCGAGGTCAGCGCCACCATCATCAGGAAGCCCGTGCCCGCCTCTTCGATCAGCACGCCCTGGTCGACCACGCTTTGCGGCAAGAGCGGCTCGACCCGCGCCACGGCATTCTGCACGTCGACCTGGGCGCGGGCGATGTCGGTGCCCGGCTCGAAGGTGGCGGTGATCGACATGGCCCCGGAACTGTCCGAGACCGATTCGTAATAGGCCAACCCCTCGACGCCGTTCAGCTCGTCCTCGATGGGCTGGGCGACCGCCTGGTTGATCTCGCCCGGCGCGGCGCCGGTATAGGCGGTCGAGATGGTGATCTGCGGCCAGGCCACCTGCGGATATTGCGCGACCGGCATCATCGGCAGCGCCAGCACGCCGGCGATGACGATGAAGATGGAAATCACCCAGGCCAGCACCGGCCGGTGAATGAAGAACCGTGCCATCGCCCTACTCCTGCGCGGGCGCTTCGGCGGCCGCGGCGGCGCCGGCCGGCACCCTGGGGGCCTCGACCGGCTGCGCCACCACCTTGGCATCGGGGTAAAGCTTCTGCGCCCCCAGCACCACGACGCGGTCGCCCGGCTCCAGCCCGCTTTCCACCAGCCAGCGGTTGTCGGTGGTCTGGCCCAGGGTCACGTCGCGGCGCTCGACCGTCTCGTCATCCTTCAGCGCATAGACATAGGCCTGGCCCGACTGGTCGCGCTGCACCGCCATCTGCGGCACGGTCAGGGCGTTGTCGCGCATGGCCTGCTCGATCCGCACCCGGACGTAAAGGCCGGGCAGCAGCTCGCCCTCGGGGTTCGGGAACTCGGCGCGCAGGGTGATCTGCCCGGTCGAGCTGTCCACGCTCGCCTCGGAAAACAGCAGCTTGCCGGGATGGGCATATTCGCTGCCGTCGTCGAAGATCAGCCGCACCGCCGCCTCGTCGGCCGACATCATCGCCAGCTGCCCCGCCGCCAGGGCCCGGCGCAGCGCAAAAAGCTCCGAGGAGGACTGGGTGAAATCCACATAGACCGGGTCGAGCTGCTGGATCGTCGCCATGATGTCGGTCTGGGCGTTGACCAGCGCCCCCTCGGTCACCAGCGCGCGGCCGACCACGCCGGCGATGGGCGCCGTCACCTCGGTATAGGAACGGTTCAGCTGCGCCTCTTGCAGCGAGGCGCGGGCAATGGCGACATCCGCCTGGGCCTGGGCCAGCGCGGTGGCGGCATTGTCCAGGTCGACCCCCGCCGTCACCTTGCGCTCGCGCAGGGCACGGGCGCGCTTTTCCTGGTCGGCGGCGTTCAGCGCGGTGGCCTCGGCACGGGCCAGCGCGCCCTGGGCGCTGGCGACGCGCACGTCATAGGGGGCCGGGTCGATGCGATAAAGCACATCGCCCGCCTCGACCTTGCCGCCCTGTTCGAAGACACGTTCGACGACGATGCCGCCGACGCGGGGCCGCACCTCGGCGATGCGGGTCGCGGCGACTCGGCCGGGCAGTTCGTTCACCACCGGCAGCGCCTCGGGCGTCATCACCTGCACGCTGACCTGGGGCGGCGGCAGTTGCTGCGCCGCCACCGGGGCGGCCGCCGTCAGGCAGCAAAGCACAAGCCCGGCGCAAAGGCCGGGAGACAGTCTCATGGTCATGGTTCTTTCCTGGGAGGGCTGAATGGTTGGGGGGAGGGGTCAGTCTCCGGCTGTGCCGGGGTCGCTTTCCGCGACCGCCATCAATTCATCAAGGATCTCATCGCGGGTTTCCTGGTCGAAGCGGTGGAAGCCGAAATATTCCAGGAAGGCCATGCCGTGCAGCGTCAGCAGCGCCATCAGCATCCGGCGCCGGTCGGCCGCCTCGGCCGCGACCGCCTCGGCATCGCCGGCCAGCACCTCGCGCATGATCTCGCGGCATTCGGCATGCTCGCCCATGCTGGCGCTGATCAGCAGCGCCATGTCCAGTTCCTCGTCGGTCGGAACCCGACGATATTCATCGATCAGCGCGCGCAGCCGGGCATTGGGCTCGCCCTCGTGCCGGGCGCGCACCTCGGCGAATCGCGCCCGGTGCTGGGCCATCTTGTGGCGGATGAAGGCGGCCAGCAGCCCGGCCTTGCTTTCGCAGTCATAGACCACGCTGGACTTGCTGATCCCGGCCTCCCTGGCCACCGCGTCGATGCTGAGCCCGGCAATGCCCGAGCGCCGCGCCACCCGTTCGATGGCGCCCATCAACTCGTCGCGGTCGATCGTGCGCTTGCGTCCCATATCCACCACCAAGATTTCAATACGGTCGTTCGTTTATAATTCTGACCCTCTCCTGTCAACCGCTTCTCCGCGTCGGATGCCGCAAGCCCTGCTTGACTCGCCGGGCCAGCCATAGGTATACCGACCTACCTACTTCGTGGAGGCGATGATGGAAGCTCCCCAGCCCCCAGCGCCGGAAAGCGCGCGCGAGCGGCTGCTCAAGGCGGCTGCCGTGCTGTTCTACAACAACGGCATCGGCGGGACCGGCATCGACGCCATCGTCGAGCGCGCCGGGGTGGCGAAGAAAAGCCTCTACAACAACTTTTCCTCCAAGGCCGACCTGGTGAACCAGTACCTGCAGGCGCGGCACGAGGAATGGCTGGGCCTCCATGAAGCTCGGGCGCGGGATGCCGAAACGCCCCGCGCGCGTGTGCTGGCGGTGTTCGACGCCTATCAGGACCATGCCGAGCATGAATACGAGCGCGGCTTTCGCGGCTGCGGGTTGCTGAACGCCGCCGCCGAACTGACCGCCGGCGACATCGGCCGCCAGGCCGTCCGCCGCCACAAGGAAGAGGTCGAAGCCCTGCTGGCCGCGCCCCTGGCCGAACTGCTGCCTGATGATCCCGACCGCGCGGCCCGGCTGGCGCAGCAGCTCTCCTTCCTGCTGGAAGGGGCCATCGCCCGCGCCGGGCTGGAAGGCACCAGCGCCCTGGTGCATGAGGCCCGCGCCATGGCCTCGGACATGCTGGAGGCGCTGTGAGCAGCCCGTCCAGGGATCACGGCATCGGCGTCGCCGCGGTCCTGTTCTCCTCGGTCGTCTGGGGCACCACCGGCACCGCCGCCACCTTCGCGCCCGAGGTCGGCCCGGCCGCCATCGGCGCGGCGGCGATGGGCGTCGGCGGGCTGCTGCAGGCGCTGCTGGCCGGCGGGCGCATCGCCCGCGCCCTGCCGGAACTGGCACGGCATTGGCGCAACCTGCTGCTTGGGGGGCTGGCGGTGGCGATCTATCCGCTGGCCTTCTACGCCTCGATGCGCCTGGCCGGGGTGACCATCGGCACGGTGGTGACCATCGGCTCGGCACCGCTGCTGTCGGCCCTGATCGAATGGCTTTTCGACGGCGCGCGGCTGTCGCGGCGTTGGCTGGCCGGGGCCTCGATCGGGCTTCTGGGCATGGTGCTGCTGTGCCTGGCCGAGGATGCGGGACACCAGGCCGGCGAGGGCGCGACCCTGCTCGGCATCGCGCTCGGCCTGGTCGGCGGGCTGACCTATGCGCTTTACTCCTGGACGGCGCGGCGGCTGATGCTGCGCGGCATCCACTCGCGCGTGGCGATGGGCACGACCTTCGGCATCGGTGGGCTGCTGCTGATGCCGGTGCTGGTCGCGACCGGCGGGCCGTTCCTGGCCTCGTGGGGGAATGCCGCGGTGGGCATCTACATGGCGCTGGTGCCGATGTTCCTGGGCTATGTCTGCTTCGGCATCGGCCTGGCGCGAATTTCCGCCAGCATGGCGACGACGATCACCCTGATCGAGCCGGTGATGGCGGCGATGCTGGCCATCCTGGTGGTGGGCGAGCGCCTGCCGGCGCTTGGCTGGATCGGCGTGGTGCTGGTCGTCTCCTGCCTGGTGGTGATCACCGTGCCGGTCAAGCTGAAGATGCGCCCGGTTCGCACCGTGCAGAAGGCATGAAAACCCGCCATGGCCAGGCTTGTGACCGGCACGGGACCCCCTGATGCCTCGCGGCTGTCCCATTGGCCGGGATCGCCCCCGCCCATCGCATCGGCCCTCGGCAGCGCCGTTCCGACACCGCCAGCCTGTCAAGCCGAGGCAGGAGTGCGCCTTGGTCGCACCTCCATTGCCCCTGGAAAAGAGCAATCGCCAAGGTGATGCTGACCAAGCGCGGCGCCGGTTGACTTCGCATAGGTGCCGAACGCGATGCGCGACCTGGCTCGAACCCGTGCCACCGCAATGCCGGTGCTGCACAAGGCGCGGAGGCACCTGCCGGGTTTTCCGCTGCGCCACGGTCGCAGCCATCCCGAAAGAAAATGCTGGCTGGATACCTGATCGGCGCACCTAATGTCGCCGCGCTCCCCACAGCAAGCGGAACAGATCCTGCTCCAAGACTGCCAAGACCGAATGCGGGTCGAGCATTTGCCAGGACGAATCAAGGAACTCCTCCCGAAGCCTGGCGCCGTTTATCCCAGGGGTATGCCACGTCGCGACCATTGGCGTTGTCGCCGAGGGCAGCGGGTTTCGACACTCCGATAATCCTCGGCGGCCGATTGCTTCTCTCGCACCGACACCGCCGAGCATTCGAACGGTACCGCCAGAGCGGGATCGGCAAGACCGGCAGAGGGCGTGCGCAACCATTCTTTCCAACCTGCAAGCGACCAGCCCCTTCCGCTTGTAAGGTTCTGGTGCGGTCATCTCCCCCCGCAAAAACACCCGCGGATTCGCCTTCCAGTTCGACCCGCATCTCTGTCCGCGCACATGTGGATCCAACGAAATCAAGCTGCGCAGCGCGGCCATGGCTTCCACCTTAATGTCCAAGGGGAACAGAACGGTGACGAAGTTAGTGATCTGGACCCGGTAAGCTCCCTGAGGCCGGGATGGCGTCGCAGGACAGGTGGCTCTGTCGCAATGGCGATGGCCACCCGCAGCTGCGCCCTCTGGGCTTCAAGCTTGCGCTCTCGGGTATCAGTCGAGATCAAGCAAGGACAACTCCCACAGGCACGTCTTCCCATTTCTTAACGTAAAATATTACGGAATAGCTGCCTATGCTCTCAACAAGGCAAGGGCATTGGCATAACGAGAGCTCCCCGATGACACACTCATCTGGCTACGCAAAAGGAAATGCCTGAGAACAAGATCAAGACCATCGCCTGATTCGAACTGGCTCACGCTATTGCTTCCGGTAAGTCTCTCGGTTCTCACCTTCAGCTCCGAAAGCTGCCTATCAATGGAAAGAGAGGAAAATCCGGTTCCAATACCATAAGCTCCTTCAAACACCTGGCGCAGAGGCTTAGACGCGAGAATTTGATACCATTTCGTATTTTCACTTGCATCTGAAGTCGCAATATTTAGCAATTCTCGCTGCGCGTTCAACGCCAGCTCAATTTCCGCATGCCTTTCCCCGATATTCCTCTCGAATGATCTC
The DNA here is from genome assembly GCF_000763885.1 of Paracoccus versutus. Taxonomy (GTDB): domain Bacteria; phylum Pseudomonadota; class Alphaproteobacteria; order Rhodobacterales; family Rhodobacteraceae; genus Paracoccus; species Paracoccus versutus. The sequence continues at coordinate 21,632 of NZ_JRKO01000022.1, read as the reverse complement.
GACTCATATTTCTCAATAATCGCACCGACATCAACCCTAGCACCTTGCCCCTCCGACGAAAAATGGAGCGCCAAACCCTGATTCAGGGCAAGGTAACGCTTATCTGCAAGCCTATTTACCAAACTACCCTTATCGGCAGGATCGGATTCAATAACCTTTCTTAAAAAGAACTTGTTGTTAACGTCAGAATCCAACCCAAAGGCACGCAGCACGACCACCAACAGTTTTCTGTCATTGACCAGCTCTTCGGCAGTCTTAATGTTCTGAATGTTCTTCTGAAAATAATCCTTGGAAACCCTTATGTCATGACTCTTGAGAAAAGCGCTACGCTGCTTCACCATCGTACGCTCAAGAATCTTCCAGCCCGCATACCCTCCCGATCCCGCCTGAACATTATAACTCATGGCTTACCTATGGCCATTAACCTTGACTCCCTTGGAATAAGCAGTCTGAGCTTCCTAAAGGCCCCGTAGTAATCCCCTTCAATTACTGCATTGGAGGCGAAATCAAGCAAACTGCCACTGTCCAGATCACGAAAAACTTGAGACAACTGCTCTATACCGTAGAGAACCTGCCTTCGCCCCTCATCCTCAAGAGCATCTCCGGTGAGAACGAGTTGGCAGATATAGCATATCCTCGAAACCGGAGAGTTGACAGAATCTGGATGTATGGCATCTCTTAATCTAAGGATACTGGTATTCGGCGTAAGAATTGATACCTTGGAACGCTTATCGCCGTTTTCTATTACGGCACCGTTCACCAGAATTCTTTCGCGAGGAGCCAGCTTGAGAACAAGGCCTGTCATGAGTTCATGTCCCCTCGCAAACCCTTCATTATTCTGATGTTTATTTCTATGAGCGGCTCAGCAGAGGCGCGTTCCAACAGGATACGACGGCCTTGCTTGAGAGAGAAAAAAGCAAGCGATAGCAGGCCCGCCTTTACCTCTGGAGGTAGACTGTTTTCCTCATGGGCAAGATCGGCAGCTATGACAGTCCAAAGCTGGCTACTGGCGTTTACCGCCTCTATCATCGCATAACGATCATCGATTTTAGTTGCGTTCTTGAGCTTTTGCGTTACCTGGGAAAACGCAAAATACTCATTATCCCTGTCTGTTCGAACATGCCGCGAACCAAAATTCGTGTCAGTGCTTTGAAAATTTGCAAGCTTCACGTCAGGAGACCCATTCTAGACCTATATTGGAACGAAGGGCGCCCCACAGGGCGCCCTTGCTAGATTATCGGAATAGCGACAGAATCGTTTGCGGTGCCTGGTTGGCGATCGACAACGCCTGCACCCCAAGCTGCTGCTGGGTCTGCAGCGCCTGCAGACGGGCTGACGCTTCCTCCATATCGGCATCCACCAGCGCACCGATGCCGGCAGTCAGCGAATCGGCCAGCTTCGATACGAAATTCGATTGATCGTTGATCCGCTTGGCGGCCGTACCAAGTTCTGCTGCCCCTGTCTTCGCGATGTCGAGCAACGCCTCGATTTCACCAACCGCAGTTCGTGCCGTGGTGCTGTCCGTAATGGTCGTGATCGTAGCGCCTTCAATATCCGCCTCGAAGTCCACAGAATTGACCGTAATCGTCTGCGCAGTGGTTACAGCTGTACCCGCCGTCCGGTCCAAGGACGCCAAGACGCTGAAGGATGTCGCAGTACCGATCGGATTGGTCTTGAGCAGATTGACCCCATTCATCTGGGTTCCGTCAATCGTCGAAATAATCTGGTTCCTTTTCTCCACGATCTGCTCGTTCACAGTCGCAAAATCGTTCGCATCACTGCCGGCACTACTTGCCAGCCTTCTCATTTCATCAAGCAAATCACGGATATCTTCAGCACCGTCCCGCGCAGTCGTCACCACCGCCGCAGCAAGATTCAGGTTGCTCTGAAGCGTCTTGAAGACTGCTTGGTCGGATTCCATGACCTTCGAAATGGCCCAAACCGCAGCATTGTCCTGTGCGTTGGCGACCTTTTTTCCGGTCGAAATCTCATTCTGGGCTTTCGTCAGATTCGCATTGATCCCCTTCAGGGTTTGCAGCGCGACCATCGCGCCATTATTAGTCAGAATGCTGGACATCTTCAATCTCCATTCCTGGGTGGTTTACCCGTTTCTAGTGCAAGAGGCCTTCTGACCTACGGGACGGACCCGATGACTATGTCACGTCATTCGATCTATCCGCCCTTCCTGAATAAACTCCTGACCAGGCGACCCAGGCAATCAAAGACTACAGAAAAGTTTACTCAAAATCTTCTATCATGCGGTGAAGAAATAGGATTGCCGATCCTGCGGCCCTGGCGATCATAGGTGTTCAGGTGGCGCGACAAGGCTGCGATCTCGGCAAGCTGCCGCTGCGCGGCCGCCACACCGTCGCAGGCAGCACTGGCGAGGGACAGAATGTCGCGCAGCAGTTCGGCAGTTTCTGCAACCCTGTCCCTTGGCATCGCGCCAGAGTGAACAAGCACTTCAAATTCCTGCATTTTCACAAGGGCCGCATCGGTTTGGAATACCAGAAGATCCTCCCTCGCCTGTTGGAGCAAATGTAGGGCTTTTGTCATTCGATCCCCTCGTTACGTCGTTGAAATCCAAGATCAATTCGTTCCGCGATGGCTTCCGCATAGGTATCGTTCAACAGGCTTGCAAATTGCGATTCGCCGATGCCGCCGCCGAACTCACCAGTCGGCTGTCCGGGTCCGGCGTGCTTCAGCATTTCCGCAAGAAATGCCTGCTCGAGCCCATCGACGACGCTCGGTTTCGGTCGGGTTGTCGTGCGGGCGGTTCCTGCTGCCAGAACTCTCTCCATGCCAGGCTCTTTTCTGAATAAAAGTTTCAACAACTGGTGACTTTAGCTGGCATAAGTAAATATTTGGTAATCTTGCTATGCCAATCTGGCAGGAACTTGATCGGCACAGAGGGGATCCAAGTGGATGTGGGTTTTACATGTCACCAAGCAGCAGCTGCGCCGCTTGGCGTGCAGTGCAACAATGTGGTTCGGCTAAGCGCTTGCAAAACAATTGATTTTTCAGGATTTTTCAGCGTCCAGCTGCAAGACGACCCCACGGCGGAGCCGATCGAATCGCCCGTCCATTCCACCGCATCCGACGATGAAGATATCCTTGCCGATGCAGATGATACGGCCGACAGTTCGGTTCTTGATCTGGCCGCCGATCCGACCGTTGCAGCCGATCAGCTATCTCTCGGCAGTTCGGAACATATCTGTGCCGCCGGAGAGGGACAAATCACAGCAGAGCCGTTGATGGAGGAAAGCGAATGGGTGGAAATGGCATCAGATTTCTTCGAATACGCCGAACAGACGCCGCCAAAAGTAGAGAACACGCATCACGAGCTCTCGGAACGAGGCCTCAGCGCCTACGCAGGCATTTCGAGCAATGGTCATACTCTCAAAAATATATTCGGCGGTATTTTTTTTGAAAATTCTTCCGATGAAGGCTCTCTACACGGCCACAAGGAACGCGATCTCATAAAGGTTACATCTCTACCGAATGTTGCGGTATTTTCAAAATCCGACCCGATCGTAAGGGAGAGCTTATCCGAACCCTTCACCGACACAGCCATAATGGATTTTCATATGAGTAACGAGGGTCAAGATGCAATCCCTTTAAAGGATTATGAGATAAAGGCTCCAGCCTCTCATGAAGGTGACCATGCTGAAAGAGCCATCAAGACCTCGAGCTTTGATCCACGCCAAGTTATACGCCAAATAGGGCGAGAAGTTACACCTACGCAGGTTGCTACGCGGGTCGAGGTTATTCTTGATCCGGCAGAATTGGGGAAAGTTCGGATGCTGATATCACCGGGCGACAATCCGGCCGTAACGATTCTTGCCGAACGGCCAGAGACGTTCGATTTGTTGAGGAGAAACATAGATCTACTCTCAAAGGAGCTTCGTGACGTAGGGATTTCAGGCGCAGACATCTCATTTTCCGATGGTGAGGAGGGATGGAGCTCGCAAAACAATTTTTTGGCGAGAAAGCCTGATCCTCTGCCAGAATCAGCGCCGCAGCCATATCTGGAAAATACGGACTCGATTAAAACTACCGCAACCTTTGTGAACACCGGAATTGATATCAGGATCTAGGGGAAAGAGATGGTGACTATCAATACAACTTCTGCGGTTGACGGAATTGATGCAAGAAGCCTCCAATCTTCAAAAGGATCCAGCGAAACCAACTCCACGAACCAGTTCGAAATGTTCCTGAAGATGCTGACGACGCAGATCAAGAATCAGGATCCGCTTAATCCAATGGAGAACACGGAATTTGCCGTGCAGCTTGCGACATTTTCCGGGGTTGAGCAGCAGGTTCAGACCAACCTGCTTCTGACGCAACTCCTGGGCAATATCGACGGTGGGGAGATCGGTCAGCTTTCGACCTGGATAGGCCGGGAGGTGAGAACGAATGCTCCTGTATGGTTCGACGGATCCTCCTTGATACTGGCGGCGGACAGAAGCGCGAATGGCGAAAGTGCTACGCTCGTTACGCTGAATGAACAGGGCAAAGAGGTGCTACGACAAGCCATAGGATCAATGTCTGGGGAGATTGAATGGCATGGTCGATATGCGGATGGCACTTCACTCCCTGCGGGATTTTACACCTTCCGCATCGAGGAAGAGAGTAGCGACGGCAGCGCAACCCTGCGCGATGTCGAATCCTATAGTCGCGTGACCGGGATAGAATTGACCCAAAACGGCGCCGAACTGGTCCTGAAAGGCGGCGGATCTGCAAGAGTCGATCAGGTCAGCGGCCTGCGGGAATGATTTGCTTCGATCAGCTATCCGGTTTACAGAACACGGTTTCATCGCAAGGAGTCGCCCTGTCTCGCAGCAAAGGTCGGCGAAGTATCTGGACCACCCACGTTCCCGGAGACATGTTGCGCGATCGATATTCAGCGACTGCTAGGCGGTGAAACCCATGTCATGCGAGTTGAGCGAAAAATGCCATGGATACGAGGAAAATGACCTTTTACTCGCAATTCCAGCCGCCGGATTTGCACCGAGAGGCAGCGCGCTAGGCAGCGTTAGGACCAATTCGACCCGCATGAATTCTTCCGCTTCTTGTAATGTGAACCGGCAGTTTCATGGCGGCAAAGCCAGACCGGAGGCTGCTTTAAACTTACACGTTCTGACAGTTCGCCTTGGTATTGGAGGAAATTCCACGGAGGTAACGAAATTCTATAGCCGTCGGGGGAACGCAGTATTTCCATATTTGCCGTCGGACACGACAAAAGGCTTGCTTCACGATCGCCTTGATGGCGCCCGGTAAAGCAAACCGAAGTGCGGGCCTTCATCCGCACACAAGCGGCGGCACGGTTCCGCCATATCGGCTATAGGACGACGGGCCCGCCGGCATCAAGGCATAGCAGCATCAGGTCTTGTCGCCGCCCCTGCCACGACAACGACCGCCTGACCGCCCGGTTACCTCGTCAGGACGGAGGGCGCGAACCCCGCTGGCGGGCTTGAGCCAGGCTCATCAGGCCGACCGGGGCCCGCGTTCCAGGCAACTGCACGTCCGGGTCGCCTCGAAATGCCGGGGGGCGTGAGCCCGCGGAAGCGGCGGCAGGTCATGACACGCCCGGCCGCCAGCAACACCGCTAGCAGACTGCGGAAAAAGGGCCCTGACAGGGCGTCGTGGCGGAATTCGTTCTGGATTCGGCGAAGATCGGCCTGAAAACCGGGCATTTCCGGCAGAATTGAGGCGGATTTCCCGGTTCCCGGCCCAAGCTCTCCTGTCGCACGGATTTTTTCAGCAGCCTGCTAGACACCTGCTAATGCAAACTGCCGCTATTGGGGCCCGCGTGCAAATGATGACAGATGCCTGGGCAGGAGCCGGGGCCGGCGGCCGCGCGGATGGCGCGCCGGGCCACCAGGGAAATGCCAAGGAAACCCGGCTCTATCCCCGCCTTACCAGCAAAACGGGCGGTCCGAGCGGCGGGCGACCGCGCGGGTCATGAATGCCGATACGCAGGTCACGGATGCAAAAATACCGGCAGGACCAGCAGCAGGATTGCCGCGGTCCCCGCCCCGGCCAGGGTCGTTCGCCACCAGCCGGAGGCATAGGTCAGCATCATCGCGACCGCGAAGGCCGCCACGGACAGGATGCCCAGCCAGGACGAAACCGCGACAGCGGGGTTTCCCCACCAGATCAGCGCGGGCCAGGCCGACAGGCCCAACAGCACCGCGCCGGTGATCCGTAGCAGCCAGACCAACCCTCGGCCGGGCTTGCGGCCGCGCAGCTGCTCGTGGTGCCGCGGCATGGCCAGGGCCAGCGCAAGGAACGCCAGGTAGCAAAGGACAAGGGACAGCCAGACCAGCATCCTACTCTCCCGGAACCTGGCTGGCCTGGACACGGGCGCGTGGCTTCGGTGCCTTCACCCGTCCGGGCCGGGCCCTCCAGGCGGCATGAGCGCAGGCAAGGCCGCACAGGATCGCCATCAGATCGACCGAGGCCAGCACCCAGTTCCCCTGCCCCATCGCCTGCAACAGGCTGGACGGGCCGGTCGCCGCGTTCAGCGGCGGCAGGGCCAGAAGCAGCAAGGCGGCAAGGCCAAGCTGCTCGCTCCAGGCTTTCGCGGGCGGGCGCAGGAAGGGCCAGACCGCCGCGGCGAGCCAGATCAGGAAGAAGGCGCGGATCTCCAGCAGCGCGCGTTCCGGCGCATCGGCCGGGATCAGCCGGTTGGCCCAGAAATAGCCCGCCGTGGCCAGCGTGAGCCCGGCGATGCCGCCGATGTTCAGCCGCTCGACCAGCCACAGCCCGCGGGGCTGGCGCTCGGCACGGGAATGCCTGGCGGCGCGTTTCGACACCCACAGCACCAGCCCGCTGCCCACCATGACGGTCCCGGCCAGGCCGGCGACGAAGAACAGCCAGCGCAGCGCGGTATCGGCAAAGCGGGCGCGATGCAGCGCGCCGAGCGCGTGGTTCACCTTTGCCGTGGCCGAGGCCTCCGGCCGGCCGGTCTGTTCGATCAGCGCCCCGCTCAGCCCGTCGAAGCGCATCCGCTCGACCCCGTTCGCGCCCGAGCCGCTCTGCACCGTCAGCACCGAGTTGCGTTGCGGGACCAGGACGATCTCGGGCCGGGGGCCGTCGAGCTTTTCGATGCCGATCCGGCCGACCGGCATGGCCCAGGCCGCCTCGGCCTGCGCCAGCAGCGGCGCCAGCGGGACCAGTTGCGGCAGCGCCCGCGGCGGGGGTAACGCGGCAACGGCGGCGGATGCCTGCGGGGCCGGGCCGCGCGGCGCGGGGCGGTCCACCACCAAGGGCATCAGCGTCGCCGCGAACAGCACCAGCCCCGAAAAGGTGATCATGACATGATAGGGCAGCGCCAGCACCGCGGTCATGTTGTGGATGTCCAGCCAGGAGCGCTGGCCCTTGCCGGGGCGGAAGGTGAAGAACTCCTTGAAGATCTTCTTATGGGTGATGACGCCGCTGATGATGGCGACGAACATCGCCATGGTCGCGATGCCGACGATCCAGCGCGCGAAGCTGCGCGGCAGGCCGTAAAGCTCGAAATGAAAGCGATAGAGGAACTCGCCCCCCGCCGTCGGGCGCGGCGAAAGCGTCGCGCCCGTGGCGGCGTCGATCACCATGGTCTCGCCGCCGCGCCGTCCCGCCTGCTCGCCCGGCTTGGCCCAGGACAGCGCCAGCACCGGGTTGCGCTCGTCTGGCAGGGTGATGTTCCAGCTTGCCGCCTGCGGCGCGACCTCGGCCAGGCGGGCCAGGGCAAGCCCGGCCGGGTCGGCGCCCTGGACCGAGCCGTGCAGTTCGGGGCGCATCCAATAGGTCACCTCGCTGCGGAAATAGGCGATGGTGCCGGTCAGGAAGATCGCAAAGAGCAGCCAGCCCAGCAGCAGCCCGGTCCAGGTATGCAGCCAGGCCATCGACTGGCGAAAACCGTTCTTCATGCGCCACCTCCCGGCAGGGCCGCGACGACCAGCGCAAACAGCGCCGCGGCGCCCAGGATCCCCGCCCAGGCCCGTGCGGCGCTGCGGCAGGCGAAGGCCCAGACCGAGGCCGCGGCGAAGACGACGAAGGACAGCATCAGCGCCAGCTGCGCGGCATCGCGCGGCGGCATCGGCACCAGCCTGGCAAAGGCCGGCACGAAGAGATTGGCGGCCAGGTAGCCGCCCAGGATGGCGGCAAGGCTGCGCGAGGCGACCGAGAGCCGCTGCCGGGAAACGGGCTCAGACATGGCACCCCTGCCGGGACGGGGGCTGGCAACGGGCGAAGGGCTGGGCGTTGGCGGGCATGGATGGGGTCCGGGATACTGGGTGACGGGACGAGGCGGTCTCTGCCCCCAGAGGGACGGGGCAGAGACCGGGGACCGCGCGCGGCAGGGATACCGCGCCTTGCGGTCACGCCTTGGGCGCGATGCGGGTCAGGCGGTCGCCTTCGGGATCGTCCTTGCCGCGCGCCTTGTTGACCGAGAACACCGTGCCTTCCGGGGCGACGACCAGGTGGTTGGGGAAGGAGCCGCCATCCAGGTTGGCCTTGATCTCGCCCGTGGCGGCATCGAGGACCGTGATCGTGTCCGAGGCGCGGTTGGCCACGAACAGCCGCCCGCTTGCGGCGTCGAAGGCGACGTTCAGCGTGCCCGCGCCGACCGGCGTGTCGAACAGCACCGCGCCGCTTTCGCCGTCGATCGCGATCACGTTGTCGCTGCCCTGCGAGGCCACGAAGACCCGCCCGGTCGCCGGATCGAAATCCACGCCCGAGGGGGTCTTGGCGCCCGGTAGCGCCAGGATCTTCACCTCGCCCGAGCCCAGGTCGATGCGCGCCAGTTCCGGCGTGCGCAGCGAAACGGTGTAAAGCCGGCCGGCCTTTTCATCCAGCGCCAGGCTCATGGTGGCGAACTGCCCGCCGCGCTCTGCGGATTGCAGCTCGAACCCGTCGAGCTTTTCCAGCGTCTTGGTGTCGAAGGCCTCGATCCGGCTGCGATGGGTGCTGACATAGGCGCGGCCGCGCGCGGCGTCGATCACCACGTCGCGCGGCTTTTCGACCGAGCCCGCCTCGAACTGCCTGACCAGCGACAGGTCGTCCTGGGCATAGACCGCGACCGCGTCCTGGCGGGTGTTCGTGACCCATAGGGTGCCGTTCGCATCGTCCACGGCGATGCCGAAGGCGCCGAAATCGCCGGGATTGACCTCGGCCAGAACCTCCAGCGTGCCGGCGTCCAGCTTGGCGATGCTGGACGTGCCCTCGGGCGGCCGGCCCACGGCGGAGGCCACGAAAACCGTGCCGTTCTGCGCGCTATGGGCGACCTGGTAGACGCCGGGCCCCACCTTGGCCGAGCGGATATCATAGCCCTCGGCCCCGGCAAGCGGCACCTGGGGCGAGACCTTCAGCTCGGCCACGCCAGCGGTGTCCGGGCCTTCGGTCTGGACGACGACCGGATGCAGGCCGACCGCCGCGTCCTGGGGCAGGTCGAAGGCAAAGCTGAAGCCGCCCTCGGCATCGGCCTGCATGTCCTGCGGCGACAGCAGCGTCTTGCCGCGTTGCAGGCTGACCTGCTGCTGCGGGGCAAAGCCCGAGCCGCTGACCTCGACCTTGCCGCCGGCATGGATCGCGCCGCGCTCGGGGCCCGAGAACATGACGCGGCCGGCGAAATCCGCGGGCGTGTCGAAAGCGGTTTCCGCGCTCAGCCCCGAGGCCGAGGCGAAAAACGCGGCCAGGGTCAGCGCCCGGCCTGCATTGCGAAGGGGAAAAGCCATGTCGGCTCCTGAAGTTGCGATTGGCATGATCCGGCCGCCGCTGCGGCGGCCGGAGGGGGGTTCCGGTGGTTCAGAAGGTGCTGGTCAGGCCCATGTAGAACCGGCGGCCGTCGTTGTAGCCGGTATTGTCGAAGGTCTTGTCATCGACGTTGTAGATGGCCAGGCTGCCCATCACGTGGTCGTTGAAGTGATAGTCGGCGCCCAGGTCGACGATCGCATGCTCGCGGATATAACCGCTGCCGGTATCGGTGGTGGCGCTGCGATACTGGACGTTGCTCCACAAGGACAGCGCATCCGTGGCCTGCCAGTCGAGGCCAAGGTTCGCCACATGCAGCGGGCTGTTGTTGAAGGCGGTGCCGACGGCGTCGCCCTTGGTGATCTTGCTGTCGGCATAGGTATAGTTGAACGAGACATCGACGTTGCGCAGGGTGAAGTCCACCGTGGCCTCGACCCCGTTCAGCTCGGCGGCGTCGCGGTTGACGTATTGGTTGATCCACTTGATCGGATCGGTCGGGCTGTTCATGCCGCAATCCGTCGGCAGGCCCGGAACCGGCGTGTCATGGGCGCAGATCTGCTCGGTGGTGATCTTGTTCTTGAACCGGGTGTGATAGGCGGTCAGCCCCAGCTGCACGCCGCCCGCCGTCTCCCAGATCGCGCCGATTTCATAGTTGGTGCTTTCCTCGGGCTTCAGGGCGGTGTTGCCCTGGTCGCGCGCCCGGCCGTCGCCGCCCGAGGGCTCGAAGATGTTGCTGTCGGCCTGTTTCAGCGTCGGCGTCTTGTAGCCGCCGCTGACCCCGCCCTTCAGCGTCAGCGAGGGGTTGGCGTGCCAGACCGCATAGACCCGCGGCGTGACCTGCGAGCCGTAGCGTTCGTTATGGTCGTAGCGCAGGCCCAGCGTCAGGGTCAGGTCGTCGCGCAGGTGGAAGTTGTCCTCGGCGAACAGCGCCCATTGCCAGCGGGTCATCTCGGGATCGACGCTGACCCGGTCGGGGTCGTGGCGGGTGGTCTCGTCCCGCCAGTCGGCGCCAAAGGTCAGGTCGTGGCGGCCCAGGCTCATGCTGGTCCGGGTGTTCAGGTTCAACATCTCGTAGCCCGAGACGTTCGAGCCGTTCTCGAAATCGACATCCTCCAGCGTCAGGAAGCTGTCGGTGCGATAGTCGTCGCCCCAGGTGATCTCGTGCGACAGGCCGTAGTTCATGCGCTTGACGCTGACGCCGCCGGGCGTCCCGCCGCCCTGCGGGGTCGAGATGGTGTCCTGTGCGCTATAGACCGTCTCGAAATCCAGGTTCTGCGTCTCGTCGATCTTCCAGGTCAGGCGGGCGCCCAGCGACTTGCGCTCGATGTCCTGGGACTGGTAGCTGACGCTGCCGCCGCGGCCCGCGACGGCCATCTCGTCCTTGCTGCGGTCATGGCGCGAGCCGAACAGCGCCAGCCCCAGCCGGTCCTGGACCAGCGGCCCGCTGAGATAGAACCGCCCCTCGTTGGCATCGCCGGCACCGCCGTGCTTGTAATGGCTGCTGCCCAGCGTCAGCGAGCCCGACCAGACATCCGAGATCGGCTTGGTGATGATGTTGATCACCCCGCCCGAGGCGGCCGAGCCGTAAAGCGAGGACATCGGGCCGCGGATCACCTCGATGCGTTCGATGGCCGAAGGCGGCGGCAGATAGGACATCGCCAGCCCCGAGCCGAAACCGTTGTAGGTCGCCTCCTGCGAGTTGCCGATGGGCTTGCCGTCGACCAGGGTCAGCACATAGCTCTCGCCCAGGCCGCGGATCGAGATGGTCTCGGCCCCGGACCGCCCCGAGGGCGCGCTGACGATCACGCCCGGCACGTTCTTCAGCACATCGGCCACGGTGGCATAGGGTTTCGAGTTGATCTCTTCACCGTCGATCACCGTCACCGTCGCGGGGGCGTCCGGCAGGGCCTGGGCCTGGCCGGTCGCGGTCACGACCACGGTGTCGAGCTGCACCACCGCCTGCTCGTCCTCGGCCGTCGCCTGTGCCAGCGCCGGCGCAGCGGGCAGGGCCGCCGCCCCCGTCACCGCCAGCCACAACGGCAGCCGGCCCAGCATATCGGCCGTGGTGTTCTTCAATCCTCTCATCGGTTCGGTCCCTCTTTCCTGTTCGGCGTTCGGCCTTGTTACGAGGGCTTCACGCACCAGGGCGGCGGATACTGAACCCGATCGCAGAGTTTTTTTGTCGGCTTTCCCGGCGCGACTGTATCGGAACTGCAACAACGGCCCGCCGGGCGCCGGCCAGAGGGGTGGACAGCCCGTCCCGCCGCGGCCTAATCTCGCCCCGGTCAGCCGATGCGCCGCGCGCATTTCGCCAGAACGCTCTTCCTGCCCCGATGCGGACCCCGATGCGGATGTTTGGCTGCTGCGATGTCTTCCTGCGACAGTGACAAGGTTGGCCGGCTTTACCGCGACGAGGGCGCGCGGCTGGAACGCCAGATCGCGCGGCGCATCGGCAACCGCAGCATCGCGCGGGATCTGGTGCATGACGTCTTCCTGCGCTTCTGGGAACGGGCGGGCGAGCTGCGCGGCAATCCCGCCGCCTTCGTGACCCGCTCGGCCCGCAATGTCGCCATCGACCACCTGCGCCGCGAAAAGGTGCGCTGCACCCATGCGGCCGGGGCCGAGGCCCCCTTGCCGGCGCAGGATCCGGCCTTCGACGCGCTTTCGGCGCAGCAATCGGGCGATGCGGTGCGCAGGGCCATCGCCGACCTGCCCGAGACCACCCGCCGGCTTTTCCTGATGAACCGCGCCCAGGGGCTGAGCTTCCAGGAAATCGCCGCGATCTGTGGCATGTCCGAACGGAACGTGGCAAAACACATGGCCAAGGCCGTGGCCCGCTGCGCGCAGGCCCTGGAAGATCTTCGCAACGAATGAGGGCCACCCCCTTGCTGCCACGACCCGATCCGCAGGAACGACTCCGGGCAGAGGCTGCGGATTGGGTGGTGCGGATCGTGGCCGATCCCGCGCTGGAACACGACCCGGCCTTTCGCCGCTGGCTCGGGGGCGGCAAGGACCGGGCACGCGCCTTTGCCGACGCGCGCCTGGCCTGGCAGATCGCCGGCGAGGTCGGCGGCACGGTCATGGCCGGGACGCAGCCCATCCGGCCGGCGGGCCAGCGTCCGTCAGGGACGGGCCGGGGCTGGTTCCGCCCCCTTGCCGCGGGACTCGCGCTTGGCGCCTGCGCCATGGCCGCGCTGTGGCTGGACCTGGCGCGGCCCGACCTGCGGCTGCGGCTGCTGGCCGATCACGTCGCCCGGCCCGGTCCCGCGCAGGATCTGGCGTTGCCGGACGGCAGCCGGACCCTGCTCGACGGCGGCTCGGCGCTGGACTATGCCGAGGATGGTGCCACCCGCCGCGTGACCCTGCGCTCCGGCGCCGCCTTCTTCGATGTCCAGCGGGACGGGCGCCCCTTCTCGGTCCGGCTGGGCGGGAACGAGGTGCGCGTGCATGGCACCCGCTTCGAGGTGCGCGATTGCGGCGGCTGCATGCTGGTCACGCTGGAAGAGGGCCGCGTCGAGATCCTGGACCCGCAGGGACAAAGCCTGGCGATGCTGGAACCGGGGCAGCAGGCCCGCATCCCCGCGCAGCCCGGCGCCCGCCCGCTGGTGCAGCGGGTCGACGTGCCCGACGCGCTGTCCTGGCGCGAGGGCCGCTTCACCTTCTACGACGCCAGCCTGCGCGAGGTCGCCGGTGTCCTGCAACGCCACGGCGCGGGCGCGATCCTTTTCGCCAGCGAGACGCTGGCCCGGCGGCCGATCACCGGCAGCATCAGCCTGGCCGACCCCAGGGGCGAACTCGAGGCGCTTGCCGAGGCCGTGGGTTTCCGCATCCTGCCCCTGCCCGGCGGCAGCCTGCTGATGTAGCCCTGCATTCCGGGCCGGGGCGCGCCGCCCTTGCCCGTTTCCGCCAGCCCTTCCGCCAGCGCCTGAAAAACGAAACCGCGGGTTCAGCGTGCCGCCGGCTCATGCGTCGAGCATGTGTGGGGCGGCATTCGGCCGGCCCCTCGCACGGAAGGAACGATGTCGCCGCTCTTGTCTCGATACGGGGTCTCGCTGCTCGGGCTGGCCGTCCTGCTGTCGCTGGGCTGCGCCGCCGCGCCCGCGCCGGCCGTCGCGGCGGCCGGGCAAGCCGCGGCGGCGGAATACGACTTCGACATTCCCGCGCAGCCGCTGGCGCGGACGCTCAACCGCATCGGGCAGGTCGCGGGCCTCTCCGTGCTGGTCGAGGGGGATGGCGCGGCCCTGGTGGCCCCGCCGCTTTCCGGGCGCATGACGCTGGACGCGGCCCTGCGCAGCGTGCTGCCCGCGGGGCGGGGCCGGCATCGCTTTACCGCGCAGGGCAGCCTGGTCGTCGAACTGCCGGCGCCGGCGGATGAGGCCGCGCCCACGGTCACGCTGAAGACCGTCGTGGTCACGGCGACCGGCTATCCCCAGCAGCTGGCCGATGCGCCCGCGACGATGACCGTGGTCGGGGCCGGGGAGCTGGCCCGCCGCCCCGGCCCGACCCTGGCCGAGGCGCTGCGTGACGTGCCGGGCCTGTTCGTCGGCGCGCCGGGCCGCGACGGCGGCACCCCGATCACCCTGCGCGGCATGGGGCAGCCCTATGTGCTGTTCATGATTGACGGCAAGCCGCTCAGCGCCTCCGAGGAGGCCGCCTATAACGGGCGCGGCGTGGGCGCCAAGGCCGGCTTTCTGCCCCCCGTCCCCGCCATCGACCGGATCGAGGTGATCCGGGGCCCGATGTCGGCGCTTTACGGATCGGCGGCCTCGGGCGGCGTCGTCAACGTCATCACCCGGCCGGTGCCCGACGCCTGGACGGGCAGGCTGGACCTTGGCCTGACGCATGACATCGGCCCCGGCGGGACGAACGAGGCGCGCTTCATGCTGGGCGGGCCGCTGGTCCGCGACCGGCTGGGGCTGATGCTCTACGGCTCGCGCCATCGCCAGGACGGGGCCGTCGCGCCTTCGTCCTCCGGGCGGCGGGCCAACCTGGGCGGCAGGCTGGGCTGGACCCCGGCGCCGGACCAGTCGCTGGAGCTGGACCTGTGGGGCAGCCGCCTGCGGCTGGACGAGGGCGGGCCCGCAGCCCCGGCCCCGACCGTGATTCGCGACCGGGGCACCAGCCTGACCCACCGCCTGCGCCGCGGCGACGAGGCCGAGACGGTTTCCTTCCTGTTCCGCGAGACCACGGATTTCGATGCCGGCAATCGCAGCGGGCACGAGGCGCTGACCTTCGGCACCCGCTCGACCCAGCCCTGGGGGCGGCATCACCTGACCTTCGGGTTCGAGCATCGCCACGAGCGCACCCGGCACGACCCCGGCCGCCTGCCCGATTCCGCCGTCACCGATCCCGGCCGCTGGCACCAGGCGCTTTACGCCGAGGGCAGGCTGGCGCTGTCGCCCGACCTGACCCTGACGCTGGGCCTGCGCCACGACCGCAACCAGAGATACGGCGCGCAGCTGACGCCCAGGGCCTATGCGGTCTGGCGCCCCCTGCCCGGCCTGACCATCAAGGGCGGGTTCGGCAGCGGCTACCGGGTGCCGGCGCTGAAACAGGCCGACGACGGGGTGTGGGAGCCGTCGGGCGGCGACGGCCGCTCGCGCGACCGCGGCAACAGCGCCCTGAAGCCCGAGCGGAGCAGCAATTACGAACTGGGCCTGGTGTGGGAGGGGCAAACCGGCCTCCAGTTCGGGGCGACCGCCTTCTACACGCGGTTTCGCGACCGCATCGGCCGGGTGGACCTGTGCCGCACGCCCGCCGGTCAGGCCCCGGCCTGCGTGCTGAACGGCGCGCATTACGTGGCGGTCACGCAATACCGCAACCAGGACGAAGCCCGGCTGCGCGGGGTCGAACTGACGCTGGACATCCCGCTGGGGGATGCGACGGTGTCGGCGAATTACACCTGGTCGGATTCCCGCATCGCCAGCGGCCGCAACGCCGGGCAGCCCTTTCACAACCTGCCCCGGCACATGCTGAACCTGGCGCTGGACTGGCAGCCGGACGAGGCGCTGAACCTCTGGGCCCGCGCCCGCTATCGCAGCACCTCGCAGGCGCTTGGCCGCACCGCCGGGCTGCGGGCGCATCTGGTCGTCGATCTGGGACTGGACTACCGCCTGCGCGAAGGCGTGACCGGCGCCATCGGCCTTTACAACGTCGCCAACGTGGTGCCGGACGAAAGCATGGTGGAGGGGCGGCGGCTCTACCTGGGCCTCAGCAACTCCTTCTAGGGGGCATCGGCCCGGCCCGCCGCCGGACCCGGCGCAAGGCCAGCCGTCGCGATAGCGGGCGCACCTGCCCTCGCCGATTCGGTCGTCCGCACAGCGACAGCCGCGGCGGCACTCGTCATGGTCGCGCTACGCGTCCTGCCGGCGGCGCTCGGCCTCCTCCGGGCCGAAGCAGGACGCCGCGTCGTCCCCGGCGGGGTCCATCCAGTCCCAATCCCGGCCGTCGCGCCAGCCGTCATCGTCCCGGTAGCCGCAGCGATAATCGCCAAGGCCACCCGGCCATGGCCGTCATCCCACCGGAAATCCCCGGCGCCATGGCCCCGCGCCCATAATCGCCATAGCCGGGTCGTGGTCGTCGTCGCGGCCATAGGCGCCGCGCCAATCCTCGCGATCGGAATGGTTTCGGTCGCGGCGGTTGCGCTCTTCATCCCTCAAACGATCTGCCTTGTCATCCTCCTGTCTCGCGGATCGACCGGCGCCGTCCTCGACGGGGGGCACATAACCAGACCCATAGCGGTTTCGGAGGAACGCGGTTCCTGCGGGCCAGCAACCCCAGCCTGCCGCAACGCCTGGGCATCGCGGCAGGCAGGCGCCCCGCTAGAATCGGGGCGGTCCGACCCACAGCCCCATGGACTGCATGGTCAGCACCGACGCGGCCGCGATGCTGGCGCTGGCGATGACGCCGAACACCAGGGCGGAGGCGAAAACGGTTTCATGTGGCATGCTCAACTCCTCATGTCCTGAGCGGTGCCCTCGGGCGTGCTTGCAGAGTCAACGCGCAAGCGCAAACCCCTGGGCGGAAAATGGCCGTCCTGCCCAATCCGGCGGCGCTTGCGGCGGCGGCCCGCCCGGCCTGGAACATTGTCCGGGCTTGGCGGTTGTCCGCCTTCTTTCCCGGAAATCCTTCAGCAAGGAACACCGACATGACCGACAAGCAACCCAAGCCCAGCCAGCCCTCGGACGCGGACCTGCGGCACGATCCGGGCATCGGCCGCTCCAAGGGCGCCGGTCGCAAGGACCCCGAGATCGGCGGCGAGAACACCTTCGAAGGCGACGTGCTGAACGACACCACCCCGCAGGGCGGCATAGACCCCCGCCAGCGCGGCCGCGAGAACAAATAGCCAGCCGGAGGAAAAGGAGACCGGACATGATCGGCAAGAAGACCCGCCAGCAGCAGCGGCAGATCATCGAAAAGCGCGTGGATACCAGCAACGCCGGCAAGGATTTCGACCCCCGCCCCTATCTGGACGCGGCCAAGCACCCGCACCAGGAGATCGCCGAGTCCCCCAAGCCGCGGGCCGAGGCCAAGGAGGACGGCGATCCCACGCCCAGGGGCGAAAACCAGGAAAGCCGGCATCGCAAGCGCAGCGGCAAGCCAGCGGACCAGGCCGAGGGCTGAAAGCCCCCTGCCCTGCGAGACCATCCGCCGGCATCGGTGGCGGGAACAACCGCCGCCCGCTTGGGGTTCGGCCTGAAGGCGGCATCTGACGAAAGGGACAGCACATGGCCGACGAGCCCGAATTCTCGCTGGGCGTCGAAGAGGAATACCTGCTGGTCGATGTTGAAACCGGCGACGTGCGCGAGGCACCCGATGCGCTGATGGCCGCCTGCAAGGCCGAGTTGGCCGACCAGGTCGGCCCCGAGTTCCTGCGCTGCCAGATCGAGATCGGCACCCCCGTCGCCGCCGATGTGCGCGAGGCGCGCGATCATCTGGCCCGGCTGCGTGGCAGCATCGCCCGCCATGCCGCCGAATTCGGCCTGGCGCCG
This sequence comes from Paracoccus versutus, assembly GCF_000763885.1. Lineage (GTDB taxonomy): Bacteria > Pseudomonadota > Alphaproteobacteria > Rhodobacterales > Rhodobacteraceae > Paracoccus > Paracoccus versutus. The sequence goes on along the minus strand of NZ_JRKO01000022.1, from coordinate 3,903 downwards.
ATTTCCGTCGCCTGCCATCCGGTCGCGGACTGGCGCAGCCAGGACCATACCGACAAGGACCGCTACAACCAGCTTTCGCAAGAAATGGGCGGGGTGTCCCGGCGCATGCTGATCTGCGGCATGCATGTCCATGTCGGCATCCCCGACCAGGACATGCGCATCGACCTGATGAACCAGTTCTCGTGGTTCCTGCCGCATCTGCTGGCGCTTTCGGCCTCGAGCCCGTTCTGGCTGGGCGAGGATACGCTGCTCGCCTCGTATCGCACCACGGTCTTTGCCGGCTATCCCCGCACCGGCCTGCCGCCGCGGCTGGGCAGCTGGGCCGAATACGACCGCTCGGTCGCGGCGCTGACCGAGACCGGGATCATCGGCGATGCCAGCAAGATCTGGTGGGATCTGCGCCCCTCGGCGCGCTTTCCCACGCTCGAGACCCGGATCTGCGACGCCTGCCCCCGGCTGGATGACACGATCACCCTGGTCGCGCTGGTGCAGGCGACGCTGCGCATGTTGTGGCGGCTGTCGCGGCAGAACCTGCGCTGGCGGCAATACGACAACTTCCTGCTGGGCGAGAACCGCTGGCGCGCGACCCGCTATGGGCTGACGGAGGGGCTGATCGACTTCGGCACCCGCCGCATCCTTCCCTTCGACGAGATCGCCGAGGGCTGGCTTGCCGCCATCGCCGAGGATGCCGATGCGCTGGACAGCCAGCCCGCGGTGGCCGGGCTGCGCGACATGATCGCCCGCGGCAGCGCGGCCGAGCGGCAGCGGGCGCTGTTCGCCTCGGCCATGGCCGCCGGCGCCACGCCGCAGGAAGCCTTTCGCAGCATCGTCGCCTGGCTGGTCGAAGAGTTCCGCCGCGGCCTGTGATCCGGCCTGGCGGCGGATTTCCCCGGCTCGCGGGAACAAAGCCCGCGGGCCGGGGGTTCCCCCGCCGACATGCAGCACTGGGAGAAACAGCAATGCCCAAATATCTTCTGGCCCTCGGCCTCGCCCTGATGCCGCTTTCGGCCCATGCCCAGGATGCCAAGGCGGTTTTCCTTGACACCGAGGGGCAAGAGGCCGGAACCGCGGCGCTGACGGCGACGCCGACCGGCGTGCTGATCGAGGTCGAGGCGACCGGGCTGCCGGCCAGCCAATGGGTCGCCTTCCACGTCCACGAAACCGGCAGCTGCGACCACGCCACCGGCCATGAATCGGCGGGCGGCCACTTCAACCCCTCGCAAGCCCCGCATGGCGTGCTGGCCGAGGGCGGCCCCCATGCCGGCGACATGCCCAATATCTGGGTCGATGCCGAGGGCACGGCGCGGGCGCAGGTCTTCAACCCGCTGGTGACGCTGGCCGAGGGCGACAATGCGATCAAGGGCCGGGCGCTGATGATCCATGCCGGCCCCGACGACTACCAGACCCAGCCCACCGGCGGCGCCGGCGACCGGCTGGCCTGCGCGGTGATCGAATAGGCCAGCGGCGCCGGGATCAGCCCGGCGCACCCTCGCCCTCGCCCGCGCCCAGGTGGCTCATGCGGCTGTGCAATTCGCAGCGCAGCCCCTCGGGCTCGTGGCGGATCACGCTTTCGCCCATGAAGTCCTGGGCCAGCGCCTCCTCGATGATGAGCGAGCCGAAGCCCTTGCCGGCATGGGAGGCGACGGGCGGGCCGCCCGATTCCGCCCAGAGCAGCCGGAACGGGTCGTCGCTGCCCGGCCGCCCGCCGGTCCAGCCCAGGTCCACCGCGCCCTGCGGGACCGACAGCGCGCCGTATTTCAGCGCGTTGGTCGCCAGTTCGTTGATGGCCAGCGCCAGGGTCAGCGCCTGCCTGGCCGACAGCCGCACCGGCGGGCCGGCGATGCGGAAGCGCCGCTGCCCGGTGCGAAACGGCGTCAGCGCCTGCCGGACCACCTGGCCGATTTCGGCATCCAGCGCGCTGGAATCGGTCAGCAGCGTCTGCGCCTGGGCCAGGGCACCGATGCGCTGGCGCAGGATCTCGCGCGCCTCGGGGCCGTCATGGCTCAGCAGCGTCTGGTTGACGATGGCCGAGACCACGGTCAGCGTGTTCTTGATCCGGTGGCCCAGCTCGCCGTTCACCAGCCGCAGCTGGCGGGTGGCCTCGACCTTGCCGGTGGTCTCGATCACCGTGTCGATCATGCCGCGCACCACCCCGTTCTCGTCGCGGATCGGGCTGTAGCAAAAGGTGAAATGGCATTGCTCGGGATAGCCGTAGCGGTCGATGACCAGCGGAAAATCCTCGATGAAGGTCGCCTCGCCGGCATAGGCGCGCTCGGCGAGGGGGCCGATCTCCTCCCAAGCCTCGCTCCAGACCTCGGCGAAGGACCGGCCCAGCACGTTGCCCTTGTCGCCCAGGATCGGGCGAAAGGCGTCGTTGTGCAGGGTGATCAGCCCCGGACCCCAGACGATGCATTTCGGGAATTTCGAGTTCAGCGCCATCCCCAGCGCGATCTTCAGCGCCGAGGGCCAGCCGTCGGGCGGGCCAAGCGCGTTGCCGGACCAGTCATGGTCGCGGATCGCCCTGCCCATCTCGCCGCCGCCATCCAGAAAATGCACCGATCCGTCCATCGCCCCTCCGTCGCGCTGCTGCCGCCCCATCCGGTATGCCCGTCCCCGTCCGACGCAAAATAGCGCAACGCGGGACATTGTCCGGCGGTTTCCCATCCTGGCACGCGGCGCCGGGGAAAATGACCGGCGCCGGCTCGTGCCGGCCGCGATCGCGGCCCGCCGCACGAAATCATGCGCCACCCAACCGGCCGGGCGCGGGAATGTTCCCGGAAAAACTCGCCCGCCCCAGGCCCTGACACGGAACGATTGCGGCGCTGCCCGGTTCTGCATGGAACGTCCCGATCATCAAGACCCCCGGCGCCATGGCAGAAACCCTTCGCTTCGGCCGCCTTCCGGCGGCGACGGTTCATCTTTGCGTCGACATGCAGCGGCTGTTCGGGCCCGGCTCTGCCTGGGCGGTGCCGTGGATCGAGCAGGTTCGGCCGGCGGTTGCGACGCTGGTCGAAGCGCGGCCGCAGCACACCGTCTTCACCCGCTTCATCCCGCCCGAGCGGCTCGGGGCGGCGTCCGGCGCTTGGGCGCGCTATTACGCGCAATGGCCCGAGATGCTGCGCGAGCGGCTGGACCGGACATGGCTCGAGCTGCTGCCCGAGCTGGCGCGGCATGTGCCGCCGGCCAGGGTGGTCGACAAGCCGGTCTATTCGCCCTGGCACGACGGGCGGCTGCACCGCTGGCTGCGCCGCGCCGGGATCACCACGCTGGTGATCACCGGCGGCGAGACCGACGTCTGCGTGCTGGGCACGGTGATGGGCGCGGTCGACCTGGGCTACCGGGTGGTGCTGGTGGGCGATGCGGTCTGTTCCTCGACCGACCAAGGCCATGACGCGGCGATGACGCTCTACCGCACGCGGTTCTCGCAGCAGGTCGAGACCGCACCGCTGGGCGAGGTTCTGGACGCCTGGGCCGCGGCCTAGGGGAACAAGCCGGGGGCGGCGGGTGTTTCCTTTCCATGGCCGTCCCCAAGCACGCCCGAGGGGGACCCCGCGGAAGGCCGCCCGACGGGGCGGCCGCGCCAATGGGTCCCGTCTAGGGCCTGTCCGACACCAGCACAGGAGCTTTGCAATGTCCGCACCCCGCACCGACCTGGAAAGGCAAAGACGCCACCACCTCGTCCCAATCATCGGCATCCTCGCGGCCGTGCTGATCGCGCTGGCGGGGTTTCTCTGGTGGTTCAACGACGAGACCAGCGATCCCGAGATCCCCGGCCAGGTGCCGGGTCCAGTGGACGAGATCACCGACCCCCCCGCCGCCGGGGGGGAAACCGCACCCGCCACCACACCCGCCGCCGCGGGGCCTGCTGCCGACCAGACCCCGCCCCCCCACAGCACCCCCCCG
>NZ_JRKO01000021.1 GCF_000763885.1 Paracoccus versutus | reverse complement strand
AGCGGTGCAGGCTCAGCTTGTCTTCCTCGGCATAGACCGCGACCGTCTTCTTGCCCAACTCGTTCGCAGCCCGCATCACGCGGATCGCTATCTCACCACGGTTCGCTACCAAGATCTTTCGGAACATCAGTCCCCCCATGTTCGCCCGGTGGGCATCCTATCCATGCTGCGGTGCAGCGCAAGCACCCTTCGCGACGGTTTCATGACGCGGCTTTTCTCATCTCACCGACGTTCGCGAAAGAAGTCTTGCAGCAGTCGCCGCGATTCTTCTGCCGAAATGCCGTCGATGATCTCTGGCCGGTGATGGCATTGCGGATGGTCGAAGACCCGCGCGCCATGGCGCACGCCGCCCATGCGCGAATCCTCGGCGCCGTAATAGAGCACCGCGATCCGCGCGGCCGAGATGGCGGCGGCGCACATCGGGCAGGGCTCGAGCGTGACCCAGAGCCGCGCGCCGGGCAGGCGTTCCGAACCCAGGGCGGCGCAGGCGGCGCGGATCGCCAGGATCTCGGCATGGGCGGTGGGGTCGCGCAGCTCGCGCGTGCGGTTGCCGGCCTGGGCCAGCACCTGGCCGTCGGCGCCGGTCAGCACCGCGCCCACCGGCACCTCGCCGCGCCTTGCGGCGGCGCGGGCTTGGTCCAGGGCTGCGGGCATGTGCGAGGCAAAATCCATGCGCGCTTTTCGCCCGCGCCTGTCGCTTGCGCAAGAACTGCTTTCCATCCTGCGGCATTAAGCGTAGAAGCACCGCTTTGCCACCGCAGAGATGCGCAGGAGATCGCCATGACCGACACGCCCGAATCCGCCCCGAAACCCGCCGCCAAGGCAGAGCGCATCGCCAAGGTGATGGCGCGCGCCGGCGCCGCCTCTCGCCGCGAGGCCGAGCGGATGATCCTGGAAGGCCGCGTGACGGTGAACGGGCAAAAGATCGACAGCCCGGCGCTGGACGTGATGCCCTCGGACAGGATCCGCGTCGACGGCAAGCCGCTGGAAGAGCCGCAGGAGACGCGGCTGTGGCTTTACTACAAGCCCATCGGCCTGGTGACCTCGGCCTCGGACGAAAAGGGGCGGCAGACGGTGTTCGACGCCCTGCCGCGCGACCTGCCGCGGGTGATGACCGTGGGGCGGCTGGACCTGAATTCCGAAGGGTTGCTGCTGCTGACCAATGACGGCGAGTTGAAGCGCCGGCTGGAGCTGCCGACCACCGGCTGGCTGCGCCGCTATCGCGTGCGGGTGAACGGCCAGCCGAACGACCTGACCTTTGCGCCGCTGCGCCGCGGCGTCACCATCGAGGGCGAGGAATTCGCGCCGATGGAGATCAGCCTGGACAGCCAGCAGGGCGCCAATGCCTGGCTGACCGTCGGCATCCGCGAGGGCCGCAACCGCGAGATCCGCCGTGCCATGGCCCATGTCGGGCTGATCGTGAATCGGCTGATCCGCATCGGCTATGGCCCGTTCAAGCTGACCGGGCTGGAGGAAAACGAGGTGCGCGAGGTCAAGCGCAAGGTGCTGCGCGACCAGCTGGGCGGGCTCTTGACCGGCGAGGCCGAGGAAAAGCCGCGCAGCTTCCGCGAACGCGGCGCGGCCGAGGGCGATGACCGCCCGCGCAAGCCGCGCGAGGATGGCGAGCGCAGGCCCTTTGCCCGCCGCGAGGATGGGGAACGCAAGCCCTTTGCCCGTCGTGAAGACGGTGAGCGCAAGCCTTTCGCCAAGCGCGCCGAGGGCGACGCCCGCCCGCGCAAGCCACGCGAGGATGGGGAACGCAAGCCCTTTGCGCGCCGTGAAGACGGTGAGCGCAAGCCTTTCGCCAAGCGGGCCGAGGGTGACGCCCGCCCGCGCAAGCCACGCGAGGATGGCGAGCGTAAGCCCTTTGTCCGCCGCGAGGATGGCGAGCGTAAGCCCTTTGTCCGCCGTGAGGATGGTGAACGCAAGCCCTTCGCCCGGCGCGAGGATGGCGCGCGGCCCTTTGCCAAGCGCGAGGACGGAGGCCGCAAGCCCTTCGCCAAGCGCGAGGATGGCGAGCGCAAGCCCTTTGCCCGCCGCCCGGAGGGCGAAGGCAAGCCCGCGCGCGATGCCAAGCCCTTCGGCAAGGGTCCGCGCGGTGGTCAGCCCGGTTTCAAGGGCGGCGCGAAAGCCGCCGAGGGCGAGCGCAGCTTCAAGCCGCACGGCGAGGCGGGCTTCAAGCCCAAGGGCCAGGGCAAGCCCGCCCGCGCGTTCCAGACCGGCAAGCCCGGCGCGAAACCTGGTGCGAAACCCGGTGCCCCCAAAACCAGTCGCGCCCCCGGAAAGGGAGCGCGACCAGAGGGAAGAGGCCCGCGGCGCGGCTGATCGCGCCGTCTTGGGAATGGCCGGTGCGGTTGGTCGCGCCGGCTTGCATCATGCAGCATTGCGGAACGCCGGGCCGATCACGGCCCGCTGCATCGCGGAATGCGGAGAGAAGGCCCGCCTGCAGGGGCCGGTCCCTCGGGTGCGGCTTACTTGGTCAGGATCAGCTTGCCGGCGCGGGTGATGCGCAGGTTGTACACCTGGTCGCCCAGCACGATCAGCGCCTGATTGCCACCGGCGGTCAGCAATTCGGCGTCATATTCGGGAAGTCGTTGCAGGGCGGTCACGCCGGGACGCGTGAATTCGGCGGGGCGGGTCGCGGTCATGTCCAGTTCCTCGTTTCTGTCGCGGTGATCGTAACCTGACAAATTTCCTAAGGGATGTCAAAGGAAAATAGTCGGGAATTGTGTTTCCCATAACCTGCCGATTTGCAACGAAAAAGGCGGACCCTTTCGAGGCCCGCCTGTTCCTTGTCCCTTATTTTCCGGCAGATTTCAGCCCGTGCCCAGGCAATCGGCCAGGGCCGAGGCCATGCCGCGCAGGGTTTCGGCGTAAAGCCCGGCGCCGGGGGTGGCGCCGGTGCCCTCGGGGTCGAGTGCGGTGCCCTGGCGAATCTCGCTGCCTTCGATCACCGCGGCGATCAGTTTCGGGTCGTGATTCGCCTCGGGGAAGGCGCAGATGGCGCCATTCTCGGCGATCTCGGCGCGAATCGCCTGGAGCCGCGCGGCCGAGGGCGTCGAGGCATCGCCCAGGCTGACCGCGATCGCCGGCTCCAGCCGGTAATGCTCGGTGAAATAGCCATAGGCGTCGTGGAAGACGACGAAGCGCTTGCCCTGGGCGGGGGACAGCGTGGCCTGCAACTCGGCGTCCAGCGCGGCGATTTCCTCGGCGGCCCTGGCGGCATTGGCGGCATAGGTGGCGGCGTTCTCGGGGTCGCGCCGGGACAGGGTCTCGGCGATGGCGGCGAGCCAGGCTTGTCCGTTCGCCGGGTCCAGCCAGGCATGGGGGTCGGTGCCGCTGTGGTCGTGGCCTTCATGCCCCTGTTCCCCGGCATGGCCGTGGTCATGATCCTCATGCTCATGCTCATGCTCATGCTCATGCTCATGCTCATGCTCATCGCCGGCATAGTCCCGGCGATGGGTGGCGGGCAGGTGCAGCAGGGTCAGCATCTCGGCCTGTGGGGAAAGGCTCGTGGCCGCGCGCTCGAGCCAGGGGGTCAGTTCCGGGCCGACCCAGATCAGCAGGCCGGCATCCTGCACGCTGCGCGCCTGGCTGGGGCGCAGCTGGTAGTCGTGCGGATCGCCGCCGGCTTGCAGCAGGATCTCGGGCTGGCCCAGCTCGCCCATGACCTGCTGCACCAGGGCGCCGACGACCGGGATGTCGGTCACGACCCGCGGAACCTCGGCCCAGGCGGGCAGGGCGGTGCTGCCCAACGCGGCGGCAAGAAGAAGGGAAGAATATCGGATCATGGCGGACTCACTTGCAGAAACGCCAAGGTTATTTATGTTATATCGTAACTCGTCAAGCAGAAATGTAACGATATAACATCATGACCGCCCCGGAATCCCCCCCCGATCCGTTTCACGAACACGACCATGCCCATTGCGCGGCCGCCGTGCTGCGTCGCGCCGAGGAACAGGCGAGGGTCGAGGGCGTGCGCTTGACCCCGGTGCGCCGCCGCGCGCTGGAGATCCTGCTGGAATCGCATCGCGCCATGGGCGCCTATGAGGTGCTGGAGCGGCTGTCGGCCGAGGGCTTCGGCAAGCAGCCCCCTGTCGCCTATCGGGCGCTGGATTTCCTGGTCGAGCAGGGGTTGGCCCATCGCGTCCAGCGGCTGAACGCCTATGCCGCCTGCCTTTCGACCGAGCGCGACCACTCGCCGGCCTTCCTGATCTGCCGCGGCTGCGAGCAGGTGGCCGAGGCCGATGCGCCCGAGCTGCGGGCGGCGCTGGACCGGCTTGCCGGGGCCACCGGCTTTCACGTCGAGCGCAGCACCGTCGAGCTGCTGGGCCTTTGCGCGCGCTGCTCCGAGGCCGGGCTGTGACGGCGCTGATCCGTGCCACCGACCTGTCGGTCAGCCATGGCGGCGACCTGCCGGTGCTGAACCATGTCGATTTCCTGATCCGCCCCGGCGAGATCGTCACCGTGGTCGGTCCGAACGGCTCGGGCAAGTCGACGCTGGTGCGGGCGCTTCTGGGCCATGTCGCGCTGGCCTCGGGCCGGGTCGAGCGGGCGCCGGGGCTACGCATCGGCTATGTGCCGCAGCGCGTGCATATCGAGCGGGCCATGCCGATGACCGTGCGCCGCTTCCTGTCGCTGCCGCGCCGCGTGGGCGACGCGCAGGCCGCCGCGGCGCTGGAGCGGACCGGCGTTCCGGGGCTGGAGGCGCGGCAGATCACCGCGCTGTCGGGCGGGCAGTTCCAGCGCGTGCTGCTGGCCCGCGCCCTGCTTGGCGACCCGCAGCTTCTGGTGCTGGACGAGCCGACGCAGGGCCTGGACCAGCCCGGCATCGTCGCCTTCTACAAGCTGATCGAGGAGGTCAGGGCCGAGACCGGCGCCGCCGTGCTGATGGTCAGCCACGATCTCTTGGTGGTCATGCGCGCCTCGGACCGGGTGGTGTGCCTGAACGGCCATGTCTGCTGCGAGGGCACGCCGCAGGCGGTCAGCGCCGCGCCCGCCTATCGCGCCATGTTCGGCGCCGAATCGCAGGGCACGCTGGCGCTTTACCAGCATCACCATGATCACGACCACGACCATGTCGCAGAGGGCCATCGCCACGGCCCGGCCTGCGCCCATACGCATTGAGGCCCCATGCTTGACGACTTCCTGACCCGAGCCGCCCTGGCGGGGCTTGGCCTTGTGCTGGCGACGGGGGCGCTGGGTTCCTTCGTGGTCTGGCGCCGCATGGCCTATTTCGGCGATTCGACCGCCCATGCGGCGATCCTGGGCGTGGCGCTGAGCTTCGTCTTCTCGTTGCCGATCTATCTGGGCACGCTGGCCGTGGCCGTCGCCATGGCGCTGATCGTGGCGCATCTTACGGCGCGGGGCCAGTCCATGGATACGGTGCTGGGCGTGCTCGCGCATAGCGCGCTGGCGCTGGGGCTGGTGGGGGTCAGCTTCGTGCCCTCGCTGCGGGTGGGGCTGGACGCGTTCCTGTTCGGCGACATCCTGGCGGTGACGCGGACCGACCTGGCCTGGATCTGGGCCGGCGCGGCGGCGGTCCTGGGGCTGCTCATCTGGCGCTGGCAGCGGCTGGTGACGGCCTCGGTCAACGAGGAACTGGCCATGGCGGCGGGAATCGATCCGGCGCGCGAGCGGCTGATCCTGTCCCTGGCGCTGGCCCTGGTGGTGGCCATCGCGATTCGGATCGTGGGGGCGCTGCTGATCTCGGCCATGCTGATCGTGCCGGCCGCGGCGGCGCGGGGATTCTCGGCAACGCCCGAGCGGATGGCGGGTTCCGCCACCCTGATCGGCGCGGTTTCGGTCTTTGGCGGACTTTGGGCCAGCCTTTGGTTCGACACGCCCGCGGGCCCGTCGATCGTGGCCTGTGCGGCGATGATTTATGCAGCCACATTAGTGGTTTGCAGGAGATGACCGGCCACGGCCGGCAGGCGGGAATCCGCGGGTTTTCGCCGATCCGGCGGCGGCATCTCGCCGAGCGCGGCGGGTGTTGGCTATTATGCAACAGTCGCCCGAGGCGCGCGTGATTTCCCGATCAAGACCGCTTTCCAAGTCCTTGGGATTATGCGACTGTCTCAGCGATGTTGCCGGCAACGGCAGCCGTCAAAGTACTGAACGGAGCATGATCATGACCAAATTCGCTACCTTCGCCCTGGCCCTGGGCCTGTCGGCTTCGACCGCTCTCGCCGGTGGCTATGTTGCCCCGGTCGTTGAAGTCGAGCCGGTTGTCGTTGACGAGAAGCCCGCTTCGACCAACGCTGGCCTCGTCGTTCCGGCTCTGCTGCTGCTGGGCGTCATCGCCGCCGTCGCTTCGGACGACGACGACAGCTGATCGCCGAACGGAACTTCGGTTCCGCAAAGTTGAAGGGGCTGGCCTTTGGCCAGCCCTTTTTTTCATGTCCGGCCATTCGTCGCCCGCTCGGCTGCTGGCATTAAAAAAAAACCGGCCGCGCGGGCCGGTTTTCCTATCGTCACTTGCGGCCTGTCAGGGGCGCAGCGTCTGGATGGTGATATAGCCCAGCCTCGGGCCAAGCCATTGCCGCGACACCGGCAGATGCCCGCCCTGCGGCATGAAGCTGTTCTGGAAGCGCGCGCCGTGGCCTTCGCAGCTTTCCAGGATCACCCCCGCCGCCGGACCCGGCCCGGTGGTGCAGTCGAAGCTCAGCGGCCGTTCCAGCCCGTCGCCGCTGTAATAGCGCATGACGCGCAGGGCCGAGCCCGAGCGGCCGGCGCGGATCAGCGCCTCGGTCTGCGGTTCGGCGACCGACAGGTCGTTGCCCAGCCCCCGCGTGCCGATCACCATGCCGTCGCGCAGGATCAGCGCCTCTTTCGAGGGCGCCATATAGGTGCGCATGGCGCCGTTCTGGCCGGTCATCGCCATGACCTGCGTGCGGCCCAGCGATTCGAAGCCCACCAGGATCAGCGGCGCCGGGTTGACCCGCAGCGCCTCGGCCGCCATCTGCTCGGGCGTGCGCGGGGCCGGGGCCTCCTGGGCCGCGCCGCCGCGCATTCCGGCCAGCGTGCCGCCGGCCGTCTTGGCGGCAATCAGCAGCGGGTTGGCCTCCCGGCCGGTATCGTCGTTGCCGCAGGCGGCCAGGCCGGCGATCAGCAGCGCCGAAAGGGCGGCCTTGTGGATACGGGTCGCGATCATCGCCAGAACCTCCCCCAGCCTTGGTAAAGTTTGACGGATTGCGCGTCCCGGACCTTGTCGTAGAGCCGTCCGTCCACGTTCACCCGCGCCCCGCCGTCGCGCGACAGCGACCGCAGCGTGCTGCTTGCGCGATCCCGCGTCGGCGTGCCCGCGGCCCAGGAAATCGGCAGCGAGACGGTGATGCCCTTGTCGAACGAGCCCTCGCCGAACTGATCTTCGCTCATGTCGGTCTTGGTGGCAAAGGCGCCCACGCGCCAGCCATTGGCGAATTCCCGCGTCAGGGTGATGGTCGCGCCCTTGTCGCCGGCCAGGTACTTGCCGACATCCAGCTGCGCCGTGAAGCCGTTGGCGAATTCGTAATAGGCCGACAGGTGCCCGGTCGTGACCTCGTAGTCGCGGAATCCGAACACATCGTCGAAGTCGCGCTTCTTCACCCGGTTGATCTCGGCCCCGAAGGCCAGGGGCGAATTCGCGGGCTTCCACAGCACCTCGCCCGAGACGCCGCCATAGGCGCGTTCCAGCAGGCCGACCGTCACCCGCGTATAGACCTGCTCGGTCGGCTGGGCATACCAGGCCAGGGTCAGCTCGGGGATCGTCGGGCTGTCGTTGCCGGTATACATGCGCGTATCCGAGCGGACCCGAGGCACGCCCTTGAAGGATTCATAGGCCGGGTTCGAGACATATTCCTCGGGCGTGTAATGCTCGCCGCGGCCGCAGCGGTCCATGCCCGGCGGGGGTGTGTTGCCGGAGCCGCAGGGAATCCCCGGCCCGCGCTGCTCCATGCTGCCGAAGGCGCGCTGGCGCAGGGTGCCCGACAGGATCAGGCCCGGCATGATCTCGTAGCTGGCCTTCAACTGCGCGCCGACCTCATAACGCAGCGGATCCTGCGGGTCGAACAGCCCCAGTTCCAGATAGGGCCCCAGGTTCCAGCGGAAGCGCGGGAACAGGCCAGGCGTCGTCACCAGATCGCCCGGCCGCGGCTCGGCATCGACCAGGGTCGAGGCAGCGGCGATCCGGCCGGCCTCGGTATTCTCCAGCCGCTCGACATCCGAGCGCTTCAGCACCACGGACGAGGTCGCCATGCCCTCGGTGTTCGAGGTGATGACCAGCGTCTCGACCGAGGGGGGCAGGGCGCGGGTCATCAGCCGCGCGGTGCGGCCGATGGCCTCGGATTGCTGGATATAGCGGGTGTTGCGGATGCGCAGCTCGGCCCGGTTCGACGACAGCGCCATGGATTCGAGGATCTGCCCCTCGTCGGCCAGCGCATCGGCCAGCGCGGTCTGGATTGCCGGCTGCGCGGTCGGATCGGCCGACCAGGCGCCCGACCAGCCCTCGGGGTCGGCGGCAGGCGCAGGGCGCGGCTTGACCGGCGCCGGCGCCTTTTCCAGCCCCGAGGGGAAGGGCGCATTGCGCGGGTTCAGCGCAAAGCTGAACTGTGCGCCAAAGGTATCGCCGCCCAGCGTGTAAAGCCCAAGCTGATATTGCGGGTTGAAGGTGTAGTAGGCGCCCAGGTTGAATTGGCTGCCCGGCGCCTCTTCGGTTCCCCTGCGGGTCTCGGGCACGTATTCGTCGCTGGAATATTCGGCGACCAGGCTCAGCTTGTCGTTGACCTGCCAGGCGATCGAGCCGAAGGGCTTGGGGCTGCCCGAGAACCATTCATCGACATTGGGCTTGCCGCCCTGGTCACCAGCGTCGGGGCGGCGATATTCGCCCGCCAGACGGCCCCAGCCGATGCCGAGGCTGGCGCGCAGCCGCGGCGTGATGGACTTGCTGGCGACGATGTATTCGCCGGAATAGACCCCTGTGCCCATAAAGTCCTGAAGCCCGACCGCGACGGCGGGCCGCCAGCCCGCCTCGTCCAGAACCTGGAAGCGGATGTCGAAGGATCGGTCCCAGATATGGTCCAGTTCGTTGTGGTCGGTCATCCCCTCGACCCGCGAATAGCGCAGGGCGGTGGTGATGCGCGGGTGCAGCTGGAAGACGACGTTATGACGCCGCCCCAATTCGTTATAGGACACGGTGCCGCCCAGGGTGCCGTCGGGCAGCATTTCGGCTGTGGGCGTTTCGACCCCGCCCGGCAGGCCGTAGCTGTTCAGCACATTGCCGATCAGCGGGTCGGTGCGGGCCGGGCTGGTGCCGAGACCCAGAAGCAGCGCAACTGGCACGGTCGAGGCCAGCAGGCGACGGGTAAGCATCGAATGGGCGCGCATCGCGGCTCCTCTCAGGTCGTGGCCCGCAGCGAGGCGGCGGGTGGGCCGGCGCCGCGCGGGCCTTGCCGCACGGCGCCCGGATCTTGGCTTATTCGCTCGGGGCGGGCGGCTCGGGCAGGATCAGGGCCGGGGCCGGGACACCGCTTGTCGTATCCGACCCGCCGGAAGCCGGAGCGGTTGCCGAACCGTCGGTCGCGGGCGTTTCGGCATCCGGCGCGCCGGTCGCGGCGCCGGACGCCGGCGTCTCGGCCGTGCTGCCCGCCGCAGGGGCGGTCGTCGGCGCGCTGCCGGTCGCCGGCGTTTCGGGCGTTGTGCCGGCCGCGGGCGTCGTGCTGGTGGTCGGCGTCGTGCCGGTGGTGGTCTCCGCCGGTGCCGGTGCCGGTGCCGGGGCCGGTGCCGTTGCCGTCGTGGGGGCTTCCGTCTCGGGTGTTGCGGTCGCGGGCGTGGTCTCGGGCTTGGCCGCGGGCGCTGCCGGTTTCGGCTGGGCCTTGGGCTTGGGGCCGGCGGACGAGGCGCGGACCTGCGCCTTGGGCATGGTGTCGGTCGGCACGGCGCAGCCGCTCAGGCGCTGGCTGCCGACGCGCAGCCGCGCGGTGAAGGGCGTCTTCTGCCCGCCCGCCTCGCATTCCGCCGCCTGGATGTTCAGCGCAAAGACCGAACCGTTCATCGAGCCGATGAACTCGACCCCCCGGCCATAGGCCATGCGCCGCACGGTGATGCCGACCGATTTCGCGCCGGGCCGTTCGTAGACGGCGGTCTTGTCGGCGGCGGTCACGGTCCAGCCGGAGCCGGCGGCGCGGAACATGGCCGTTCCCAGCGTGCTGGCCTCGGCGGTGGCGACGGGCTTGCCCTCGGTCCCGGTCTCGATCGGCGCTTCCAGCGGCGAGACGCCGGGCGGGCCGGAATGGGCGGGGGCCTCGGGTTCGGAGGACTGGAAGGGCAGTTCGCCGCAGGCGGCAAGGGCTACAGTCATCGAAAGAACGGCGAATGCCGAACGGAATTTCATCTGCTCTGTCCCGGTTCCGTGGGTTTTGCTTATGCTGATTGGCTACAGGAAGGGCAGGGCTGGGGCAAGCGCCGACAGGGCCCGGCTTGCGCCAAACCCCCGGTTTGCGCGATTCTTTGCACGCGGTTCAGCAGTTGGGCACATTGACGGCCAGGCCGCCGAGCGAGGTTTCCTTGTATTTCTCGCTCATGTCGCGGCCGGTCTGGCGCATGGTCTCGATGGCGGCGTCCAGCGGCACGAAATGCTGGCCGTCGCCGCGCAGGGCCAGGCTGGCCGCCGAGACCGCCTTGATGGCGCCCAGGCCGTTCCTTTCGATGCAGGGCACCTGCACCAGCCCTTTCACCGGGTCGCAGGTCATGCCCAGGTGATGCTCCAGCGCGATTTCGGCGGCGTTCTCGACCTGGGTGACCGTGCCGCCCATCACGGCGCAGATCCCCGCCGCCGCCATGGCCGAGGCCGAGCCGACCTCGGCCTGGCAGCCGCATTCCGCGCCCGAGATCGAGGCGTTGTGCTTGATCAGCCCGCCGATGGCCGCCGCCGTCAGCAGGAACTCGTCGAGCTGGCGCTCCGAGGCGCCGGGCACATGGTCGAGCCAATAGCGCACCACCGCCGGCACCACCCCCGCCGCGCCGTTTGTCGGCGCGGTCACGACCTGGCCGCCGGCGGCGTTTTCCTCGTTCACCGCCATGGCATAGATCGACATCCAGTCGTTGATGACATGCGGCGCGGTCAGGTTCATGCCGGATTCGGCCTTCAGCGCCTCGTGGATGGCGGCGGCGCGGCGGCGGATCGACAAGCCGCCGGGCAGGATGCCGCCCGTCGCCAGCCCGCGGTCCATGCAATCGCGCATCACCTGCCAGATGCGGCGGATGCCGGCGGAAATCTCGGCGTCGCTGCGATACACCCGCTCGTTCTCGCGCTTCATCTGGGCGATGGACTTGCCCGATCTTTCGGCCATCTCCAGCATCTCGGCGGCCGAGGCAAAGGGAAAGGGCACCTTGGGCGAGGCATCCGTGCGGGTATCGTCGCCGCGCGCCTCCAGCTCGCCCTCGGTCATCACGAAGCCGCCGCCGATGGAATAATAGACCTCGCGGAAGATCACGTCGCCCTGCTGGTCGGTCGCCATCAGCACCATGCCGTTGGCATGGCCGGGCAGGGCGCGGTCGTAGTCGAAGATCAGGTCGCGCGCCGGATCGAAGGCCAACTCGCCCAGCCCCTCGGGCGACAGGATCTTCGTCTCGCGGTTGCGGGCCAGCGCCGCCTCGGCCGCCTCGGCATCCATGGTCTCGGGCAGGAAACCGGCCAGGCCCAGGATGGTGGCGCGGTCGGTCGCATGGCCCTTGCCGGTAAAGGCCAGGCTGCCGTGCAGGCTGGCGCGCAATCCATGCGCGCGGAACGGCTGCTGGCGCAGCGCGTCCAGAAAGCGGCCTCCGGCCACCATCGGCCCCATGGTATGGGACGAGGAAGGGCCGACTCCGATCTTGAAGATGTCGAAGACGGAAAGAAACATCGCGCACTCCTAGCTGGCGTGGAAAGCCTAGCCGCCGCGGCCCGTCCAAGCCAGCGCGGTTGCGACAGGCGACTTGAAGCTCCGCGACATTTGACGAAACCGGGCCTGCCGACTATTTAGGCATCAAGCATGAAAAAGCGGCAAATTCGGGCATGGCGCAAAAGCCTGCCGATCAGGCACAAGCCGTTTTCTTTCGCATTCCCGCCGACTGGCATACGAGTTTTCCCATGACACTGCCCGAACCCATCACCCTTGGCACCACGCGGCTTGGCCCGCCGGTCTTCCTGGCGCCCATGGCCGGGATCACCGACCTGGCCTTTCGCCGCGCCGTCGCGCGCCATGGCGGGGCGGGGCTGATGGTCAGCGAGATGGTCGCCTCGACCGAGATGGTGACGCCGCGGCCGTCCACCCGTGCCGCCGTGCGCGCCAAGGCGCTGACCGAGGGCGCATTGCCGGTCAGCGTCCAGATCGCCGGGCGCGAGGCGGGCGCCATGGCCGAGACGGCGCGGATCGTCGCCGGCATGGGCGCGCGCATCGTCGACATCAACATGGGCTGCCCGGCCAAGAAGGTGACGGGGGGGCTGTCGGGCGCGGCCTTGATGCGCGACCTCGACCATGCGCTGGGGCTGATCGACGCGGTGGTCGCCGCCGTGCCCGACCTGCCGGTGACGCTGAAGATGCGGCTGGGCTGGGACGCGGATTGCCTGAACGCGCCGGAACTGGCGCGCCGCGCGGCCGGGGCGGGGGTGCGGATGCTGACCGTGCATGGCCGCACGCGGGCGCAGTTCTATACCGGCAGCGCCGATTGGGCCGCCATCCGCCAGGTCGCGAACCTGCCCGGCCGCCCACCACTGGTCGCCAACGGCGACGTGGTGGACGCGGCCTCGGCCCGCGCGGCGCTGCGGCAATCGGGCGCCGATGCGGTCATGGTCGGGCGCGGCGCGCAGGGCGCGCCCTGGCGGCTGGCGCAGATCGCGCACGCGCTTTGGGGCACGCCCCGGCCCGAGGTGCCGCAGGGCGCCCGGCTGGCCGAGGCGGTGGCCGAGCATTACGACGACATCCTGTCGCTTTACGGCCGCGAACTGGGCCTGCGCGTCGCCCGCAAGCACCTGGGCTGGTATGCCGAGGCGAACGGCGCCCCGAACCGCGCCGAACTGCTGCGCGCGCCCACGCCCGAGGCGGCGCTGGCCGCGATCCGCGCCGGCTTCGGCGATGCGCCCGCTGCCGATGTCCCCGAACAGAACCCCCCGGTCACCGAGGCGCCTTCATGACCAGCCGTGCCGCGTCCGACATGCTGCCCGATCCCGAGATGGAGGCCGGCGGCGGCTTTGTCCCGGCAGAGGTGGGGCCGAACTGGTCGGCGCTTCCGCTGCCGGCGATCATCCTGGACGCGCAGGGCCGCATCGCGGCGATGAACGACCTGGCCGAGGCCTTCCTGAACATCTCCTGCCGCTCTTCGCTGGGGCAGGCGCTGGAGGGGGCCGAGATGCTCAAGCGGCTGCGCATCGTGCCCACGCTGGGCTCGATCCTGGAGCGGATGCGCGAGGGCCATGACGCGCTGAACCGCGCCGGCGTGCGTTTCGAGATCGGCGACCGCTCCGGCGGGCATTCCGACCGCATCGGCACCATCCATGCCGGGCCTGCGCCCAGCCCGGCGGGGGGCACGGTGATCCTGATCTCGCCCCTCGACGGGGCCGGGCGGCTGGGGCAGGGGCAGGCGGCGCGCTCGGCCGCGCGCTCGGCCATCGGCATGGCCGAGATGCTGGCGCATGAGATCAAGAACCCGCTGGCCGGCATCCGCGGCGCGGCGCAGCTGATCGGCATGAACCTCAAGGCCGAGGACCGCGACCTGGCCGACCTGATCGTCGCGGAATCGCGCCGCATCGTCGAGTTGCTGGACCAGGTGGAACGCTTCGGCGACACCTCGGCGCCGCGGCTTTCGGCCGTGAACGTCCATGACGTGCTGGAGCGGGTGCGCCGCTCGGCCGCGGTGGGCTTTGGCAAGGGGCTGCGCATCGTGCCCGACTACGACCCCTCGCTGCCGCCGGCGCTGGCCGATCCCGACCAGCTGGTGCAGGTCTGCCTGAACCTGGTCAAGAACGCGGCCGAGGCGATCGGGCGGGCGCGGCGGGGCGGCACCATCCGCATCCGCAGCTTCTACGACGGCACCCTGCGCCTGGCGCCGACCGAGGCCGAGCCGCAGGGCCGCAGCCTGCCCCTGCAGATCGAGATCGAGGACGACGGCCCCGGCATTCCCGAATCGCTGATCGCCGAGGTCTTCGAGCCCTTCGTCTCGGGGCGCGAGAACGGCACCGGCCTGGGGCTGGCGCTGGTTTCCAAGATCATCACCGACCATGGCGCCTGGATCGCGCTCGATTCGCGCCCCGGTCGCACCGTTTTCCGCATCTCCCTGCCCAAAGCCTGAGGTTTTCCCATGGACGGCACCGTTCTGATCGCTGACGACGACCGCACCATCCGCACGGTCCTGACCCAGGCCCTGACCCGCGCGGGCTGCCGGGTCCATGCCACCGGCTCGCTGGCGCAACTCCTGCGCTGGGTCGAGGAGGGGCGGGGCGACCTGGTCATCACCGACGTGATGATGCCCGACGGCAACGGCATCGACATGATCCCGGCGATCCGCAAGGCGCGGCCCGACCTGCCGGTGATCGTGATCTCGGCCCAGAACACCATCGTGACCGCCATCCGCGCCACCGAGGCCGCCGCCTTCGACTACCTGCCCAAGCCCTTCGACCTGCCGGACCTGATGGCGCGGGCGGGCCAGGCGCTGTCGCGGCGGCTGCGCAAGTCCGACCCGGCCCCGGCCCCGGCGGCGCCCGAGACCGGCGCCGATCCGGCCCTGCCGCTGATCGGCCATGCGCCCTCGATGCAGAACCTGTTCCGCATGGTCGCGCGGGTGCTGAACGCCGACCTGCCGGTGATGATCGCGGGCGAGGCGGGGGTGGGCAAGACCGTGGTCGCGCGCTCGTTCCACGACCTGTCGGACCGGCGCGAGGCGGGATTCGTCGTGCTGACCTCGGCCGACCTCTCCGAAGAGACCATCCACGGCACCGCCGACCGCGCCCAGGGCGGCACGCTGCTGATCGAGGATCCGGCCGGCTTCGACGCCGCCGCCCAGGCCCGGCTGATCGGCATGATCGAGGCATGGGAGGTCGGTCCCGGCCGCAACCTGATGCCGCGCCTGATTTCCACCACCGGGCCCGATCCGCAGGCGGACGTGGGCTCCGGGCGGCTGCGGGCGGACCTGTATTACCGGCTGGCGGGGGTGACGATCACCGTGCCGCCGCTGCGCGCCCGGCTGGACGACATCCCGCCGCTGGCGCGCCACCTGCTGGCGCGGGCCGCCGCGCAGGGCCTGCCGCAGCGCACGCTGTCCGAGGGCGCGGCGGCGCTGATCCGCGCCTATCCCTTTCCCGGCAACGTGCGCGAGCTGGAAAACCTGATGCGCCGGCTGGCGCTGACCGCCGCCGCCGCCGAGATCACCGAGGCCGAGGCCCGCACCGCCTTGGCGGAATCCAGCCCCATCGTGCCGCCCGCCCCGGCCGCCGGACCCGCCGCGGCCCCGGCCGGTCCCGCCGCGGCGCCGGTCCCGCCGCTGGGCGAGCCTGCGAACATGCGCCTGGCGCAATCGGTCGAGATGCATCTGCAACGCTATTTCGACCTGCACGGCGACGACCTGCCGCCGCCCGGCCTTTATGACCGCATCCTGCGCGAGATCGAAAAGCCGCTGCTCGAGATCGCGCTGGACGCGACCGGCGGCAATCAGCTGCGTTGTGCCGATCTTCTGGGCATCAATCGCAATACCCTGCGCAAGAAACTGACCGACCTGAATATCGAGGTGACACGGCGCCGCAAACTGATGTAAAACAGCCACAGATGGCCTTGCGAGAGTCGCTTAACGGCCACAGAAAGGCTGCGGCACAGCGGCGAAACCGTGAGGACGGGCAAAGGTGGCGGGAACGCTGTCCAGGGACACATGGGAGCGCGTCGCAAGGCTGCGGCGCCTACGGCTTTATCGCAATACCGCGACGCTTGGACTTGCCCTGCTGGGGCCGGCGCTGGCGGGCCTGACCTTTGCCGTGATGGGGCCTTTCGCCGGCGCCTCCTCGGGCGGGTCTGTGCTGCGGCTGGTGCTGCTGGCGGACCTGCTCTACCTGATCGTGCTGACCGGCCTGGTGGTGGCGCGCATGGCGCGGATCGTCGCGGCGCGGCGCAAGTCGGCGGCGGGCTCGCGGCTGCACATGCGGCTGGTCGGTGTCTTTGCCACCATCGCGCTGGTGCCGACGGTGCTGGTGGCGCTGTTTGCCGGGCTGACGGTGAACATCGGGCTCGAGGGCTGGTTCTCGAACCGGGTGCAGCAGGTGGTCTCGACCTCGCTCTCGGCCGCCGAGGCCTATCAGGACGAGCATCGCCGCGACCTGACCAATGACGCCAAGCTGCTGGCCGGGGCGCTGACCCAGGCCGCGCGGCAGAACCCGATGCTGGACGACGGCGACCTGCGGCTGCTGCTGTCGGACTATCAAAGCCAGATCCAGCGCGGGCTGCGCGAGGCCTATATCGTCGATGGCCGCGGCACCATCCGCGCGCGGGGCGAGCGCAGCTATCAGTTCTGGTACGAGGAACCCTCGCCCGCCCAGTTCGACGAGGCGGCGATGCGGGGCCTGGTGCTGATCGAGGATTGGCAGAACAACGAATTCCGCGCCCTGGTGCCGCTGGTGCCGCTGGCCGACCGCTATCTCTACGTCACCCGCGACGTGGACGGCAGCCTGCTGGGCCTGCTGGACGACACCCGGCAGACGGTGGGCGAATACCAGCGGCTGGAACAGGAACGCGGCCGGGTGCTGTTCGAGTTCTCGCTGCTCTACCTGGGCTTTGCGCTGCTTCTCGTGGCGGCGGCGATGTGGCTGGGCCTGTGGTTCGCCGACCGGCTGTCGCGGCCCATCGGCCGGCTGGCCGAGGCCTCCGAGCAGGTGGGCGAGGGCAACCTGGACTTCCAGATCCCCGCCCCCGATACCGGCGACGAGATCCAGACCCTGGGCGAAAGCTTCAACCGCATGACCCGGCAGTTGAAGCAGCAGCGCCAGGAACTGGTCGAAAGCTACCGCGCCGCCGACGACCAGCGCCGGCTGTTCGATTCGGTGCTGTCCTCGGTCACGGCCGGGGTGATCGGCCTCGATGCGGCGGGCGAGATCGACTTCCTGAACCGCTCGGCCACCCGGCTGCTGGGCCTCGACCCGGCGACGGCGCATGACCGGCTGCTCTCCGAGGCGGTGCCGGAATTCGCGCCGCTGTTCGAGCGGCTGGCGCAATCGGTCAACGAATCGGTGCAGGACGAGATCCGCCTGACCCGCGAGGGCCGGGTGGAAAGCCTGCTGGTGCGCATGGCGATCCGGCGCGGCGCGGCCGGCGGCCTGGAAGGCTATGTGGTGGCGCTGGACGACGTGACCGACCTGGTCTCGGCGCAGCGCATGGCGGCCTGGGGCGACGTGGCGCGCCGCGTCGCGCATGAGATCAAGAACCCGCTGACCCCGATCCAGCTTTCGGCCGAGCGGCTCAAGCGCAAGTTCGGCCCCATCGCCGGCGAGGAACGCGAGGCGCTGGAGCAATACACCGAGGTCATCATCCGCCAGACCAACGACCTGCGCCGGATCGTGGACGAATTCAGCCGCTTCGCCCGCATGCCCGAACCCGACCGCAAGGAAACCGACATCGCCAAGCTCTTGCGCGATGCCGAGCTGATGCAGCGCGATGCGCTGCAAGGCGCGCTGGTCTCGGACATCCCAGACGAGCCGGTGATCGTCGATGCCGATGCCGGCATGATGCGGCAGGTCTTCACCAACCTGCTGAAGAACGCGGGCGAGGCGCTGGACGAGCTGCGCGCGAACCCGCCCCAGGGCTGGGTGCCGCAGGTCCGCGTCTCGCTGCGCTCGGCCCCCGATGCGGTGACGATCCGCATCGCCGACAACGGGCCCGGCCTGCCGCAAGACCGCACCCGGCTGTTCGAGCCCTATGTGACGATGAAGCCCGGCGGCACCGGCCTCGGCCTGCCGATCGTCAAGAAGATCGTCGAGGAACACGGCGGCAGCCTGATGCTGACCGACACTCCCGAAGGACGCGGCGCCATGGCCGAAATCCGCCTGCCGCGCGAACGCCAGCCGGTGCGGCTTTCCGCGCGCCGCCAGAAAAACGAGCAGGAAGCAATGAAATGAGCGATATTCTGATTGTCGACGACGAGCGGGACATCCGGGAACTGATTTCCGACATCCTGCGCGACGAGGGCTTCTCGACCCGCCTCGCCGCCAATTCCGACCAGGCGGTGGCCGAGCTGAACGCGGCCGAACCGGCGCTGATGATCCTCGACATCTGGCTCAAGGACAGCAAGATGGACGGGATCGACATCCTCAAGCAGGTCAAGCGCAACAATCCCGAGGTGCCGGTGGTCATCATCTCGGGCCATGGCAATATCGAGATCGCGGTGGCGGCGATCAAGCAGGGCGCCTACGACTTCATCGAGAAGCCCTTCAACATCGACCAGCTGCTGGTGGTGATCCGCCGCGCCATGGAGACGGCGCGCCTGCGCCGCGAGAACTCGACGCTGAAGCGCGGCGAGGCGCGGGCGGCCGAGATGCTGGGCAATTCGGCGCCCTTCCGCAGGCTGCGCGAACAGCTCGACAAGGTGGCGAAATCGAACGGCCGGGTCATGCTGACCGGCGAGCCGGGGGCGGGCAAGGAAATCGCCGCGCGCTATGTCCACGCCCAAAGCCCGCGCGCCCGCGAGCCCTTCGTCACCGTGCCCTGCGCCACCATCGAGCCCGAGCACATGGAAGAGGTGCTCTTCGGCCGCGAAACCCCCGAGCGCGGCATCGAGGCGGGCCTGCTGGAACAGGCGCATGGCGGCGTGATCTATTTCGACGAGGTGGCGGACATGCCGCTGGGCACCCAGCCCAAGATCCTGCGCGTGCTGACCGAGCAGCAGTTCCAGCGCGCCGGCGGCACCGACAAGGTGCGGGTGGACCTGCGGGTGATCTCCTCGACCAACCGCGACCTTTCGGCCGAGATTGCCGCCGGCCGCTTCCGTCAGGAGCTTTACGACCGGCTGAACGTTGTGCCGGTGGCGGTGCCCTCGCTGGCCGAGCGGCGCGACGACATCCCGCTGCTGGCCACGCATTTCATCGAGCAGTTCCATGCGGCCCAGGGCCTGCCGGCGCGCGCGCTGCCCGAGGAGACCTGCGCCGCGCTGCAGGCGATGAACTGGCCGGGCAATATTCGCCAGTTGCGCAACGTGATCGAACGGGTGCTGATCCTGGGCGACGGCACCGGGCCGATTCAGCCCTCGGAACTGGAAGGCCAGAACGGCAGCACCAGCACCAGCGAGGCCCTGGCGCTCGGCCCGCAGATTACCAGCCTGGCGCTGCGCGAGGCGCGCGAACTCTTCGAGCGGGAATACCTGCTGGCGCAGATCAACCGCTTCGGCGGCAATATCAGCCGCACGGCGCAATTCGTCGGCATGGAGCGCTCGGCGCTGCATCGCAAGCTCAAGTCGCTCGGCGTCGTCGGCGGCATGCGCGTCGAGGAGGAGCTGATGGGGAAATGATGGCGGTGCCATGCCGGTGGCGCGGTCGCATGGGTATTTATGGAACAGAGAAGGCCGGAAACTGCGCCCCGGCCACCCCCACGGTTCAGGCGGGACAGGTTTTGGCCAAATGACCGGGGCGACTTCTCCGTTCGCGGTCATCGGCTCCCCAGCCTGTACCGCGCAACCAGGCTAGGCGCAAAAGATTGAAAAACCCTTAACGACTTCTTCGTTCTGCAAATACCCATGCGACCGTCCAGCACGCATCAAAGGCGCACGGGTGGTCCTGACGCTTTCCCTGTATCCGTCGCCCGCGCCGCGCGCTAGGATCGCGCCTCACGAAGGGCATGAACCGGGGCCGGAATGAAGATCATCATCTGCGGGGCGGGGCAGGTCGGCTGGCACATCGCACGCCATCTTGCGGGCGAGCGCAACGATGTCACCATCATCGACACCAATGCCGAGCTGATCCGGCGCGCCACCGATGCGCTGGACGTGCAGGGCGTGACCGGCTTTGCCAGCCACCCCGACGTGCTGGACCGGGCGGGGGCGCGGGACGCAGACCTGATCATCGCCGCGACCCATTCGGACGAGGTCAACATGGTCACCTGCCAGGTCGCCCATTCCGTCTTCCAGGTGCCGCGCAAGATCGCGCGGCTGCGCAGCTCGGCCTATCTGGACGCGATCTATTCCGATCTCTACCGCACCGACCACCTGCCCATCGACGTCGTCATCAGCCCCGAGCGCGAGGTGGCGCGCGCGGCGATGCAGCGGCTTTCGGCGCCCTCGACCTTCGATGCCGAGACCTTCCTCGAGGGGCGGCTGCATCTGCTGGGGATCTCGCTCGAGCCCGACAGCCCGGTGCTGAACACGCCCCTGCGCCAGCTCAACGACATGTTCATCAGCCTCAGCGCCATCGTGGCGGGGGTGCGGCGCGGCGGCAAGCTGTTCGCGCCCGAGCCGGGCGACCAGCTTTTCGAGGGCGACCAGGTCTATGTCTTCACCCTGGCCGAGGACGTCCCGCGCACGCTCGAGATCTTCGGCAAGCCCATGGCCAAGCAGGAAAGCGTGGTCATCATCGGCGCGGGCAACGTGGGCCTTGCCGTCGCCCAATCGCTCGAGGCGCGCCCCGAGCGCATCCGCGTCAAGCTGATCGAGCGCAGCCGCGCGCGTGCCGAGGATGCCGCCGATGCGCTGAACCGCACCATCGTGCTGAACGGCGACGGGCTGTCGGCCGAATTGCTGGAGGAGGCGGCCGTGCCGCGCGCCGATGCGGTCCTGGCCATCACCGACGACGACAAGACCAATATCCTGGCCGCGGTGCGCGCCAAGCAGGCAGGGGCGAAGCTCGCGATCTCGCTGGTCAACGACCCCACGCTGATGTCGCTGATGGAGCCCCTGGACATCGACGCCTTCATCAACCCGCGTGCCAGCACCGTCTCGACCATCCTGCGCCATATCCGGCACGGGCGGGTGCGCGACATCTATTCCATCGGCGATGCCGAGGCCGAGGTGATCGAGGCGCAGGTGCTGTCGACCTCGCCCATCGCCGGGCGGGCCGTGCGCGACATCGACTTTCCCGAAGGCGCGCTGATGGGCGCGGTGCGCAAGGGCGACCGCGTGGTCAAGCCCACGGGCGACCTGCGCATCGAGGAGGGCGACATCGTGGTGATCTTTGCCCTCGTCTCCGACATCCCCGAGGTCGAGCGCCTGCTTCAGGTCTCGATCGACTTCTTCTGAGTGCCGGGATGAGACTGCTGCTGCGCCTGCCGCTGATCGTGATCCTGGGGGGGATCGGCGCGCTGGCCATGGTGCTGCCGGGGCTCTACGCCCATGCGCTGGACGAGCACAAGACCGGCTCGATCTTCCTGGGTGCGGCGGGGATCTTCGTGATCCTGGCCGCGATCCTGGGCCTGGCCACCGCCGACCGGCCCGAAGGGCCGCGGGCGCGCAGCGTGCTTCTGACCATGCTGGGCACCATGGTCCTGCTGCCCGCCATGCTGGCCGTGCCCTTTGCCATGGCCCTGCCCGACACCGGCTTCTTCAATGCCTGGTGGGAGATGATCTCCTGCCTGACCACCACCGGCGCCTCGCTCTACTCGGCCGACCTGCTGCCGGCGCCGCTGCACCTGTGGCGCGCCATCGTCGGCTGGCTGGGCGGGCTGTTCATGCTGGTCGCGGCCATCGCGCTGCTGGCGCCGCTGCGGGTGGGGGGCTTCGAGATCATGTCCTCGCCCTATGGCCGCAGCGAAAGGTTCGAGCGGCTGCCGCGTTCGGCCGAGCCCTCGATCCTGGGCCAGCGGTCGCATCCCGCCTTCCAGACCGAACTGGCCGACCCGGTGCATCGGGTGATGCGGGCGGGCAGGGTGGTGCTGCCGGTCTATGCCGGGCTGACGCTGCTGATGTGGACGCTGCTTCTGATGCTGGGCGAGACCGGGCTGGTGGCGCTGACCCGCGCCATGGGCACGCTGTCGACCAGCGGCATCAGCCCCGTCGCCGGCCCCGCCGGGCAGGGCAGCGGCATGGCCGGCGAGGTGGTGATCTTCCTGTTCCTGATCCCGGCGCTGTCGCGCCGCTTCTGGCCCGGCGGGGGCGAGTTGAAGGCCAGCGAGAGCTGGATCGAGGATCCCGAGCTGCGCATGGCCGCGGGCGTGGTGCTGCTGGTCTCGGCCCTGCTGTTCGCGCGGCATTTCGCCGGGGCCATCGGCGTTTCCCCGACCGGGGCCAAGGGGGTGCTGGACACGCTCGACAGCGCCGCCTCGGCCGCCTGGGGCGGGATCTTCAACGGGCTGAGCTATCTGACCACGACCGGCTGGAACTCGGTCGAATGGCAGGGCGCGCGCAACTGGTCGGGGCTGAGTTCCCCCGGCCTGATGCTGGCCGGGCTGGCGATGATGGGCGGCGGCGTCGCCACCACCGCGGGCGGCGTCAAGCTGCTCCGGGTCTATGCGCTGGCCCGCCATTCCGAGCGCGAGCTGGAGCGGATCGTGCATCCCGCCTCGGTCGGCGGCGGCGGGCTGATGGCGCGGCGGCTGCGGCGCGAGGGGGCCTATCTGGCCTTCATCTTCTTCATGCTTTTCGCCAGCTCCATCGCGGTGACGGTGATGCTGATCTCGCTGCAGCGGATCGAGTTCGATTCGGCCACCATCCTGTCCATCGCGGCGCTGACCAATACCGGCCCGCTGGCCGGGGCGATTCCGCTGACCCCGACCTTCCAGGGCTCGGCCGGCATGGCGGGGGCGCCATGGGCGGGCTGGGCCGGGCTGCCGGCGCTGACCAAGGCGGTGCTGGCCGGCGCCATGGTCGTCGGCCGGGTCGAGACGCTGGCGATCCTGGCGCTGGTTTCGCCCGAATATTGGCGGCGCTAGGCGGGATCACATGCTTGCAAGCCGCCGCCCGCTCGCCTAAGTCTTGAAAACCAGCGATAAGAACAAGGTGCATCGAATGGCCGGCGACAAACAGAACCTCCAGGACGCTTTTCTGAACCATGTCCGCAAGGGCAAGGTTCCGGTGACGATTTTTCTTATCAATGGTGTGAAACTGCAGGGCGTCATTACCTGGTTCGACAATTTCTGCGTGCTTCTGCGCCGCGACGGGCAGTCGCAACTGGTCTACAAGCACGCCATCTCGACCATCATGCCGGGGCAGCCGATCAGCCTCTATGAGGGCGAGGACTGATTGGGCGAACCGACGGAAACCCGCGAGCGCCCGACACGCGCCTATGTGATCCATCCCGATCTGGGCAATTCGCGCACCCGCCGCTCGCCCGAACTGGCGCTTGAGGAAGCCGTGGCCCTGGCCCATGCGCTGCCCGCCATCGAGGTGGCCGGGGCCGAGGTGACGCGGCTGCGCAGCCCCGATCCGGGCATGCTGTTCTCCAAGGGCAAGCGCGAAGAGATCGGCCAGCACCTGAAGGCCGCCGCCGAGGGCGAGGGGGCCGAGCTGGTGCTGATCGACGGGCCGGTGACGCCGGTCCAGCAGCGCAACCTGGAAAAGGAATGGGGCGTCAAGATCCTGGATCGCACCGGGCTGATCCTCGAGATCTTCGCCGACCGGGCGCAGACGCGCGAGGGCGTGTTGCAGGTGGAACTGGCGGCGCTGGCCTATCAGCGCACGCGGCTGGTCCGGGCCTGGACCCACCTGGAACGCCAGCGCGGCGGCCTGGGCTTCGTGGGCGGCCCCGGCGAGACGCAGATCGAGGCCGACCGCCGCGCCATCGACGAACAGGTGGTGCGCCTGCGCCGGCAGCTGGAGCGCGTGGTCAAGACCCGCGAGCTGCACCGCAAGGCCCGCGCCAAGGTGCCCTATCCCATCGTGGCGCTGGTCGGCTACACGAACGCGGGAAAATCCACGCTGTTCAACCGCTTGACCGGGGCCGAGGTTCTGGCCCAGGACCAGCTTTTCGCCACGCTGGACCCGACCATGCGGCAGATGGTGCTGCCCGGCGGCCGGCGGGTGATCCTGTCGGATACGGTGGGCTTCATCAGCGACCTGCCGCATGAGCTGGTTGCCGCCTTCCGCGCCACGCTGGAAGAGGTGCTGGCCGCCGACCTGATCCTGCATGTGCGCGACATCAGCCATCCCGAGACCGAGGAGCAGGCCGGCGACGTGGGCGAGATCCTCGATTCGCTGGGCGTCGAGGAGGACGTGCCGCTGATCGAGGTCTGGAACAAGATCGACGCGCTGTCGCCCGAGACCCGCGCCGCCCTGCGGCGCACCGATGCGCGGACCCAGGGCGTGCAGGCGATCTCGGCCCTGTCGGGCGAGGGGCTGGACGATTTGCTGGCCGCCATCGAGGCGCGGCTGGCCGAAGCCCTGGACGAGCCGCGCCGTGAGACCGAACTGGTGCTGCCGCATTCGGACGGCCGGCGCCGGGCCTGGCTGCATGAGCAGGGCGTGATCGTCGCCGAGGAGGTGGCCGAAGAGGGCGTGCGGCTGCGGCTGCGCTGGACGGACCGGCAAAGGGCGGCCTTCGAGGGGCTTTGACAGCCTCTCGGCCGCGGCGAGCATGGGGCCTTGGCTTGCCGAAGCCCGCGCGGCGGCGGCACGCCCGCCCCGGCGAGCCTCTGCGCCATCGGGCCTTTCATCTGCGTCCCGATTTCCGTGATCCGCAGCACGGCCCCTTGTCGAAGCCCGCGGTGGTGGCGCAACTGCCCGAGCCGGCGGGCTTTTTTCCGTTCACCCTCGGCCTTTTCCGACGGGGCGCGACGCCGTTTCCCGTCGCCGGTCTGGCGTGCCGGGTTCCCATGCCAGAACCGCGCGGGGGCGTTCACGCCACCAGAATGCGCGGGGTTCAGCCAGCCGGGCGATCGCCGGGGCGGCTGCGGCTTTCTTGCATCAGCGCCCGATAGGCCTGGGGCGTGCGGCCGGTAGCGGCCAGGAAGGCGCGCATGAAATGGCCCAGCCCGCTGTAACCCAGCCGGTCCGCGATCTCGGCCAGCGGCTGGGTGTCGTCGCGCAGCGCCTCGGTCGCGCATTGCAGCCGCAGGTCGTAGAGCAGCTCCAGCGCGCTGCGTCCCCGGCTCAGCCGGCAGGCGCGGTCCAGCTGCGCCAGCGAGCAGCCCAGCTGCCGCGCCAGTTCGGCGATGGTCTGGCCGGATTGCAGCTCGGCCCGCGCCAGTTGCAGGAAATGCCCGGACAGCGCCCGCGCCTCGGCCAGGCTGGCGGGCGAGGGGGCGGATCGGCCCCCGCCCGGCCCCTCGTCGAGCCGCAACAGCACCGCGGCGATCTGCGCCAGTTCGCGCGCGATGGCGGCATCCTGCGCCTTGTCGTGCGGCGCCCTTGATCCCAGCGCGGCCATGGCCCGATCCAGCAGATCCGCATCCGCATCCGCATCCGCGCCCGCCGGCAGGCCGTGGCGCATCTGCGCGGGCAGCGCCAGGCCGCGGCACAGGGCGGGCGGGATCAGCAGCGCCAGTCCCCGCACCTCGGGCGGCGGCTTCAGCGAAAAGGCGGTGCCCGCGGGGATGAAGGCGACGCGGCCGGCCGGCAGCGCATGGTGGTGGCGCGGGAACATGATCGCGACCATGCCGCCGGTCGGGCGAAGCAGCACATGGTCGCCGCGAACCCGCGGGCTGCGCGGCGCAGCCGGGCTTCGCACCGGCCCGCCCCAGTGAAGGCCGGCCAGCGGGATCAGCCGCAACCCGTCGCCCGCCCGGCCCTGCGGCAGCAGGGAACGGGGCCGGGGCCCGCCCGCATCGGCCAGCCCGACCACGGTGGGCGACAGGACCGACGGGCGGCCCGCGGGGGCGGCAGGCGCCGGCAGCCGGGGATCGGTATCCGCCGGTTCGAGGATCGTGCCGATATTGACGCCCGCCGCGGCCAGCCGCGCCAGGACGGGATCGGGCGGGACGATGTGGCGGCGGGCTTCATCCATCAGCCGCGGCTTTCAGCGAATCCATGACCAAAGGCTATCCTCATGACGCGAGTCGATGAAGGATATAGTCATCCCAGGGTTGCTAAAAGATTAATATGTCTTGCCCCGCTTGCGCGGTGCGTCGGTCAGGGGCCGATGCCGATGCGGGGCCAGTCCCCCAGCCGCCCGCGAAAGAAGCTGCGCTGCGCCTTGGCATATTGCCGGGTGGCGATGACCGCACGGCGGATCGCCTCGTCCAGGTCGATCTCGCCTCGTAGCTGCGCGACCAGTTCCGGCGCGCCGATGGCCTTGGCCCAAAGCGCATCGGGGCTCCAGCGCGGCAGCAGGGCGCGCACCTCGTCCAGCGCGCCCTGGTCCAGCATCAGCCGGAAGCGGCGGTCGATGCGCCCGGCCAGCCAGTCGCGGTCGGGGTCCAGCACCAAGAGATGCGCGGCGGCGGGGTCGATCAGCGGCGGCGGCGTCTCGGCCTGCCAGGCGGCGATGCCGCGGCCGGTGGTGGTCAGCACCTCCCAGGCGCGCTGGACGCGCACCGGGTTTTTCAGGTCGATGCGGGCGCGGGTCGGGGCGTCCAGATCCGCGACCATGCGCGCCAATCCGCCGGGCTCGCGCAGCAGCTGGTCGGCCCAGGCGCGGATTTCCGGCGGGGTGGCGGGAATCGCCGCCAGCCCGCGGCTGAGCGCGTTCAGGTAAAGCCCGGTCCCGCCGGTCACGATCAGCCGGCCGCGGTCCAGCAGCGCCGCCACCTCGGCCAGCCAGGCGCCGACTGAATAGTCGCGGCCCGGCGCGACATGGCCGTAAAGCGCATGCGGCGCGCGCGCCTCGTCCTCGGCCGTGGGCCGGGCGGTCAGCACGCGCCAGCAGGACCAGACCTGCAAGGCGTCGGCATTGACGATGGTGCCGCCCTGCCGCTCGGCGATCTCCAGCGCCAGGGCGGATTTGCCGCTGGCGGTGGGCCCGGCGATCAGGACATGGCGCGCCGGGTCCAGCCCGGCCAGGATCGGGTGACGCAGGGTCATTTCGGGTCGGGTCGGCAGTGGTTGAACATGGGGCCTGTTTGCGACATTTTGCCCGGCAATGAAACTGCCGCAAAAAAGGTGAACCATGTCGGAAAGCGCGTCCAAGACCCGCGGAAGCTATTCGCGCGTGATGCTGAAGATTTCGGGCGAGGCGCTGATGGGGGACCAGGGTTACGGCCTGCACCCGCCGACCGTCGCCCGCATCGCGCAGGAGGTCAAATCCGTCCACGACATGGGCGTCGAGATCTGCATGGTCATCGGTGGCGGCAATATCTTCCGCGGCCTTCAGGGCAGCGCACAGGGCATGGAGCGGGCGACTGCCGACTACATGGGCATGCTGGCGACGGTGATGAACGCGCTGGCCATGCAGGCGGCGCTGGAGGCGCTGAAGATCCATACCCGCGTGATCTCGGCCATCCGCATGGACGAGGTGGCCGAGCCCTATATCCGCCGCCGCGCCGTCCGGCATCTGGAGAAAAAGCGCGTCTGCATCTTCGCCGCCGGCACCGGCAACCCCTATTTCACCACCGACACCGCCGCCACGCTGCGTGCCAACGAGATGAACTGCGAGGCGATCTTCAAGGGCACCAAGGTCGATGGCGTCTATGACAAGGATCCGAACAAATTCCCCGACGCGCGGCGCTATGACGACGTGACCTATGACGAGGTGCTGCAAAAGCATCTTGGGGTCATGGATGCCTCGGCCATCGCGTTGGCGCGTGATAACGACCTGCCCATCATCGTCTTCTCGCTGGACGAACCGGGCGGTTTCCGCGGGATTCTGGCCGGCACCGGCACATATACGCGCGTGCATGGCTGAAAAACCCGTATAGGCTTTGCCATGCCGGCGTGGCTCGGCTAAAAGCGGCGAAAATCACAGCACAGAGGCCATGACCGAGCATGTCCGACGAGATCGAGATCGACACCGACGACCTGGAACGCCGCATGAAGGGCGCGATGGAATCCCTGCGCCATGAATTCGCCTCGCTGCGCACCGGCCGCGCTTCGGCCAGCATGGTCGAGCCGATCATGGTCGATGCCTATGGCTCGCCCACGCCGATCAACCAGATCGGCACGGTGAACGTGCCCGAGCCGCGCATGGTCACGATCAACATCTGGGACAAGGCGCTGGTCGGCAAGGCCGAGAAGGCGATCCGCGAATCGGGCCTGGGCATCAACCCGCAGCTGAACGGCACCATCATCATGCTGCCGATCCCCGAGCTGAACGAGGAGCGCCGGCGCGAACTGACCCGCGTCGCCGCGCAATATGCCGAACACGCCCGCGTCGCCATCCGCAACGTGCGCCGCGACGGCATGGACCAGATCAAGAAGGCCAAGGCCTCGGGCATGTCCGAGGACGACCAGAAATTCTGGGAGGGCGCTGTGCAGGAACTGACCGACAAGATGATCGCCTCGGTGGACCAGGCGCTCGAGGCCAAGCAAGCCGAAATCATGCAGGTCTGACGCATGGCCGAGATCGCAGCCAGCCTGTCCAAGCCCGGCGGAGGGGACCAGCGGCCCCGTCATGTCGCCATCATCATGGATGGCAACGGCCGCTGGGCCAAGAACCGGGGCTGGCCGCGACTGGTCGGGCATCGGCGCGGCGCCGAGCGTGTCAAGCAGATCGTGCGCGCCTGCCCCGACCTGGGGGTGAACTGGCTGACGGTCTATGCCTTCTCGACCGAGAACTGGAAGCGCTCGACCGAGGAGGTGCTGGGCCTGATGGGCATCTTCGCCCGCTATATCGAGCGCGAGGCCGACGGGCTTTCCGCCGAGGGCGTGCGCATGCGCTTCATCGGCGGTCGCGAGCGGCTGGAGCCCAAGCTGCAGCGGCTGATGGCCGGGATCGAGACCCGCACCGCCGGCAACACCCGGCTGAACCTGACCGTGGCGATCAATTACGGCGGCCGCGACGAGCTGACCCGAGCCGCGGCGCGGCTGGCCGGCCGCATCGCGCGGGGCGAGGTGGCCGAGCCGACCGAGGCCGACCTGGCCGATTGCCTGGACACCGCCGGCCATCCCGACCCGGACCTGGTGATCCGCACCTCGGGCGAGACGCGGACCTCGAATTTCCTGCCCTTCCAGGCGGCCTATTCGGAATATGAGTTCACCAAGACGCTCTGGCCGGATTTCACGCCCGAGCATCTGGCCGAGATCCTCGACCGCTACGGGCTGCGCGAACGGCGCTTTGGCGGCGCATGAGCGGGGGCGGGCCACGGCCGGGCCGGCTGCGCGGCGCCTTGCAGCGCGGGCGCGACAAATGGGCCGACCTGTGGCCGCGCCTGCTGTCGGGCGTGGTGCTGGCGGTGCTGGGGCTGCTGCTCCTGCTGGCCTCGGGACTGTGGATCCGGCTGGGCGTTTCGGTCGTGATCGGGGTGATGATGTGGGAACTGGCGCGGCTGACCGGCTGGCGCCACCCCGAGTTCCGCAGCCCGCGCCACCCGGTGCTGATCGGCATCCTGTCGGGGCTGGTGATGCTGGCCATGCTGGTGCTGCCGGGCGACTGGCCGATGGCGCTGGCACTGGTGCCGATGATCGCCGGCTGGCACGGCACGCATGAACACGAACGCCCGGCCTATCTGCTGTTCACCCTGGCGATCCTGGGCGCGGGCTATGCGCTGGTGGTGATCCGCGAGGTGATGGGCCTGCCGACGCTGGCCTGGATCGTCGGCACCGTGGTGCTGTCGGACGTGCTGGGCTATTTCATCGGCCGCCGCTTTGGCGGTCCGCGCTTCTGGCCCGCCATCAGCCCCAAGAAGACCTGGAGCGGCACCATCGCCGGCTGGGTGGGCGCGCTGGTGCTGGCGCTGGTCCTGCTGCTGGCCGGGCAGGCGCCCTGGTCGGTGCTGGTGCTGGGCCCGCTGCTGGCGCTGGCCGGGCAGTTCGGCGACATCGCGGAAAGCTGGCTCAAGCGCCGGGTCGGGGTCAAGGACAGTTCCGACCTGATCCCCGGCCACGGCGGGGCGATGGATCGGTTCGACGCCATGGCCGGGGCGCTGCTGGTGGCGCTTGTGTTGTTGATCGGCAATCTTTTACCCGTGATCGGAGGCTGATAGCATGCGCAGCATATCGGTGCTGGGCGCGACCGGGTCGGTCGGCGAAAGCGCGTTCGATCTGGTGATGCGGGCCGGCGGGCCCGAGCGGTTCCGCACCATTGCCCTGACCGGCGGTGCCAATGTCGCGCGCCTGGCCCAGATGGCCCGCGCGCTGCGGGCCGAGATCGCCGTCACCGCCTGGCCGCAATGCCTGGCCGAGCTGCGCGCGGCGCTGGCCGGCAGCGGCATCGAGGCCGCCGCGGGGCCGCGGGCCGTGGCCGAGGCCGCCGCGCGTCCCGCCGACTGGACGCTTTCCGCCATCGTCGGCGCCGCCGGCCTGCCGCCGGGGCTGGAGGTGCTGAACCGCGGCGGCACGCTGGCGCTTGCCAACAAGGAAACCCTGGTCGCCGCCGGGCCGCTGGTCATGTCCCGCGCCCGCGAGACCGGCGCCCGCATCCTGCCGGTCGATTCCGAACATTCCGCGATATTCCAGGCGCTTCAGGGAGAAGACCTCGAAAGCGTCGAGCATGTGACCATCACCGCCTCGGGCGGCGCCTTCCGCGACTGGCCGCTGGAGCGGCTGGCGCAGGCAAGCGTGGCCGAGGCCAGCCGGCATCCGAACTGGGACATGGGCCAGCGCATCACCATCGACAGCGCCAGCATGTTCAACAAGGCGCTGGAAGTCATTGAAGCGCATGAGTTCTTTGGCCTTGGTGTCGAGCGGTTGCGGGTGCTGGTGCATCCGCAGTCGATCATCCACGCCATGGTCACGCATCGCGACGGCGGCAGCATCGCGCATCTGGGGGCGCCGGACATGCGCCATGCCATCGGCTATGCGCTGAACTGGCCGGCGCGCGCGCCGCTGCCGGTGCCGGCGCTGGACCTGGCGGCGCTTGGCAGCCTGACCTTTGCCCAGCCGGACGAGGCGCGCTGGCCCGCCCTGCGCCTGGCGCGCGAGGCGATCGAGGCGGGCGGCGCCGCCGGCGCGGTGCTGAACGCCGCCAAGGAACAGGCGCTGGACGATTTCATCGCCGGGCGCATCCGCTTTACCGACATGGCCCCGGCGGTCGAGCATGCGCTGGCGCTGGCCGCGCGCGAGGCGGGTTTCGGGCAAAGCCCGCGCGACCTTGCCGAGGTGCTGCATTGGGACGGCTTCGCCCGGCGTGCGGCGGCGCAATGGCAGGGGGCGGCATGAGCCTGGTTCTGGACGCGATGGGCGGATTCCTCTGGACCGCGGCGGCCTTTGTCGTCGCGCTGTCGGTCATCGTCACCGTGCATGAATATGGCCATTACTTCGTCGGCCGGCTTTGCGGCATCAAGGCCGAGTGCTTTTCGCTGGGCTTCGGGCCGCGGCTGGTCTCGCGGCGCGACCGGCATGGCACGCTGTGGCAGGTGGCGGCGGTCCCGCTGGGCGGCTATGTGCGCTTCCTGGGCGATGCGGATGCGGCCAGCGCCGGCTCGGTGCCGGTCGAGCCGGCCCGTGCGCGCCAAAGCCTGACCGGCGCGCCGCTCTGGGCGCGCTTCGCTACCGTGGCGGCGGGTCCGGTCTTCAACTTCGCGCTGTCGATCCTGGTCTTTGCCGGCATGGCGATCTGGCAAGGGCTGCCGGTCGAGGAGGTCGAGGTAGGCCGGCTGCACCCGACGCCGCCCGGCATCGAGATGCAGCTGCAGACCGGCGACCGCGTCCTGGCGCTGGACGGCCGGCCGGTCGAAAGCTGGCGCGACCTCGGCACGGCCGCGGCCGACCTGCCCGCGCGGGCCAGCCACGACTGGACCGTGCTGCGCGACGGCGCGCGGATCACCGTGCCCGGCCCGCATCCGATGCCGCCGCTGGTCATCGGCATCGCGCCGCGCAGCCCGGCGGCCACGGCGGGGCTGAAGCCGGGCGACGTGATCCTGGCCGTGGACGGCGCCCCCGTCTCGCGCTTCGACGAGTTGCGCGAGCATGTGGCCAAGGCCGAGGGCCGGCCGGTGCTGCTGAAGGTCTGGCGCGAGGGCGAGGGCGAGGCCGACTATACCCTGGCCGCGCGCGAGCAGGATCTGCCCACCGACGACGGCTATACCCGGCGCTGGCTGATCGGCGTGACCGGCGGCGGCACCTATTTCGAGCCGGCGACCCGGCCCGCCGGCGCCGCCGAGGCGCTGGGGATCGGCGCCGCGCGCACCTGGGACATCATCGCCTCCTCCGTCTCGGGGCTCTGGGCGATGATCACCGGCCAGATCGGCAGCTGCAACCTGGGCGGCGCGATCTCGATCGCCGAAACCACGGGGCAGGCGGCCTCGGCGGGGGGCAGCAACTTCATCTGGTGGATCGCGGTGCTGTCGGCGGCCATCGGTTTCCTGAACCTCTTGCCGGTGCCGGTGCTGGATGGCGGGCACCTGATGTTCTATCTCTACGAGGCCGTGGCGGGGCGGCGCCCCTCGGACCGGGTGATGGACATCCTGTCGGCGCTGGGGCTGGCGGCGGTTCTGTCGCTGATGGTTCTGGGCCTCACCAACGATCTTTTCTGCCCCTGAGCGGCGCTAGGCTTTTGACAGCATGGCCCGCTTCGCGGTATCCATCGGGGCAAATATGGCGGGGCAAACCCGCCGGGCAATGCATTATTCGCGAGGGGCGGCGATGACGGACAGGAAACTCGGCAAGGGCGCGCTGGCGCTGATCTCGGCGCTGGCGGTGGCCGCGCCGGTCGCGATGGTGGCGACCCCCGCCTCGGCCCTTGTCTTCAGCAACGTGCGG
Source organism: Paracoccus versutus (assembly GCF_000763885.1). Taxonomy (GTDB): domain Bacteria; phylum Pseudomonadota; class Alphaproteobacteria; order Rhodobacterales; family Rhodobacteraceae; genus Paracoccus; species Paracoccus versutus. Next base: position 55,840 of record NZ_JRKO01000021.1, on the reverse strand, counting down.
ATCGAAGGCAACCAGCGCATCGAGCCGGCCACGATCCTCTCCTATCTGGACCTGCCGCGCGGCCAGGACGTCTCGGCCGGGGCGCTGAACGACGCCATGCAGCGGCTGCAGAATTCCGGGCTGTTCGAGACGGTCGAACTGGTGCCCTCGGGCGGGACGCTGGTGGTCAGGGTGGCGGAATATCCCACCATCAACACCGTCGCCTTCGAAGGCAACAAGCGGCTCAAGGACGAGAACCTGGCCGAGATCGTCAAGTCGCAGTCGCGCCGGGTCTATTCGCCCGCCCAGGCCGAGGCCGATGCCGCCGCGATCAGCCAGGTCTATGCCTCGCAGGGGCGCCTGGCCGCCCGCGTCGATCCGCGCATCATCCGCCGCGGCAGCAACCAGGTCGACCTGGTCTTCGAGATCCGCGAAGGCGACGTGACCGAGATCGAGCGCATCGGCTTCGTCGGCAACCGCGCCTTTTCCGACCGCCGGCTGCGCAACGTGCTGCAAACCAAGCAGGCCGGCATCCTGCGCACCTTCATCCGCCGCGACACCTTCGCCCCCGAGCGGGTGCCGCTGGACGAAAAGCTGCTGACCGATTTCTACCGCTCGCGCGGCTATGCCGATTTTCGCGTGCAGGCGGTGGCGCCGGAACTGGCGCGGGAACGCGACGCCTTCTACATCACCTTCCAGATCCACGAAGGCCCGCGCTATACCTTCGGCACCATCAACACCGTCAGCGAGATCCCCGGCGTCGATGCGGCGGAATTCGCCGCCCAGAACCGGGTCAAGCGCGGCGCGGTCTACAACCCGACCGATATCGACACCACCATCCGCCGGATGGAGGCGCTGGCGCTGCGCAAGGGGCTGGACTTCGTCAGTATCGAGCCGCGCGTCACCCGCAACGAGCGCAGCCAGACCCTGGACCTGACCTTTGCCCTGACCCGCGGCCCGCGCGTCTTCGTCGAGCGCATCGACATCGAGGGCAACACCACCACCCTGGACGAGGTGATCCGGCGCCAGTTCGCCACCGTCGAGGGCGACCCCTTCAACCCGCGCGAGATCCGCAACTCGGCCGAGCGGCTGCGCGCGCTGGGTTATTTCGCCGATGTGCAGGCCGAAAGCCGCCAGGGCTCGACGCCCGAGCAGGTGATCGTCGACGTGAACGTCGAGGAGCAGCCGACCGGCAGCCTGAACTTCGGCGTCAGCTATGGCGTTTCGACCGGCGTCGGCTTCAATATCTCGCTTTCGGAAAAGAACTTCCTGGGCCGCGGGCAACAGGTGGACCTGGCCTTTTCGACCGGCACGGATACGCAAAGCTCGGGCCTGACCTTCGTCGAGCCCTATTTCCTGGGCCGCGACCTGCGGGCGCGGGTGCAGGCCTGGTACAACACAACCGACCGGCTGAACTCCGACTACAACACCCGCACCGTGGGTTTCTTGACCGGAATCGAATTCCCGGTTTCCGAGAACGGCCGGCTTGAACTGCGCTACAAGCTCAGCAAGGATACGCTGTTCGACGTCGAAGAGCCTCATGAGGATTCCGAAGGCAACTTCGTCGGTTCGTCGCAGATCCTTTATGACGAGCAGGGTGGCTATTTCACCTCGGCGCTTGGCTATACCTACAGCTATGACAGCCGCATCGCCGGGCTGGACCCGGTGACCAGCTACCGGCTGCGCGCCGGCCAGGATTTCGCCGGCCTGGGCGGCGACGTGAAATCCGTCACCAGCACGCTTTACGCCGGCGTCGAAAGCCGCGCCTGGCGCGAGAACGTGACCATGCTGGCCGAGTTCGAGACCGGCGCCGTGCATATGCTGGACGACGAGGACAGCCGTTTCCTGAACCGCTTTACCGGCAACGGCAAGATCCGCGGCTTCGAGCCGAACGGCCTGGGTCCGCGTGACCTGGCGGCGCCGAACGAGGATGCGCTTGGCGGCAATTATTTCTGGGCGCTGCGCACCGAGCTGCAGTTCCCTCTGGGCCTGCCCGAGGAATACGGCATCACCGGCGGGCTTTTCGCCGATGCCGGCTCGGTCTGGGGGCTGGACCGGACCAGCGGCACCAACGGGGTCGAGGTCGACGACGGCATGAAGGTCCGCGCCGCGGTCGGCGCCTCGATCTTCTGGACCACGCCGATCGGGCCGCTGCGCTTCAACTTCGCCAAGGCCCTCAAGAAAGAGGATTACGACGAAGAGCAGTCCTTCGACCTGACGATTTCGACCCGGTTCTGATGGCAGGGGGACGCGGCATCGCGGCGCTGGCCCTGGCCGCGCTGCTGGCGGTGCCTGGGCGCGCGCCCGCCCAGCCCGTGCCCGAGCAGCCTTCCGGGCAGGCCGGGACGCCCACGCCCGAGGCGGCGCCCATCGTGGTCGAGACGCCGCCCCCGAACGGCCAGGCGGTGCTGCCGGTCCTGACGCTGGACCAGGATGCGCTGTATCTGCATTCGCGCTGGGGCCAGCGCGTGCAGGCCGAGTTGGAGCGGCGCGGAAGCGAGATCGCGGCCGAGAACGAGCGGCTGGTCGAGCAGTTCGCCGCCGAGGAGCAGGAGCTGACGGCGCTGCGCCAGACCCTGCCGCCCGACGAGTTCCGCAAGCGGGCCGACGAGTTCGACAAGCGCGTGGTCGAGGTGCGCCGCGCCCGCGACGCCGCCCCCCGCGCCTTGCAGGCCGAGGCCGAGGAAGAGCGCCAGGCCTTCTTCCGCGCCGTGCTGCCTGTCCTGGCGGCGGTGATGCGCGAGCGGGGCGCGGTGGTGGTGCTGGACCAGCGCGCGATCTTCGTCGCCTCGCAATCCATCGACGTCACCGAGGTGCTGATCGAGCGCATCGACCGCGAGATCGGCGCGGGCCCGCTGGCCGACCCACCCAAGGCGGATGCGCCGGTGCAGAGGGGGAACGGCGCGCCGCAGGATGGCTCGGGACAGGACGGGCAGGACGCGCGGGCGCCGGGTGACGATGCGGCACGGGATGATGCGGCCCCCGAATCCCCGGCGGCACCCGAACCCGACCCCCAGCCGGGGGACGGCGCGGGCCCGCTGGCCGACCCGCCCAAGGCGGATGCGCCGGTGCAGACGGAGAACGATGCGGCGCAGGATGGCTCGGGACAGGATCTGTCGGTGCCGGGAGACGATGCGACGCGGGACGATGCGGCCTCCGAGCCCCCCGCGGCACCCGACCCCAGGCCCGGCGGGGCGGAGGAATAAACCCCCACCTGCCCGCGGCAGGTGTGGCTGCTATCCGACCCTGCGGTCCAGATCGCCGATCCGTTCCGTCAGCAGCGCGAAGAAGGCATCGGCCTCGACCTCGCGGATGAAGGTGGCGTTGGGCGTCCGGCCGCTGACCCGCCACCAGTCGGCGACGGTCATGCCCAGGGTGTATTCGCCCTGGGTCTCGATCTCGACATTGATATAGCGGCCGGTGAACAGCTCGGGCTTCAGCAGCCAGGCGATGGTGCAGGGGTCGTGTAGCGGCGCGCCCTGGCTGCCGTATTTCTCGCGGTCGTAGCGTTCGAAGAAATCGGTCCAGCTGGCGACGGCCTGGCCGACGCGGCCCATGGCGCGCATGCCCTCGACCCAGGCGCGGCTGGTCAGGGCGCGATGCGTCACGTCGAGCGGCATCACCGTCAGCGGCGCGCCGCTGGCAAAGACGATCTTCGCCGCCTCGGGATCGACATGGATGTTGAACTCGGCGGTGGGGGTGATGTTGCCCACCTCGAAATAGGCGCCGCCCATCAGCACGATTTCCTGCACCCGCGGGATGATGTCGGGCGCGCGCAGGAAGGCGGTGGCGATATTGGTCAGGGGGCCGATCGGCACCAGCGTCACGCTGCCCGGCTTTTCGCGGCGCAGGGTCTCGATCAGGAAATCGACGGCATGGCCGGGGGCGAGCGGCATGGTCGGCTCGGGCAGGGTGACGCCGTCGAGCCCGGTCTTGCCATGCACATGCTCGGCCGTGATCAGCTTGCGGTGCAGCGGCGCGTCGCAGCCGGCATGGACCGGCAGATCCGGGCGGCCAGCCAGTTCGCAGACCATCCGGGCATTGCGCTGGGTATGGTGCAGCGGCACGTTGCCGGCGACCACGCCGAGGCCCAGCACCTCGATCTCGGGGCTGGCCAGGGCCAGCAGGATCGCCACGGCATCGTCCTGGCCGGGGTCGGTGTCGATGATGATCTTGCGCGCCATGGGCTGTCCTTCGCTGCGTCCCGGCCCGCAGGGAAGCCCGGCCGGGCGCGGGATGCAAGCCCCCTAATCGCCGGCCGGTTGCAGGTGGGTGATGCCCGCCGCCGCCGCCCGCGCCAGCGCCGGGTCCAGCGACATGACCACGTATTCGCCGCGCCGCCACAGCTCGGCCATGTCGTCGTAATGGCGCGAGAAGGGATGGCCCGATTGCCCGGTCGAGATGACGAAGACCGAGCTGTCGGGGTCGGCCAGGTCATAGACGCCGCGATAGGCGGCCCCGGTCACGTTCAGCCAGGGATTGCGGCCCCGGCCCAGGAAGCCGGCATGGGCGATCGTCGCCTCGCCGCCCGAGGTCGGCTGGATCAGGTTCACGATATAGGAGATGCCCCGCATGTCCCCCAGCGCCGGGTGGACATGGCGGGCGCGGTGCAAGTCGCCCCAGCGCCAACTGGCAAGGTCGGGGCCGAAGCGCGCTACCAGGTCCAGCAGCGCCGCGTCCAGCGCCTGCCGGGCGATCTGGGTGCAGGTCTCGACAGGGGCGGACTGGCGGATGTCGCACCATTCCGAGGCGCCGCCGGCGTCGCGAAACACCCGGTCGATGAAAACGGGGAACAGCTCGGTCAGGTCCTGCGCCAGCGGGCCGAGGTCGTCGCGCACCAGCCGATCCTGCAAGGCCCGCATCCAGGCGGCATAGATCAGCGGCTCGGGCAGATGCTCGCTCATCGCGCCGTCCCAATTGGCCAGCAGCGCCAGCGCGTCCTGGCGCAGCCGCTCGGGCGTGCCCTGGGCCGCGGGTTCGCCGGTGAACCACAGCTCGGCCCCGACCAGCGGCAGCAGGCCGCGGGCCACCGGGCTGACGATGTCGGTCTGCGCGGCGATGAAGCTGTCGCGCGAATGCACCTCGCGCGATTCGATCAGGTGGCGCAGCCGGCCCAGCCGGTAGCCGTCGGCCCGGTCGTGGCCCAGCCCGGCCCAGCCCGGCTCGGCCGCGCCGGTCGCGGCGACGATGCCGCTTTCGGGGCTCAGCTCGGCCAGTTCGGACGGTGCGGGGTCGAGCCCCTGCCAGCGGTTCTGCACGACCCAGCCTGGCGCGGGCATGCGTCCCGCCGTCTGGTGCCCGGCGGGGCGCTGCGGCAGGGCGCCGGCCAGCACCTGGCCCACGCCCCGCGCATCGGCCAGCGTCACCGTCAGGGCCGGCGCGACCATGCCGCGCAGCGCCTGTGTCGCCGCCTGGCGGTCCTGCGCCCGCATCAGGCCGATCAGCGCCGACATGCTGCGGTCCTCGCCATGGCCGCCGGTCCAGGACAGCGCCGCGACATGGCCGGCCGGCAGGATGCTGGCAAGGTCCAGATGCGCGGCGGGGATGACCGGGCCGTTCTCGGTCTCGCGCAGGGTGATGGTCTGCGGCTCGGCGCCGCGGATGCGCAGGGTCTCGCGCCGGGTCGCGAACTCGGTCCAACCCTGCGCGCCGCGATAGCGGTTGGGATCGCCGGGCTGGACCTCCTCGATATACAGGTCCTGGTCGTCGATCCAGGCCGGGGTGATGCCCCAGGCCAGGCCGGTATTGCGACCCGACAGCACCGCGGGAATGCCGGGGATGGTGCCGCCGATCACCCCGCCCGAGCCAAGCTCGATCCGTGCCAGATACCACAGGCCCGGCGCGGTCAGGGCGAATTGCGGGTCATTGGCCAGCAGCGCCCCTCCCGCCGCCGTGCGGCCGGCCGCGGCGGCAAAGCCGTTGGCCGAGGCCCCAGCCGCCGGCGCCAGATAGCCGGCCAGCGTCGCCGTCCAGTCCCGCGGCCCGGCACCGCGTTCCGGGGCGGCAAAGCGGGCGCCCGGAAAAAGCGCGGCATAGCCGGGCAGCGGCGGCTCGCCCGGCATGGCGACCAGATCCTGCCCGCGTTCGGGCGCGGCCAGAGACAGCCGCGCGCGCAGCACCTCGCGGCGCAGCTGCACGCTGGACGAGGCCGCCAGCAGCTTCAGGATCGCCAGCGAATCCGCCGGCTCCCAATAGGCGATGTCGTCGGGATAAAGGAAGAACTCCGGCGCCCCGCGCCCGCGCGCGCCCAGGTTGACCTGCTCGATCCAGGCGTTGATGCCCGCGGCATAGGCTTGCAGCGCCTCCAGCACCTCGGGGTCCTGGGCCTCGAGCGAGGCGCGGGCATTGCGGTAAAGCCCCAGCCGGCGCGCCAGGTCGTCGGCGGGCAGCGCGCCCATGCCATAGATCTCGGCCAGCCGGCCCTGGGCCGCACGGCGCAGCACGGTCATCTGGAACAGCCGGTCCTGGGCATGGGCAAGCCCGAGCGCGAAGAATACGTCGCGGTCGCTTTGGCCGAAGATATGCGGCACGTCCTCGGTCGTGCGCACGATCTCGACCGGGGCCGAGATGCCCTGGACCGCATAGCTGCCGTCGTAATTGGGCAAGGAGCGGATGGCGAAATACCAGGCCAGCGTCACCAGCGCCAGGGTCAGCAGGATCAGCCCGACCGTCAGGCGCACAAGCCAGCGGAAAAGTGTCACCATGAAAAGGCACGGTCCCGAGCTTGGGCACGAGAGGTTGACCCCCGCGCCGGGTGATGAAATTCATCGGGGTGAATAGGGCAGGGCGCGGGCCGGATCAACGCGCCTTTTCGACACGAAAGGGAGAATCTGATGGCGCGGGTGGCATTTCTGGGACTTGGGGTGATGGGCTTTCCGATGGCGGGCCACCTGGCCGCGGCCGGGCATGAGGTGACGGTCTGGAACCGCAGCCCCGCCAAGGCCGAGGCCTGGGCCGCGCGCCACAAGGGCCGCCTGGCCGCCACCGCACGCGAGGCGGCCGGGGGCGCCGAATTCGTCATGGCCTGCGTCGGCAATGACGACGACCTGCGCCAGGTCTGCCTGGGCGAGGCGGGCGCCTTTGCCGGCATGGGCCGGGGCGCGGTCTTCGTCGATCACACCACGGTCTCGGCCGCGGTCACGCGCGAGCTGTCCGCGGTCGCCGCCGAGGCCGGGCTGGGCTTCGTCGATGCGCCGGTCTCGGGCGGGCAGGCGGGGGCCGAGGGCGGCCAGCTTTCGGTGATGTGCGGCGGCGCGCAGGCCGATTACGACCGCGCCGAGCCGGTGATCGCCGCCTATGCCAAGATCTGCAAGCTCATGGGCCCCTCGGGCGCGGGGCAGCTGACCAAGATGTGCAACCAGATCGCCATTGCCGGGCTGGTGCAGGGCCTGTCGGAATCGCTGCATTTCGCCGAAAAGGCGGGGCTGTCGATCCCCGAGGTCGTCGAGGTGATCAGCCAGGGCGCCGCCGGCAGCTGGCAGATGGCGAACCGCCACCGGACCATGGCCGAGAACCGCTTCGACTTCGGCTTTGCGGTGGACTGGATGCGCAAGGATCTGGGCATCTGCCTGGCCACCGCCGACGAGACCGGGGCAAGCCTGCCGGTGACGGCGCTGGTCGACCAGTTCTACAAGGAGGTGCAGGCCATGGGCGGCGGGCGCTGGGACACCTCGTCGCTGATCGCGCGGCTGCGCCGGTGACGCCCGTGCTTGCCAAGGACGCCGGGATCGCGCTATCAGCCGGCAGGGGGGCGGTTAGCTCAGTTGGTAGAGCGTCTCGTTTACACCGAGAATGTCGGGGGTTCGAGTCCCTCACCGCCCACCAGTCCCCCGGAGGCCGCGAATGACCGGCGCCCTGTCCAGCCTGCGCATCATCGAGATTGCCGGCATCGGCCCCACGCCATTCGCCGCCATGTGGCTTGCCGACCACGGCGCGCAGGTGGTGCGCATCGCCCGGCCCGGCGCGCCGCAGATATTTCCGCTCGACCGCGACGTGCTCGACCGCGGCCGCGATTGGCTGGAACTGGACCTGAAATCGCCCGAGGGCCGCGGGATCGCCCGCGACCTGATCCTGCGCGCCGATGCGCTGATCGAGGGCATGCGCCCCGGCGTGATGGAGCGGCTGGGCCTCGGCCCCGAGGATTTCGCGGAAAACCCGCGCCTGGTCTATGGCCGCATGACCGGCTGGGGCCAGACGGGCCCGCTGGCCCATTCCGCCGGCCACGACCTGACCTATCTGGCGATCACCGGCGCGCTTTCCGCCATCGGCCCCGCGGATCATCCGGTGCCGCCGCTGAACCTGGTCGGCGATTTCGCCGCCGGCTCGATGTATCTGGTCTCGGGCATGCTGGCGGCGATCCTTGCTGCGCGCGAGACCGGCCGTGGCCAGGTGGTCGATGCCGCGATCACCGACGGGGTGGCGCATCTGATGGCGATGATCTCGGGGCTGCGCGCCAACGGGCTGTGGCGGGACCAGCGGCAGGCCAATCTGCTGGACGGCGGCGCGCCCTATTACAGCTGCTATCCCTGCGCCTGCGGCGGCTTCCTGGCCATCGCCGCCATCGAGCCGCAGTTCTGGGCGGAACTGGTCCGGCAACTGGGCCTGTCCGAGGCCGACCTGCCCGACCGCGCCGACCCGGCGAACTGGGCCGCGCTGCGCGCGATCCTGGCCGCGCGGATCGCCACCCGCAGCCGCGACGACTGGGCGACCGTGCTGGAGGGGACCGATGCCTGCGCGGCCCCGGTGCTGTCATTGGACGAGGCGCCGCGCCATCCGCACAACCGCGCCCGCGGCGCCTATAGCGGCACCGATCCGCGCCCGGCGCCGCTCATGTCGGCCGGGCTGGGTGCGCTGCGCGAGGGGCGGCGGCTTGCGGTGGAGGAGGCGCGCGATCTGTGGCGCTGAGCCGCCATTTCGGTTGACTTGCCCGGCCGAATCCGCGATATACCCGCGACCGGCCGGGCACATGTCCGTTGCCGGCATCATATTTTGAACCTCACCCGAGACAATGGGTGCGCTGTCCGAAGGCGGGGCCTGGCCCCGGCAACACCTGCAAGGCAGGGGCCGAAGGACGCGGCAGAGCAAGGAAAGACGGAATGTTCGCAGTTCTCAAGACGGGCGGCAAGCAATACCGGGTTCAGGCCGGTGACGTGCTGCGCGTCGAAAAACTGAACGCCGAAGCCGGCGACAAGGTCCAATTCAACGACGTGCTGATGATCGGCGCGACCGTGGGCGCGCCGCTGGTTGCCGGCGCCGCCGTGCAGGCCGAGGTGATCGACACCATCAAGGCCGACAAGGTCATCACCTATGTCAAGCGCCGCCGCAAGCATTCGTCGCAGCGCACCCGCGGCCACCGCCAGCAACTGACGCTGGTCCGCATCACCGAGCTGCTTGAAAAAGGCGGCGACAAGACCGATGTGAAAGCCGCCGTCGGCGCGCGCACCAAACTCGAGCCGGCCGCCAAGCCGGCAAAAGCCAAGAAGTCGGAAGCCGAAGTTTCGGCCGAAGACGCCAACTGAGGCAGAAGGAGACTGAGCCATGGCACATAAGAAAGCAGGCGGTTCGTCCCGCAACGGCCGCGACTCGGCCGGTCGTCGTCTCGGCGTGAAGCTCTTCGGCGGCCAGCAGGCCGTCGCCGGCAACATCATCGTGCGTCAGCGCGGCACCACCTGGTGGCCGGGCCAGAACGTCGGCATGGGCCGTGACCACACCCTGTTCGCCCTGACCGACGGCCACGTGGCCTTCAAGAAGGGCCTCAAGGGCCGCACCTATATTTCCGTGCTTCCCGCCAATCTCGAGGCCGCCGAGTAAGCCGATTTCAACACTCGGGTGCTAAATAGGGGGATCGGCAGGGCCGGTCCCCTTCGCGTTTTCAGGGGCCGCACCCATATGATTGCGAGTAATTGGGGGAGAATAGTGACATGAACGAATTGATTTCCTCGGATGCGCGGCAGATCGAGATCGTGACCGAGCGCTTCGTCCTGCGCCCGCTGCGGGCATCGGATGCCGGGCTCATCGCGCATTACACCGCCGATCGGCGCGTGGCCGAGGGAACCCGTTCGATCCCGCATCCCTTGCCGCCTGGCGCCTCCGAAGCCTATGTCCGCCGGGCGATGGCGGCTGACCGGGACGAGGATGTCTGGGCCATCGACGGCTCGGCCAACAAGCTGGCCGAGGTGCTGGGCGTGGTCTCGTTGACGCGGATCGACAAGGAACAGTCCGAACTCGGCTTCTGGATCGGGGCGGGGTTCTGGAACACCGGCTTCGCGACCGAGGCGGTCTCGGCCCTGGTCGAGGCCAATCCGCACGGCTCGCGCACGCTGTTTGCCGAGGCGTTCCAGGACAATCCCGGCTCGGCGCGGGTGCTGACCAATTGCGGCTTCGAATATCTCGGCGATGCGGAAAGCTGGTCCGTGGCGCGCGCCGCCCGCGTGCCGACCTGGACCTATCTGCGCAAGATGGCCTGATCGGCCGCACCCGCCGGCATTCCGCGAAAAGGCCCGCATGACGCATGCGGGCCTTTTTCCTGCCACGGCGGCCGTCCTGCCTGCATTCGGCCGAATCTGCGCCTCGTCCCCGCTACTCCGGCCTGGCGATCAAGATGACGGACAGGGCGATGCGGCAATGTCGCCCATGGGTATTTGAGGAACGAAGAAGATCCTGGCGCCGCCCACGTCTTCTTCGTTCCTCAAATACCCATGGCGCAACCGTGCCGGCCGCGGTTTGCCTGCAGCCTTTCGCGCTGCCGAATCGGGCCTGGGCCCGGCGTCAGCGGCGCAGCGTGATGGCGTTGCCGGCGCCGGCGATCACCACCTCGCGCAGGTCCGCCAGGGCGGCGTTGGGAAGCGTCAGCGCCACCGTCACCGTATCGCTGGCAGGCTGCGGCGGATTGGCGGCGGCGAAGGTGTCGGGCAGGGGCGGCTTGCCCACCAGCCGCAGGCGCAGCACGCCGTCCTGATCGGGGCGGATGCGTCCCCTGGGCATCGGCACCTCGGTGACCAGCGCCACATCCCACCAGCCCTTGCTGGCGGCAAGCCCGGTCACGACCAGCATCCGCCCTTCGTAGAGTGGCTCCCATTTTGCGCTGGTGACCTGTGCGAGCGGCAGGCGGCCGTCCTCGATCGCGGTCGGATAGCCGCCTTCGGGCTCCAGCGTCTGCTGGCGGGGCGCGCCGCTGCCGCCGCCGAACCAGCGAAACGGGTTCAGGCTGCTGTCCCCCATGCGGCCGCAACCGCCCAGCACCAGCATCGCACAGGCAAGAATGCCCAAGGTTCCCGACCGCATGAAGGCTGCCCCCGTTTTCCCAAGTCTTTGGCGCAGTGATAGGCCAAGTCGGGCGGGCGCGAAAGCCTCTTTGACCTTGCCGCCCCGTCGCGCTATGCCAGTGCCGCCCGATGCGAGAGGATGCCCCGATGGCCACGCCCGCCTTTGAAGAAATCGCCGAGACCTTCGATTTCCTGGAGGATTGGGAGGAGCGCTACCGCCATGTCATCGAACTGGGCAAGGCGATGGCGCCGATGGATGCCTCGTTGCAGGTGCCCGCCACCAAGGTCGAGGGTTGCGCCAGCCAGGTCTGGATCATGCCCCGGATCGAGGCTGGCCGCTTCGACTTCCAGGGCGACAGCGATGCGCTGATCGTGCGCGGGCTGATCGCCATCCTGCATGCGCTTTATTCCGGCGTGCCTGTCGGCGAGGTGGCGGCGATCGACGCCAGCGCCGAGCTTGGCCGGTTGGGGCTGGAGGAGCATCTTTCGGCGCAGCGCTCGAACGGGCTGCGCGCCATGGTCGAGCGCATCCGCCTGCTGGCTGCGGCGGCCTGAACTCAGCCGCCGCGGCGGTGCGAGATCCAGCCGCCGCCCAGCACGCGCGTCCCTTCGGTCGCGTAAAAGACGCAGGCCTGGCCGGGGCTGACGCCTTCTTCCGGGGCCAGCAGTTCGATCTCGGCGCGCCGCTCGCCGGTCGCGCGCAGGATGGCGGGCCGCGGCGGCCGGGTCGAGCGGATGCGGGCGGTGATCGGGATCTCGCCGGCGAAGGGCTCGTCGCCCAGCCAGTTCACCTCGGTCACCGGCACGATCCGGGTCGCCAGCGCCTGCTTGGGGCCGACGACGACGCGCCGCGTCTCGGGCTCCAGCCGCACCACGTAAAGCGGATCGCCCAGGCCGCCGATGCCCAGGCCGCGGCGCTGGCCGATGGTGTAATGGATCACGCCGCGATGCGTGCCCAGGATGTTGCCGTCCATGTCCACGATCTCGCCCGGATCGGCGGCGCCGGGGCGCAGCTTTTCGATCACGCCGGCATAGTCGCCATCGGGCACGAAGCAGATGTCCTGGCTGTCGGGCTTGTCGGCGACCGAAAGCCCGTATTGCGCCGCCAGCGCCCGCGTCTCGGCCTTGCTGGCCAGCCCGCCCAGCGGGAAGCGCAGGAAATCCAGCTGCTCCTGCGTGGTCGAGAACAGGAAATAGCTCTGGTCGCGGGCCGGGTCGGCCGCCATGTGCAGCTCGGCCCCGCGCGGGCCGTCGAAGCGGCGGATGTAATGCCCGGTCGCCATGCAATCGGCATCAAGCTCGCGCGCGGTCTCCAGCAGGTCGCGGAACTTCACCCGCTCGTTGCAGCGGATGCAGGGCACCGGCGTCGCACCGGCCAGGTAGGCATCGGCGAATTCCTCGATCACCGATTCGCGGAACCTGTTCTCGTAATCCAGCACGTAATGCGGAAAACCGATGCGCTCGGCCACGCGGCGGGCGTCGTGGATGTCCTGCCCGGCGCAGCAGGCGCCCTTTTTCGCCAGCGCTGCGCCATGGTCGTAAAGCTGCAGGGTCACGCCGATCACGTCATAGCCCTGCGCGGCCAGCATCGCGGCCACGACCGAGCTGTCGACGCCGCCCGACATGGCCACGACCACGCGCGTCTGCGCCGGCGGCTTGGCAAAGCCCAGCGAATTCACGGTCGAATCTGGCGCGTCATGGCGCAGAGAGGGGCTTGGCGCTGTCATGGATCGTCCTTTGCGCGGGCGCGCTGCTCTGGCCCGCAGTTCATGACATTTATAGGTAAAAACCGGCAATTCTCAAGGGCCGGGCCCGGAAAAACCCTGCGCCACTTCACCGGGGCTTAAGAAGTTTGCGACACAAGGAGGCAGAGAGAACAGGGACTTGCCGATGTTTTTGAAGAAAACTCCCGGTCTGCGCACCGTGATCCTGCCCGATGGCAGCATCCTGACCCAGGCCGATCTGCCCCAGCCGCAGACCCGCTGGGTGGCCAGCCGCAAGGCGGCGGTGGTCGATGCGGTGCATTACGGCCTCTTGTCGCGGGACGAGGCGATTCGCCGCTATGGCCTGACCGAGGAAGAGTTCGACGCCTGGGCCAGCGCCTTTCGCCAGCATGGCCGCAATGCGCTGAAAATCACGCATCTGCAGAAATTTCGGCAACCGTGAGTTGAGACAAATTTGATGAATAAGCCGGTAACGTGATATTAACCTTTTGCTGAGAGGTTTTGCCAGTAGCCTGGTTAGCAAGGGGAAATGACATGCGAATCCTTCTGGTCGAGGATGATCCGACCACGGCGCGCAGCATCGAGCTGATGCTGACGAACGCGAGTTATAATGTTTATCGCACCGACATGGGCGAGGAGGGCATCGACCTTGCCAAGCTCTATGACTACGACCTGATCCTGCTGGACCTGGACCTGCCGGACATGCACGGCATGGAGGTCCTGCGCCAGATCCGCATGTCCCGCATCGACACGCCGATCCTGATCCTGACCGGCTCGGACGACACCGAAAGCAAGCTGCGCGGCTTTGGCTTCGGTGCCGACGACTACATGACCAAGCCCTTCAACCGCGAGGAGCTGGTCGCCCGCATCCAGGCCATCATCCGCCGTTCCAAGGGCCATAGCCAGTCGGTGATCCGCACCGGCGAGATGGTGGTGAACCTGGACGCGCGCTCGGTCGAGGTGGGCGGGCGCGCGGTCAACCTGACCGGCAAGGAATACCAGATCCTGGAGCTTCTGAGCCTGCGCAAGGGCACGACGCTGACCAAGGAGATGTTCCTGAACCATCTTTACGGCGGCATGGACGAGCCCGAGCTGAAGATCATCGACGTCTTCGTCTGCAAGCTGCGCAAGAAGCTGGCGGCGGCGATGAACGGCGAAAGCCATATCGAGACGGTCTGGGGCAGGGGCTATGTCCTGCGCGACCCGGCCTCCGAGACGCAGAACCCCGAACGCATGGCCCTGCGCGCCTGAGCCCGGCGGGGCTTCGGGGTCGCGGAAGACCGTGGGGCCGGGCGCTGGACAACCCGGCCTTCGCCCCGGTATCACCTGCTGCGCAGATCACGGCCCGCAAGGCCGACAGAAGGCGGAGGGCAGATGGCCGGAGATGACGAGGATCGGGCGGTTCCGGCGGGGGAGCCGGCAGCGCCGGCTGCGGCCCTGCCGCCCGTCTCCAGCCTGGACGCCGAGGCCGCCGAGGCCGAGCACGCCCGGCTGAGCGACGAGGTGGCGCGGGCGAACCTGGCCTATTACCAAGAAGATGCGCCCTTCATCAGCGATGCCGAATACGACGCCTGCAAGCGCCGGCTGGAAGAGATCGAGGTGCGCTTTCCCCATCTGGCCCATCCCGGCAGCCCGACCGAGCAGGTCGGCGCCGCGGCCGATACGCGCTTTGCCAAGATCCCGCATCGCCTGCCGATGCTGTCGCTGGAGAACGGCTTTACCCAGGGCGATGTCGAAGCCTTCGTGCAGCGGGTGCGCTCATTCCTGAACCTCGCCCCCGGCGCGGCGCTGGAGATCACCGCCGAGCCCAAGATCGACGGGTTGTCGCTGTCGCTGCGCTACGAAGGCGGGTGGCTGGTCCAGGCCGCGACCCGCGGCGACGGGGCGGTGGGCGAGAACGTGACCGCCAACGCCCGCACCATCGCCGACATTCCCGGCCAGCTTGCCGGCGACGACTGGCCCGACGTGCTGGAGATCCGCGGCGAAGTCTACATGTCGCATGTCGATTTCGAAAAGCTGAACCAGTCCGACAGCGGCCGGGTCTTTGCCAACCCGCGCAATGCGGCGGCGGGCTCGCTGCGCCAGCTCGACCCCGCGGTGACGGCATCGCGGCCCCTGCGCTTCTTTGCCTATGCCTGGGGCGAGGTCAGCGCGCCCTTTGCCCGCACGCAGATGGAGGCGGTGCGGCGGATGCAGGATTTCGGCTTCCAGACCAATCCGCTGACCCGGATCTGCGCCTCGGTCCAGGACATGCTGGCCGCCTGGGCCGAGATCGAGCAGATGCGCGCGACCTTGGGCTATGACATCGACGGCGTGGTCTACAAGGTGAACGACCTTGGCTATCAAGCGCGGCTGGGCATGCGCTCGACCACGCCGCGATGGGCGCTCGCGCACAAGTTCCCGGCCGAGCGCGCCTGGACCCGGCTGGAAGCCATCGACATCCAGGTCGGCCGCACCGGCGCACTGAGCCCGGTGGCGCGGCTGCATCCGGTGACGGTGGGCGGTGTCGTCGTCTCGAACGCCACCCTGCATAACGAGGATTACATCGCCGGCCGCGGCGCCGACGGCAGCGAGATCCGCGGCGGCAAGGACATCCGCATCGGCGACTGGGTCGAGGTCTATCGCGCCGGCGACGTGATCCCCAAGGTCGCGGACGTGGACCTGGCCAAGCGCCCGCCCGAGGCCGCGCCCTATGCCTTTCCGGCCACCTGCCCGGAATGCGGCTCGCCCGCGATCCGGGAAGAGGGCGATTCGGTCCGCCGCTGCACCGGCGGGCTGATCTGCCCGGCCCAGGCGGTGGAGAAGCTGCGCCATTTCGTCTCGCGCGCCGCCTTCGACATCGAGGGGCTGGGCGCCAAGCTGGTCGAGGAGCTGTTCCGCGATGGCTGGATCGCCGAGCCGGCTGACATCTTTACCCTGGAGGACCGCTATGGCCCCGGCCAGCCCCGGCAGCTGAAGAACCGCGAGGGCTGGGGCGAGAAAAGCGCCGCGAGCCTGTTCCAGGCCATCGAGAAGCGCCGCGAGATCCCGCTGGCGCGGCTCTTGTTCGCGCTCGGCATCCGCCATGTCGGCGAGGTCGCGGCGCAGGATCTGGCCCGCCATTACGGCAGCTGGCAGGCGCTGGAGGCGGCGCTCGACACCGCGCGCCCGGCCGCCATCGCCCATCGCGCCGCCGAGGAGGCGGTCCAGGCCGAGCGCGAGGCGGCGCAGGCCGAGGGGCGTCGCGCCCGCCCCGCGGAGGCGCGCGCCGCCGCCTTGGCGCAGGCCGACCTGCCGGCCGATGCGGCGAATGCCTGGGCCGGGCTGATCGCCGCCGACGGCATCGGCCCGGTGCTGGCCATGTCGCTGTCGGACGCCTTTGCCAATGAGCGCGAGCGGGCGGCGATCGACCGGCTGGTCGCGCATCTGACCGTGCTGCCGCCCGAGGCGCGCGCCACCGACAGCGCCATCACCGGCAAGACGCTGGTCTTTACCGGCACGCTGGAAAAGATGACGCGGGCCGAGGCCAAGGCGCGGGCCGAGGCGCTTGGCGCCCATGTCGCGGGCTCGGTCTCGGCCAAGACCGACCTGCTGATCGCCGGGCCGGGCGCGGGGTCGAAGGCGAAGAAGGCGGCCGAGCTTGGCATCAAGGTCATCGACGAGGACGAATGGCTGGCGATCGCCCAGGGGTGACGGGCCGGCCCCCGGCGCTGTTCCCGCTGTTCGCGGGCGTCGAGACCCTGCCCGGCGTCGGCCCGCGCGCGGCCGAATCCTTTGCCCAGATGGGCGTGACCCGGCTGCGCGACCTGGTCCTGACCCTGCCGCATTCCGGCATCCGCCGCCGCCCGATCGCCCGGCTGACCGAGGCCCGCCCGCCCGAGATCGTCACCGTGGCCGTCGCCGTGCAGCGCCACAGCCCGCCCACGGCCAAGGGCCGGCCCTGGCGGGTGCTTTGCTCGGACGGCAGCGCCGACCTGCTGCTGGTCTTCTTCCATCCGCGCAAGGACTGGATCGAAAGCCAGCTGCCCCTGGGCGCGCGGCGGCTGGTGTCCGGCAAGGTCGAGCTGTTCGACGGCGTGGCGCAGATGGTGCATCCCGACCATATCGGCGCCGAGGGTGTGGCCCCGCCGCCGGAATTCGAGCCGGTCTATCCGCTCTCGGGCCGGCTGACCCAGGGGGTGGTGCAAAAGGCGGTGGGGGCCGCGATGGCGCGGCTGCCGCAGGCGGGCGAGTGGATCGACGCCTCGGTCCTGGCGCGCGAAGGCTGGCCGGCCTGGGCCGAGGCGCTGGCCCGCGCCCATGCGCCCCAGGGGCCGGCGGGCCTGTCGCCGACCGATCCGGCGCGCGCGCGGCTGGCCTATGACGAGCTGTTCGCGCATCAGATGACGCTGGCGCTGTTGCGGCGCGACCGGCGGCGGCAGGCGGGGCTGTCCACGCAGGGCGACGGCCATCTGCGCGCCAAGGTGCTGGCCGGGCTGCCCTGGCCGCCGACCGGGGCGCAGGCCCGCGCGGTCGAGGAGATCGCCGGCGACATGGCCGCGCCGCGGCGGATGAACCGGCTGCTGCAAGGCGATGTCGGCGCCGGCAAGACGCTGGTCGCCTTCCTTGCGCTGCTGGTCGCGGTCGAGGCGGGCGGGCAGGGCGTGCTGATGGCCCCGACCGAGATCCTGGCGCGCCAGCATTTCCGCGCGCTGGAGCCGCTCGCGCGGCTGGCCGGCATCCGGCTCGAGGCGCTGACCGGCCGCGACAAGGGCGATGCGCGCGCCAATATCCTGGCCGACCTGGCCGAGGGCCGCATCGACATCCTGGTCGGCACCCATGCGGTGATCCAGAAATCGGTCGAGTTCCACGACCTGCGGCTGGCCATCGTCGACGAGCAGCATCGCTTCGGCGTCAACCAGCGCATGGAACTGGGCGCCAAGGGCGGGCACCAGCCGCCCGACATGCTGGTGATGACGGCGACGCCGATCCCGCGTTCGCTGGCGCTGGCGCAATTCGGCGACATGGACCTGTCGGTGCTGGACGAAAAGCCCGCGGGGCGGCAGCCGATCCGCACCACGGTGATCTCGGACGCGCGCATGGCCGAGGTGGTGGCGCATCTGGCCCGCGCGCTCGAGGGTGGGGCGCGGGCCTATTGGGTCTGCCCGCTGGTCGAGGAAAGCGAGGCGGTGGACCTGACCGCGGCCGAGGCGCGCTTCCAGGAGCTGCGGGCGCGATTCGGCGCGCAGGTGCGGATGGTGCATGGCCAGATGCCGGCCGAGGAACGCGATGCCGCCATGGCCGATTTCGCCGCCGGGCGGGCGCGCATCCTGGTCGCGACCACGGTGATCGAGGTCGGCGTGGACGTGCCCGAGGCGACGATCATGGTGATCGAGCGCGCCGAAAGCTTCGGCCTGGCGCAATTGCACCAGCTGCGCGGCCGGGTCGGGCGCGGTTCGGGCGCGTCGAGCTGCCTGCTGATGTATCACGAGCCGCTGTCGGAAACCGGGCGGCGGCGGCTGACGATCCTGCGCGAGACCGAGGACGGTTTCCGCATCGCCGAGGAAGACCTGGCCATGCGCGGCGCCGGCGACGTGATCGGCACCGCGCAATCCGGCCTGCCGCGATTCCGCATCGCCGACCTGGAACGCCAGGCCGGGCTGATGGCCCTGGCGCGCAAGGATGCGCAGAGCTTCCTGGAGCGCGACCCTGCGATGGAGAGCGAGCGCGGCCAGGCCGTGCGGCTGCTTCTGTGGCTGATGGAACAGGACCGCGCGATCCGCCTGATCGCTGCCGGATAGATGTTCGCAGGATGTTCTTAAAAAGTTCTTTACTTTGTTCCCGACTCATGAGAACAAACCATAAACGAACCGTGGAGAGACCTCATGACCCGCGAATCCCTCTCTGACCTGCTCGGCACCGTCGCGATCTCGGTGACGGCGATCATCCTGTTTTCGCTGCCTTCGATCCTGGCAGCCTGATCCCTACTGCCCCGCGCAATCGACGGCCCTTCGCCTGGGGCCGGTCCCTTTCCCCGGACGATCCTGCGCGCAACTGCCGGTCCTCTGCGGGCCGGCTTTCTTTTTTTATCGCCTCCGGCGGGAGTATTTGGGGAACGAAGAAGCCGGTCAGGCCGAGGCGTCGATGGCGCCCAGAAGCGCCTCCCAGGCCAGCAGGATCGAGGCGTGGCGGTTCGGGAATTCGCGGGCGGGCAGCAGCGCTTCGAGTTCCTCGAAGGGGGCGGCGGGGGCGGGGCCGCCGGATTTCAGCATGGCCTGCAATTCGTTGCGGGCCTGCGCGATCTCGGCCCGCGTGCGGCCGAGCGCGGTGCGGCCCAGCACCCCGGCCGAGGCCTGGCCCAGGGCGCAGGCCCGCACCTCTTGCGCGAAATCGGCGATGCGGCCGTCCTGGATCGCCACATGTGCCGTCACCGACGAGCCGCATTGCGGCGAACGGCGATGGGCGCTGCCCGTCGCATGGTCAAGCTTGCCCAGATGCGGGATGTCCGAGGCCAGCGCCAGGATGCGCCGGGAATAGAGCTGCATCAGGTCGCTGTCGGACATGGTCTTTTCCCTTGCTGCCGCCCGGTCTAGATAGGGACGGTGCAGCCGAAAGGAAAGCCGATGTTCGACCCCGCCAGCCTGAAATATGACGCGAAGGGCCTGATTCCCGCCATCGCGCAGGATCATCGGAGCGGCGAGGTGCTGATGATGGCCTGGATGAATGCCGAGGCCGTGCAGCGGACGCTGGAGACGGGACGCGTCACCTATTGGTCGCGCTCGCGCCAGGGCTTCTGGGTCAAGGGCCAGAGTTCGGGCCATGTGCAGAAGCTGGTGGAGTTGCGGGTGGATTGCGACCGCGACTGCCTGCTGCTGCTGGTGGACCAGCATGGGCCGGCCTGCCACACCAACCGGCGCAGCTGCTTTTACACCGCCATCCGCGAGGGGGCGGAGGTCGTCATCATGGAGCCGTCAGAAGCCTAGCCGGCGGCGGATCTCGTCGGCGCTGGTGCCTTCGTCGCGGAACAGCTTCAGCGCGCGGGCGTCGTCGCGCTTGGCCAGCCGCTTGCCCTGGTCGTCGCGGATCAGCCGGTGGTGGTGATAGCGCGGCGTCGGAAGTTCCAGCAGATTCTGAAGAAGCACATGGATCCATGTTGAATCCAGAAGATCTTTTCCGCGCGTGACCAGGGTGATGCCTTGGGCGGCATCGTCCACCACCACCGAAAGGTGATAACTGGTGCCCATGCCGCGCCGCGCCAGAACCACATCGCCGATGCCGGCGATGAAATCCTGCGCCGACAGCCGGTGCGGCAGGCCGGGGGCGACATTCTCGTCCAGGAAGGCGATCTCGTCGAGGCCGAGGTGCCGGAACGCGCGGGCGGCGTCCAGGCGGATGGCGTCATCCGGCCCGGCATCCGCCATGGGGCGGTGGCGGCAGGTGCCGGGATAGACCGGGCCGTCCGGGCCGATGGCCTGCGCCGCGCCCTCTTGCGGGGCGGAAAGCGCCGCGCGGATGTCGGCGCGGCGGCAGCGGCAGGGATAGGTCAGGCCAAGCGCCGCCAGCCGGTCGAGCGCCGCCTGATAGGCGGGCAGACGTTCGGACTGGCGCATGACCGGCTGCGGCCAGTCGAGGCCCAGCCAGTGCAGATCCTGCGCGATCAGCGCCTCGTATTCCGGGCGGCAGCGGGATTGGTCGATGTCCTCGATCCGCAGCAGGAACTGGCCGGGATCGGCCAGCCGCGCGGCGGTCAGCGCCGCGAAGGCATGGCCCAGATGCAGGGGGCCGGTCGGCGAGGGGGCGAACCGCGTCCGGTTCAACTCTGCCCCGCAAGCCATTCATTGAAATCGGCTTTTGCCCGGTCGGTATAGGCCGGGTAGCGATCCTTGCGCCCCTTGCGGCCGCCGCGCATGGCGTCCAGCGGCGGGTAGAGGCCGAAATTCACGTTCATCGGCTGGAAGGTCCTGGCATCCGCGCCGCCGGTGATGTGGTTGACCAGCGCGCCCATCGAACTGGTGGCGGGCGGCGGCGGCAGGTCGCGCCCCAGCGCCTCGGCCGCGGCCATGCGCCCGGCGAGCAGGCCCATGGCGGCGCTTTCGACATAGCCCTCGACCCCCGTCACCTGGCCGGCAAAGCGCAGGTTCGGACGCGCGCGCAGCCGCAGCCGGTCGTCGATCAGCCGCGGCGAATTCAGGAAACTGTTGCGGTGGATGCCGCCCAGACGGGCGAAACTCGCGTCCTGCAATCCGGGAATGCGCCGGAAAACATCCACTTGCGCGCCATATTTCATCTTGGTTTGGAAGCCGACGATATTGTAGAGCGTCCCCAGCGCGTTGTCGCGGCGCAGCTGTACCACGGCATGGGGCTTTTCCGCCGGGTTATGCGCATTGGTCAGGCCGACCGGCTTCATCGGGCCGTGGCGCAGGGTCTCGCGGCCGCGCTCGGCCATGACCTCGATCGGCAGGCAGCCGTCGAAATAGCCGGCCGTTTCCCCCTCGTGGAACTCGGTCTTGTCGGCCGCCAGCAGGGCGTCGATGAAACCCTCGTAATCCGCGCGCGTCATCGGGCAGTTGATATAGGCGGTGCGCTCTTCCTCGGTCTCGCCCTTGTCGTAGCGGCTTTGGCGCCAGCAGATCGACATGTCGATGCTCTCGGCATGGACGATGGGGGCGATGGCGTCGAAGAAGGCCAGCGAGCCCTCGCCGGTCAGGTCGCGGATCGATTGGCCGAGCGCGTCCGAGGTCAGCGGGCCGGTGGCGACGATCCAGCGCCCCTCGGAGGGCAGGGTGCGGATCTCGCCGGGCTGGAAGCTGACCAGCGGCTCGGCCTGCAGCGCCTGCGTCACCGCCTGCGAGAAGGCGTCGCGGTCCACGGCCAGCGCGCCGCCGGCCGGCAGGCGGTGGCGGTCGGCCATGGCCATGATCAGCCCGCCCGCCGCCCGCATCTCCCAATGCAGCTGGCCCACGGCGTTCATGCGGTCGTCGTCCGAGCGGAAGCTGTTCGAGCAGACCATCTCGGCGCAATCGCCGGTGCGGTGGGCGAAGGTCGCGACCTGGGGCCGCATCTCGTGCAGCACCACCGGCACGCCGGCGCGGGCGATCTGCCAGGCGGCCTCGGACCCGGCAAGGCCGGCGCCGATGATATGGATCGGTTCCATGGTTTTCCCCTTCGCGTCAGGCGCGATCTCCTAGCAACCGCGGGCCATGACGGCAAGAGAAAGGGCGGCGCCCGCAGGGGTGCCGCCCGATGTGATTCGCCTTGCCTGGGCCTGCGATCAGGCCTCGGTGGCCTCGCCTTCGGCAGCGGCGGCTTCCTCGTTGTCGGCCGAACGCAGGCCCGAGGGCGCCGCGATGTTGGCGATGACGAAATTGCGGTCGATGGTCGGCTTCACGCCGGCGGGCAGCACCACGTCGTTGATGTGGATGGTATCGCCGATCTGCTTGCCGGTCAGATCCACGGTGATCTGCTCGGGGATGTCCGAGGCGGTCACGACCAGTTCGACCTCGGGGCGCACCACGACCAGCGTGCCGCCGCGCTTGAGGCCGGGGGCGGCTTCCTGGTTTTCGAAGTTCACGTGGATGAACAGGTTCACGCGGGTGTTGCGGTGCAGGCGCATGAAGTCGATATGCGTCGGCAGGTCCTTGACCACGTCGCGCTGGACGCCGCGGCAGACGACGCGCACGTCGTCCTGGCCGTCGATCTTCAGGTTCCACAGCGTGGACATGAAGCGACCGGCGCGCAGCTTGGTCAGCAGCGAGTTGAACTCGATTTGGATCGGCTGCGGCTCCTTGCCGTCGCCATAAACGATGCCGGGCACCTTGCCTTCGCGGCGAGCTTGGCGGGCGGCCCCCTTGCCTGTCCCCGCGCGTGCCTCGGCCACCAGATCCGGGATCTCTTTGGCCATGATGGTATTCCTTTGTTGACGGTTCGCGGCCATCCTCCAAGGGTGCATGGCCGAATGCGGGCCTATAGCGCGACGTCAGATGGATGTGAAGCGAAAAAACACTTGCATGCGAGGGGAAAAAAGCTTGTCAGATGGCCCTCGCGGTTGCAGAGCATTGCAGCACACGGGGCCGGGGTTTTCGCGTTGCATCGTATTCATTCGC
Organism: Paracoccus versutus; assembly: GCF_000763885.1. Taxonomy (GTDB): domain Bacteria; phylum Pseudomonadota; class Alphaproteobacteria; order Rhodobacterales; family Rhodobacteraceae; genus Paracoccus; species Paracoccus versutus. The sequence goes on along the minus strand of NZ_JRKO01000021.1, from coordinate 32,812 downwards.
TGGACTATCTCAAGCTGGGATTGGCGGTCCTGGTTGCCTTTGCCCATACCTACTGGCTGCAGTCGCATATGACGCCCAGGCTGTTCATGATCGGCAACGGTCTGATGCGGGTCATGGTGCCGGCCTTCTGCATCGTGGCGGGCTATTTCCTCTATTCTGCGGTGGCGCGCGACAAGGGCAACAAATGGCTGGCCCGCGTGGCGGCGCTCTACCTGTTCTGGATGGCGGTCTATCTGCCCTTCTGGCTGAACGAGGTGCATGGGCTGGTCTCGCTGCTCAAGACCCTGGCCTGGGGCTATTTCCACCTGTGGTTCATGGCCGGCATCCTGGTCGCCGGGGCGGTGATCCTGCTGCTGCGCGGCATGGCCCGCGCGCTGGCGCCGGCCTACGAATACCGCATCCTGCTGGCGGCCGCGGCGGTCTGCGCCGCGACCGGGCTGGTGCTGCAATATGTCGCCCTGTCGGGGATCGCGCCTATCGGCGTCAAGAAATTCTCGAACGGCCTCTTCATGTGCTTTCCCTTCGTGGCCATCGGCTATCTCTGCGGCCGGCGCATGGCGCGGCTGGGGATGGCGGGGCTGCCGCCGCGCTGGCTGGTGCTGGCCGCCACCGCCGCCGGGGCCGGGCTGCTGATGGCCGAGTCCTGGCTGGTGCAGGCCTGGCGCAGCGACCAGGTGATGCTGGACATCCCGATCAGCTCTTACGTCGCGGCGCCGGCCCTGTTCGTGGCGGTGCTGGGCACGGCCATGCCGCAGCCGCCGATCCGGCTCGATCCGATCTCGGCCATGATCTATTTCATGCATGTGATGGCGCTGCATCTGGCCCGCTCGCTGGGTTTCGAGCATCTGGGCGAGCTGATGCTGTTCGCGCTCGGCCTGCCGACGCTGGCCGCGCTGCTGCTGGGCCGGCTGCCGATCCCCGGCTTCGGCAAGGACAGGAAGCGTGGGCGGGGCGAACGGCCCCGGCCCGATCCCGCGCCCTAGCCTGACAGTCTAGCCCGACATTCTAGCCCGGCACCCTAGCCCCAGGGCTGCAGGAAGTCCTGCGGCACCAGCAGGTTGTGGCGGCCGAGGTTCTTGACGTCCCGCTCGCCGCAGAGCGCCATGGTGATGTCCAGCTCCTTCTGGATCACCTCCAGCGCGCGGGTCACGCCGGCCTCGCCCATGGCGCCCAGCCCATAGATGAAGGCGCGGCCGATATGGGTGGCATGCGCCCCCATGGCCAACGCCTTCAGCACGTCCTGGCCCGAGCGGATGCCGCTGTCGAGATGGATCTCGACCCGGTCGCCCACCGCCTTGACGATCTCGGGCAGCATGCGGATGGAACTGACCGCGCCGTCCAGCTGCCGGCCGCCGTGGTTGCTGACGATGATCGCATCGGCGCCGAAATCCGCGGCGATGCGGGCGTCCTCGGGGTCGTTGATGCCCTTGAGGATCAGCTTGCCGCCCCAGAGGTCGCGGATGCGGGCGATCTTGCCCCAGTCGAGCTGCGGGTCGAACTGCTCGGCCGTCCAGGCGACCAGCGACGAGGGATCGCCCACCCCCTTGGCATGGCCGACGATATTGCCGAAGAAGCGGCGCCTGGTCTGCAGCATCTCGATGCCCCAGCGCCATTTCGTCGCCAGGTCCAGCAGCACCGGCAGGGTCAGCCGCGGCGGGGCGGACAGCCCGTTCTTCAGATCCTTGTGGCGCTGGCCCAGGATCTGCAGGTCCAGCGTCAGCACCAGCGCCGAGCAATTGGCGCGCCGGGCCCGCTCGATGATCGCTTCCAGGAACTCCTGGTCGCGCATGACGTAAAGCTGGAACCAGAACGGCGCCTGGGTCGCCTGGGCCACGTCCTCGATCGAGCAGATCGACATGGTCGAAAGCGTGAAGGGCACGCCAAAGGCTTTCGCCGCCCGCGCCGCCTTGATCTCGCCATCGGCGCATTGCATGCCGGTCATGCCGACCGGGGCCAGCGCCACCGGCATGGCGACCCTTTGCCCGGCCATCGTGCTTTCGGTGGTGCGCCCGGTCATGTCCACCGCGACGCGCTGGCGCAGCTTGATGCGCTGGAAATCGCTGCAATTGTCGCGGAAGGTGCCCTCGGTATAGCTGCCGCTTTCGCAATAGTCGTAGAACATGCGCGGCACGCGTCGGCGATAGATCGCCTTCAGGTCGTCGATGCAGGTGATGACCGGCATGGGCTTCTCCTCAGTTCGGCGGGCAATCGGCGCTGCCCTCGGGGCAGTCCTCGGCCGGGGATTGCTGCGACAGCGCCTTGGCGCGGGCGCGCAGGGCCTCGGCGCGGCGCTGCAATGCGGCGTCGCCCGCGGCGGGCGCGGCGCCGGCGCGGGCGGCAAGGGAGCGGCCGCGCGCATCCAGCGCGTTGCCCGCCGCCGCGGGGTCGCGGCCGGCATCGGTGGCATGGCCGGGCAGGGCCGGCTCGGCCAGCAGCCGGTCGGTCGGCATCAGCTCGGGATAGTCGCCCACCATGTCGCCGCATGCGGCAAGGCTTGCCAGCGCCAGCGCGCCCCAGATCCGCCCCATGCCGTTCCCCTGAAAATTCATGTGCCGGACCATAGGCCTGCCGGGGTGGCGAGGGCAAGATGTGCTCTTTTCTTGGCGCGGCTGGCCGCCTAGAAGGCGGCATGGCAAGAACCCAGGGCTCGAAGGCAGAGATTACCGGACCGCTGGTCCGCGACGCCGCGCGCAGGCTGTTTGCGCGCCACGGCTATGCCGCGGTCTCGATGCGCCAGATCGCGGCCGAGGTCGGCGTGCAGGTCGGCACGCTCTACAGCTATACTGCCGACAAGCAGGCGCTGCTGGCCGACCTGCTGCGGGTGCATATGGAAGAGCTGCTGGCCGCCTGGCGCGACGATCCGGCGCGGCCCGCGCTCGACCGGCTCGAGGCGTTCCTGCGCTTTCACATCCAGACCAGCCTGGAGCGCCCCGAGGCGGTGTTCCTGTCCTATATGGAGCTGCGCAACCTGACGCCCGAGAACCGCGCCGAGATCGCCGCCCTGCGCCGCCGCTACGAGGATGCGCTGGAGGCGATCCTGATCGCCGGCGAGGCCGAGGGCGCGATGGCGGTGCCCGACACGCGGCTGGCCACCATGGCGCTGATCGCCATGCTGACCGGCGTCACCAACTGGTATCGCGAGGGCGGCCGGCTGGACCAGGAACGGGTGGTCGCGGTCTATCGCGAATTGGTGCGCGGCGCGGTGGGTGCATGACCCTTTGCAACCGGCCGGCGTGATCCGATATAAGACGGCATGAGCCTGCCGCCGCAATTCCTTGACGAGATCCGCGCCCGCGTGCCTTTGTCGCGCGTGATCGGGCGCAAGGTGGTCTGGGATCTGCGCCGCTCGAATCAGGCCAAGGGCGACTGGTGGGCGCCCTGTCCCTTCCACGGCGAAAAGACCGCCTCCTTCCATGTCGACGACCAGAAGGGCTTCTATTACTGCTTCGGCTGCCACGCCAAGGGCGATGCGCTGACCTTCCTGCGCGAGGCCGAGGGGCTGGGTTTCATCGAGGCGGTCGAGTTGCTGGCGGCCGAGGCCGGGCTGCCGATGCCCGAGCGCGACCCCCGGCAGGTGCAGCGCGCCGACCGCCGCACCGAGTTGGTCGAGGTCATGGAACAGGCGGTGCGCTGGTTTCGCATGCAGCTGGGCATGGGCCCGGCCGAGGCGGCGCGGGCCTATCTGGGCCGGCGCGGGTTGGACGAGGCCGCCTGTGAAGCCTTCGGCATCGGTTTCGCCCCCGACCAGCGGCAGGGCCTCTACAACGCCCTGCGCGCCAAGGGCATCGCCGAGGCGCTGATCGTCGAGGCCGGGCTGGCGGCCAAGCCCGAGGATGGCGGCGCCCCCTTCGACCGCTTTCGCGGCCGCATCATCTTTCCGATCCGCGACGGGCGCGGGCGCTGCATCGCCTTCGGCGGCCGGGCGATGGACCCGAACGCGCGGGCGAAATACCTCAACAGTCCCGAGACGCCGCTCTTCGACAAGGGGCGCAACCTCTACAATATCGGCCCGGCGCGGGCGGCGGTGGCCAAGGGCCGGCCGCTGGTGGTGGCCGAGGGCTACATGGACGTGATCGCCCTGGTCCGGGCGGGTTTCGAGGGCGCGGTGGCCCCGCTGGGCACCGCGATCACCGAGGACCAGCTGCGGCTGATGTGGCGCATCTCGCCCGAGCCGGTGATCGCGCTCGACGGCGACCAGGCGGGGTTGCGCGCGGCGATGCGGCTGATCGACCTGGCCCTGCCGATGACCGGGCCGGGGCAGGCGCTGCGCTTTGCCTTCCTGCCGCAGGGGCTGGACCCGGACGACCTGATCCGCGCCCGCGGGGCAGGGGCGATGGGCGCCGTGCTGGACGAGGCGCGGCCGCTGGTCGACCTGCTGTGGCGGCGCGAGACCGAGGGGCGGGTCTTCGACAGCCCCGAGCGCCGGGCGGCGCTGGACAAGGCGCTTGCCGAAGCGGTGGCCAAGATCCCCGACAAGGACACCCGCGACCATTACCACGCCGTGCTGCGCAACCTGAAATGGGAGCTGTTCGGCAACCGCCGCCGCGCCGATGCGCCGGCGGCCGCGCGCCCGGCCCGCGACTGGCCCCGCGACTGGCAGGGGCAGGGGCGCAATGCCCGCTTCCAGCCGGTCGCGCCCGCGGCGCCCACGCGCGCCTCGCGGCTGTCCTCGCCCGACATGGACGGGCAGCAGGCCGAGGCGCTGGTCGAGGCCATGGTGCTGGCGATCTGCGCCACCCATCCGGGGCTGATCGCCCCGGTCGAATCGCGGCTGGAGCGGCTGGAGCCGCAGGATGCGGACCGCGCCGCGCTGATCCACGACCTGCTGTCGGGCACGCAATCCCAGGCCGGGCAGCGCGCCCTTGAAAGCATCATGGCCGACCCCCATGTGAGGGCGGCCCCGGCGATCCTGCGTCCGCATGACGGCGATGCCGCCGCCGGCATCCTTGCCAATGCCCTGGACCGGATCGAGGCCCGCCGCGCCGCGCGCGAGGAAATCGCCCGCGCCGAGGCCGAGATCGAGGGCCTGGCCGACGAGGGCCTGACCTGGCGCATGGCGCAATCCGCCCGTGCCCGTCAGCAGGCCGACCACCCCTCGCTGGCCGACCTGTCGGACCTGGGCGAGGACAGCGACGCCTATCGGGCCATCCTCGATGCGGCGCTGAAGAACGAGATCTGGCGCAAGCCGCGCGGCTGAACGACGCGCGAATCGCCTGCGCCGAATCACCCCGGCCGGCGCCGGGTCGCAGGCTTTGAATCGCCGGCGATTCGCGCTAGAACCGGCCGATAGCCGATCCCGATTCGCCGATTCGCGAATCACCGCTTCAAGGGAGCCAGCATGGCAGCCAACGACGAAGACCAGAAGCCCGAGGCCAAGGACGACGATCCTTCGCTGGACATGTCGCAGGCCGCGGTCAAGCGCATGATCGCCGAAGGGCGCGAGCGCGGCTTCATCACCTATGACCAGCTCAATGCCGTCCTGCCGCCCGAACAGGTCAGTTCCGACCAGATCGAGGATGTCATGTCCATGCTGTCGGAAATGGACATCCGCGTGGTCGAGAACGACGAGGAGGCCGAGGAGGCCGAACCGGGCGGCGAGCTGACCACCACCGGCTCGGGCTCGCGCGAGTTGACCGTCGCCACCGCCGAGACGGAAAAGCTGGACCGCACCGACGACCCGGTGCGCATGTATCTGCGCGAGATGGGCTCGGTCGAGCTGCTGTCGCGCGAGGGCGAGATCGCCATCGCCAAGCGCATCGAGGCCGGCCGCAACACCATGATCGCCGGGCTTTGCGAAAGCCCGCTGACCTTCAAGGCCATCACCATGTGGCGCCAGGAGCTTCTGGACGAGGACATCCTGCTGCGCGACGTGATCGACCTCGAGACCACCTTCGGCCGCTCGATGGACGAGGACGGCGAGGAAGAAGAGGTTCTGCCGACCGAGACCCGCCCCGCCGCAGGCAACGGTGCCGCGCGCGAGGAGGAAGAGTTCGACGCCGACGGCAACCCCATGGGCCGCGAGGAGGACGAGGACGAGGACGACGGCCAGAACCTGTCGCTGGCCGCGATGGAAGCCTCGCTGAAGCCCAAGGTGCTGGAGACGCTGGAGGCCATCGCCCGCGGCTACGAAGAGCTGTCGCACATGCAGGACAACCGCATGTCGGCGACGCTGAACGAGGACGGCACCTTCTCGGCCGCGCAGGAAAGCGCCTATCAGGAGCTGCGTTCGCGCATCGTCGCGCTGGTGAACGAGCTGCACCTGCACAACAACCGCATCGAGGCGCTGGTCGACCAGATCTATGGCATCAACCGCCGCATCGTCACCATCGATTCCAACGTGGTGAAGCTGGCCGATGCCGCGCGCATCAACCGGCGCGAATTCATCGACGCCTATCGCGGCAGCGAGCTGGACCCGACCTGGGTCGAGCGCATGATGCAGCACAAGGGCCGCGGCTGGCAGGCGCTGTTCGAGAAATCCCGCACCCAGGTGGAAAGCCTGCGCGCCGAGATGGCCATGGTCGGCCAGCATGTCGGCGTGGACATCGAGGAGTTCCGCCGCATCGTCAGCCAGGTCCAGCGCGGCGAAAAGGAATCGCGCCAGGCCAAGAAGGAAATGGTCGAGGCGAACCTGCGGCTGGTGATCTCGATCGCCAAGAAATACACGAACAGGGGCCTGCAATTCCTTGATCTCATTCAGGAAGGCAATATCGGCCTGATGAAGGCCGTGGACAAGTTCGAGTATCGCCGCGGCTACAAGTTCTCGACCTATGCGACCTGGTGGATCCGCCAGGCGATCACGCGAAGCATCGCCGACCAGGCCCGGACCATCCGCATCCCGGTCCACATGATCGAGACGATCAACAAGCTGGTGCGCACGGGGCGGCAGATGCTGCACGAGATCGGCCGCGAGCCCACGCCCGAGGAACTGGCCGAAAAGCTGCAGATGCCGCTGGAAAAGGTCCGCAAGGTGATGAAGATCGCCAAGGAGCCGATCAGCCTCGAAACCCCGATCGGGGACGAGGAGGACAGCCAGCTTGGCGATTTCATCGAGGACAAGAACGCCGTCCTGCCGCTCGACTCGGCCATTCAGGAAAACCTGAAGGAGACGACGACGCGGGTGCTGGCCAGCCTGACCCCGCGCGAGGAGCGGGTTTTGCGCATGCGCTTCGGCATCGGCATGAACACCGACCACACGCTGGAAGAGGTCGGCCAGCAGTTCAGCGTCACCCGCGAACGCATCCGCCAGATCGAGGCCAAGGCGCTGCGCAAGCTGAAACACCCCAGCCGGTCGCGCAAGCTGCGGTCCTTCCTGGACCAGTAACCGCCCGGATCAATGAAAAAGGCCGCGCCCCAAGGCGCGGCCTTCGTCGTTCCGGGCTCAGCCGTGCTTTTCGATCCAGTCCACGAAGGCATCGACATAGGCTTGCAGGAACTTCGCGGTCTTTTCGTCGGTGACGCTGCCGTCGGCGGCATAGGCCTCGGCGTGCCACTGGATATAGGCCTCGGGCATGCTCATCATCACCGTGCCGACATGGACCAGGTCGTTTTTCAGCCGCGCCTGCGCCAACGCCGCGCCGATCACGCCGGGCGAGGTGCCGGTGACGGCCGCGGGCTTGCCCTTCCACGAGTTCTGGCCATAGGGGCGCGTCGCCCAGTCGATCGCGTTCTTGATGACGCCCGGATAGCTGCGGTTGTATTCCGGCGTGATCGCCAGCACCGCGTCGGAATGCTCGATCCGGTCCTTGAGCCGCAGCACCGATTCGGGCGGATCGGCCCAAAGGTCGTCGTTGTAATGCGGCAGATCGCCGATATGCAGCAGGTGGAACTGCAACCGGCCCTCGGCCAGTTTCTGCAATGCCTTCATCAGCTTGTGGTTGAGCGAATCCTTGCGCAGCGACCCCACCATGACGGCGACGGACTTGACCATGCCTGATCTCCTCTTGCGGTTTTCAGGGGCAAGCTAGGGATGCAACCGGCGCGAGGGAAGGGGGCCTTGCGCTTGCATTCTGGGGGAAAAAGGTGAACAGTCCCCGGCAAGCGACGCGAAACCGCGGTTGGGACAAGGCGCAGGGGCCGATGGGCGAGGCGGAAAAAATGCAGGCATGGCTGGCGGATGCGGGCAATCTGCGGCTGCTGTTGGTCGCGGCGCTGGCGGTGCTGGCGCTTTGCCTTGTTGCGCTGTGGCGAACGCGGCGTTCGGCAGCGGCGGATGCCGTGCTGGCCCGGCGGCGCGAGGCCGAGTTGCAGGCGCGCTGCGATGCCGAATCGGCCGGGCTGCGCGACCAGCTTCTGGCCGTCAGCCGGCTGGAGACGCGGGCGGAATCGCTGACCCAGCGCCTGCAGGAGCTGGTCGAGGAGCGCGACGGGCTGAGCGATGCGCTGCATCGCGAAAGGCAGGCGGTCTCGCGGCTGGAGCGCGACCTGGCGGAAACCCGGCTGGCGGCGCAGAAGGACCGCGAGGCGGCCGAGCGCGACATCGCCACCCTGCGCGAATTGCGCGAGGAGATGACCGGCCAGTTCCGCCTGCTGGCCAACGAGACGCTGAAATCCCAGGGCAGCGAGATGCAAAAGGCGCATGGCGAGCAGCTTTCGGCCCTGCTGACCCCGTTTCGCGACCAGGTCCACCGCTTCCAGACCGAGCTTCAGGCCCGCAACAAGGCCACGGACGAGGAACGCGCAAGGCTGCGCGAGCAGATCGAATACCTGCACAAGCGCTCCGAGGACATCTCGCGCGAGGCGGTGGCGCTGACCCGCGCGCTGAAAGGCGACAGCCAGAAGCGCGGCGCCTGGGGCGAGATGATCCTCGAGCGCATCCTCGAGGATTCCGGCCTGATCGCCGGCACGCATTACGACACGCAGTCGAGCCATCGCGACACCGACGGCAAGCTGTGGCGGCCGGACGTGATCGTGAAGATGCCGCAGAAGAAGCTGCTGGTGATCGACAGCAAGGTCTCGCTGAACGCCTATGAAGAGGCGGTGAATGCCGAGGACATGCCGACCCGCGACGCCGCGCTGCGCCGGCACGTCGCCTCGGTCCGCGCCCATGTCGCCGGGCTTGCCGCCAAGGGCTACCAGGCGCTGGACGAGGGCTCGGTCGATTACGTGCTGATGTTCATCCCCGTCGAGGGCGCCTTTTCCGAGGCGCTGCGCGTCGATCCCGACCTGGCGCGGCACGCGATGGAGAGCCGGGTGGGGCTGGCGACCCCGACCACGCTGATGCTGACCCTGCGCACGGTGGATCACATCTGGACGGTCGAGCGGCGCGAGTCGAACGCCATGGCCATCGCCGCCCGCGCCGGCCAGCTTTACGACAAGCTGCACGGCTTCGTCTCGGCGGTCGAGGATGTGGGCAGCGCGCTGGAGCGGGCGCAGAAAAGCCACGCCACCGCCATGGACCGGCTGACCCGCGGGCCGGGCAACGTCATCCGCCAGGCCGAGATGCTGCGCGACCTGGGCGCGCGCACGCAAAAGCGGATCGTGCTGGACCATGACGGCGTCGAGTCGCTGGAAGCGCCGGGCGAGGCGGCGGAATAGCTCATTGGGTATTTGTGCAACGGAGAAACCCATGGCGGGGAGTGATTGGGCGCCTTGGCGCAAGCCGCCGGGGCTCTGCAGGGTTGAGCGCGTCGACCTGAACAATCGCGAGTTCTGGCGGTTGCTGGTCAAGGCGCCTGTCGGCAAGGTCATGCAGGTCTTGGCGACCCTGGCGATTGCCTTGCATGCAAGGTCGCTGGCCATGCCCGCGGGCAGCGCAGATCGCGCGCAGGTCGAGGCCTGCATGTGGATCGGCACCAGCGTTTTCTTGGCCGCCTGCCTCGTTTTTCTCGTTGAGGCGAGCGGGTTCAACCACGGGCTGAAACGCGCTGATCGCAGCCTGCATTCGGCAGCTTGGTGGCGGTGGCACCTGCTGAGCCGCTTTGCCGGGCAGGTTTTGGTCGCGCTGGCCTTCAGCGGGGTTGTGGTTCTGGGCATGTCGGCCCTGGAGCGCCTGTTTTGAACACCACCTTCACCATCCCGACCCGCGGGCCGGCCTGTCATGATTTCACCGCCGAGGTGGCGGCCTGGCTGCGCGGCATCGGCGCGCAGGAGGGCGTGGTGACGCTGTTCGTGCGCCATACCTCCTGCTCGCTCCTGGTGCAGGAGAACGCCGACCCGGACGTGCAGCGCGACCTGCTGGCCTGGCTCGACCGCATCGCGCCGTCGGCCGATCATCCGTCGATGCGCTACCTGACGCATCGCGCCGAGGGGCCGGACGACATGCCCGCGCATCTCAAGGCCGCGATCCTGCCCGTCAGCCTGCAGATCCCGGTCGCGCGCGGCCGGATGCAACTGGGCACCTGGCAGGGCATCTACCTGGTCGAGCATCGCGCCCAGCCGCATCGGCGCGAGGTGGCGGCGCATTTCCAGGGCTCTTGAAGCCGGCCTGCCGCAGCGCAGGAAAACCCTTTTCCTCGCGGCACGGATATGGAAACCTGCCACCCCAAGCGACAGGGATTCACAGGGCAGGGCATGGCGTCAGGAAACCGATCTCAGACGGCTCAGGGGCTGACCCTGATCGCGCCGCCGCTGGGCTATGCCGTGCTGGTGCTGGCGGCGCCCTTGCTGACCATCCTGGCCTATTCCTTCTTCAAGGACGGCTACCTGACGGTGATCCGCGAATTCACGCTGGAGAACTATCGCACCGTCTGGGCCGACCCGATCTTTCACCGCATCATGCTGCGTTCGCTGGGGGTAGCGGCGCTGGTGACGCTGGCCACCGTGGTGCTGGCCTTTCCGGTGGCCTATTTCCTGTCCTTCGCCGTCTCGCCGCAGAAAAAGGCCATGTGGCTGTTCCTGATCACCATCCCGTTCTGGACCAGCTACCTGATCCGGGTTTTCCTGTGGAAGGTGATCCTGGGCTATAACGGCGTCATCAACTCGGGGCTGAAGACGCTGGGGCTGATCGAGCAGCCGCTGACCTTCATCCTCTACAACGTCAACGCCATGGTCATCACGCTGGCCCATGCCTATGCGCCCTTCGCCATCCTGCCGATCTTCATCGCGCTGGAAAAGATCGACCGCTCGCTTCTGGAGGCCGGGCGCGACCTGGGCGAGAGCCGCGCCATGACCTTCTGGCGCGTCACCCTGCCCTTGGCCATGCCGGGGGTGGTGGCGGCGGCGCTGATCGTCTTCATCCCGACCATCGGCGACTATGTCACCCCGGCGCTGATCGGCGGCGGCAAGATCCCGATGATCGCCAACATGATCCAGGCGCAGATGCTGGACCTCGACAACCGGCCGATGGGCTCGGCGCTGGCGGTGACGGCGATGCTGATCGTCGCGGTCATCAGCCTGGCCTTCATCGCCGTGAACCGCCGCTTCCTCAGGGTGCGGCAATGAAGGGCGGGGGCCTGCGCGCCTATGCGCTGATCTACCTGCTGTTCCTTTACGCGCCGATCCTGCTTCTGCCGATCTTCGCCTTCAATTCGGGCACGATCATCGCCTTTCCGCTGCGGGGCTTCACCACGGAATGGTTCGCGCAGATGTGGGGCAATGCCTCGCTGCGCCGGGCGCTGACCAATTCGCTGACCATCGCCGTCAGTTCCTCGATCCTGGCGACCTGCCTTGGCGTCTTCGCCGCCCGCGCCTCGACCCGCTTCGCCTTTCCGGGCAAGGGGCCGATCATGGGGCTGATCATGCTGCCGCTGGTGCTGCCAGAGATCATCGTCTCGATCTCGCTTCTGGTGGTGCTCTTGTCGCTGGGCGTGCAGCTGAGCATCCTGACGGTGATCCTGGGCCATACGCTGATCTGCATGCCCTATGCCACGGTGATCCTGTCCACCGCCTTCAACTCGCTCGACCGTTCACTGGAGGAGGCGGCCTATGACCTGGGCGAGACGCGGATCAGCGCCTTCCGGCTGGTGATCCTGCCGCTGGTCATGCCGGGCATCATCTCGTCGCTCTTGATGAGTTTCACCATCAGCCTGGACGAATTCATCATCGCCTTCTTCCTGGCCGGGAACGAGCCGACGCTGCCCACCTATATTTTCAGCCAGCTGCGTTTCCCCAAGCAGATCCCGATGATCATGGCGCTGGGGACGGTGCTGGTGCTGCTGTCGATCGCCCTTTTGACCATCGCCGAATATTTCCGCCGCCGCGGCATCGCCAAGACCGGCGCCAAGGATACCGGAGGCTTCCTGTGACGACCCAAAACCCCGGCCCGAAAAGCACCGCCGCCCATCGCGCCGCCATGGCCGGCGCGCGCCCGATGATCGAGATCCGGCAGGTGCAGAAGCATTACGGCGATTATCACGCGCTGCGCGGCATCGACCTGACCATCCGCTCGGGCGAGTTCTTTTCGCTGCTGGGGCCCTCGGGCTGCGGCAAGACCACGCTTCTGCGCACCATCGCCGGGTTCGAGGATATTTCCTCGGGCGTGGTGCTGATCGACGGGCAGGACATGCAGGACGTGCCGGCGAACCGGCGGCCGACCAACATGGTGTTCCAGTCCTATGCCATCTTCCCGCACCTGACCGTGGCCGAGAACGTGGGCTTCGGCCTGCGCCGCGACCCGCGCTCGCGCGCCGAAAAGGCGGCGGCGGTCGAACAGGCGCTGGAGATGGTGGGGCTGAAAGGCTATAGCAGCCGCGCCAGCCATGCGCTGTCGGGCGGGCAGCGGCAGCGGGTGGCGCTGGCCCGCGCGCTGATCCTGAAGCCCAAGGTGCTGCTGCTGGACGAGCCGCTTTCGGCGCTGGACCGCAAGATGCGCGAGCAGATGCAGGTCGAGCTGATCAAGCTGCAACGCCAGGTCGGCATCACCTTCGTCCTTGTCACCCACGACCAGGAAGAGGCGCTGGTCATGTCCGACCGCATCGCGGTGATGTTCGAGGGCCAGATCGCCCAGCTCGACGGGCCCGAGGCGCTTTATGCCCGCCCGACCAGCCGCCGGGTGGCGAATTTCATCGGGGTGATGAACTTCCTGCCCGCCCGCGTGCTGGGCGAGACCGCCGATGCGGTGCAGATCGAGGCGCCGGGGCTGGGCCGCGTCGACATTCCCCTGGCCAATGTCAGCCAGGCCGACCCGGGCGACGACGGCCCCTCGATCGGCTTCCGGCCCGAGGCGGTGTCGCTGGTCGCGCCCGGCGCGCAGGGGGCGAACCGGGTGGCCGAGGGGGTGATCGACGAGGTCGTCTATTACGGCGACATGACCTATTACGACGTGCGGCTGGACGGCTCGGCCGGTTTCGACGGCCAGGCGCGGCCGGTGCGCATCGCCATGCGCAACGTCTTCGGCCGCGAGGTGCAGGATGTCGGCACCCGCGCGAATGTGAGCTGGTCGCCGGGCTCGCTGGTGCTTTTCCGCTGATCGGCGCGTAAGCGGCCGCGGCATTCCGCCGAGCCGGTTTGCGGCCCCGGCCACCCCATGCCACAGTCCGCCCACACGCAACAGACGGAGATCGAGATGATCGCACGTTTCGCAATCCTGCCCGCCCTGGCCCTTGGCCTGACCGCAGGCGTGACCCTGGCGCAAGAGACGGCCCCGGCCGCGCCCGCCGCCCCCGAGGCCCCGGCCACGACCGAGGCGCCTGCCGCCGTGCCGGCCCAGGACAGCGCCGCCGCCTATGAAAGCGCGCGCAACCAGCTGGGCGTCCTGGCCTATTGCCAGGAGCAGGGCCATATCGACGGCAAGGCGGTCGAGATCCAGACCAAGCTGCTGGCGATGATCCCGGCGGGCGACAGCGCCAAGGGCGATGCCGCCGAGGCCAAGGGCAAGGAAGGCACCGTCTCGGCCATGGGCGTCGAGCGGACGCTGGCCGACGCCGCGACCGAGCAGAACACCACCGAAGAGGCGCTCTGCAAGCAGATGGAAGGCTTGCTGCAACAGCTCGCCTCGCAGGTTCCGGCCTGACGCCTTGTCGATCGTTCTTGGCGCGGGGCCAGTCGCTCGGCCCTTCGCCTCTGGCCGGCTCCCTCTCGGGGCCGGCCATTTTCGTCGCAGGGGCGGGTTACAGGGGCGGCAGGGCCGCCTGCACCTTCCTGGGCAGGGCGCCGCGCACCAGGCGATAGGAATGGCGGATGCGATGCGCCAGCTCGTCGGGCGCCGAATCGAGCGGCAGCGCGACCCAGCTGCGGTGCAGATAGGCCGCGCGCTCGGCCACGCCGGTCTCGATCAGGAATTCGGCCGTCTCGGCGCTGTCGGTCTTGACCGAGACATGGGTGCCGATGGCGCCGGTGACGGCAAAGGTCTTGCCGCCGATCTTCCAGCAATCATGGCCGCCGCCCCAGGGATCCGACCACTCGGCCCCAGGCTGCGCGGCGCAGATTTCATTGACCAGTTCGCGGCTCATGGCCCAAGTTTTGCAGCCTCTCTTGGCATAGGCAAGACAATGCGTTAAGGCGGGCGCATGAAGGCAGGAACCGCCACCACCCGCTGCATCATTACCGGCTGAAAATTCAGGCGGGCGGTTCATGGTGACCTGACGACGCCCGCAAAGGGGAAGTCATGGTCGAGATCAGGCTGACGAATACCAGGACGCGCCGGAAAGAGGTTTTCCGGCCCATCGACCCGCAGAACGTGCGGCTCTATCTCTGCGGGCCGACGGTCTATGACCGGGCGCATCTGGGCAATGCCCGCCCGGTGGTGGTGATCGACGTGCTGGTGCGGCTGCTGCGCCACGTTCATGGCGCGGACCATGTCACCTATGTGCGCAACTTCACCGACGTGGACGACAAGATCAACGCCGCCGCCCTGGCCCGCAAGGAGGCCGGTGCCGAAGGCAGCCTCGAGGAGCTGATCCGCGAGCGCACGCATGAGACCATCGGCTGGTATCACGCCGACATGGATGCGCTGGGGGCGGCGCGGCCGGATTACGAGCCGCGCGCCACCGATTACATCGGCGAGATGATCGCCATGATCGAGACGCTGGTCCAGGGCGGCCATGCCTATGCCAAGGACGGGCATGTGCTGTTCCGCGTGCGCAGCTTTGCCGGTTACGGCAAGCTTTCTGGCCGCTCGGTCGACGACATGATCGCCGGCGCCCGCGTCGAGGTCGCGCCCTTCAAGGAAGACCCGATGGATTTCGTGCTGTGGAAGCCCTCGGATGCGGAACTGCCGGGCTGGGACAGCCCCTGGGGCCGCGGCCGTCCGGGCTGGCATATCGAATGCTCGGCCATGTCCTACGAATTGCTGGGCGAAAGCTTCGACATCCATGCCGGCGGCATCGACCTGCAATTCCCCCATCACGAGAACGAGATCGCGCAAAGCTGCTGCGCCCATCCGCGTGGCGATTTCGCCCGCGTCTGGCTCCATAACGAGATGCTGCAGGTCGAGGGGCGCAAGATGTCCAAGAGCCTGGGCAATTTCTTCACCGTCCGCGACCTCTTGGACCAGGGCATTCCGGGCGAGGTGATCCGCTTCGTGCTGCTGTCGACGCATTACCGCAAGCCGATGGACTGGACGGCCGAGAAGGCGCGCGAGGCCGAGGCCGTGCTGCGCCGCTGGCGCGGCCTTGTCGCGGGGATCGACCCCGCGCCAAGCCCGGCACCCGCCGTCCTGGCCGCGCTTGCCGACGACCTCAATACCGCGGGTGCGATCGCGGCCTTGCACGAGATGGCGGGGCAGGGCGACGGCGCGGGCCTGCTGGCCGGCGCCCGCATGCTTGGCCTGCTGACCGAGGATCTGGGCGGCTGGATCGCCGAGGGCCCCGACCTGTCGCCCTGGGCCGAGCGCATGGCGGCGCTGCGTGCCGAGGCCAAGGCCAGCAAGGATTTCTCGGCGGTGGACGGCTTCAAGCAGCGCCTGCTGGCCGCCGGGGTCGAGGTGCGCATGGGCCCGGCCGGGGTCGAGCTTCTGCCCGGCCCGGATTTCGACGCCGCCGGACTGCCCGAATAACCGCACACCAGCCAGCCGAAGGGGCCGCCCCGATGACGCGCCAGCGCCTTTACCTTTACGACACCACGCTGCGCGACGGGCAGCAGACCCAGGGCGTGCAGTTCTCTGCCGCCGAAAAGGCCGAGATCGCGCAGATGCTGGACCGGCTGGGCGTCGATTACATCGAGGGCGGCTGGCCGGGCGCCAACCCGACCGACAGCGATTTCTTCGCCCAGGCCCCGGCGACCCGCGCCACCATGACCGCCTTTGGCATGACCAAGCGCGCCGGCCGCTCGGCCGACAACGACGACGTGCTGGCGGCGGTGATGAATGCCGGCACCCCGGCTGTCTGCCTGGTCGGCAAGACCCATCCCTTCCATGTCCGCGAGGCGCTGGGGATCCCGCTCGAGGAGAACCTCGACAATATCCGCGCCTCGGTCGCGCATCTGGTGGCCCAGGGGCGCGAGGCGCTGTTCGATGCCGAGCATTTCTTCGACGGCCATGACGAGGACGCGGATTATGCCCTGGCCTGCCTGCGCGCGGCGCTGGAGGCGGGCGCGCGCTGGATCGTGCTGTGCGACACCAACGGCGGCACCCTGCCGGAACGGGTGGGGCAGGTCACGCGCGCGGTGATCGCGGCCGGCATCCCCGGCGACCGGCTGGGCATTCATTGCCATGACGATACCGGCAATGCCGTGGCCTGCACGCTTGCTGCGGTCGATGCCGGGGCGCGGCAGGTGCAGGGCACGCTGAACGGGCTGGGCGAGCGTTGCGGCAACGCGAGCCTGACCAGCCTGATCCCGACCCTGCTGCTGAAGGAGCCCTATCGCTCGGCGCTGGAAACCGGCGTCACCGCCGAGGGGCTGGCCGGGCTCACGCGCATCTCGCGCCGGCTGGACGAGATCCTGAACCGCCCGCCCGCCCGGCCCGCGCCCTATGTCGGCGCTTCGGCCTTTGCCCACAAGGCCGGGTTGCATGCGAGCGCCATCCTGAAGAACCCGGCGACCTACGAGCATGTGGACCCCGCCACGGTCGGCAACGAGCGCATCATCCCGATGTCGAACCAGGCCGGGCAGTCGAACCTGCGCGCGCGCCTTGCCGAGGCGGGGATCGGGGTCGGCCGCGACGATCCGGCGCTGGCGCGCATCCTGGACCTGGTCAAGGCGCGCGAGGATGCCGGCTATGCCTATGACGGCGCGCAGGCCAGCTTCGAGCTGCTGGCGCTCGCCGAACTGGGCCGGATGCAGCATTACTTCACCGTCGAGCGCTACCGCGTCACCGTCGAGCGGCGCAAGAATGCGCTGGGGAAGCGGATTTCCGTCTCGGAAGCCGTGGTGGTGGTGCAGATCGGCGGCGAGCGCATGCTGTCGGTCAGCGAAAGCATGGATGCCGAGGGGCATGACCGCGGCCCGGTCAACGCGCTGTGGCGGGCGCTGGCCAAGGACCTGGGCCCCTATCAGGCGGCCATCGACGACATGCACCTGGTCGATTTCCGCGTCCGCATCACCGGCGGCGGCACCGAGGCGGCGACGCGGGTCATCATCGACAGCGCCGACGGGCAGGGCCATCGCTGGTCCACCGTGGGCGTCTCGCCCAATATCGTCGATGCCAGTTTCGAGGCGCTGGTCGATGCGATCCGCTGGAAGCTGGTCCGCGACCGGGTGGTGCCGGCATGAGCCTGGACGATTGCGCCGAGGCGCTGCGCGAGCACGATCCCGATCGCTTCGGCATCTGCCTGCTGGCCCCCGCCGAAGCGCGGCCGCGGCTGCTGACGCTTTATGCGCTGAACCTGGAACTGGCGCGTGCGCCCTTGGCCTCGACCGAGCCGCTGATCGCCGAGATGCGGCTGCAATGGTGGATCGAGCGGCTGGAGGACATCGGCGCCGGCAAGGCGCAGTCGCATGAGCTGCTGACGCCGCTGGCCGAGGCCTGGGGGCCGCGCGCCGCCGGTTTCGCGGTGCTGGCCGAGGCGCGGCGCCGCGATGCGGCGCGCGAGCCGCTGGACGGGCCCGAAGCCGTCGCGGCCTATGTGCGGGATACGGCGGTGCCGCTGGCGCGCTTCGCCGCCGAGGCCCTGGGCTGGGAGGCTGCCGGGGGCTTCGCGCCCCCGGACCCCCGCGGGGTATTTGGAAAACGGAGAAAGCCGGAGGTTGCCGAGATCGTCGACGCCCAGGCCGAGGGGGCGGGGTTGGCGCATTGGCTGGCCGCGCTGCCGGCCTTGCAGGGGCTGGGGCTGGGCCTTTGGGACGCCTCGCCCGAGGCGCTGGCCGGGATCGCGGACAGGGCCCGCGCGAAGCTTGCCGAGGCCAGGGCGCAGCGCCGGCTTGTGCCGCGCCGGCTGGCGCCGGTGCTGTTTGCCGGCGCGGGGGTGCGGGCCGCATTGCAGGCGGCGCCGCGGGGGATCGAGGCGCTGGCCGGCGCCGCGCCCTCGGAGTTCCGCCGCCGCCTTGCGCTTGGCGCCTTTGCGCTGACGCATCGCTGGTGGATATGAAAAAGGGCGGCCTCGCCGGGCCGCCCTGCTTCGTTGCGATGCCCTGCGGATCAGCCGCGCAGGATGGACTTGCCGGCATATTCCGCCGCAGCGCCCAGCATTTCCTCGATGCGGATCAGCTGGTTGTATTTCGCCAGCCGGTCCGAGCGCGCGAGGCTGCCGGTCTTGATCTGGCCGCAGTTCGTCGCCACCGCCAGGTCGGCGATGGTCGCGTCCTCGGTCTCGCCCGAGCGGTGCGACATGACCGAGGTGTAGCGCGCGCGGTCGGCCATGCGCACCGCATCCAGCGTCTCGGTCAGCGTGCCGATCTGGTTCACCTTGACCAGCAGCGAGTTGCCGCAGCCCCGCGCGATGCCCTCGGCCAGGCGCGCCGGGTTGGTCACGAAGAGGTCGTCGCCGACCAGCTGCACCCGGCCGCCCAGCGTGTCGGTCAGGAGCTTCCAGCCTTCCCAGTCGTCCTCGGAACAGCCGTCCTCGATCGACAGGATCGGGTAGTCGTTGCACAGCGCCTCGAGATAGGCGACGTTCTCGGCCGGGGTCAGCGACTTGCCCTCGCCGGCCATTTCATACTTGCCGCCCTTGAAATACTCGGTCGAGGCGCAGTCCAGCGCCAGCATGATGTCGTCGCCGGGGGTGTAGCCGGCCTTCTCGATGGCCTTGAGGATGAAGTCCAGCGCGTCGCGGGTGCTGCTGAGGTTCGGCGCGAAGCCGCCCTCGTCGCCGACGCCGGTGGCGAGGCCCGCCGCCGAGAGTTCCTTCTTCAGCGTGTGGAAGACTTCCGAGCCCATGCGCACGGCTTCGCGGATGTTCTCCGCCGAAACCGGCATGATCATGAATTCCTGGATGTCGATGGGGTTGTCGGCATGTTCGCCGCCGTTGATGATGTTCATCATCGGCACCGGCAGCACGCGGGCGCCGGCGCCGCCGACATAGCGGTAGAGCGGCTGGGTGCAGGCCTCGGCCGCGGCCTTGGCCACCGCCAGCGAGACGCCCAGGATGGCATTGGCGCCCAGGCGGCCCTTGTTCGGGGTGCCGTCCAGCTCGATCATCATCCGGTCGATGGCGACCTGTTCGGTCGCGTCCTCGCCGATCAGGTTCTCGGCGATCTCGCCGTTGACGGCGGCGACGGCTTCCAGCACGCCCTTGCCCATGTAGCGGGCCTTGTCGCCGTCGCGCTTCTCGACCGCCTCATGCGCGCCGGTCGAGGCGCCCGAGGGCACCGCCGCCCGGCCCATGGTGCCGTCTTCCAGCGTCACATCGACCTCGACCGTCGGGTTGCCCCGGCTGTCCAGAATCTCGCGCGCGAATATGTCGATGATGGCGGTCATGTCTGCGTCCCCCTTGGCTGACGAGCTTTGGCGCTGTTTAACCGCCTTCGCAATTGCAGAAAAGCGTCAATCCGCCCCGGCCACCCCATCCTCGCCGGGAATGCGCGAGGTGACGCGCGCCGGCTGGTAGCCGCGCGGCACCTCTTCATGCGCATCGACGGCGAGGTCGGCCCAGATCGGCAGGTGGTCCGAGGCCGCCCGCGCCATCTCGTTGTCCAGCACGCCGCAATCCAGCACCTCGATGCTGCGCGAGACGGCGAAGCGGTCGTAGCGCAGGCGCGGGAAGGGCGCGGGCCAGCTGGGGCCGGGGGTGACGACGCGTAGCGCCTCCAGCGCCTCCAGCCCGCGCGAATCGTGCCATTCGTTGAAATCGCCGGTCAGCGCCATGCGGTCGTGGCCGATGCGCCGCGCCTGGGCGATGATGCGCGACAGCTGGGCGCGGCGCGACGAGCGCATCAGCCCCAGATGCACCGCCACCACCGTCAGCCCCGGCAGGCGCAGCACCAGCGCGCCCCTGGGCTCGATCCCCGGCAGGGGCAGGCGGCGGATCTCGGCCCTCTCGCGCAGTTCGGGGCGCAGCAGGATGGTCTGGCCGTGCCAGCCCAGCGAATTCTCGCCGGTGCCCAGGAAGGGGGCGGGGACCATGCCGGTGGTCTTTTCGATCAGCGCGCGCGGCAGCGCCTCGGGGCGGGCGCCGAAGCGGAAATCGACCTCTTGCAGGGCGATCACGTCGGCATCCAGTTCGGCGATGACGCGCAGGTTGCGCTCGGGCGCGTGCGGGCCGGTCATGCCGCGGCACTTGTGCAGGTTGTAGCTGGCCAGGCGAAGGTGGTCGGGGCTCGGATGGTCGGGGCTTTTCGGCATTGGGCCTTTCGCTGCTGCTCAGGTGCCGCAGAAGGTGCGACGGACGATCTCATCGGGGGCAGGGGCCTGCGCGAAGCCGTCCCATTCCGGCCGGTCCTGGAAGGGCGCGCGCAGCGCCGCGTCGAGCGCGTGGAAGGGCGCGTAATCGCCCTCGCGCCCGGCGGCGATGACCTCCTCGATGCGGTGGTTGCGCGGGATGCGGCGCGGATTGGCGCGCGCCATGACCTGGCTTGCGTCGGCAAGGTCGCGGATACGCGCTTGCCAGCCCTCGGCCCAGGCGTCGAACTGCTGGGGCGCCGCGAATTCGTCGCGGGCGCGGCCGTCGGCCAGCCCGGCGAAGGTGCGGGTGAAATCCGCCTCCTCGGCCGCCATCAGCGTCAAAAGCCGCTCGATCAGCGCCCGGTCCTCGGGGCGAGGGTCGGCGATGCCCAGCTTGGCGGCAAAGCGCTTCAGCCATTCCGCCTGGTAGAGCCCAGGGAAGCTGTGGACGATGCGCGTCGCCTCGGCCACCGCCGCGTCGTCGTTGCCCATCAGGGGCACCAGGCAGCTGGCGAATTGCGCCAGGTTCCAGACCGCGATGTTGGGCTGTTCGTTCCAGGCATAGCGGCCCTGGGCGTCGATCGAGCTGAACACCTTGTCGGGGCGGTAGCCGTCCATGAAGGCGCAGGGGCCGTAGTCGATGGTCTCGCCCGAGACCGACATGTTGTCGGTGTTCATCACCCCGTGGATGAAGCCAAGCGCCATCCAGCCGGCGATGGTCGCGGCCTGCCGCTCGACCACGCGCTGCAGCAGGTCGGCCGCGCCCGAGGCATCGGGATAGTGGCGGGCGATGACGTGGTCGGCCAGCAGTTGCAGCCGCTGCCGGTCGCCGCGGGCGGCGTAGAATTCGAAGGTGCCGACGCGGATATGGCTGGCGGCGACGCGGGTCAGCACCGCGCCGGGCAGCAGCGTCTCGCGGATCACCGTCTCGCCGGTGGTGACGGCCGCAAGGGCGCGCGTGGTCGGGATGCCGAATGCGGCCATGAATTCGCTGACCAGGTATTCGCGCAGCACCGGGCCCAGCCAGGCCCGGCCGTCGCCCCGGCGCGAGAAGGGCGTCGGCCCGGCACCCTTCAGCTGGATGTCGAAGCGCGCCCCGTCCGGCGCCACCACCTCGCCCAGCAGGACCGCGCGCCCGTCGCCCAACTGCGGCACGAAGCCGCCGAACTGGTGGCCGGCATAGGCCTGGGCGATGGGCTCGGCCCCCTCGGGCAGGGCGTTGCCGGCCAGCATGGCCACGCCCTCGGGGCTGGCAAGCCAGTCGGCGTCGAAGCCCAGCCGCTCGGCCAGGGGCCGGTTCAGCGCCACAAGCTGCGGGTCGCGCACCGGGGTCGGGCGGGTGCGGGTGAAGAAACCTTCCGGCAGTCGGGCATAGCTGTTGTCGAAGTGGATCATCGCGGCCCTCCCTTCGGACATTAATCTAGACCCGATTGCCGGAATGTTAAGGGTGGAGGCGATTCAATGCGTCACGCTGCCCGAGAACAGGTTCACGATGACGACACCCGCGACGATCATGGAAAGCCCTACCACCGCCGCGAAATCCAGCCTCTGGCCAAAGACGACAAGCCCGATCAGCGAGACCAGCACGATCCCCAGCCCGCTCCAGATCGCATAGGCGATGCCCAGCGGCATGGCCCGCAAGGCCAGCGACAGGAAATAGAACGAGCCCGCATAGCACAGGCCCATCAGCAGGGTGGGGACAAGGCGGGTGAACTGCTCGCTGCGCTGCAGGAAGGTGGTGCCGACCACTTCAAGCGTGATGGCGGTGAAAAGCGTGGCATAGGTCAGGACCGGCATGGCGTCTCCACTCGTTCGTCACCGGCCCATCTAATTCGCGGGACGGGGGAAAGTCACGCCACTTGCACGAAAACGGCCAAGCGCGTATCCCACGGCTTTGCCATAGCTGACAGGATTGCGCCCGTGAAATTCCTCGATCTCGCCAAGGTCTATGTCCGCTCGGGCGGCGGGGGCGCGGGCTGCGTATCCTTCCGCCGCGAGAAGTTCATCGAATATGGCGGGCCGGACGGCGGCGACGGCGGCAATGGCGGCGATGTCTGGGCCGAGGCGGTCGAGGGGCTGAACACGCTGATCGACTTTCGCTTCCAGCAGCATTTCTTCGCCAAGTCGGGCGGGCATGGCATGGGCGCGCAGCGCACCGGCGCCTCGGGAGACGACATCGTGTTGCGCGTGCCGGTCGGCACCGAGATCCTGGAAGAAGACCAGGAAACCGTGGTCGCCGACCTGACCGAGCCGGGCCAGCGGGTGCTGCTGGCCAGGGGCGGCAACGGCGGCTTCGGCAACCTGCATTTCAAAAGCTCGACCAACCGCGCGCCGCGCCACGCCAACCCCGGCCAGCCGGGGGTCGAGCGCACGCTGTGCCTGCGGCTGAAGCTGATCGCCGATGCCGGGCTGGTGGGCCTGCCGAATGCCGGGAAATCGACCTTCCTTGCCGCGGTGTCGAACGCGCGGCCCAAGATCGCGGACTATCCCTTTACCACGCTGCACCCGAACCTGGGCGTCGTGGGGGTGGACGGGCATGAATTCGTCATCGCCGACATCCCCGGCCTGATCGAGGGCGCTTCCGAGGGTCGGGGCCTGGGCGACCAGTTCTTGGGCCATGTCGAGCGCTCGCGCGTGCTTCTGCACCTGGTCGACGGCACGGCCGAGGACGTGGCGCAGGACGCCCGCACCATCCTGACCGAGCTTCAGGCCTATTCCCCGGCACTGGCGGAAAAGCCGCGGGTGACGGCGCTGAACAAGATCGACGCGCTCGACCCCGAGACGCTGGCCGAGCGCAAGGCGGCGCTCGAGGCCGAGATCGGCGGCCCGGTGCTCTTGATGTCCGGCGTGTCGCGCGAAGGCGTGACCGAGGTCTTGCGCGCACTCTGGTCGCGGATCGCGCCCTCGCGCAAGCCCGCCGCCGACAAGGAAGACAAGCCGTGGCAGCCGTGACGCCGGAACTGGGCCGCGCGCAGCGGCTGGTGGTCAAGATCGGCTCGGCGCTGCTGGTGAACGGCGCGGGGCTGCGCGCCGAATGGCTGCGCGCGCTTTGCGACGACGTGGCGCGGGCGCGGGGGCGGGGGACGGACGTGGTGCTGGTTTCCTCGGGCGCCATCGCGCTGGGGCGGCAGGTGCTGGGCCTGCCCGCCGGTCCCCTGCGGGTCGAGCAGTCGCAGGCGGCGGCGGCGGTGGGCCAGATCAAGCTCGCGCGCGCCTATGAAGAGGCGCTGGCGCCGCATGGCGTCAAGACCGCGCAGCTGCTGGTGACGCTGGACGACACCACCGACCGGCGCCGCTATCTCAACAGCCGCGCGACCATGCAGACGCTCCTGGGCCTCGGCGTGGTGCCGATCGTGAACGAGAACGACACCGTGGCGACCGACGAGATCCGCTTCGGCGACAACGACCGGCTGGCGGCGCAGATCGCCGTGACCTGCGGGGCCGACCAACTCCTGCTGCTGTCCGACGTCGACGGGCTCTATACCGCCAATCCCAAGACCGACCCAGCCGCGCGTCACCTGCCGGTGGTCCAGCAGATCACCCCCGAGATCGAGGCCATGGGCGGTGATCCGATCTCGGGCGTCAGCAAGGGCGGCATGAAGACCAAGCTGATGGCGGCGCGTACGGCGGTGGCGGGCGGCTGCGCCATGGCCATCGCCGAGGGCTCGGTGCTGAACCCGCTTTCCGCCGTGGCGAGTGGCGCGCGGGTGACATGGTTCCTGCCCGACACCGACCCGCAGGCCGCGCGCAAGCGCTGGATCGCGGCGATGAAGCCCAAGGGCGAGATCACCGTCGATGCCGGCGCCGCGCTGGCGCTGGGGCAGGGCAAGTCGCTGCTGCCGGCCGGCGTCACCGCCGTCTCGGGCCGCTTCGGCCGGGGCGATCCGGTGGTGGTGCAGGACGGCAAGGGCGCACGGCTGGCCTGCGGCCTCGTGCGCTATTCCTCGACCGAGGCGCGCGCCATCGCCGGCCATCGCAGCGACGAGATCGAGGGCATCCTCGGCTATCCCGGCCGGGCCGCGCTGGTCCATCGCGACGACATGGTGGTGTGATCTTCTTGGGCCGTAGCTTCTGCGTCGCGGTCGCATGGGTATTTGAAGAACGAAGAAGCCCGGTGCCGCGCTGAATTTCGGAAAGCGGCACCGGGCTTCTTCGTTCCATAAATACCCATCTGCGACACCGATCATGAGGCCGGCGTCGCCGTTCACTCGATCGGGCGCGGCTTGGCGAGCGCGTGGCGGCGCTGGAACAGCCCGCGGATCTGCGACATGCGCACCGCGTTCTGGCCCGGCGCGGGCAGTCCCAGCACCGTATCGCGCAAGAGCGCGATGCCGTCCTCGCTGCGGCCGGGCAGCGACGCGGCCGGGATCGGGGCGCCGATGGTCACGCGGAAGGGCTGGCCCGCCTTGTTCAGCACCTCGTTGAACAGCGTCACGTCGCGCAGCGTCGGGTGGATCGCGTCAAGCAGGTAGAACAGTGCCGAATTGCGCGCCCGGATCCGCAGCGGGATGATGGGCGCATCGAACTTGCGTGCGATCATCGCCGCGCTGGCCATCCAGGGCCGTTCGTGCAGGCTCAGGCCCCGGCGCTTGGCCAGCCGGCCCGAGGGGAAGATCAGACCGATCCGCCCGCGCCCCAGCGCCTCGCGCGTATAGTCCATCGTGGCGCGGGTCTTGGCATGGCTGCGCTTTTCGGCGCGCCATTCCACCGGGGCGATCAGGCTGTCGAATTGCGGCAGGATGCGCAGGATGTCGTGATTGGCATAGACGAAAAGATCGTCCCGCACCGCAGCGATCACCGCGTTCAGCACGATCCCGTCGGCGATCCCGGTCGGGTGGTTCGACACGATCAGCGCCGGGCCGGTGGCCGGGATATGCTCGATCCCCTCGACCCGCAGGTCGCGCAGGATCAGCCCGGCGATGCGACGCATGACCTCGTCCGTGGGCAGGTCGCGATATTCCGCCGCCAGCTCCAAGGTGCGCGGATAGCGCAGGAGCCGCATCAGCAGCTGCCGCGCCAGCGCATGGTGCCGGCGGCCCGAAAAAAGCCAGGGCGCCCGCTCGGCAATCAGCGGATCGAGACGGCGTTTCATGTCCTCGCGGGCATCCATGGGGGCAGTATTGCCGTGCCCGCAAGATGCCCGCAAGAGTGGTTCGATCATGGTCAGGCGCCACCGGCAAGGATGCGCGTAACCATCTCGGAGGTGTTGCGCGACAGGCCCGGCATCGCCGCCAGCTGGCCAAGCGCGGCGCGGGCATGGGCCTGGCGGGTGGCGTCGTAGCGGGTCCAGGTCTCGAAGGCCGAACACATGCGCGCGGTGGTCTGCGGGTTCACCGGGTCGAGCCGCATCAGCCAGTCCACGGCGAAATCGTAGCCCGAGCCGTCGGCGGCGTGGAAGGCGGCGTGGTTCGCGCCGAGCCCGCCGATCAGGGCGCGGAAGCGGTTGGGGTTCTTCCAGTCGAAATCCGGCCGCGCCGCAAGGTCGCGGGCGCGGGCCACCGCCAGGCCGGGCGCGGCGCGCAGCGGCTGGACCATGAACCATTTGTCCATGACCAGGCGGTTCCCGGCGAATTCCCGCGCAAAGGCCGCCAGCGCCTCGGCGTCCCTGCCGGCCGCGATCAGCCATTCCAGCGCGCCCTGCCGCTCGGTCATGTTCGAGGCGGCGGCGAACAGCGCCTCGGCTCGCGCGGCCCCGTCGATGCGCGACAGAAGGCCCAGGCAGGCGAGCCGCAGGCTGCGCCGCCCCGCGCCCTCGGCATCGGGGCGATAGGGGCCGGGGGTCGTCATCGCCTCGTAGAGCCGGGCCAGCGCCGGTTCATGCGCCGAGGCGATGTCGCGGGCCAGCGCCTCGCGCGCGGCATGGATCGCGTCCGGGTCCGGGATCTCGCCGCGGGCGGCGATGGTGGTCGCGATCTCTTCCTCGCCGGGCAGGGACAGGCAGAGCGCGGCAAAGGCCGGGTCGGCCTCGGCATCGTCGAGCAGCCCGCCGATGGCGCGGCTGAATTCCGCGCCGCCCTCGGCCCCGGTGGACCGCGCGATCAGCGCGTCCAGCGCCAGGTCGTGGCCGGCCTGCCAGCGGGCATAGGGGTCGGTGTCATGCGCCAGCAGCAGCGCCTGTTCGTCCGCCGCGATCTCGCGCGAGACCGTCACCGGCGCCGAAAAGCCGCGCAGGAGCGAAACCACCGGCCGCGCGCCCAGGTCCCCGAAGCGGAAGCTCTGCCGGGCCTCGGTCATCTCCAGCACCGTGGTCGGCAGCACCTCGTCGCCATTCGGGCCGATCAGGCCGAGCGCGATGGGAATCACCCGCGGCGGCTTGTCCGGCTGGCCGGGGGTCGGCGCGGTTTCCTGGCGGAAATCCAGCGTGAGCGTGCCGTCGCGCCAATCCTCGGAAAGCGTCAGCCGCGGCGTGCCGGCATCGGTATACCAGCGCTTGAACTGGGCCAGGTCGCGGCCGGTGGCGTCCTGAAAGACCTTGATCCAGTCCTCGATGGTGCAGGCCTGGCCGTCGTGGCGGTCGAAATAGAGGTCGAGCGCGCGGCGATAGCCCTGATCGCCCACCAGCCGCTTGAGCATGCCGATGACCTCGGCGCCCTTTTCATAGACCGTGGCGGTGTAGAAATTGTTGATCTCCTGATAGTGGTCCGGGCGCGGCGGATGCGCGAGCGGCCCGGCATCCTCGCGGAACTGGCGCGCGCGCAGGGTCTGGACGTCATGGATGCGCTTGACCGCGGCCGAGCGCATGTCCGAGGTGAACTGCTGGTCGCGGAACACCGTCAGCCCCTCTTTCAGGCACAGCTGGAACCAGTCGCGGCAGGTGATGCGGTTGCCGGTCCAGTTGTGGAAATATTCATGGCCGATCACGCCCTCGATGCGCTCGTAATCGCCGTCCGTCGCGGTTTCGGCGCTGGCCAGCACCAGCTTGGAGTTGAAGATGTTCAACCCCTTGTTCTCCATCGCGCCCATGTTGAAATCATCCACGGCGACGATGTTGAACACGTCGAGGTCGTATTCGCGGCCGTAAGCCTCTTCGTCCCATTTCATCGAGCGGATCAGCGATTCCATGGCATAGCCGGCGCGGTCCTGGTCGCCCGGCCGCACCCAGACGTTCAGCGCCACCTGGCGGCCCGACATGGTGGTGAAGCTGTCGGGCACCGCCACCAGATCGCCCGCGACCAGCGCGAAGAGATAGGCGGGCTTTGGCCAGGGGTCGTGCCAGACGGCCTGACCCGCCCCCTGCGAGACCGGGTTGCCGTTCGACAGCAGCACCGGCTTGTCCGAGCGGATGGTGACGCGGAAAGGCGCCATCACGTCGGGGCGGTCGGGATACCAGGTGATATGGCGAAAGCCTTCGGCCTCGCATTGGGTGCAGAACATGCCGCCGGACAGATACAGCCCCTCCAGCGCGGTATTGGCCTCGGGGTCGATCTCGACTTCGGCGGCGAAGGTGAAGGCGTCGGGCAGGTCGGCGGCGGGGATCACCAGCCGCCCGCCCGTTGCGCCCGCGGGGTCGAGCGGCTTGCCGTCGATCGCCAAAGACAGCGTTTTCAGCCCCGCGCCGTCCAGCACCAGGTCGCCCGCGCCCTTGCGGCGGAAGTCGATCTGCGAGCGCACCCGCGTTGCGCGCGGGGCGAGGTCGAATTCCAGCCGCGTCTCGGCGATCTCGAAGGGATAGGGGCGCCAATCGGCGAGATATTGCGTGACGGTCATGGGGCACCTCATGGCAGGCGAAAAAAATCGGCGGCACGGCGGAACTTGTGCGAAACCCAAGTGTTAGACGCAGGATAGCCGGGTCGCAAGCCGGGGTCCGTCCCCGGCCGACCAGCCGCAAGCGCCAACCAGAAGAGCGAGGAACAAGAATGGCCCATTACGACCCGAACGATCCGAAGCGGACCGAGGGCACCGATCCCCAGCGCCCGGCCGCGGCGCCCGAGACCTATGTCGAGCCGGTCGAGCGGCGCGCCTCGCCGCTGCCGCTGATCATCGGCATCCTGCTGGCCCTGGCCATCGCCTATTTCGTGCTGCAGTATTTCATGGGCCGCGACGAAGGCGCAACCACCGGCGAGGATGCCGCCGTGACCACGACCGAGCCCGCGGACACCACCGCGGACGTGCCGGGAACCACGACCGCGCCGGCCGCGACGGATGCCACCACGACCGAAACCCCGGCCGAAGCCGCCTCGGATGCGGCTGACGACGCCGCGACCGCTGCCGAGGACGCCGCCGATGCCGCCGGCGAGGCCGCGAGCGACGCTGCCACCGCCGTCGAAAGCGGCGCCGAAGCCGCGGGCGAGGCGATGGGCGAGGCGGCCGATGATGCCGCTGCCGCCGCCGGAGACGCTGCCCAGGACGCCGCGGAAGCCGCGGGCGAGGCCGCGACCGCCGCGCAGGAAGCCGCCGACAATGCCGCCGAGGCTGCGGGCGAGGCGATGCAGGATGCCGGCGAGGCGCTGGACGACGCCATCACCGTCGAAGAGCCGGCGGCCCCGGTGACGCCGCCGGCCGGCGAAACCACCACCACCACGCCGCCGGCGAACTGATCGTCCCATGCGGGTGCGTGCCGCCGTCCGGTCACTCGGACGGCGGCTTTCAATTTTTACGCAAGGCAGAATTGCGGGATCATTGAAGGTCGGGCCGGTTGAAACCCCGCGCCGTTTGGCATACCACGGCACACCAAAGCCAGCCGGACAATTGAAGCAAGGGGAAGTGCGATGGGTCGCGTGGAAAAGGCAGGATTGCGGGTGGACGAGACGCTTGCCGCCTTCATCAACGAGCGTGCGCTGCCCGGCAGCGGCGTCGAGCCGCGCCGGTTCTGGGAGGGGCTTTCGGCCCTGCTCCACGATTTCGGGCCGCGCAACCGGGCGCTGCTGGAGCGGCGCGAGGAGCTGCAATCGGCCATCGACGCCTGGCATATCGCCCATCGCGCCGAACCCAAGGACGCCGGCGCCTATCGCGATTTCCTGGCCGAGATCGGCTACCTGGTCCCCGAGGGCGAGGATTTCCAGATCGAGACGCCCGAGACCGACCCGGAATTCTCCAGCGTGGCCGGGCCGCAACTGGTGGTGCCGATCACCAATGCGCGCTATGCGCTGAACGCCGCCAATGCCCGCTGGGGCAGCCTCTATGATGCGCTTTACGGCACCGATGCCCTGGGCGACCTGCCGCAGGGCAAGGGCTATGACGCCGCCCGCGGCGCCCGTGTCATCGCCTGGGGCCGCGATTTCCTCGACACCGCCGCGCCCTTGGCCGAGGGCTCCTGGGCGGGGATCGAGGCGCTGTCGGTCACGGACGGCGCGCTGGTCCCGGCGCTGCGCGAGCCGGCCAAGTTCGCCGGCCATCGCGGCGACGGCGCCACTCCGACCGACATCTTCCTGAAGAACCACGGGCTCTTGATCCGCATCGTCATCGACGCCTCGACCCCGGTCGGCGCGCAGGACAAGGCGGGCATCTCGGACATCGTGATCGAATCGGCGCTGTCGGCGATCATGGATTGCGAGGATTCCGTCGCCTGCGTCGATGGCGAGGACAAGGCGCTGGCCTATGCCAACTGGCTGGGCCTGATGGACGGCACCCTGGCCGAAGAGGTCGAGAAGGGCGGCAAGACCTTTACCCGGCGCCTCAATCCCGACGTGACCTTCACCGCGCCCGACGGTTCGGAAGTCACCGCCAAGGGCCGCGCCCTGATGCTGGTCAGGAATGTCGGCCACCTGATGACCACCCCCGCCGTGCTGGACCGCGACGGCGGCGAGGTCTTCGAGGGCCTGCTGGACGCCATGGTCACGACGCTTTGCGCCAAGCGCGACCTGGACCGCGAGGGGCCGAAGAACTCGGTCACGCAGTCGATCTATGTGGTCAAGCCCAAGATGCACGGCCCCGAGGAGGTCGCCTTCGCCTGCGAGATCTTCGATTTCGTCGAGGATGTGCTGGGCCTGCCGCGCCATACCGTCAAGCTGGGCATCATGGACGAGGAGCGCCGCACCTCGGCCAACCTCAAGGAATGCATCCGCGCCGCGAAGCATCGCGTGGCCTTCATCAATACCGGCTTCCTCGACCGCACCGGGGACGAGATCCACACCTCGATGGAGGCGGGCGCGATGCTGGCCAAGGGCGAGATGAAGGCGCAGCCCTGGATCTCGGCCTACGAGGATCGCAACGTCGACATCGGCCTGGCCTGCGGGCTGGCCGGCAAGGCGCAGATCGGCAAGGGCATGTGGGCGATCCCCGACCGCATGGCCGAGATGCTGGAGCAGAAGATCGCCCATCCCATGGCCGGTGCCAACACCGCCTGGGTGCCCAGCCCGACCGCCGCGACCCTGCATGCGACGCATTACCACAAGGTCGACGTCTTTGCCCGCCAGGCCCAGATCGCCGCGGCGCGCCGGCCCCTGCGGCTCGACGACCTGCTGACCATCCCGCTGGCCGGCGGCCGCAACTACAGCGAGGCCGAGATCGCCCGCGAGCTGGAGAACAACTGCCAGGGCATCCTGGGCTATGTCGTGCGCTGGATCGACCAGGGCGTGGGCTGCTCGAAGGTGCCCGACATCAACGACGTCGGCCTGATGGAGGACCGCGCCACGCTGCGCATCTCGGCCCAGTCGCTGGCGAACTGGCTGCATCACGGCATCGTCACCGACCGGCAGGTCATGGACGCCTTCCGCAAGATGGCCGCGGTGGTGGACCGCCAGAACGCGGACGACCCGGCCTATGCGCCGATGGCGCCGGGCTTTGACGGCGTGGCCTTCCAGGCGGCCTGCGACCTGGTCTTTTTGGGCCGCATGCAGCCCTCGGGCTATACCGAGCCGGTGCTGCACGCCCGCCGCCTGCAGGCCAAGGCCGAACAGACGAGCCGCGCGGCATGATCGCGCGGCTGGCCGGCCTGCCGCCGGTCTGGCTGGTGCTGTTCGCATCGGCCGGGGCGGCGCTGGGTCGGCTGGTGCCGCTGGGCCTGCCGCCGGCGCTGCGCGGGCTGGGCCTGGTGCTGGTCGCGGCGGGGCTGGGGCTGATGCTCTGGGCGGCGCTGACCATGTGGCGGGCGCGCACCACCGTCATGCCCGGCCGCCGGCCCGAGGCGCTGGTGACGGGCGGCCCGTTCCGCTTTTCGCGCAATCCGATCTATCTGGCCGACCTGATTCTGCTGGCCGGGCTGATGCTGGCGCTGGCCGCGCCGGCGGGGCTGGTCACGGTGCCGGCCTTCGCCCTGTTCCTGCAGCGCCGCTTCATCCTGCGCGAGGAAGCCGTCATCGCCGCCGCTTTCGGTCCCGCCTATGACCGCTATAGGATGCAGGTCAGGCGCTGGATCTAGGGAGGGCATCGTGGAACGCTCGCGCATCAACCGCATCATGGCCGAGGCGGCCGAGCTGATCGGCAAGGCAGGCTTCCACCTGCCGCCATTCGCCCATTGGAGCCCCGAGGAGTTTCGCGCCCGCGCCACGCCGGCGATTCGCGACGGCCGGCTGGGCTGGGACATCACCGATTACGGCCAGGGCGATTTCGATCGGCTGGGCCTGTTCCTGTTCACGCTCAGGAACGGCCGGCTTGCCGAGCTGCAGGCGGGCAGGGGTATGGTCTATGCCGAAAAGCTGCTGATCTCGCAGGAAAACCAGATCAGCCCGATGCATAGCCATGCCATCAAGACCGAGGACATCATCAACCGCTGTGGCGCGACGCTGGCCATCCGGCTTTGCGGGTCGGACGCGCAGGGCCGCATGGACCGCAATGCGCCCTGCCGGGTCGATTGCGACGGCATCGCGCGCGAGATCGCGCCGGGCGGTGTGCTGCGGCTGGCGCCGGGCGAATCCGTGACGCTGCGTCCGGGCGACTGGCACGAGTTCTGGGCCGAGGGCGGGCCGGTGCTGATCGGCGAGGTCTCGACCGTGAACGACGACCTGACCGACAATATCTTCGCCGCGCCCATCGGGCGTTTCGCCACCGTCCACGAGGACGAGCGCCCGGTTCACCTGCTGGTCAGCGACTACTGAACTCCGCGATGGTGTTTCTGACGCAGGGTCACATTCGTGGAATGTGCGGCGCCTCACTCTCTTGTGAAAGATTGTTGCGCTCTGCTATGGGGGACGCTGAAAGTCGCTAACAGGGGAGGTGGCCTGGTGAAGATCGGCGGATTGAAGGAGATTTTTGAGGGGGAGGCTCGGGTCGCCATCACTCCGTCCTCTGCGGGGCATCTGCGCAAGCTGGGGCATGACGTGCATGTCGAGACGGGCGCGGGGGTTCGTGCGGGGTTTTCGG
>NZ_JRKO01000020.1 GCF_000763885.1 Paracoccus versutus | reverse complement strand
CCCCCACCCCCGCCCCCGGCCCATCGCCGCGTTCCGCCGTCACGAAAGCTTTGCACGCTGCCGCTAGACCCGCCGCGCAGAAAGGGAAAAAGGCATGGCTGCGATCGAGATGGAGGCGGTGGTCCGGGCCTTCGGCGCGACGCGCGCCGTGAACGGGGTTTCGCTGGCGGTGCCGCCGGGGGCGTTCCTGGCGCTGCTGGGGCCCTCCGGCTGCGGCAAGACCACGCTTTTGCGGCTGATCGCCGGGCTCGAGCGGCCGGACGCGGGCCGCATTGCCCTGGGCGGGCGGCTGGTGGCCGGACCGGGGCGGTTCGTTGCGCCCGAGGCGCGCGGGCTGGGCATGGTGTTCCAGTCCTATGCGCTTTGGCCGCACATGACCGTCGCCGGCAACATCCGCTTCGGCCTGCGCATCCAGCGCCTGTCCTACGCCGAGGAACGGGCGCGCATCGGCGAGGCGCTGGAGATGGTCGGCCTGTCCGGCATGGCCGACCGGCGCCCGCACCAGCTGTCGGGCGGCCAGCGGCAGCGGGTGGCGCTGGCGCGCAGCCTGGCGGTGCGGCCGGGCCTGATCCTGCTGGACGAGCCGCTGGCCAATCTCGACGCGCATCTGCGCGAGACGATGCTGGCCGAGTTCCGCCGCATCCATGCCGCCCTGCGCACCACCTTCGTCTTCGTCACCCATGACCAGGACGAGGCGATGGCCGTGGCCGGGCTGGTGGGCGTGATGAATGCTGGCCGGCTGGAGCAGCTGGCGAGCCCGGCCGATCTTTATCGCCGCCCGGCGACGCCGATGGTGGCGCGCTTCGTCGGGCGCGGCCGGACGGTGCCGGTGCAGGTGCTCGGCCGGTCCGGGGGGCTGTGCCGCATCGCCGTGCAGGGCCGGGTGGTGGCGGTGCCGGGCGATGCGCCGCCGGGGCCGGGCTGGCTGTGCCTGCGGCCGCGCGACCTTGCCGCGACGGCGGGCGGGGGCCTGCGCGCGCGGGTGCTGGACCACCGTTTCCAGGGCGGCGGCCATCTGGTCACCGCGGCGCTGGAGCATGTCGAGGACGGCGGGACCGTCGATTTCACCCTGCCGCGGCCGCCGCATCCCGGCGAGACGGTCGAATTGTCGCTGACCGGCGGCTGGATCCTGCCGCGCGAGGCATTGCGGGCCGAGACGCCGCTCCAGCACCGCCTGCTGGCCGGGGCGGGGGCCGACGCATGAGGCTGAGGGCGCTTTCCGGGCTGGGGGTCAAGGGGCCGGCCTGTTTCCTGCTGGAGATCGCCGGGCGGCGGCTGATGCTGGACCTGGGCCGCGGCCCCGATGGCGATGCCCTGCCGGACCTGTCCGGGGTGGGCCGGGTGGATGCGATCCTGTTCTCGCACGGCCATGCCGACCATACCGGCGGGCTGCATCTGGCGGCAGGGCTGGGCGATCCGCCCCTGTTCGCGCCCGAGCCCGCCATCGCCCTGTCGCGCGATCCGGCGATGCAGGCGGCGCGGCGGCTTGAGGCCTTTGCGGATCTCGGCCTGCCCTTCGACTGCGGTCCCGCCGGCCATGCGCCGGGGGCCTGCTGGATGCGCATCGGCGGGGCCGAGGGGCTGGTCTATACCGGCGATCTTTCGGCCGAGGGCGGGCTTTATCGCTGCACCATGCCGCCCCAGGCGCGGGCGATGGTCTTCGACGCCTCCTATGGCGCGGCGGATCAGCCGCTGGCCGAACAGGCGACGGGGCTGCTGGAACTGGCGGACAGGCCGCTGCTGCTGCCCGCCCCGGCCGGCGGGCGCGGGCTGGAGATGGCGCTGGCCTTCCTGGCCGCCGGGCACCGGGTCTCGATCTGCGCCGCGCACCGGGCCGTGGCCGAGGCCATGCTGGCCCGGCCGCGCTGGCTGGTGCCGGGCGGGGCCGAGGCGCTGGCGCGGCTGCTGGCCGAGGCGGCCGATCTGGTGCCCGACGGCCCCCTCCGCGGTACCATGATCGCGGCCGGACCCAATGCCGAGCGCGACAGCGCGGCCATGCTGGCGCGGCGCATGATCGGCGAGCGCATCGGCCGCGTCGTCTTTACCGGCCACCTGGCGCAGGGCACCCCGGCGCAGGGCTGGGTGGCCGAGGGGCGGGCGCTGTTTCGCCGCTGGAACGTGCATCCGACGCTTGCCGGCATCCGCGCCCTGTTCGAGGCCGTGCGCCCGGCGCAGGCGATGCCCGCCTTCTGCACGGCTGATGCGGCCGGGCGGCTGGCCGCGGCGCTGGACCGCCCGCTGGTCGCGACCGCCGAGGTCGCCTGGTGATCCCGCTTCTGTCGCAGCCCTTCCTGTTCCTGCGCCACGGCCGGACCGCGGTCAATGCCGCGAACCGGATCGGCGGCGCGACCGACGACCCGCTGGACCCGACCGGGCTTGGGCAGGCCGAGGCGGCGGCGCGGCTGCTGGCGGGCCGCCCGCTGGCCGCGATCTGGCATTCGCCGCTGGCCCGTGCCGCGCAGACCGCGGCGGCCGTCGCCCGCGTCACCGGCGCGCCCTTGGTGCCGCTGCCGGGCCTGGCCGAGCGCAACTGGGGCGCGTGGGAGGGGCAGGACCGCGCGATCCTGATCCGCGACGCCACCCCGCCCGGCGGCGAGGGGCCGCAGGCGTTCCGCGCCCGCATCCGCTGCGCGCTGGCCCGCATCGTCCCGCCCCTGCCGGTGCTGATCGTCGCCCATTCCGGCACGGCGCGCGAAATCCACGCTGCCCTGACCGACGCCCCCTTCCGACGGCTCGGCAATGCCGAGGCGGTTGAATGGCGGCAGGACCGCGATTGTCGCTGGATCTGCACGAAACTGTCATCTGCGCTTTGACTTTCGCCGCTAGCACCCTTGCGAAACGGCAAAACCGACGAGGACAAGATGAAACCCCTTCGCCTTCTTCCCCTGCTGGCCGGCGCCCTGCTGGCGCAAGCGGCCGTCGCGCAGGACGCGCAGACGATCACCGTCTACACCTCGCAGCCGCAGGACCAGATGGCCGCCGTGGTCGAGGCGTTCAACAAGGACCACCCCCAGATCAAGGTCGAGGTGTTCCGCTCGGGCACGACCGAGCTGATGGCCAAGCTCGCGGCCGAGTTCGCCGCCGGCCAGACCCCGGCCGACGTGATGCTGATCGCCGATGCGGTGGCGATGACGCAGCTCAAGAACGACGGCCGCTTGCTGGCCTATGCCGAGGCGCCGGTCGCCGGCATCCCCGAGGCGCTGGTCGACCCCGACAAGACCTTCTTCGGCACCAAGATGATCACCACCGGCATCATCTACAACACCGCCATGGTGGCCGAGCCGCCGCAATCCTGGGCCGACCTGGCCCGGCCCGAGGTGGCGAACAGCCTGATCATGCCCAGCCCGCTCTATTCCGGCGCCGCGGTGATCCATGTCGGCACCATGGTCCAGCAGCCGGAATTCGGCTGGGACTATTACGAGACGCTGGCCAAGAACGGCGCGGTCGCGGGCCAGGGCAACGGCACCGTGGTCGAGGCGGTGGCGCGGGGCGAAAAGGCCTATGGCATCATCATCGAATACATGGCGCTGAACGCCAAGGCCAAGGGCTCGCCCGTCGATTTCGTCTTCCCGGCCGAGGGCGTGTCCATCGTGACCCAGCCCGTCGCCATCCTGAAGGACAGCGACGCGGTCGAGGCGGCCAAGGTCTTTGTCGACTGGCAGCTCTCCAGGGCCGCGCAGGAACAGTCGGTCGCCCAGGGCTATTTCCCGATCCTGGAAGGCGTGGCCCAGCCCGAGGGCTATCCCGACCCGGCCGGGCTGAAGATCCTGCCCGCCGACGCGGCCCGGATGCTGGCCGAGGACAAGGCCAACAAGGAAGCCTTCGCCGAGATCTATGGCGGCTGATCCGGCCCTGTCGCGGAACCTGCGGGGCGGCGAGCACCTGCTCGCCGTCCTTGTCCTCATCTGGGTGGGGGGCCTGTCGGTCTGGCCCCTGGCCCGGCTTTTCGTCGAGGCCTTCGCTGCGGGCGAGGACGGCCGCGCCTTTGGCCTGATGGCCGAGGTTCTGTCGGCGCGTGCGACGCGGCGGGCGCTGGTCAACACGCTCATGGCCTCGGCCGGGTCGGTGGCGGTGTCGCTGGTCCTTGGCGCGGCGCTGGCGCTGGCGACGGGGCTTTTCGCGCTGCGCGGGCGGGTGGCGATGAGCTTCCTGATCCTCACGCCCCTGCTGATCCCGTCGCAGACCCTGGCGCTGGCCTGGATCGAGATGTCGGGCAACAGCTCGCCCATCCTGCGCCCGCTTGGCCTTGCGCCGCCGCCGGGGACGACCAATCCGCTTTATTCCGGCTGGGGCATCGCCTTCCTGATGGGGATCGAGCATATGCCGCTGGTCTTCATCGCCATGCGCGCGGCGCTGACCGGCCTGCCGGCCGACCTGGTCGAGGCGGCGCGGGTCGCAGGCGCCGGCCGGGCGCGGATCGTCGCCTGCATCTTGCTGCCGCTGGCGCTGCCCGCGGCGCTGGCCGGGGCGATCCTGGCCCTTGCCGCGGCGGTGGGGAATTTCGGCGTGCCTGCGCTGCTGGGCATTCCGGGACGCTTCCCGATGCTGACGACGCTGATCTACCAGCGGCTGAACGGTTTTGGCCCCTCGGTCGCGGGGCAGGTGGCGGTGCTGGCGATGATCCTGGTCGCGCTGGCGCTGGCCGCGCTGGCGCTGCGCGCGCTGGTGCTGGCGCGGCTGGCGGTGCCGACGGGAAGCGGCGCGGCGATGCAGCCCTTCGACCCAGGCCGCGCCCGGCCCTGGATCGAGGCGGCGGTCTGGGCGGTCATTGCGGTGATCGCGGTCCTGCCGATGCTGGCCCTGCTGGCGACGGCGCTGTCGCCCGCCCTGGGGGTCGAGCTGCGGCCGTCCACCCTGACCCTGCGCAATTTCGCCGATGCCTTCGCCAATCCGACCATCGTGCGGGCCTTTGCCAATTCGCTTCAGCTGTCGGTGGCGGCGGCGGTGCTTTGCGCGCTGGTGGCGCTGCCCTTTGCCTTCCTGCGGGTCATGGCGGGAAACCCGCTGGTCCGCGCGCTGGACTGGCTGGCCGACGGGCCTTGGGTGGTGCCGGGCACGGTGGTCGCGCTGGCGATGATCCTGACCTTCCTGCGCCCGCTGCCGCTGATCGGCTCGCTTTACGGCACCGGGGCGATCCTGCTCGTGGCCTATCTGGCGCGGTTCCTGCCCCTGATCCTGCGCCCGGTCCTGGCAGCGGCGGCGGCGATCGAGCCGGCGCAGGACGAGGCGGCGCGGCTGTTCGGGGCCGGCCCGGTCCGGCGGATGGCGGCGATCCTGGCCCCCGCCGTCCTGCCCGCGCTTTCGGCCGGGGCGATGCTGGCGGTGATGACGGCGCTGAACGAGCTGACGCTTTCGGCGCTGCTCTGGTCCAGCGGCAACGAGACCATCGGCGTCATGGTCTTTGCCCTGCAATACGAAGGCAACTCGACCGCCGCGGCCGCGGTCTCGGCGGTGTCGGTGGCGCTGGTTCTGGGGATGGCGCTGGCGCTGGACCGGCTGGCGCCGCACCTGCCGCGCGGCACGCTGCCCTGGCGCGGCTGACGATCCATCCGGGGAAAAACCTTGAGCGGCAGCGGCTTATGCTGTTTGCTCGGGAAAGGGTCGACAGGTTGGGGTGCCGGATATGGTCATGATCGACGAGTTTACCGATACCGCCGTGATGGTCGAGGCGGCAATATCGGGCCTGGTCCTGCCGACGAATGCGGTTCCGCATGGCGCGCTCGCCTCGGTCCAGCAGCTCGACATGATGGCGACCAGCGCGCAAAGGGCATTGGTCTTCGAAGCCCTCATGCGCCTGCTTTGGGCGCTTGGCGAGACGGGCGAAAAACCGACAATCGCGTCCTTCGTCCGCTTTCGGCTGCTGAGTTTCGATGATCTCCTGTCCACGCAGCGGGACTATATGAGAAGGCTCGGATTTTCGTATCAGGAAGGCAACTTCACGCGGCATATCCGCGTCCTGAACGCGGATGTCCATGTCGGCTTCGCGCTTTTGGAGAGCGAGGAAGGCAGTCTTTACAAGAAGATCAAGGCAAGCGTCACCTTTACCTCATCGGAACTGAGGCAGGCCCTGCTGAACGTGGTCGCGATCCTGGCGGCGGAGGCAATATTGTCTTCGCCGTCCGTTTCCGGCGCGGAGACCCTGATATTCAATCCGGGTGGCGCGAAATATATCTGCACGATAGACAGTTTCATCACCGACGATTATGCCGGCGTCCTTGAAGATGCGGTCAGGACGCTGTCCACCACCGAATTCGTCTCGGAACAGCATGAGCGCGAGGTCTGGATGGCCCGGCAGATGTGCCTGGCGGCGGCAGGCCATCCGCCCGGAAGGATCGACGGGATAAGGGGCGAAAACACCCGGCTTGCCGAGGAAGCCTATTCACGGGAACATGACGACATAAGGATCATGTGGTCATCGCCGGTCTTTGCCCGGCATGTGCTGCAACATGCGTTCAAATCCCCGGATTACGCCCGGCAGATGGAATAGGCCCCGCCGGCCGGGGGGGTTTCCGCCCCGCAGGCCCGCATCCGCGCGCCGCCCGGCGGATCAGGCCGGCGCGTTCTCGCGCCTGAGCGCCGGCAGGCCGACGCCGGTGGCATCGAAGCCGCCGTCCACCGCCAGCGTCTGCCCCGAGACGAAGCTGGCCTTGTCCGAACACAGGAAGACGATGGCCTCGGCGATCTCGCGCGCCTCGCCATAGCGGTTCAGCGGGATGGCGTCGTAATAGGCCGAGATGATCTCGGGCGCATGCACCGCCGCCGCCAGCTTGGTCTTGACCGGGCCGGGGGCGACGCAATTGACGCGGATGCCCAGCTCGCCCAGTTCCGCGGCGAATTGCTTGGTCAGGTGGATCACCGCCGCCTTGGAGGTGCCATAGGCCACCCGCAGGGTCGAGGCGCGCAGCCCGGAAATCGAGGCGATGTTGACGATGGCGCCGCCGGTCCGGGCCAGTTCCGGCGCCGCGGCCTGGGTGCAGAGGAACACCCCGTCCAGGTTCGTCGCCATCACCTCGCGCCATTCCTCGAAGCTGGTGCGGCCCGCGCGGGAAAACAGCGCCACGCCCGCGTTGTTGACCAGCGCATCGACGCGGCCGAAGCCGGCCACGGTCTCGGCCATCATGCGCGCGACCTGGTCGGGGTCCGAGACGTCGGCCTCGACCGCCAGCACGTTCTCCATGCCGTCCGCGACCCGGTGCAGTTCCTCGGTGTCGCGGTCGACCATGGCGACGCGCCAGCCCTGCTCCAGGAAGATCTCGGTGGCGGCCAGGCCGATGCCGCGGCAGCCCCCGGTGACGATGGCGGTTTTCATGGCGTTTCCCCTGTCGGTTCGATGATGAGTTCCAGCGTCACGCCGACGGGGTTCGCGCCCCGTTCCAGCGTGCCGCGCGCGATATGGCCGTGGATGTCCACGACCTCGATCGGGACATGCGCCGCGCCCTGGACCAGCCGCGCGCCGTCCAGGCGCAGTTCGGTGGCCAGGCAGTCCATGCGATGCCCCTCGGCGAAGCGGATATGGTCGATGCTGCCCACGCCGTGCAGCCGCGCCGTGGCGATGCCGTGCCAGGCGGCGAGGCTCTCGATGCCCGCGACCACGTCCTCGCCGGGCAGGATACGGGCGAAAAGGCCGGGGCCGTCGCCGCCGCCCTGCGGGGTGAACAGCGTGAAGGCGGTTTCCGGGTCGGGCAGGGCCTCGAACCAGGTTTCGGCCGCGCCGAGGCCCGAGACCGCCGCGTCCTCGGCGATGACGCAATCCAGGGGCAGCAGGTGGCCCATGGCGGTATCGCCTCCGCCCGACCAGATGCCGTGGCAATGCAGGAAGGGGGCGCCGTCCTTGCGGCCCACGCTGGCGGTGGCGCTGTCGATGGTCCAGCGGCCCGCGGGCGCATGGGTCGCGGAATACCAGGCCGCGTGCAGCCCGTCGGTCGACAGTGCCGGCAGCACATAGCGCATCGGTTCGCAGCGGACGCCCGCCAGCGACAGGACGCCGCCCTTGCAGCCGTGAGCGGCGAACAGATCGCCCACCGCCTGCATGACCGTCTGGCCCGCGCGCAGCCTGCCGTGGATGGGCCGCAGCGCGGCGCGCCGGACCTGCACGCGCTCGGCCGCGCGGGGGCCGGGATGGACCATGCTCATGCCGGGGCCTGCTCCAGCAAGCCGCGCGCCTCCAGCTCCTCGCGGATCATCTTCTTGGTGATCTTGCCATAGGCCGATTTCGGCAGCGCCTCCCAGAACAGGAAGCGCTTGGGCAGCTTGTAGCGCGACAGCTTCGGGGCCAGGAATGCCGCCATCTCCTCTTCGGCCACGGGGGTTTGGGCGACGCAGATCGCCCAGCCCACCTCGCCCCAGAGCGGGTCGGGCACGCCCAGCACCGCGACCTCGGAAATGGCGGGATGGGTCAGGATCTTTTCCTCGATCTCGCGCGGATAGACGTTCGAGCCGCCCGAGATGAACATGTCCGACTCGCGCCCGGTGATATACAGGAACCCCGCCTCGTCCATGTGGCCCAGGTCGCCGGTGCGGAACCAGCCGTCGCGGAACGCCTTCGCATTGGCCTGCGGGTTGCGGTAATAGCCGGCGAAGACGGCGGGGCCGATGACGCAGATCTCGCCGGTCTGGCCGGGCGGCAATTCGCGGCCCTGGTCGTCCTGGACCTGGATCTCGATGCCCGTCCGGGCATGGCCGCAGGTGCCGAGGCGGGTGGCAGGGCCGTCCTCGGCCTCGTGCAGATGCGCGGGCAGGACGGTGATGTTGCCGGTGCATTCGCCCAAGCCGAAATATTGCACCAGCACCTTGCCCAGGACGCGCAGCGCCCTTTGCTGGTCCACGCGATACATCGGTGCGCCGGCATAGATCACATAGCGCAGCGACGAGGTGTCGGCCGCCACCGTCGCCGGATGCTCGACCAGCAGTTTCAGGATGGTCGGCACGGTGAACATGGTGGACACCCGCCATTCCCGCACCAGATCCCAGACCTGCGCCGCGTCGAAACGCTCGGTCGGCAGCAGCACGGTCTTGACCCCCCGCGCCACCTGCGTCAGCTGA
Source organism: Paracoccus versutus (assembly GCF_000763885.1). Classification (GTDB taxonomy): domain Bacteria; phylum Pseudomonadota; class Alphaproteobacteria; order Rhodobacterales; family Rhodobacteraceae; genus Paracoccus; species Paracoccus versutus. The sequence continues at coordinate 80,359 of NZ_JRKO01000020.1, read as the reverse complement.
TGCACGCCCGCACCATGCGACAGGGGCGCCACGACCAGCGAGGCGTCCTCGCCCGTCAGGCCCGGCATCAGGTCGGCCAGGTGGTTCGTCACCACGAAGGCCATCTGGCCATGGGTCAGAACGCTGGCCTTGGGCCGGCCCGTGGTGCCCGAGGTAAAGAAGAACCAGCAGGGATCGTCGCGATCCACCACGGCGACCTGCGGGCGGCTTCCCCAATGCTCGGCGGTGATCGCCTGCACCGAGGGGCCGAAACCGGCCTCGCCGAAGACCAGCGTCGTCACGCCGCAGGCCGCCGCGTGATCGGGGAATGCGGCGTTGCAGAACATCAGCGTCGCGCCCGAGGATTCGGTCAGCCAGGCCACCTCCTCGGGCGTCTGGCGGAAATTCGCGGGCACCCAGACGCCGCCTGCGCGCCAGGTGGCGAACATCGCCTGCATCATCTCCATGCAGTTCTGCGACTGGCACATGACCCGGTCGCCCTTTTGCAGCCCGAAGCGGGTTTGCAACGCATGGGCCAGGGCGTCGGTGCGGGCCTCGAACTCGGCCCAGGTCCAGCGCGCCTCACCCATGACCAGCGCGATGCCGTCGGGGTCGCGCCGCGCGGCCTGGGTCAGGAAGGTGGCAAGGTTCATCACCCTGGTCGAAACCGGGCGCTGGCCGCCAGCCGGGTCGATGGCGGGTTCCGTCATTTCACGCGCTCCAGGATCGAGCAATAGCTGGCGACCGCCGCGCCGCCCATGTTGAAGACCCCGCCCAAGCTGGCGCCCGGCACCTGCATGGCGCCGGCATCGCCGGCCAGCTGCATCGCGACCATGACATGCTGCGAGACGCCGGTGGCGCCGATCGGATGGCCGCGCGACTTCAGCCCGCCCGAGGGGTTCACCGGCAGCGCGCCGTCGAACCGGGTCACGCCGTCGCGGATGACGCGCCAGCCCTGGCCGCGGGGTGCAAGGCCCATGGCCTCGTATTCGATCATCTCGGCGGTGGTGAAGCAGTCATGGGTTTCGACCAGCGCCAGGTCGGTGATGCTCAGGCCAGCCTGATCGAGCGCCGCCGCCCAGGCCCGGTGCGGGCCGTCGAAGGCGATGGGATCGCGCCGCGACAGCGCCAGCAGGTCGCCGGCCTGGGCGCGGGCGCGAAAGCGGATGGCGCGCTGCAGTTCGGTCGCCACCTCGGGCGCGGCCAGCACCAGCGCCGCCGCCCCGTCCGAGACCAGCGAGCAATCGGTGCGCCGCAGCGGCCCGGCGACGCGCGGGTTCTTGTCCGAGATAGTGTTGCAGAAGGCCAGGTCGAAGGGCTTTTGCATATGCGCATAGGGGTTGCGCATGCCGTTTTCATGGTTCTTGGCGGCGATCATCGCCAGTTCCTCGGAACGGTCGCCGTGGCGCTGGAAATAGCTCTCGGTGATGCGGCCGAAGACGCCGGCGAAGCCGCCGGGGATCTCGCCCTCCTCGGGGACGTAGCTGGCGGACAGCAGGATGTCGCCGACCTGGTCGCCGGGGGTCGCGCTCATCTTCTCGGCGCCGATCACCAGGGCGACCTGGCCGCGGCCCGAGGCGATGAAATCCGCCGCCGCATACAGCGCGGCCGAGCCGGTGGCGCAGGCGTTTTCCGTGCGCATGAACGGCACGCCCGCCAGTTCCGGCGTGCCCATGGCGACCAGCGCGCCCTGGAAATCCTGGCGCGAGAAGCCGTTGTTGTAGACGCCGACGAAGATGCCGTCGACGGCATCGGGCGGCAGGCCGGCATGGTCCAGCGCGGGCCGCGCCACCTCGGCCATCAGGGCCAGCGTGTCGGGCGCCTCGGACTTGCCGAATTTCGTATGTGCCCAGCCGACGATCAGCGGATCTGTCATGCGATGTTCCTTTTCGGTTGCGTGTCCAGCGCGGCAAGGCGGGCTTCGACCAGCCGCGCCTCGCGATGCAGCAGGGCGGCCAGCTCGGCCTGCCGGGCCTCGCCCATGCGGTTCTCGATGGCGGCGATGGACAGCGCGCCGGCCGGCCGCCCGTCCGGCCACAGGATCGCCACGCCCAGGCCCCACGACCCCGGCACCACCCGGCCGGGGTTCAGCGCATGGCCGGCCGCGCGCGCCTGCGCCAGATCCTCGGCCAGGGCCGGGGCAAGGCCGGGGGCCAGCGCCTCGGCCAAGGGCGCCACGCGGCGCAGCAGCGCGTCGCCCTCGGGCGCGGGCAGGGCGGCCAGGATCGCCAGCGCGCCCGCGCCGACGCCGGCCGGCTTGCGGTCGCCGCGCATCAGGGCGTGGGTGCGGATCGGGAAATCGCCCTCGATCCGCTCGAGGCACAGGGTATGGTCGCCCTGCGGCACGGTCAGCAGCAGGGTGTCGCCGGTCTGGCGCGCCAGCCGCAGCATCGAGTCGCGGGCATGATGCAGGATGCCGTGGCGCTCGGCGGCGAACGTGCCCAGCAGATAGGCCTCGGGGCCCAGGTGATAGCGCCGGCTGCGGCGGTCCTGCTCGACCATGCGCGCTGCGGCCAGGGCCAGCAGCAGCCGCCGCACCGTGGGCCTTGTCAGCCCCGAGGCGGCGGCCAATTGCCCCAGCGCCAGCCCCGCGTCGCCGCCCCTGCCGACCAGCGACAGCAGCGACAGCGCGCGCGCCACCGCCTGCGCGCCGCCGGTCGCTTCAGGGGCGGGCGCGTCCGTCATCAGGCCAGCTTCCGGCCGACGGCGGCTTCCAGGATCTCCCATGCCTCGTCGCCATAGGTCTTTTTCCACTCGGCATAGAAGCCGGCTTCGCGCAGCTTGTCCTCGAAGGGCTGCGGGTCCACGTCGTTGAAGACGAAGCCCTGGCTTTCCAGGTCGCCGCGCAGGGTGGCGTTCAGCGCCATGACATCCTCGCGCTGGCGTTCCGCGCCGGCGTTGAAATGCTTGGCGACGACCTGCTGCGCGTCCTCGGGCAGGGCGCCCCAGGCGCGGCGGTTGCCCAGCAGCCAGAACCCGTCCCACATGTGGTTGGTCATGGACAGGTATTTCTGCACCTCCCACAGCTTCGCGACCTTCATGATCGCCAGCGGGTTTTCCTGCCCGTCGACGATGCCGGTCTGCAGCGCGGTATAGACCTCGGCAAAGTTGATCGAGGCAGGCGCCGCGCCGAAGGCCGAGAACAGCGAGGTCCAGAGCGGGCTGACCGGCACGCGGATCTTGAAACCCTGGAAATCCTCGGGCGTCTGGATGGGCTTGGTCGAGGTGGTGGTCTGCCGGAAGCCGTTGTCCCAGATCTTGTCCATCACCACCAGGCCGGCATTCTCGATCTGGCCGCGGGCATAGGCGCCCAGCTCGCCGTCCATCGCCTTCCACACGGTGTCGTAGTCGGGGAAGGCGAAGCCTACGCCGTTGATCGAGGCGTTCGGCACCAGCGTCGACAGGATCACCGGCGAAAGCTGGAAGAACTCGACCCCGCCCGAGCGCAGCTGGCCCAGCACGTCGGTATCGGCGCCCAGCTGGTTCGAGGGGAAGATCTGGATGTCCACCGCGCCCGAGGTTTCCTCGAGGATCGCCTTGACCGCCTCGGCCAGCCGCACGTTGCTGGGATGCTCCAAGGGCTGGTTGTTGGCGATCTTGTAGCTGAACTCGGCGGCGCGGGCGGCGCCCGGCCGGATGAAGGGCGCGGCAAGCGCGCCTGCGGCGGCACCCATCAGGATGCTGCGGCGGGTGATGGTCATGGTTTCCTCCTCCCCGAGGGTTGTTGACGTCAAAGCAAGGCGGTCGAGAATGCCGGCACGGCGGCGATGGCCAGCAGGCCGACCAGCAGCGCCGCCAGATAGGGCCAGATCCGGCGCATGACCTGGTCGGCGGGCACGTTGGCGATCTTGCAGGCGATGTAGAAGCCGATGCCGATGGGCGGCGCCATCAGCCCGATGTTCATCGCGGTGACGATGACCATGGCGTAATGGATGTCGTGGATGCCCAGGCCGCGGGCGATGGGGAACATGATCGGTGCCAAGAGCACGATGGCCGGCAGCCCCTCGAGCACGCAGCCGAGGATCAGGAAGATCAGGATCGAGGCCAGCATGAACACCATCCAGCCGCCCGGCAGGCCGGTGACGACGGCCATCAGGTCGCGGGCAAAGCCGGATTGCGTCAGCGCCCAGGCCATGGCCGAGGCCGCGCCCAGGATCAGCAGGATCGCGCCCGACATGGCCGCGGTCTCGACCAGCATGGTGCCCAGCCTGCGGACCGGGATGCCGCCATACAGCACGACGCCGATGACGAAGGCATAGACCACGGCGATGGTCGAGACCTCGGTCGCCGTCGCCACGCCGCCGCCGACCAGGCTGCGGATCATGAAGGGCAGCACCAGCGCCGGCGCGGCGATCAGCGCGGTCTTGCCGATCAGCGGCAGGGTGGCGGCGCGCACGCCCGACATGTCCTCGGCCCGCGCCTTCCAGCGCGCCAGCACCGCCAGCACGACCAGCAGCACCATCGCGATCACGAAGCCCGAGGTGAAGAGCCCGGCGATCGACACCCCGGCGACCGAGCCCAAGACGATCAGCACGATCGAGGGCGGCACGGTATCGGCCATGGCCGCGCCCGTCGCAAGCAGCGCCGTCATCTCGGGCGCGGAATGGCCCCGCCTGCGCATCTCGGGGAACAGCGCCGGGGCGACCGTCGCCATGTCCGAGACCTTGGAGCCGGAAATCCCCGAGACGAGGAACATCGAGCCCAGCAGCACATAGCTCATCCCCGCCTTGACGTGGCCGAGGAGCGAGGCGAGGAAATTGACGATGGCCTTGCCCATGCCGGTGGCGTCGAGGATGCAGCCCAGCAGCACGAAGACCGGCACCGACAGCAGGATCAGCGAGGACATCCCTTCGTCGATGCGGCCCATCATCACGAAGATCGGCGCATGGCTGGCGAAGGTCAGATAGGCCAGGGTTCCCAGCGCAAAGCAGAAGGCGATGGGCACGCCGATGCAAAGCAGCACCGCGACCAGCAGGCCCAGCCAGATCGGCAGGTTCCAGTTGCCGATGGACAGAAGCGCCGGCCGCGCGAACCACATCAGCGCCACCGCCGCCGCCGTGACGGCCAGGGTCGCGGCGATGATGCGCCATTCGCGCGACCGCAGGACCGAAATCACCGCCAGCACCGCCATCAGCCCGATCCCCGCCGGCAGGGCCGAGGCGCGCCAGGACATCGGCAGCCCCAGCGCCGGCGACCTGACGAAGCTTTCCTCATAGGCATATTCCACCGCGACCGGCAAAAGCCGCAGCAGCAGGACGCAGACCAGCACCTGCCCCGCCACCTCGGCCACCCGCGCCAGCCGCTCGGGCAGCAGCGGCAGGAACACGGTCAGGCGCATATGCTCGTGCCGGTCCACCGCCAGCGCCGCGCCCAGCATCGCCATCCAGATGAAGCTGATGGATGCGACCTCGTCGCCCCAGATCAGCGGCTTGGCCAGCACATAGCGGAAGAACACGTTCGCCAGCACGGTGACGATCATCACCACCAGAAGGCCGGCGGCCAGGATCTCGACCGGGCGCATCCAGCGTTCGGCGCGCTTGGGCTCGGCCAAGGCCTCGATGCCGCCCAGGGCCAGCTCGCCCTCTGGCTGGGTGTCGGTCAGTTGCATCGCATCCCTCCCATGGCGGCGGGCCTCCCCTCCCTGCTGGCGATCCATGATATGGACATGACAGCTGCCGCGTTTTCGGGAATTTCTGGGCGATTCTCGGCAAAGTGCAAGTAAAAATTGCTGGGAGCCGGGCTTTCGGCCCTCTCTGGCCATATTCTGCAGATATGTCATTCCATATGATGGAATATCTTCTCCGGGCGGCAAACGACAACGGCCGCGCCAAGCCGGCGCGGCCGTTTCTGTCAGCGGGCTTGCGCCCCGCGTCCATCGAATGGTGGTCTTGCCGTCGATGCGCTGGAAGGCACCGATCAGGCCATTTGCCCGGATCGGAGGCTCGCCCCTTACTCGGCCGCCAGCGCCGGGCTGTCGGCCAGGTCCAGCGCCTGCATCACCGCATCGACGCGCTGCCGGAAAGCCTCGGCGCTGTTCGCCGTGGCCGCGACATAGAAATCCGGCCGGATCAGCACGTATTTCGCGTCGATCTCGTCGAGCCAGCGCTTGTAGGTGCCTTCGGCGTCGATCACCGCGCAGCCGCCGCCGGGGGCGCAGACCTGCACGCCGAACCCCTCCAGCAGGTCGAGCTGCGCCCGCTGTCCGGGCGTCAGCGCCGCCAGCGGATCGGCCTCGTAGCCGATCACCACCCAGCCCCGGCCCACCGCCTGGTCGAAGCGGTCGCGCCGGCCCTTGTGCTCGACCACGCCCTGCACCGACAGCTCGCCGGCATGGGCGCTGGCCGGGCACCAGGCGCCGGGGCCGAGATGGCAGATGTCGGTCGGCACCGGCCGCTGGCCGCGGGCCTGAAGCTCGGCGATCATGCGGGCGTCGCGCGCGGCGGCCTCGGCCTCGTCGGCGATGCAGATAATGCGGCCCAGCTCCTGGCTGAAGTCGATGTAGTGGCAGGCGTGGTCCTTGCGCTCGCTGGTATAGCTGTCCAGCAGGCCGAGGCCCGCCTTGCCCTCGAGGATCAGGTTCAGCCGCCAGGCCATGGCCACCGCGTCGCGGACGCCGGCGCACATGCCCTCGCCGGCAAAGGGCGGCATCAGGTGTGCCGCGTCGCCGCCGATCAGGCAGCGGCCCTTGTGCCATTGCTTCGCCCAGCGGGCCTGGAAGCGATAGACGGCGGCGCGCTCCAGCTCGGCATTCTCGGGGGTCAGGCCCCAGGGTTGCAGCAGTTCCCACGCCCTTTCCGGGCTCTGCATCTCGGCGGCCGATTCGCCGGGCAGGACCATGAACTCCCAGCGGCGGCGGTCGGGCTGGCCGGGCTGCGGTGCGGGCCCGCCGGGGACGATGGTGGTCGGGCGCCTGGGGTCGCAAAGCTGCCATTGCGCCGGCTCATCCGGGCGCGAGGCGCGGTAGTCGAATTTCGGCAGCATGTCGAGGATCAGCCAGTCGAAGAAATAGCCCTTGTCCTCGTTCTCGATGCCAAGCGCATGGCGCACGAAGCTGTTGGCGCCGTCGGTGCCGGCGACGAATTTCGCCCGGATCGTCCGGCGCTCGCCGTCCGGGCCGACCTCTTCGGGGCTCTGTTGCAGCGCCAGGGTGACGCCCTCGGCATCCTGGTCCAGCGCGACGGCATTCCAGCCGCGCATCATGGTGATTTCCGGCATGCCGCCCGCCAGCTTCAGCAGGCGCTTTTCCAGCAGCGGCTGGTTGAACCAGTAGCGCACGCGCCAGCCGCTGGCCGACTGGCTTTGCCAGTCCACCACCTGCAGGTTCTCGCCCTTGGCGTTGCGCCAGTAATAAAGCTCGTCGTGATGGTTGATCGAGGGGTCGGTCTCGGCGTCGATGCCCAGCGTGGCCAGGATGCGCGCGATCTCGTGGTCGAAGGTCACGGCGCGCGGCAGGTCGTAATGCGTGCTCCAGCGCTCGATCAGCGTCACGCGCTTGCCGCGCTGGCCCAGCAGGATCGCCAGCAGCGTGCCGACCGGGCCGGCGCCGACGATGGCGACATCGGTGTCGCTGGCTTGGGTTGATGGGGTCATCCTTGCTCCTCCCTGAAACGATTGCCGGGGTTCCGGCCCGATCGCCCGCGCTCCCTTGCGGGCGGATCGGTCGTCGGTGAATTTGTTCTAAAAATGAATGATCGTCAACTTTGATTATAATTCATACCGGCCGAGAACTTGCAAGCCATTGGCTGGACGCCAAAAACTCCCGCACTACCCGCGGCTTCTTGTCGCGCCGGCGGCGCAAGCCTGCCCCTCGGCTTGAGATCCGATTCGTTTCCGAATATGGTTCATGTCCGAATACGGAGCAGGACATGGCCGAGGCAGGGATCCAGGGCGAAGGCCGCGTGGCGCGGCGCCAGCGGCGCAACCGGGCGGCGCTGATCAAGGCCGCGCGCGAGATCATGACCGAAAAGGGCGCCGAAGCCGCCACCATGCTGGAGATCGCCGAGCGCGCCGATGTCGGCGCCGGGACGATCTACAACTATTTCCGGTCCAAGGACGAACTGGCCATCGCCGTGCTCGAGGGGCTGATGCACGACCTGGGGGTCAGCATCCAGGCCGTCACCGACAGGTTCGAGGATCCGGCGCAGGTCTATGCCTTCGGCATCCGCACCGTGCTGGACACCGCGACCGGCGATCCGCGCTGGCGGCAGATGCTGCACCGTTCCGAGGTGATCGCGGATGCGCTGTTCCGCATGATGGGCCCCTTTGCCATCCGCGACCTGCGCCAGGCCTCGGCGGCCGGCCGGTTCCAGGCCGAGGGGGCCGAACTGACCTGGCGGCTGACCTGCCACGCGCTGATCGGTGCCAGCCTGGCGATCACCGAAGGCCAGCTTTCGCCCGCGGAAAGCGAGCGGATCGTGGCCCGCCTGCTCTGCATGGCCGGCCTGGACCTAGCCAGCGCCACCGAGCTGGCCGGCCGGCCGCGCCCGCCGCTGCCCGGCCGCTAGCGCAGCACCCTGCGCAGCCCCTCCTGCACCCGGAGCAGCGCCGGCAGGTAGAGCGTGACCAGTTCCTCGGCCGAGGATTGCACCGCCGCCACCCCGGTATTCAGCGCCGCCACCACCCGGCCATGCGCATTCCAAAGCGGCACGGCAAGCGAGCGCAGGCCCAGCTCGACCTCCTGGTCGATCACCGCATGGCCGTCGGCGCGGGCCTGGCGGATGCGCGCCATGATCTCGTCCGGCGCGGTCAGGCTGTGGCGGGTGCGCGGGGTCAGGTCCGAGCGCTCGACGATGGCGCGCGCCTCGGGCTCGGGCAGGGCGGCCAGCAGCACCCGGCCCATCGAGGTGCAATGCGCCGGCAGGCGCGAGCCCGGCATCAGCCCGATGGACATCACCCGCCGCTGCGCCGCCCGCGCCAGATAGACGATCTCGGTCCCGTCCAGGATCGAGACCGAGGTCGATTGCCCGATCTGCTCGGACAGCTGGTCCAGCCAGGGCTGCACCAGCTGCGCCAGCGGCATCGCCGCCAGCGCCCCCATGCCCAGCCGCAGGATGCGCGGCGTCAGGGTGAAGAACTTGCCGTCGTAATCGGCATAGCCCAGCTCGTGCAGGGTCAGCAGGCAGCGCCGCGCCGTCGCCCGGTCCAGCCCCGTCGCCTCGGCCACCTCGGCGATGGAAAGGCGCGGGCGTTCGGCCCGGAACGCCTCGATCACGCCAAGCCCCTTGGCAAGCGAGGCAATGAAATCGGTCTTGTTCACCATGCGCACAGATTTTTACGCATTTTGAACAAATGTCAACATCCGCACGAAACCTCTGGCCTCGCGGCGGCCAGGCGCGCATGACATCCCCGGAACCCGCAGGAGGAGTTCATGGACAAACGCATCCCCAACCTGGCCGAGGCGATCGCCGGCATCCCGGACGGCGCCACGGTGATGATCGGCGGCTTCGGCGGCTCGGGCGCGCCGATCGAGCTGATCCACGCGCTGATCGACCGCTATCTGGCCACCGGCAGCCCCAGGGATCTGACCGTCATCAATAACAACGCCGGCAACGGCCATGTCGGCATCGCGGCGATGATCGAGCAGGGCATGGTCCGCAAGATGGTCTGTTCCTTCCCGCGCTCGGCCGATCCGCGGGTCTTTACCGAGAAATACCTGGCCGGAGAGATCGCGCTGGAACTGGTGCCGCAGGGCACGCTGGCCGAGCGTATCCGTGCCGGCGGCGCCGGCATCCCGGCCTTCTACACGCCCACCAGCTATGGCACCGACCTGGCCCGCGGCAAGCCGGTGGCCGAGTTCGACGGCCGGCCCTATGTGCAGGAGCGCTGGCTCAAGGCCGATGTGGCGCTGATCAAGGCCGAGCTGGGCGACCATTACGGCAACCTGACCTATCGCATGGCGGCGCGGAACTTCTCGCCCCTGATGGCGATGGCGGCGGCGCGCACCATCGCGCAGGTGACGCGGGCGGTCGCGCCGGGCGGCATCGACCCCGAACATGTGGTGACGCCGGGCATCTTCGTCTCTGGCATCGTCGAGGTTGCGAACCCGGCGCAGGAAGAGGCGCTGAACCGCGCCGATGCGGCCTATCCCCCCGCCCGTCCCCAGGAGGTGCAGGCATGACCCGGAAACTGACCAACGCCCAGATCGCCTGGCGCGCGGCGCAGGACATCGCCGACGGCGCCTATGTGAACCTTGGCATCGGCTTTCCCGAGATGGTGGCCAAGTTCCAGCCCCCCGGCCGCCAGGCGGTGTTCCATACCGAGAACGGCGTCCTGGGCTTTGGCGAGGCCCCGCCCGCGGGCCAGGAGGACTGGGATCTGATCAACGCCGGCAAGAAGGCGATCACGCTGAAGCCCGGCGCGGCCTTCTTCCACCATGCCGACAGCTTCGCCATGGTGCGCGGCGGGCATCTGGACGTGGCGATCCTGGGCGCCTACCAGGTGGCGCAGAACGGCGACCTGGCGAACTGGTCCACCGGGCCCAAGGGTGTGCCGGCGGTCGGCGGCGCGATGGACCTGGTGCATGGCGCCAAGCGCGTCGCGGTCATCACCGACCATGTCACCAAGGACGGCAAGCCCAAGCTGCTGGAAGCCTGCACCCTGCCGCTGACCGGGGTGGGTTGCGTGACCCGCGTCTATACCTCGCTCGCCGTGGTGGACATCGAAGGCGGCCGCTTCGTGCTGCGCGAGAAGCTGCCTGCGATTTCCCTTGACGACCTGCAAGCCGTGACCGGCGCGCGGCTGCACCTGGACGGTGCGGTCGGCGACCTGGTCGTGCCGGAGCTGTGACATGACCGAGGTCTTTATCTGCGACTATATCCGCACGCCCATCGGCCGTTTCGGCGGTGCGCTGGCCTCGGTCCGCGCCGACGACCTGGGCGCCATTCCCTTGCGGGCGCTGATGGCGCGGCATGCCGGCCTCGACTGGCAGGCGGTCGACGACGTGATCTATGGCTGCGCCAACCAGGCTGGCGAGGACAACCGCAACGTCGCCCGCATGTCCTTGCTGCTGGCGGGCCTGCCGGTCGAGGTGCCGGGCACGACGATCAACCGGCTCTGCGGCTCGGGCATGGACGCGGTGCTGGTCGCCGCCCGCCAGATCGCGGCGGGCGAGGCCGGGCTGATGATCGCCGGCGGCGTCGAGTCGATGTCGCGCGCGCCCTTCGTGCTGCCCAAGGCCGAGAGCGCGTTCAGCCGCCATGCCGAGATCCACGACACCACCATCGGCTGGCGCTTCGTGAACCCGGCGATGCAGGCGGCCCATGGCACCGACTCGATGCCGCAGACCGGCCAGAACGTCGCCGACGACTACGGCATCTCGCGCGAGGCGCAGGACGCCATGGCGCTGGCCTCGCAAGCCAAGGCCGCGGCGGCCATCGCCAGCGGGCGGCTGGCGGCCGAGATCGCGCCGGTGACGATCCCGCAGCGCAAGGGCGCGCCGGTGGTGGTCGATACCGACGAGCACCCCCGCGCCACCACGGCCGAGGCGCTGGCCAAGCTGCGGCCGCTGTTCCCGAACGGCTCGGTCACGGCGGGCAATGCCTCGGGAGTGAACGACGGGGCGGCGGCGCTGATCCTGGCCTCGGAGGCGGCGGCGAAGCGGCATGGCCTGACGCCAATCGCTCGGGTGCTGGGCGGGGCGACGGCGGGGGTGCCGCCGCGCATCATGGGCATCGGCCCGGCGCCGGCGTCGCAGAAGCTGATGGCGCGGCTGGGCCTGACCCCGGCGGATTTCGACGTGATCGAGCTGAACGAGGCTTTCGCGGCCCAGGGCCTCGCCACGCTGCGCCAGCTGGGCATTGCCGACGACGACCCGCGGGTGAACCCGAACGGTGGCGCCATCGCACTGGGGCATCCGCTGGGCATGTCCGGCGCCCGGATCACCGGCAGCGCGGCGCTGGAGCTGGCGCGGACCGGCGGGCGGCGCGCTCTCTCGACCATGTGCATCGGCGTGGGCCAGGGCATCGCCGTGGCGCTGGAGCGGGTCTAGGCCGCTGGCGGCGGCGGGGGCCTAGCAGGCTGCTGAAAAAATCCTTGCGATAGGACAGCGCGGGCGGGGAACCGGGAAATCCGCCTCAAATTTGCCGAAAACACCCCATTTTCGGGCCGATATCAGCTGGATCCAGAACGATTTCCGCTGCGTCGCCCTCTCAAAATCCTTTTTCAGCAGCCTGCTAGTGCTTCCGCCGCGCGGCTAGAGCCGTCGGATGCAGCGAAAGCCCAGGTGCCCGGTGGTCATGTCCGTCTGCTGCGGATGGCGGGCGGCCGGGCGGTAGCGCTGGCAATAGTTCGGCGCGCAGAGATAGGAGCCGCCCTTGATGACCTTGGTCGCGGCGCCGCTGGCCTGCGGCTTGCGGCAGCAGCTGCGCGCGGGCTCGGCGCGGGGCGCGGCATAGTCGTCCAGCGTCCATTCCCAGACATTGCCGATCATGTCGAAAAGCCCGTAGCCATTGGCCGGGAAACTGCCGACCGGAGAGGTGCGGGCGAAGCCGTCCTCGAGGTCGTTGACGAAGGGAAAGGCGCCCTGCCAGGTGTTCGCCATGTGCCGGCCGTCCGGCGTCAGGCTGTCGCCCCAGGCATATTCCGCGCCCGCGAGGCCGCCGCGCGCGGCGCATTCCCATTCCGCCTCGGTCGGCAGCGCCTTGCCGGCCCATTCGGCATAGGCCAGCGCGTCGCTCAGCGCGACATGCACCACCGGGTGATCCCCAAGCCCCGCAAGGTCGCTGGCCGGGCCGGCCGGGTGCTTCCAGCAGGCGCCGGGCACCAGCCGCCACCAGCTGGCCGGGCCTTTCGGCACCGTGCCGGGCAGCGGCGGGGTGAAGACCGCCGAGCAGGGCTCGACCATGCGGCCGGGGATCGAGGGGTGCGGCTGCGGCCGCTCGGCCTGGGTGACATGGCCGGTCGCGGCGACGAAGCGGGTGAATGCGGCATTGGTGACCGGGTGGCGGTCGATGAGGAAGGCCCCGACCTCGGCCGGGCGGACGGGCCGCTCCTCGGGATAGAAGCGGTCCGAGCCCATCAGGAAACGGCCGCCCGGGATGGGCACCATGTCGCCGGGGTCGTGCTGGCGGGCCAGGGTCATGGCCGGTCCTTTCGATAAGGCCCAGGGACGGCGATGCCCCTGGGCCGGATTGCATGGCCTCAGCGGGCGCCGGCCGGATGCGGGCGCGGGAACAGGTATTCGGCCTCGTTGGAATAGACCATCTGCGGTGCCAGCCCCTCGTTCCAGTAGATGCCGAAGCGCTCCTGGCAATCCTGCCAGTCGGCCTTCAGCCCTGCCAGCCTTTCGGGCTGATCCGCCGCCAGGTCGCGATTCTCGGCCGGGTCGGCCTTGATGTCGAACAGCTCGAAATCGCCGGTGCCCCAGGGCTTGTTGCTATGCACCATCTTCCAACCGTCCTTCCAGACCGAGACGCGGCCGAACAGCTCGGTGCAGACCGGCTCGTCTTGCGGGCGGGCCGTCTCGGCCCGGCCCTCCAGCCAGGGCCGCAGCGAATGGCCGGTCATCGGCGCCAGCGCGATGCCGTCGCGCTGCGCGGGCGGCGTGGCGCCGGCCAGGTCCAAGAGCGTGGGCGCGATGTCGGTGACATGCACGAACTGGTCCAGCCGCGCGCCATTCTTCCAGCCGGGATAGGAGATGAAGGCGGGCGAGCGGGTGCCGCCCTCGTAGGTATAGCCCTTGACCATGCGGAACGGCGTCTGGCTGACCGAGGCCCAGCTGGGACCATAGCCGAAATACGAGCCCTGCCTGCCCAGGTTCTCGAGCGAATTGTCGAAGGCGCGGTCGATCCATTCCCGGTTCAGCCCGCCCATGATGTTTTCGGGCAGCTGGCCCTCGGCGCCGTTGTCCGAGAAGAAGATGAAGATGGTGTCGTCGTATTCGCCCTTCTGCTTCAGGTGATCGACAAGGCGGCCGACGCTCTGGTCGACCTCGTGGATCATGGCGGCATAGACCTCCATCTTGCGGGCCTCGGTGGCGCGCTGCGCCGCGTCGAATTCGTTCCAATGCGGCCACAGGTCGGGGGCGGTGTTGGGCTGCACATCCGGGCCGATCAGGCCCAGCTCGCGCATCCGCGCCAGCCGTGCGTCGCGGATCGCGTCATAGCCGGCATCGTATTTGCCCTTGAACAGCGCGATGGATGCGTCCGGGGCCTGCAAGGGCCAATGTGGCGCTGTATAGGCCAGATAGCCGAAGAAGGGCGCGTCGTCGGCGGCCGAATCGATCTGCTCGATCAGCTGCGCGGTGAAGTAATCCGTCGAATAGGTGAAATCCTCGCCCAGCTCGATCGGCTGGTCGTCGACGGTATAGTTCGCCTTGGGCAGCGCCTCGATCATGCCGGTCTGGTCGAAATGATGCGCGCCGCCGTTCATCATGGCGAAGGAGCGCTCAAAGCCGCGGGCGTTCGGGCGCTGGCCCTCCTTGCCGCCCAGGTGCCATTTGCCCGAGATATAGGTGTGATAGCCGCTGTCGCGCAGCACCTCGGGGAAGCTGACGACCCGCTCGTTCAGATAGCCCTCGTAGCCGGGATGGCCGCGCTGCTCGTCAAGGATTTCCTCGGCCATGCTGCCCAGGCCCGCGACATGGTTGTCGGTGCCCGACATCAGCATGGCCCGCGTCGGCGAGCAGGTCGGCGCGACGTGGAAATTGGTCAGCTGCACGCCGTCCCCGACCAGCGCATCCAGGTTCGGCGTCGGGATTTCGCCGCCGAAGGCGCCCATATCCGAATAGCCCATGTCGTCGACGACGATCAGCACGATGTTGGGGCGGGCGTCCTGTGCCAGCGCCGGATGGGCGATGGCCAGCGTCGCCACGCTCAGCGCAAGGCGCGGCAAGGTGGTCAGTCTTTTCGGCTTCGTCATGTTCTTCCTCCTCCTCCTCCTGTTCGCGAAGGAACGACCCGGCGGGGCAGCGCCGCTGCTGCGGGCCTGTCTTTCCGGGTCTCCTCCCCCTCGGCAGGGTTAGCAAAGGCGGGCGGGGCACAGCATGACATGATCGGCGGGTAATATGCCGCGATGTTATATCGGGCCCCGCGCGCCGTCCCGCGGCGCCCCTTGCCGGGACGGGTTGCGGCATGCCGCCGGGCGCGTGCTTGCGGAACGCGCCCGGCCGCCGGGGTTCAGCGCGCCAGCACCTGGCGCAGCACGCGGGCCAGTTCCGCCTCGGGCTGCGCGACCAGGCCGGTCGCGCGCCAGCAGACATGGTGGTCGGGGCGCACCAGCAGGCAGCCGTTGTCCTTGATTTCCGAGGCGCGGGCCCAGTCGCCGCTGTGGTCGACATAGGTCTGGCGCGGGCCGATGACATGGGCGACCAGGTCGATGCCCAGGTCGCGCGCCACCTTGCCGGCCGCCTCGGCCCAGGCTTCGCCGCCCAGCCCGGTCAGCAGGGTGAAGCGGCCATGGCCGCACAGGTCCAGGGTCGAGACCTCGGCCCCGTCGTCGTGGCGATACAGCCAGGCATGCGGCAGGCGGGCGCCCGGCCAGGTCGTCGGTTGGTAATGCAGCTGGGGGTCGAGCTGGAAGTCCGGCTCCAGCTGGTCGTCGGTCACGACGGCGTCCGAGCGATAGCGCTGGTTCATCTCGACGCCATGCGCGTCGAATTCGTATTTCTTGAAGGCGATGGCCTTGCGGATCGCCTCGCGCTGCAGCTCGGCCGCGGGCGTGCCGTCGGTGCGGGCCTGCAGGTTCTTCTGCATCTGCACCGGGTCCACCCCCTCGGCCATGCCGAGCGCGGCAAAGATCGGGCCGGTCTCGGTGATGGACTGGTTGGCGCGGGTCACGATCTGCCTGGCCACCGGCGCGCGTTCGGCGTCATAGCTGTCCAGCAGCCGCTCGCCCGCCTGGCCCTTCAGCACCAGGGCCAGTTTCCAGGCCAGGTTGAACGCATCCTGGATCGAGGTGTTCGAGCCCAGCCCGTTCGACGGCGGATGCCGGTGGATCGCGTCGCCCATGCAGAACACCCGCCCGTTCGAGGTCCGGGTGGCGTAGAAGTTGTTCACCGTCCAGGTGTTGGCGGACAAAAGCTCGATCTTCAGCTCGGGATCGCCGACCAGCTGGCGGGCGACGCCGGTGGCGAATTCCTCGGTCACCTCGGGCTCGGGGCCGTTGATGTCATAGCCCCAGACGATCAGCCATTCGTTCCAGGGCCGCACCATGCGCACCAGCCCCATGCCGATGCCGCCGACATCGGCGCCGGGCTGCATCACCCAGTAAAGCACCGAGGGGCGGTGCGCGACGTATTTCGACAGGTCGGCCCGGAACAGGATGTTCATCGAGCCGCCCACGCCCATCCTGCCCTCGAAGGGCAGGCCGGCATGTTCGGCGACCAGCGACTTGCCGCCATCGGCGCCGACCAGGTATTTCGAGCGGATGGTGATCTCCTGCCCGGTCAGCCGGTCGCGGCAGGTGGTGGTGACGCCGGTCTCGTCCTGCACATGGCGCAGGTATTCGGTGGAGAGCCGCCCCTGCGTGCCGCGCGAACAGGCGGTCTTGAACAGCAGGGGCTCCATGTAGGTCTGCGGCAGGTCGTTCATCCGGGTGGGCGAGGACATCAGGTGTTCGGCCTTGGACAGCGGATGGTTGCCCCAGGCCTTCAGCCGGCCGATCTCTTCCCCCGCCAGGCTTTCGCAGAAGATGTTCTCGCCCATCAGCTCCTGATGGGTGGCGAACATATAGGCCTCGTCCTCGACGTCGCGGCCAAGGTCGCGCAGCACCTCCATGGTGCGCTGGTTGGTGATATGGGCGCGGGGCGTGTTGGCCAGCCAGCGATAGCGGTTCACCGCCATGTTGGCGATGCCGTAGCTGGACAGCAGCGCGGCGGTGGCCGAGCCGGCCGGGCCGGTGCCGATGATCAGCACATCGGTGGTGATATCAGTCATTCGGGGTCTCTCCTCCCAGAGGGTTTCGTCGAAACGGGTGGTCGCGCGGGCGGCGGCTCAGCGGCCCGGCGCCTCGCCCGCCCAGGCGGCGGCCAGCAGCCGGCGCAGGGCGTCGCGCTCGACCGGGCGCGGGTTCCAGTAGGGGTTGCGGGTGGCGATCTCGGCGGCGCGGTCCAGGTCCGCCTCCTTCAGGCCCAGGTCGCGCAGCGCCAGCGGCGCGCCGCTTTCGCGGGCGAAGCGGTGCAGCGCCTGGCCGGGATCGGCATCGCCGAAGATCTCGGCCACCGGCGCCAGCAGCTCGGGCACCGCCTGCGCGTTATAGGCGATGGCATGGGGCAGGATCACGGCATGGGTTTCGGCATGGGGCAGGTCGAAGCTGCCGCCCAGCGTGTGGCAAAGCTTGTGGTGCAGCGCCATGCCGACCTGGCCCAGCACCGAGCCGCAAAGCCAGGCGCCATAAAGCGTCTCGCCCCGCGCGGCCAGGTCGCCGGGCGCCGCGATGACGCGGGGCAGGGCGTCGCGAAAGGCGCGCAGCCCCTCGACCGCCATCAGCGAGGTCAGGGGCGAGCGGTCGCGGGCGTAAAGCCCCTCGGCGGCATGGGCCATGGCGTTGAGCGCGCTGGTCACGGTCATGGCCACCGGCAGGGTGGCGACCAGCTCGGCATCGTAGAGGATGACCTCGGGCTGCACGCGGCGGTCGGTTATCGTGGTCTTCAGCCCGTTTTCGGTCTGGCCCAGGATCGGCGTCGCCTCGCTGCCGGCATAGGTGGTGGGCACGACGATCTGCGGCAGGCCGGTGCGCAGCGCGATGGCCTTGCCGAGGCCGGTGGTCGAGCCGCCGCCCACCGCGACCAGCACGTCGGCGCCGATGCTGCGGGCATGTTCGGTCGCCTGTTCCGAGACCTCGACCGGGGTGTGCATGGTCGCGCCGGTGAACCGGCCGGCCGCGCGGTCGCCGCAAAGCGCGGCGAACTCATCGGCCATCCCGGCCTGCTGCTGCGTCGTCAGGATCAGCGCGCGGCGGGCGCCGAGCGCGTCGATCTCGTCGGCGATGCTGTTGCGCAGGCCGCTGCCGAACCGCACGCGGACGGCCGGGCTTTGCGCGGTGAATTCCTCGCGGAAAAAGGACACTGGTTTTCCTCCCTCGATCCTGGTCCTGGGCAAGCTACACCGGCCAAAGACAGATATTGATCGGATGAACGGAACATAATATGATAATGAGTTATGAAAATTGACAGCGAACATCTGGAAATCCTGGCGGTGATCGTCGAGAAGGGCGGGCTGACCGAGGGGGCCGAGGCGCTTGGCAAGTCGCAGCCCTCGGTCTCGCGCAGCATGGCGCTGCTGGAAAAGCGCATCGGCATGCCGCTGTTCCAGCCCGGCCGCCGGCCGCTGCGCCCGACCGAGCTGGGGCTGAGCCTGGCGCGGTTCGGCGCCCGCATCCGTGCTGCCAACCAGGAGGCCAGCCTGCTGGTCCAGCGCTTCCGCAAGGGCCATGCCGGGCGGCTGCGGGTCGGCGGCTCGCCGATCTTCATGGACGGGGTGGTCTCGACCATGATCGCGGATTTCCAGATGCGCCACCCCGAGGTGCAGATCGACCAGTCCTATGGCTATGTCGATACGCTGGAGGCGTCCTTGCGCAATGGCGCGCTGGACATGGCGATCCTGCCCCTGCATCCCAGCCAGGTGCCGCCGGGGCTGAGCTTCACCCCGGTCCTGCCCAGCCGCAACGTGGTCGCTGCCCGCGCCGGCCATCCGCTGACCCGGCGCAAGGCCATCGCCCAGGCCGACCTGGCCCCCTATACCTGGATCGCGCCGCCGGCGAACAGCCCGCTTTACCGCGACCTGGAGCGGGCGCTGAAATCCATCGGGCAAGAGGATTTCAACGTCAGCTTCTCGGGCGGCACGCTGGCCTCGATCCAGTCGGTGATGGCGGGTTCCGACGCGCTGACCGTGCTGCCCTATTCGGTGGTGTTCCTGTCGCGCCGCAGCGTGCCGATGGAGGCGCTGCCGCTGCGCATCGACCACCCCGAGCGGCAGCTGGGCCTGCTGATGCCCGAGAACCGCCCCGGCCCGCCGGCCATGCGCCAGCTGATCGCCTTCCTGACCGAGGAATTCGCCCGGCTGACCGCGCGGATGGAACACGACCAGCAGGTGACGCGGAGGCGCGGCTGAGGGTCTATTTCAGCGCCAGATAGGTCTCGGGGTCCAGCATGCCCACCCGCACCGCGACGTCGAGGCCGCTGGCCTGTTCCAGCATCTGCCGCATGGTCCCGGCGACGGCGCGGATCCGTTCCGGCGTGCGCCCGCTGCGCGGCAGGATCAGCAACTCGGCATTCACCTGCGGCTGGTCGGGCAGGCCCACCACCGGCAGCGCGGCGATCTGGCAGGCGCTGGCCTCGACCGCCAGCCCGTCGCACAGCAGGTCGCGCAGCCGGGGCAGCGCGTCCTCGATGGCGTCGCGGCAGGCGGTAAGGCGGGTTTCGTCGATATAGATCTTGACGTTGGGCATGATCGGCTCAGGCAGGGACAAGGATGAAGTCGAAGGGCGAGCGCCAGAGGGTGTCGCCGTCGATACGCTGAAAGGGGGCGATCAGGGTCTCCTTGACGCCGAAGACGGTATCGTCGGCGATATAGTCGTCCTCGGCGACGAAGGTATGGGTGACGACGCGCTGATAGCCCGGCGCCGTCACCATGTAATGCATATGCGCCGGCCGATAGGGATGGCGGCCCAGCTTGCCCAGCATCTGCCCGACCGGCCCGTCGTCGGGGATCGGATAGCTGACCGGCTTGATGCCGACAAAGCTGTAGCGCCCGTCCGGCCCGGTGACGAAGCGGCCGCGATTGTTCCATTTCGGCTGGATGCCCGGCTGCTGCACGTCATAGAAGCCGTCGGCATTGTCGGACCAGACATCGACGGTCGCGCCCTCGACGGGATTGCCGTCCAGGTCCAGCACCCGGCCCTCGAACAGGCAGCTTTCGCCCTTGCCGTCCAGGCTGATGCATGCGCCCATCTCGCGGATCGGCGCGCCCTCGACATGGAAGGGGCCGAAGACGGTGTTCTCGGTCGCGCCCTCGGGGCGGCGGTTGTTGATCGCATCGACCAGCATGGAAAAGCCCAGCACGTCCGAGAGCAGGATGAACTCCTGCCGTTCGCCCGAGCAGATCTGGCCGGTGCGGGTCAGGAAGTCGATGCCGATCTCCCATTCCTCCTGGGTCAGGGCGATTTCCTTGGCGAAGGCGTGCAGGTGCTTGACCAGGCAGGCCATCACCTGCCGCAGCCGCGGGTCGATGTCCTCGGCCATGCGGGCGTTCACCGCCTCGACCGAGCCTGCTTCGGTGAAATAGGACATGATGCTTTCCTTTCTTGAATCTCAGGGCCGGAGGGCCGGTGCAGGGTCGGGGGCGCGGTGGCCCAGCGGCAGAAGCTCCAGCCCGGTGCGCCCGGACAGGCTGCCCCAGATGCCGCGCCGGGCGAACAGCATGACCGCGATGCCGAACAGGCCCAGCACGATCAGATAGGCGCTGCCGTAATCCGACAGCAGCCGCTCCAGCGCATAGAACACCACCACGCCGACGATGGGGCCGGGCAGGGTGCCGATGCCGCCGATCACCACAACGAACAGCACGAAGGCGGTCCAGTCCAACAGCGAGAAGGCCGCGTCCGGGGTGATGCGGGTGATCTGGATGAACAGCAGCCCGCCGCAAAGGCCGGTGCCGAAGGCGGTCAGCAGAAAGACCAGCGCCTTGAGCCGCACCGGATCGACGCCCACCGAACGCGCGGCCATGGCATTGTCGCGGATCGCCTGCAATCCCAGCCCCATGCGCGAGCGCAGGAAGGCCCAGGACATGCCCAGCGTCACCAGCACCAGCCCCAAGGCCAGCCAGTAAAGCACGATGTCGCTGGCCGCCGCGCTGGAGACGCCCAGCCATTCCTTGACCGGCCCGACGCCCAGCATGTCGCGCGTCGTGCCCTTGGGCAGCGAGGTGCCGGTGCCGCCGCCAAGCGCCTTCCACTGGCCCAGGCCAAGCCGGGCGATCTCGGCCGCGACCCAGGTGCCGATGGCGAAATAGGCGCCGTTCAGGCGAAAGACGAAACAGGCCACCGGCACGGCCAGCGCCATGGCGACCAGCCCGCCCAGCAGCACGCCGGCCAGCGGGTCCAGCCCGAACAGGATGACGGCGGCGAACATGGCATAGGCGCCGATGCCGACGAAGGCCTGCTGCCCGACCGAAACCAGCCCGGCAAAGCCCGCCAGCATGTTCCAGTTCAGCGCCAGCACCAGCAGGCAGAGGATGCCGAACAGGTCCTGCACCACGGCGCGCGGTCCGATCAGCGGCACCAGCGCCAGGGCGGCTGCGGCAAGGACAGCGAGCGCCAGGGGGCGATATGCGGGAAAGGTGGTTTTCATCATGGCGCCCTTTCAGTCGATGGCTCGGGGGAACAGCCCGCGCGGGCGGACCATCAGGATCAGCACGAAGGCGACATGCCCGGCCAGGATCTGCCATTCCGGGTTGACCGCCGCGCCCATGGTCTGGGCAAGGCCGATGACCACGCCTCCGGCCAGCGTGCCCCAGAGGCTGCCCAGCCCGCCGATGATCACCGCCTCGAAGGCATAGAGCAATCGCGCCGGCCCGATGGACGGGTCGAAATTCGCCCGCGTGCCCAGGTAGAGCGCGGCGATGGCGGCGACGACCAGGGCGATGCCGGTGGCCATGGCGAAGATGCGCTGCGGCCGGATGCCCATCAGCTGCGCCGTCACCGCATCGTCCGAGGTGGCGCGGAAGGCGCGTCCCAGCGCGGTGCGGTAGAACAGCAGGTTCAGCCCCAGGATCACCGCGACCGCCGTGGCCAGCGTCAACACCGGCATCACGCCCATATGCACCGGCCCGATGGCGACCGAGGCGGATTCGACCGGCCCCGCCGCCAGCTTGCGGCTGTCGGCGGTAAAGGCGGCAAGCAGCCCGTTCTGGATCACCACCGAAAGCCCGAAAGTGACCAGCAGCGGCGGCAGGATGTCCTCGCCCAGCACGCGGTTCAGCAGGCGGGTCTGCAAGAGCCATCCCAGGCCGAACATCAGCGGCATGGCGATCAGCGCCGCGACAAAGGGGTTCATGCCCGTCACCGTGCCCAGGCCGAGGATCAGATAGGCGCCCAGCACGATCAGGTCGCCATGCGCCAGGTTCACCAGCCGCATGATGCCGAAGACCAGGCTGAGCCCGGCGGCGAAAAGCGCGTATAGCCCGCCCAGCAGCAGGCCCTGCACGATTGTATCCAGCGAAAACATCAGTGGGTCGCTCCGAAATAGGCGTCGTGGATCGCGTCGCGCGACAGCTCGGCCGGCCGGCCGGACAGGGTGATGCGGCCCTCCATCATGCAATGCACGTAATCGGCCACCTTCAGCGCCTGGCTCACGTCCTGCTCGATCACCACGATCGAGGCGCCGCTGGCGCGGATCTCGGGGAAGGCGGCATAGATCTCGCGGATCACCACCGGGGCGAGGCCGAGGCTCAGCTCGTCGCACAGCAGCACGCGCGGGTTGGACATCAGCGCCCGGCCGATGGCGACCATCTGCTGCTGGCCGCCCGACAGCGCCGTGCCGGGATGGTCGCGCCGCTCGCGCAGGACGGGGAACAGGCGATAGACGCTTTCCAAGTTCCAGTGCCCCTGGATGCGGCGCGCATGGGCGCCGATCAGCAGGTTCTCCTCGACGCTGAGCGAGGGGAAGAGCCGCCGCCCTTCGGGAACCATGGCGATGCCGGCCATCAGGATGTCGGGCGCCGGGGTGCCGGTGATGTCGCGCCCGTCCAGCCGGACGCGGCCGGCGCTGACGCGGGCGATGCCGGTGATCGCCCGCATCAGGGTGGTCTTGCCGGCGCCGTTGGCGCCGATGATGGCCACGACCTCGCCTTGCTCCAGCGCCACGTCGACGCCGAACAGCGCCTGGAAATCGCCGTAATGCGCAGTCAGGCCGGAAACCGACAGGATGGGTTCGCTCATACCTCGGCCCCCAGGTAGATCTCGCGCACCTCGGCCGAGTTCATCACCGTTTTGACGTCGCCGACCATCAGCAGCCGGCCGAAATTCAGCACGATCAGCCGGCCGACCACGCTGTTGAGCGCATGCAGCACATGCTCGATCCAGACGATGGCGGTGCCCTCGGCATGGATGGCGCGGATGGTGGCGACCAGCTCGACGCATTCGGCATCGGTCAGCCCGCCGGCGATCTCGTCGAGCAGCAGCACCCGCGGCCGCGTCGCCATGGCGCGCGCCAGCTCCAGTCGCTTGCGGCTGAGCAGCGGCAGGCCGCCGGCGGGACTGTCGGCCACGCCGGCCAGCCCGGTGCGGCGCAGGATGTCCATGCAGAACCCCGGCGCCTCGGCCGCCGCAAGCCCGCCGCCGAAGCGCGCCGCGACCAGCAGGTTTTCATAGACCGACAGGTGGCCGAAGGGCTGCGGGATCTGGAACGAACGGCCGATGCCCGCCGCGCAGCGCGCCATGACCGAATCGGCGCTGACGTCGCGCCCGTCCAGCAGGATCTGCCCGGAATCCGGCCGCAGGTTGCCGGTGATCAGGTTGAACAGCGTCGATTTCCCGGCGCCGTTGGGGCCGATGATGCCAAGCGCCTCGCCCGGTTGCAGGTCGAAGCTGACATCGTCGGTGACTTTCAGCGCGCCGAAGCTTTTCGACACGGATTGCAGCGAAAGCAGCGCCATCACGCCAAGGTCCGAATGCTGTCGCCCAGCGGGATCTCGGGCGCCAGCGCGTTCTCGACGATCACCAGATCGAAGCCGCCGTCCTGCTTGCGGCGCCATTGCCCGCCGACCAGCGGCGTCTTGGCGACGTTCCTGCGGGCGAATTCGGGCACGTTCTGCTGCCCCCAGGCGACGCGGCCGACCACGGTCTGCAGGTCGGTGGCGGCGATGGATTCGGCCAGCGCATCGCCGTCGGTCGGGTCGTCCGTGCGGCGGATGGCGTCCGCGGCGACCTCGAACAGCGCATGGACGAAGCCGGCGGGCTGGGTCCATTGCCGCTTGGCCGCGGTTTCGAAATCGGCGGCCAGCTCGCCCGCGCTTTGCCCGGTCAGGGACGAGCGGAACGGGTGCTGCGGCGACCACCAGACCTCGCAGGTCAGGTTGTCGCCCAGCTCGCCAAGCGCGGCGATGCTTTCGGGAAACAGCAGCGCCTTGGCGACCGAGACCAGCTTGGGCCGGTAGCCCTGCTGGCGGGCCTGGGTCCAGAAGGTGGTGAAATCCGGCGGGATCGGGATGCCGACCAGGATCTCGGCCTGTGCCTGCTTAAAGGCGTTGATCTGGGCGCTGAAATCGTCGGTCAGGTTCTGGTAGCGGCCCGGATCGGTCAGCCGATAGCCGGCCTCGGCCAGCGCGGGCGGCATGCCCACGTCCGAGGACCAGGCATTGCCGTCGCTGTCGTTGGGCCAGAGCGCGCCGACCGATTTGTTGGTCTGAACGGCGTCCCACATGTTCATGAAGACGCGGACATTGTCCTCGAGCCCCCAGAAGAAGTGATAGACATAGTCGAATTCCTGCCAGCTTTCCGGGTCGGCCGGGTTGCCCTGCTGGCCGATGAACCAGGGCTGCCAGGGCGCCACGGTCGAGATCACCGGGATCTCCTCGGATTCCGCCACGCTGCACACCGGGTTGGTGGTCTCGGGGGTCGATGCCACCAGGATCAGGTTCACCTCGTCGCGGCTGATCAGTTCGCGCGCCACCTCGGCGGCGCGGTTGGGGTTGGACTGGCTGTCCTTGACGATGACCTCGACGTCCAGGCCAAGGCCGGGCGCGGCGGCCAGGAACTGCCTGACGGTGAAGGCGTCCGAGGCCGAAAAGGCCGAAAGCGGCCCGGTCTGCGGGCTGACATAGCCGATCCTGATCGCCTTGCGCTGCGCCAGCGCCGGGCGCCCCAGCCCCAGCCCCGCCAGCGCCGCGCCCGAGGCGATGAATGTCCGTCTGTTGAGCATTGCCTAACCTCCCATGATCCGCCGCATCCCGTCGCGGTGGCGCGGCCCTCCTCTGGCCGGCGCCTGCGGCAAGCGTCCTGAGGCAGCACTCTATCTTGGGGAAGGCGGCCATATCATCGCATGGTCGCGCAGAAATATACCCTTGGGTTATATCCATGCGGGTTGCATCCGCGGGCGGGGCGGCACCGATCCCGCCGATTACCGCGACGAAGATCCGGCCGGCCTTTCCGCGACGCGGCAAGAAGCGCCGCCCCGCCGGGGGACGGCGCTGCAAGGCATTCACCTTGGCGGGGGCCTGCATGGGACGGGTCGGCGGGGGGCGACCCGTCCCGGCGGTCACAGATACATGTGCCGGATCGTGTCGTCCCGCAGCATCTCGGCGCGGGTGCCGCTGACCGCGATCCGGCCGCGCACCAGCAGATAGCCCCGGTCCGAGATCGACAGCGCGGTCTCGGCATTCTGCTCGATCAGCAGCACGGTCTTGCCCTCGGCATGGATGCGGACCACGGTCTCGAAATATTCGTCGATCAGCTTGGGCGACAGGCCCAGCGAGGGCTCGTCCATCACCAGCATCTCGGGATCGCCGATCAGCGCCCGCGCCAGCGCCACCATGGCCTGTTCGCCCCCGGACATGGTGTTGGCCTGCTGGTTCATGCGCTCGCGGATGCGCGGGAACATGTCGTGGATCAGCTCCAGCCGGGTCTCGAAGGGGATGGCGCAGCCCGAGGCGTCGTAGCCGAGCTTCAGGTTCTCGCGCACGGTCAGGGTCGGGAACAGCCGCCGCCCCTCGGGGACGAAGCCGACGCCGAGCGCGGCCAGCTTTTCGGTGCCCAGCCGCGCGATGTCGCGGCCCATCATCCGCACCGCGCCGCCGTCCAGCGGCAAAAGCCCGGTCAGCGCCTTGAATGTGGTGGACTTGCCGGCGCCGTTCGGGCCGAGCAGGCAGACCAGTTCGCCCTTGCCGATGGTCATGCTGACCCCGCGCAGCATGGCGACGGGACCATAGGAGGTGCTGACGTTGCTGAGTTCAAGCATGTTCGACCGCCTTCTGTCCGAGATAGGCTTGCTGCACGCGGGGAAGCTGGCGCACGGTGGCGAAATCTCCCTCGGCGATCTTCTTGCCATAGTCGATCACCACGACATTGTCGGGCAATTCGGCGACCAGCCGCATGTCGTGCTCGATGATCAGGAAGGACAGGCCGGGATTGTCGGCCATGACGCGGCGAATATCGGCCATCAGCGCCGCCGTGTCGCGGTCGTCCATGCCGGACGAGGGCTCGTCCAGCAGGATCAGCTTCGGATGCGAGGCCAGCGCCCTGGCGATCTCCAGCCGGCGCCGGTCGGCCTGCGGCAGGATGCCGGCGGGCTGGTAGCGGCGGGCGAAAAGCTCGTCCGAGATGCCGCGCAGGATCGTCTCGGCCTCGGCGGCGCAGGCCTCCAGCTCGCGCCGGGACTTCGCCGGGCGCAGCAGCGCGGTCAGCACGTCGGTGCGGGTGCGGCCATGCATGCCGATGATGACGTTGTCGAGGATCGACAGGTCCTCGAACAGGCGCGAGGACTGGAAGGTGCGGGCGATGCCGCGCGCGGCGATCCTGTGGGCGGGCAGGCCGGTGATCGGGTCGCCCTGCAAGGCCACGGTGCCCGAGGTCGGGCGGTAGATCCCGGTAATCAGGTTGAACAGCGTGGATTTCCCCGCCCCGTTCGGGCCGATGATGCAGGTGATGGTCGAGGGGGCGACGGTCAGGTCGACGGCATCGAGGGCGACGAGGCCGCCGAAGCGGATGCCGAGCCCGCTCAGTTTCAGCAGCGGCGTGGTCATCGCTGGCCTCCGTAATGGCGCTGGCGTTGCGGGAACAGCCCCTTGGGGCGCAGGATCAGGAACAGGATCACCACGACCGAGACGAACAGCAGGCGGTAGTCGGAAAACACCCGCAGCTTTTCGGGCAGCATGGTCAGCAGGAAGGCGCCCAGGATCACCCCCAGCGTGTTGTCCATGCCGCCGACGATCACCATGGTCATGATCGTGACCGAGACCAGGAAGGTGAAGTTGTCGGGCGAGATATACGAGATGTAGAAGGCATAGATCGTGCCGGCGAAGGCGGCCAGGAAGGCGTCCACGCCGAAGGCCAGGATCTTGTACCAGACCACGTTGATGCCCTGGCATTTCGCCGCCAGCTCGTCGGCGCGAATCGCGTTCCAGGCCAGGCCCACGCGGCTTTCGTGCAGCCGCTTGGCCGACAGGATCGCCAGCCCCAGCAGCGCCGCCGAGAGATAGTAGAAATTCGCCTGCGACGGCAGCCGGAAGCCGAACAGCTCGATGGGCCGCATGAAGGAATGGCCCAGCAGGCTGGGCGCCGGGATGCCGACCAGGCCGTTCGGGCCGCCGGTCCAGCTGAGGTTGTTCAGCATCTGGTGGATGACGATGCCGAAGGCGATCGTCACCAGCGCCAGGTAGCTGTCGCGCGTGCGCATCGACGGGATGCCCAGCAGGAAGCCGAAGACGGTGGCGACGATGGCGGCGGCGGGCAGCGTCGCCCAGAAGCTCCAGCCGAGATGGATCGCCAGCAGCGCCGAGGTATAGGCGCCGATGCCATAGGTCGCGCCGGTGGCGAAGTTCGGGATATTGGCCGAGCCGAGCTGGAAGTTCAGCGCCAGGGCCAGCACCGAATAAAGCAGCGAGACGATCAGCAGGTGCAGCGCATAGGTGTTGCCGCCCAGGAAGAACGGATAGATCAGCACGATGGCGACGGCCAGCGCCGTGGCCAGCCCGCGCGCGTCGTGGAAGGCGGCGACGATCACCTCCTCGATCTGCGGGCGATACTGCATCGCGGCGAACAGCGCGCCCATCACCGCCAGCAGCGCCACCACCAGCGGCGTCGATTCCGCCAGCAGAAAGGCGCCCAGCAGGATCGCGCCGCCGATCTCGGTCGCGGCGACGATCAGGCTGGCGGGCAGGGTCGTGCGGCTGTGGATATTGGTCAGGGTCGTGGACATCGGCTCAGACCTTTTCGAAGACGGGCTTGCCCAGCAGGCCCGAGGGCCGCAGGCACAGCATCAGGATGACGAGCAGGAAGGCGAAGACGAGGCGGTATGAGGCGCCGTCGGCGATGTTGGCCTGCACGATGCTTTCGATCCCGGCGATGGCCAGCGCGCCGAGGATCGCCCCGGTCATCGAACCCAGCCCGCCGATCACCGCGGCGGAAAAGCCGATCAGCCCGAGCTGCACGCCGAAGTCGAATCGCACCACCCCGGCATGGCTGGCAAAGAACAGCGCCCCCAGCGCCCCCGCCGCCGAGGCGAGGAAGAAGGTGAAGGCGAAGATGCGCGAGGGCGTGATCCCCATCAGCCGCGCGGTCGCCGCATCCTCGGCCACGGCGCGGATGCGGGTGCCGATGGGCGTCTTCTGCATCAGCCCATACATCAGCGCCACGACCAGCACGGTCGTGCCGACGATCAGCACCGGCTGGGCGGGCAGGCGCAGCGGGCCGATCTCCAGGAAGCCCTGGGCGATGGCCGGGAACGCCTTGGGGTTCGAGCCCTGCGGATAGAAGCCCCGGATCAGCTCGCGGATCACCGTGCCCAGGGCCACGGTGGCCACCAGCGCCATCATCGCCGGCGAGCGGCGAAAGCGCGAGATCACCAGCTTGTCCGCGCCGATGCCGATCAGCCCCGTGACCAGGATCGCGATGGCCAGCGCCGCCAGGATCGGCAGGACGCCCATGGCGCCTCCGGTGATGCCGAAGATCGCCTGAAGGCTGCCAAGCGCCACGAAGGGGGCGATCATCGACACGTCGCCATGCGAGAAATGGATGACGTTGAGCAGCCCGAAGAGCAGGCTGAATCCCAGCGCCACCAGCGCGTAAATACTTCCCAGAACCAGCCAGTTAAGCAGGTGCTGGAGGATCAGACTTTCCATGTCGTCCTCCCGTGTTGATGCGTTGGATTGGTTTTTCCGACGAAGATGACGGCGGGATCGCCCGTCAGGCAAATGAAATGCTGGGCCGGATGCTTCGTATTTTTTGAGGCACTGGTTCAGTTAATGCGACTTCTCAGCCGGGCGGAAATCGGTCGATGTTCGGGGTGCGACAACAAGCCGCGAGGCCGGCAGACCAGCGCCCGGCAAGGGTGCCCGGCCGGGCAACGCGGCAGATCCCAACGCAAACGCGACCGCGGAAACTTCCGCTTCGACAGGAGAGGTCCATGGCTTTCATCCCCACCACCCGCCGCGCCGTTCTGGCCGGTCTCGTGCTTTCGACGGCGGTTTTCGCCGCCCCCGCCTTCGCCGAGAAGGCCAAGATCAAGATCGGCTTCATGGGCCCGCTGTCGGGCGGCAACGCCCAGCAGGGCCTGGGCGCCCGGAACGGCTTCCTGCTGGCCATCGAGCAGGCAAATGCCGACCCCGCCGGCAAGTATGAGATCGAGCCGGTGGTGCTGGACGACGCCTCGGACCCGCAGACCGGCGTCGGCGCGGCGATGAAGCTGGTGAACGATCCCGACGTGGTGGCCGCGACCGGGCACTGGAACTCGCCCGTGGCGCTGGCGACCATGCCGGTCTTTGCCCGCTTCCAGACGCCGCTGGTGATCTGGGGCGCGATCTCGCCGGCGATCACCGAACAGAACCTGCCCGAGGTGACGCGCGTCACCCCGACGCTTCTGACCGAGAACCAGCCGCTTGCGGAATGGATGGTCAAGGAACTGGGCGCCAAGCGCATCGCCGTCATCGCCGACACCTCGGACTACGGCAAGTCGAACGCCGAGGCGATTGCCGAATTCGTCCCCGCGGCGGGCGGCGAGGTGGTCTCGACCGACCTGCTGCCGGTGGGCTCGACCGATTTCCGCACCGTCCTGACCTCGCTGAAGGGCAAGCAGGTCGATGCGGTCTATTTCGGCGGCGTCATCACCGAGGCCGGCATCCTGGCCCGGCAGATGAAGGAGGTGGGGCTCGACAAGCCGATGCTGGGCATCTCGGGCTTCTACGACCCGGAATTCATCGCGGTGGCGGGCGACGCGGCCGCGAACACCATCGTCTCCTATCCGGTGGCCTCGCAGACGCCGAAGCTGGCCAGGATGGAGGCCGACTACCAGGCCAGGGGCTTTGCCGAGCCGATGAGCCCCTATACGAAATACGCCTTCGACGCCGCGAACATCATCATCCAGGCGATCAACGAGGCCGGGGTCGAGGACAAGGCCAGGCTGGCCGAGGCGATCCGCGCCATCCAGCATGACGGCGCCACCGGCCAGATCACCTTCGACGCCAATGGCCAGACCCAGACCCCGATCGCCATCGAGCTCAAGACCGTCAAGGACGGCGCCTGGACCACCTATGCCAAGTCCTGACGCCCGCTGACCGACCCATCCCCGCCGGCCGATCCCGCCCCTGCGCGCCCGCTCGCAAGGGACGGGAGAGGTCTGCCCGATCCGCCGAGGGCCAGCGCGCCCGGCCCAATCCCATCCGCCGAAAGGCCAATCCCGAGGAAATCATGCTAAGAACCGGAGAACAGTATCGCGACTCAATCCGCGACGGCCGCCGCGTCTGGATCAATGGCGAGCGCGTGCAGGACATCACCCGGCACCCGATGTTCAAGCCGCTGGTCGACATTCGCGCGCATATCTACGACATGGCCCATGCCGAGGCCACGCGCGACCTGATGAGCTACGAGGAGAACGGCGAGCGTTTCTCGGTCGGTCTCAAGCTGCCCTTCACCCGCGAGGACTGGCGCGCCAAGCGCGCCGCCACCAATGCGGTGCTGGAAGAGGTCGGCGGCATCGTCACCCGCGTCGGCGACGAGACGGCGGGCGAGATGTGGTCGCTTTTCGACGGCCAGGACATCCTGAACGAGGTGGACCCGCGTTTCTCGGAAAACATCCGCAACCACATCCACCGCGTCATCATGACCGACCCCTTCCACGTCTCGGCCAATACCGACCCCAAGGGGGACCGCTCCAAGCGGCCGCAGGACCAGGATCCTGACATGCTGCTGCATGTGGTCAGGGAAACCGACGCCGGCATCGTCGTGCGCGGCGCGAAATACGAGACCGCCGCCGCCTATGCCAACCAGGCCTTCACCAAGCCGACCATCGCCAACTGGGGCAACGAGGCGATGTCGGATTACGCGGTGGGCTTCGTATGCGACTTTTCCTCGCCCAACCTGCGCTTCATCGCCCGCACCGGCTTTGCCGGCCGCGCGCCGGCCAGGGACTATCCGCTGTCGAACCGCTTCGACGAGGTCGAGACGCTGGTGATCTACGACGACGTGCTGATCCCGTGGGAAAACGTGCTGTTCTACCAGCATACCAAGGCCGCGACCTTCATCCGCGCGACGCTGCACCGCTATTCCGCCTTCGCCTTCGTGCAGCGCAATCTGAAGCTTGCCGACCTGCTGATCGGCGCGGCGCTGTGGAACGTGCGCCAGACCGGGCTGGAGCATCAGCCGGCCGTGCAGGAAAAGCTGGCGACGCTGGCCTGCTATCGCGAGGGGATCAACGCCCACCTGACCGCGGCCATCGCCGAGGCCGAGGAAAGCCCCGGCGGGCTCTTGATGCCGAACCAGTCGCTGCTGATGACCGGCCGCGTGCTGGCCTGTTCGCAGCTGCATCACATGATGCACCTGGCGCGCGAGCTTTGCGGCGGCCAGATCTGCATCACCCCGGACGCCGCCTGCTTCGACGATCCCGAGACCGCGCCCTGGCTCGACAAGTTCTACACCCTGAACGAGAACTGGGGCAGCGAGGATCGCCGCAAGCTGCTGGCCTATGCGCGCGACCTGCTGAACTCGGACTATGCCGGCCACCGGCTGACCTTCCAGCTTTTCGCGCAATCCCCGCCCTTCGCCCATCTGGCTGCGGTCTATCGCAACTTCGACTGGAACGAGGCGCTGCGCTTCACCCACAAATCCGCGGGCCTGTCCGATCAGGTCTGGGGCACGAAACACTGACCGACCGGAGCAGAAACCATGACCATCCATCACCGCATCCGCCCCTTCAACACCAGGGAGACCTATCCCGAGCAGAAGCTGGACAACGACCTGAGCCAGGGCGTCGTCGCCCGCGGCACCATGGTCTTCCTGCGCGGCCAGGTTTCGCAGGACCTGGAGACCCGCGAATGCCTGCATGTCGGCGACCCGGCGATGCAGACCCGCAAGACCATGGAAAACATTCGGATGCTGCTGGAAGAAGCGGGATCGCGGATGGAGCATATCTGCCGCATCGTCGTCTATGTGACCGACATCCGCTATCGCGAGGCGGTCTATCAGGAAATGGGCCGGCACCTGCAGGGCGTGCATCCCTGCTCGACCGGGATCGTGGTTCCGGCGCTGGCCCGGCCCGAATGGGTGGTCGAGATCGAGGCCACCGCCGTCATCCCGGACGCATGAGGCGGACATGACCTTCTCGATCTCCGCCCGCTGCCCCGAGACCGGCATGTTCGGCATCGCCGTCTCCTCCTCCTCGCCCTGCGTGGCGGCGCGTTGCGCCCATGCGCGGGCGGGCGTGGGGGTGGTCGCGACCCAGAACGTCACCGACCCGAGCCTGGGGCCCAAGGGGCTGGACCTGATGGCGCAGGGGCTTTCGGCGGCCGAGGCACTGGAGCGGCTGGTGGCCGGGGCGTCGCATGTCGAGTATCGCCAGCTGGCGCTGGTCGATGCGGCGGGCCGCACCGCCGGGCGTTCCGGCGCCCGGACGCTGGGCACGCATGGCATCGCCCATGGCGAGGGCGTGGCGGCGGCGGGCAACCTGCTGCGCTCGGCCGGGATCCCGCAGAAGATGGTCGATGCCTTCATGGCGGCCAGGGGCCGGCACCTGGGCGACCGGCTGCTGGCGGGCATGCGCGCCTCGGTCGCCGCGGGCGGCGAAGAGGGGCCGGTGCATTCCATGGGCATGCTGATCGTGGACAAGGTCAGCTGGCCCATCGCCGACCTGCGCATCGACTGGAGCGAGGGCGATCCCATCGAGGATTGCGCCGCCCTGTGGGAACGCTGGCGGCTTGAGATGGACGCCTATGTGACCCGCGCGCTGAACCCCGACGCCGCGCCGAGCTATGGCGTGCCCGGCGACGAATGATCCCCCGACGCGGGGGCGGCCCGTTCCGCCCCCCGTCCTTGCGACAAGGATTTCCATGACCGCGATCCCCTCGACCGTCGACATCCTGCGCCGGCTGGTTGCCTATGAGACGCTGTCCCGCCGCCCGAACCTCGACCTGCTGGATTATGTCGAGGGGCTGCTGGTGCCGGCGGGCGCGCGCGTCGAACGCTTCGCCCATGCCGATGGCAGCCGCGCCAATCTCTGGGCGACCATCGGTCCCGAGGGGCCGGGGGGCGTGGTGCTGTCGGGCCATACCGACGTGGTGCCGGTGGCCGGCCAGGACTGGAGCGTCGATCCCTTTGCCCTGACCGAGCGGGACGGGCGCTATTACGGGCGCGGCACGGCGGACATGAAGGGCTTCGTCGCCGCCGCGGTCCATGCCGCGATCGGCGCCGCCCGGCGCGACCTGCGCAGGCCGCTGCACCTGGCGCTGTCGTATGACGAGGAGATCGGCTGCATGGGCGTGCGCGGCATGATCGAGGCGCTGGCCGCGCGTCCCGACCGCCCGGCGCTTTGCATCGTGGGCGAGCCGACCGGCATGCGCATCGCCACCGGCCACAAGGGCAAGCTCGCCTGCCGCGCCTGCTGCCACGGCCGCGAGGGCCATTCGGCGCTGGCCCCGAACGCGCTGAACGCCTTGCACCTGGGCGCGGCCTTCATCGCCAGTCTTCAGGCCCGGCAAGAGGAACTGGTCCGAGCCGGCGCCCGCGACCCGGCCTATGACATTCCCTTTTCCACCATCCATGCCGGCCTCATGCAGGGCGGCACGGCGCTGAACATCGTGCCGAACCGCTGCGAGATCGACTTCGAGATCCGCAACATCGTCGCCGACGACCCCGCCGCGATCCTGGCCGCCATCGCCGGCGACGCCGAGGCCATCGCCGCCCCGCATCGCGCCCGTTTCCCCGAGGCACGGATCGAGATCGAGACGGTCTCGGGCTATCCGGGTCTCGATGCCCCCGAGGACGCGCCCGCGGTCCGGCTGCTGCGCCGCATCACCGGCCAGGATGGGCCGGCGATCAAGGTCGCCTTCGGGACCGAAGGCGGGCTGTTCCATCAGGGCCTGGGCATGTCCACGGCGATCTGCGGGCCGGGCTTCATGGAACAGGGCCACAAGCCCGACGAATTCATCGCCGCCGAACAGCTGTCGGCCTGCGACCGGATGCTGTCGCGCCTGCTCGACGCGCTGGAGGCGCCGGCGGCCTGACCCAAGAACCAGCTTCCCTTTCGGCGGGCCAGCGCAGAAAGAATGTTGCCACTTTGCGCGCATGACAGGGGACCAAGACGATGCGATTCACGCTCAGGCAACTCAGCTATTTCATCGCGGCGGGCGAGACGCTGTCGGTCACGAAGGCCGCCGAGCAGGTCAATATCTCGCAGCCCTCGATCTCGGCCGCCATCGCGCATCTGGAGACCGAACTGAACGTGCAGCTTTTCGTGCGCCATCACGCGCAGGGCCTGTCGCTGACCCCCGCGGGCACCCGGCTGCTGCGCGCGGCCAAGGAATCGCTGCGCGCCGCCTCCGAGCTTTACGACGTGGCCAGCGACGTGAACGACCATGTCGCGGGGACGCTGAATGTCGGCACCTTCTTCACCTTCGCGCCGCTGATCGCGCCGGAACTCTGGACCGGCTTCTCGGGCCGCTACGAGGCGGTGCAGATGACCATGACCGAGGGCAGCGAGGTCGATCTCTTGGAAAAGCTGCGGCTGGCGCGGATCGACCTGGCGCTGACCTATGACCTGAACCTGCCGCCGGATGTCTCGTTCATCGAGCTGGCGCGGCTCAGGACCTATGTCATCGTCGGGGCCGGGCATCGCATGGCGGGGCGCCGGTCGATCCGGCTGGCCGAGCTGATCGACGACCCCTTCGTCCTGCTGGACCCGCCGCTGACGCGCGACTATTTCCTGGGCATGTTCCGCAAGATCGGCGGCACCCCCCGGATCGTGATGGAGACCTCGTCCACCGCGTCGCTGCGTTCCTATGTCGCGGCGGGCATCGGCTACAGCATGATGACCGTCCGGCCTGCCAACCGCCACGCCGAGAACGGTCTGCCGCTGGTCTATCTGCCGATCGAGGACGTCTCGCAATCCATCGCCTTCGGCATCGCCTCCCTGACCGAGCTGCGCCGGTCGCGCGCGGCCGAGGCCTTTGTCGACTATTGCCGCGAGGTGATCGGCGACGGCGCCCTGCCGGGCATGCTGCCGGCCGGGCAGACCGAATGCGGCCCCGATCATCCGGCCCATCAATCTTCCTGAGGCAGAGCTGCGGAAAACACGATTTTGGCTCGACGGCAAAAGCCGGCAATCTGCATTCAGGACAATCGGAACGAACCCCACGCAAGGAAAGCAGCCATGAATGCCGACCCGCAGATGCCCCAGATCCCGCTGCGCGACCGTTTCGTCGCCGGGATGAGCCATGCCGCCTGCACGGTGAATGTCGTGACCACCGACGGGCCGGCGGGCAGGGCGGGCGTCACGGTTTCGGCCATGGCCTCGGTCTCGGCCGATGGCGAGGCGCCGACGCTGCTGATCTGCGTGCATCACCTCAGCCCGGCGGCGCCGAAGATCATCGAGAACGGCGTCCTTTGCGTGAACGTGCTGCGCGAGGACCAGTCCTATATCTCGGAAGCCTTCGCCGGCCGCTTCAAGGACGAGCTGGGCGACAAGTTCGAATGCACCGACTGGGTGGTGCTGGCCAATGGCACGCCCCGCGTCGCCGACCCGCTGGTCGCCTTCGAATGCCGGGTGCTGTCGGCCGAGCGGGTGGGCACGCATCACGTCCTGCTGTGCGGCGTCGAGGACACGCATAGCGCGCGGCTCGGCTCGCCGCTGATCTATGCCAACCGCTCCTATGGCTCGTCGCGCCGGATCGAGGCGCCGCGCAGCATGCGGGGCGTGCTGAACGGCGAAGGGATCAAGCTGAAGGTCGGCTGCTTCCAC
The DNA here is from genome assembly GCF_000763885.1 of Paracoccus versutus. GTDB lineage: Bacteria > Pseudomonadota > Alphaproteobacteria > Rhodobacterales > Rhodobacteraceae > Paracoccus > Paracoccus versutus. The sequence goes on along the minus strand of NZ_JRKO01000020.1, from coordinate 44,508 downwards.
ACCTTCGGGCCGTTCCTGATGCCCTCGCTGATCCGGCAACTGGGCGGGCTCGACATCGAGCTGCTGGAAGGGGACCAGCGCCGGCTGACCGAAAGCCTGGTCTCGGGCGAGACCGAGATCGCGGTGATCTACGACAACGACCTGGACGAGCGTTTCGACTGGCAGGCGCTGAGCGTGCTGAAGCCCTATGTGCTGATGGCCGAGGATCATCCGATGGCCCGGCAGGCCGAGATCCTGCCGACCGAGTTGGCGGCCGAGCCGATGGTGCTTCTGGATGCGCCGCCCTCCAGCGCCTATTTCACCGGCATCCTCGAGGCGCAGGGGGTCGAGCCGCTGATCGCGCATCGCTCGGCCTCGTTCGAGATGGTGCGGGGCATGGTCGCGCATGGGCTGGGCTATACGCTGCTTTGCACCAAGCCCGCATCGAGCATGAGCTATGACGGGCTGCCGCTGGTGGCGCTGCCGCTGGCGGGCGATCATGCGCTGTCGCAGATCGTGCTGGCCTGGCGCAAGGGGCATGCGCTGTCCAGCGCCGCCCAGCGTTTCGCCCAGAAATGCCGCGAGAAATTCGCGCGGGCCTGATGCGTGCGGGCCTGGCGGCCCGCGCCCCCCGTCAGCCCGCGGGCGCTAGGGTGACGACCAGCGCCCGCCCGCCGCGCCGCAGCGGGCCCGGCCCGCAGATCAGCGTATCCTGACGGGCCAAGTCGTGCAGGCGGCCGCCGGTCCTGGCCTGCTGGGCTTCCAGCGCGAAGAGGACGGTCAGGCCGGTCGCCTCCGCCGTTCCCTTCTCAAGCACCGCGGCATCGGGGATGGTCCAGTCGTTGCGATCGGCCATGACGTTGAAGACCCGGACCGGACCGCCGACCGGCCGCCCCTGGGGCGCCAGGCCGGTGTCGAAGCGGAACGGGGCGAGCGGCGCCAGATGTTCGCGGCGATGGCCGAAATCCAGCACCAGCCCCGTGCCCTCGATCAGCGTGATGACCCGGTCGGCGCCGGCAAAGGCGGAAAAGCCGCCATCCGCCAGGATCGGCGCGCGCGAGATGCGGATCGAAAAGGCGTCGCGGTCGCTGCGGGGCGGCCAGAGCCAGATCTCGTCGGTGGCGCCGGTGCCGTTCTTCCACGGCATGGTGCGATAGGTGCTGGCCGGCAGGTGCAGGGGCAGGTCCATGGGGCTCCTTTTTCTCGGGCAAGGCGGATCAGTCGTGCCGATCCAGGAATTCGATCCGGCGCGGCAGGCTTTCGGGGGACAGGATGCGGCCGTCCGCGTCCAGCCGGACCGGCCCTGCCTGCGCGGACCGCTGGGTTCGGACCAGATAGCGCCCCGCCGGCGGGCGGATCTGGTCGGGCGCAAGCCGGCCGGCATCCAGCACGCCTTCCCACGGGCGGCCGAGGCAGCGCCGTGCCTGCCGCATGTCGCCGGCCAGGATCGCCTGGCGCGCGGCGGTCGAGGAAAAGCCGCCCTGCAACGGCAGCACCGTGACGCCGATGCCGCGCGCGGTGCATTCCTGCGCCAGGGTCCGGGTGGTGCCGGCGCGTTTCGCGCCGAAATGGAAATCCGCGCCGACCACGACATGCGAAACCCCCAGCCGCCGGCACAGCACCTCGTCGATGAACGCGCAGGGCGTCATGCCGGCAAAGGCGCGGTCGAAGACCGGCTCGAACAGGTAGTCCAGCCCGATGCGCCGCGCCGTGCGGTGCTTCTGCTCGGGCAGGGCCAGGCGAAAGGGCGCGGCCTCGGGGCAGAACACCTGGCGCGGATGGGGCTCGACCGACATGACGCCGACCGCGCGGCCATCCGCCGCGATCCGGCGGGCCGAGCGGATCAGGAACTGGTGGCCGCGGTGGAAGCCGTCGAAATTCCCCAGCACGACGACGCCCCGGCGCAGCGCCGATCCCGTCGCGATGCCGCTGCGCAGGATCACCAGTTCCGGGCGGAACGGATGGGAAAAGGGAATCTGGGTCATGGGCAACTCGTCGTCCTGGCCGTTTGCCCAAGACTAGCGAAGCCGCGCCGCCGCAAAAAATCGCCATTCCCTTGCCAGCGTCTCAGGATTTCCGATGCAGCGGTGCGCGGGGCGTCACAGAAAGCCGATCCAGCGCCCCGCCAGCAGCACCGACACCCAGATCGCCAGCGAAAGCGCCGCCAGGATGCGCGCATCCGGGCTGGGCACCCCGGTCTCGACCGCCTGTTGCCAGCCCTTGCCGGCATGTTGCAGGGCGACGACCGCAAGGCCAAGGCCGATCAGCGCGATCTTCCAGCGAAAGGCGGCATTGGCCAGATAGTCGCGGGCCGAGACCGACCACAGCACCGGGCCGGTCGCAAGGGCGATGGCAAGCCCGGCCCCCGCCGCGCGGGACAGGAAGGGCGCCAGCACGCGCAGCGCCCCGCCGCGGACGATCCCGACAAGGCGCAGGTCCAGCGGAACGATCGCGCCCAGCAGCAGCGCGATGCCCAGGATATGCGTGGCGTTCACCACCATGTAGAGATGGCCCGACCGGCGCAGCGCCGCGGCAAGCGCGGTGCCCTCGGCCCAGGCCGCGAGTTCCTGCACGGCTCAGTCCGCCTGGATGCGCTCGGGATACATGTCGTAGTTCTGCCCGTCGATCACGATGCGGACGGCCTTCATATGCGCGCTTTGATCCTGGTTGCGATTGCCGATCACCGTGATCGCATCGCCCGGCTCTGCCGTGTCGGCGGTAAAGCCCGAGCGGGCGGTCTGGTTGGGATTGCCCAGGTCGACCTGCCAGACGGTGCCCTGGGCGTCGCGGACCTGAAGCGTGGGATGGGGCGGGCTCATCGAGACGCTCTCGACGGTTCCCTCGAGCGTCGTCTGTTCCCCCTCGGCCCAGGACCAGCCGTGATGCGCCAGCGCGGGCATGGTGCCTAGCGCCAGCGCGGCGGCAAGCATGACGGAGGAAAGGGTGCGGGCTCGGATCTGCATGTCGGACCTCCTTGGGATGTGGGTCGGGACTGCGTCGCGGCGGATGGGGCCGCCCCACCATGATCGGCCAGCCTGCGCCCGTTGGGGCTGACAATCGCGTGAACGCGGCGATCCTCGGCCCATCCGCCGGCGCAGGGCGGCCGCCGGCGGATGGGTGCCTTCAATAATTGACCGACCGGACGGTTAAGGATAACCATGGCCATGCGCCGGAGGAGGCGCTTGCACCCGGAGGAGAATCACATGCTCAGGTCTTCGCTTGGCCGCCTGCTGCTGTCGGCTGGCCTTTCTGCCCTTCTGGCCTGCCCGGCGCTGGCCGACACCAAGGTCGAGATCATCCGCGACAGCTGGGGCGTGCCGCATGTCTATGCCGACGACGTGCATGGGCTTTACGCGGGCTTCGGCTACAGCGTGGCGCAGGACCGGCTGTTCCAGATGGAGATGGCGCGGCGCTCGGTCCTGGGCGAGGTGGCCGAGGTGCTGGTCATCGAGCGGCTGCCCTTCGACATCCAGACCCGCGCGATGTTCGACCATGCCGAGATCCGCCGCCAGATCGAGGCGCTGGCGCCGGAAGAGCGTGACATCCTGCGTGGCTATGCGGCGGGCTTCAACCTGTGGGTGGACCGGGTTCTGGCCAAACCGGCCGGGCTGATGCCCAAGCAGTTCAACGATTTCGGCTTCAAGCCCCGCCGCTGGACCGAATTCGACGTGGCGATGATCTATGTCGGGACCATGGCCGGCCGCTTTTCGGGCTACAGCTCCGAACTGGCCAATGCCAGGACGCTGGCCGAGCTGGAGGCGCAATTCGGCGCCGAACAGGCACGCGCGCTTTTCGACCAGATGTTCTGGGACGAAGACCCGCTGGCCCCGACCACCGTGCCCGAGGGCGAGCAATACCAGCGCAAGGCCGCGCTGACCCCGCCTTCGGCCAGCCGCTTTGCCGCGCTGCTGAACGCGCCGGACCTGCCCGGCGACGATGGGCGTCCGCGCGCCAGCAACCTGTGGATCGCCGGGCCGCAAAAGACCACCGACGGCAGCACCATCCTGATCAACGGCCCGCAATTCGGCAATTTCAACCCGTCCTATGTCTTCAGCATCGGCCTGCATGGCGCCGGGTTCGACCTGACCGGCAACACGCCCTTTGCGGTTCCCAATGTGCTGTTCGGGACCAATGGCACCATCGGCTGGGGCGCCACGGCCGGGCCGCGCGACGTGAACGACTACTACCGGCTGGAGCTGAACCCCGAGAATCCGCGGCAATACCGCGCCGGCGACGGCTGGAAGGAGATGACGGCGCGCCGCGAGACCTTCCGCGTCAAGGGCCAGCCCGAGGTCGAGACCACGGTCTGGGAAAGCGATTACGGCGTGGTCGGCCAGATCGACCCCGAGACGGCGACCGCCTATGCCTTCAACCGCGCCTGGAAGGGGCAGGAGATCTCGACGCTCATGGCCTGGGTGAACTCGACCAAGGCGCAGAATTACCAGGAATGGCTGGACCAGGCGGAAAGGGTCGCGACCACGATCAACTGGTATTACGCCGACCGGGACGGGAATATCGGCTATGTCTCGCCCGGCCATGTCCCGGTCCGCGCCGAAGGCCACGACCAGCGCCTGCCGGCCCAGCCGGGCAAGGACGACTGGCAGGGCCTGCGGCCCTTTGCCGATGCGCCCAAGGCCTATAACCCCAGCCAGGGCTGGATCGCGAACTGGAACAACCGCTCGGCCAAGGGGGACGCCGCGAATTTCGAGGCCACGCCCTGGGGCAGCGCCGACCGGGTGGTCGAGATCACCGCGCGGCTGGACGCCAAGGACAAGCTGACCCCCGAGGAGGTCTGGAACATCAACCGCGAGATCAGCTTCCTCGACATCAACGCCCGCTATTTCCTGCCCTTCATCCTCGATGCGGCCGAGGGCATCGATCCGCAAAGCCAGCGCGCCGAACTGGTCGAGATCCTGCGCAACTGGGACCGGCAGCAGATCCGGGCCGAGGACGGCCGCGCCGCCACCCCGGCGGTGGGGCTGTTCCAGGCCTGGCTGGACGTGATGGTCGAGGACGTGCTGCGCGACGACAGCCCGGCCATCCCGCCGGCGATCCTTTACAACCGTATCTCGCGCGCCGCGCAGATGCTGCACAACGCGCTGCTGGGCGAACGGGCCGGCGTGCCGCAGACCCATGATTTCTTCAACGGCGCCGACGAGGGGGGCCGCAACGAGATCATCCTCGCCTCGCTCGACAAGGCGGCGGCGCGGCTGGCCGACAGGTTCGGCAGCCAGGAGCCCGCGGACTGGCGCATCGAGATCAAGCAGCATGTGTTCGAGACCAGCAACTACCTGGGCATCCCGCAGGCCGGCGAGGACGAGGTCCGCGCCATCGGCACCGCGATGAACCGCGGCACCGAGAACAACCGGATCACCTTCCGCGACGGCAGGGCCGAGTTCTGCGCCGTGACCCCTCCGGGCCAGAGCGGGTTCATCAGCCCCTCGGGCGAGGCCTCGCCGCATTACGAGGACCAGCTGGCGCTTTACGAGGGCTTCGACTGCCGCCCACAGGCGCTGACCCGCGACGAGGTCGAGGCGACCGCCGTGTCGCGCGAAACCATCGCCGTTCCGCGCTAGGAACCGGCCGGCCATCGCGACAGGTGGCCGGCATCTCCGCGCCCGAGGGGCAAGCCGCGTTGCACATGACCGCTTTCCGGGCTTCTATGGCGGCGGTTGCAGGCAGCGGGGAAACATGCGGCGGGGCGGAATGGCCGAGCGCGGGCTGATCGACGGAATATTGCAGGGAATGGCGCTGCGTTCGGCCGCGTTCATCGTCACCGTCTATGGCGACGTGGTGGTGCCGCGCGGCGGCGTACTGTGGACCGGCACGCTGATCGAGGTCTGCGAGCGGGTCGGCATCAGCGAATCGCTGGTGCGCACCGCCGTCTCGCGCCTGGTCGCCGCGCATCGGCTGCGCGGCGAGCGGCTGGGGCGGCACAGCTATTACCGGCTGGACGCCTCGGCCCAGCGGGAATTCGACCAGGCGGCGGGGCTGCTCTACAAGGCCGAGGTGCCGGCGCGGGGCTGGCAGATCCTGCACGCCCCGGAGCTGACCGAGGACGAGGCCCGCCACCAGCGCATGGGCCATATGGGCGGGGCGGTCTTCATCCGGCCCGACCGCGGCCAGCCGGTGCCGGAAGGCGCGCTGGTCTTTCACGCCCCGGACCCGCCGGCGCTTGGCCGGATCGGGCAGTTCTGGGATCTCTCGGCGCTGCATCAGCGTTATCTCGACATGCTGGCGCGGTTTGCGCCCCTGGCCGAGGCGGGCGCGGCGCTGTCCGACGAGATGGCGCTGATCGCCCGGCTGCTTTTGGTGCATGACTATCGCGGCGTGCTGCTGCGCGACCCGCGCCTGCCGCAGGCCGCCCTGCCGCCGGACTGGCAGGGGCACGAGGCGCGGGCGCTGTTCCGCCGCCTCTATTGCCAGCTTTCCCCGGCGGCGGAACGCTGGATCGGGGCGCATTTCGAGGGCGGCGACGGCTTCCTGCCCGAGAAAACCGCCCAGAGCGAAGAGCGACTGGCCGATCTGTGCAGGATAACCGGCTGAATTGAAATTATCTTTTTCGCATGCCGCCAGACATTACACGGCGTGCGAAGAATTTTCTTTCTTTGTGATGTTTGGCCATGTATAAACTGACCAATCGGTCGGCGAATTGGAGAATCGCCGGTCTTTCGTCTTGAAAATGGGAGAGAGCATGCAGGACGCCTTCATCTGTGACGCGGTGCGCACGCCGATTGGTCGCTATGGCGGGGCGCTGGCCTCGGTCCGGGCGGACGACCTGGCGGCAGTGCCGCTGAAGGCGCTGATGGAGCGCAACCCCGGCGTGGACTGGGCGGCGGTCGACGACCTGATCTATGGCTGCGCCAACCAGGCGGGCGAGGACAACCGCAACGTGGGCCGCATGGCGGTGCTGCTGGCGGGCATGCCCGTCGCGGTGCCGGGGACCACGGTGAACCGGCTTTGCGGCTCGGGGATGGATGCGGTCGGCATGGCGGCCCGCGCGATCAAGGCGGGCGATTGCGATTTCGTCATCGCCGGCGGCGTCGAAAGCATGACCCGCGCCCCCTTCGTGATGCCCAAGGCGGAAAGCGCCTTTTCCCGCGCCAATGCGGTCTATGACACCACCATCGGCTGGCGCTTCGTCAACCCGGCGATGAAGGCCCGGTTCGGCATCGACTCGATGCCGCAGACCGCCGACAACGTCGCCGCCGATTTCGCCGTCAGCCGCGCCGACCAGGACGCCTTTGCCGCGCAGAGCCAGGCCCGCTGGGAAGCGGCGCAGCAGGCCGGCGTCTTTGCCGACGAGATCGTGCCCGTCACCATCCCGCAGAAAAAGGGCGAGCCGGTGGTCTTCGACACCGACGAGCATCCGCGCCCCGGCACCACGGCCGAGACGCTGGCCCGGCTCAAGGGCGTGAACGGCCCCGATCTGTCGGTGACGGCGGGCAATGCCTCGGGCGTGAACGACGGCGCCGCGGCGCTGGCGATCCTGTCCGGCGAGGCGGCGGAACGGCACGGCCTGACGCCCAAGGCGCGCATCGTCGCCATGGCGGCGGCGGGGGTCGAGCCGCGCATCATGGGCATCGGCCCGGCGCCGGCGGCGAAAAAGGTGCTGGCGCGCGCGGGACTGACCATCGACCAGATGGATGTGATAGAATTGAACGAGGCCTTCGCCAGCCAGGCGCTGGCGACCCTGCGCGACCTTGGCCTGCCCGACGACGCCGCCCATGTGAACCCCAACGGCGGCGCCATCGCGCTTGGCCACCCGCTTGGCATGTCGGGGGCCCGGCTTGTGACGACGGCGATGTATCAGCTGCATCGCACCGGCGGGCGCTATGCGCTTTGCACCATGTGCATCGGCGTGGGGCAAGGCATCGCGCTGATCCTCGAACGCGTTTGACCCAGGGAGAAGTTTGCCATGTATGCCCAGCTTGTGAAGTCCGAAGGGATGAAAGCCCGCGAGGAGATGACCCCCCAGGAGATCGCCTTCCAGGAGCGCATCGACCGCGGCGAGAAGATCGAGCCCAAGGAATGGATGCCCGAGGGTTATCGCAAGACGCTGGTCCGCCAGATCGGCCAGCACGCCCATAGCGAGATCGTCGGCCAGCTGCCCGAGGGCAACTGGATCACCCGCGCCCCCACGCTGGAGCGCAAGGCGATCCTCTTGGCCAAGGTCCAGGACGAGGCCGGGCACGGGCTCTATCTCTACTCGGCGGCCGAGACGCTGGGCGTCTCGCGCGACGAGCTGATGGAGCTCTTGCACGCCGGCAAGATGAAATATTCCTCGATCTTCAACTATCCGACGCTGACCTGGGCCGACATGGGCGCGGTGGGCTGGCTGGTCGATGGCGCGGCGATCATGAACCAGGTGCCACTGCAACGCACCTCCTACGGTCCCTATTCCCGCGCCATGATCCGCATCTGCAAGGAGGAAAGCTTCCACCAGCGCCAGGGCTATGCGGTGATGATGAAGCTGGCCCAGGGCACCCCCGCGCAGAAGCGCATGGCGCAGGACGCGCTGAACCGCTTCTGGTATCCGGCGCTGATGATGTTCGGCCCCTCGGACAAGGATTCGGTGCATTCGGCGCAGTCGATGGCCTGGAAGATCAAGATCAACACCAATGACGAGCTGCGGCAGAAATTCGTCGACCAGACCGTGCCGCAGGCGGAATACCTGGGCCTGACCGTTCCCGACCCGGACCTGAAATGGAACGAGGAAAAGGGCGGCCACGATTTCAGCGAGCCGGACTGGTCGGAATTCTTCGACGTGATCGCCGGCAACGGGCCCTGCAACAAGGACCGGCTGGGCGCCCGCGTCAAGGCCTGGGAGGACGGCGCCTGGTTCCGCGAGGGGCTGATGGCGCATGCCGAGAAGGCCGCAGCCCGCCGCGCGCAGGCCGCCGAGTAAGCCCGCAATCGCCAGGAACGGCGCCGCCGGACAACCGGGTCCGGGGCGCAACCAAGTTTAGGGAGAGAGAACCATGTCCAAGGAATGGCCGCTCTGGGAAGTCTTCATCCGGGGCCAGCACGGGCTGAACCACCGCCATGTCGGCAGCCTGCACGCGCCCGACGCCGAAATGGCGATCATGAACGCCCGCGACGTCTATACCCGCCGCAACGAGGGCGTGTCGATCTGGGTGGTGCCCTCGGCGCAGATCACCGCGTCGAGCCCCTCGGAAAAGGGGCCGCTGTTCGAGCCCTCGAACGCCAAGGTCTATCGCCACCCGACCTTTTTCGACATTCCCGAAGAAGTGGGGCATATGTGATGCCGTCGCTGCCCGACATGACCACGCCCCAGGTGGCGGAACTGGCCCGGCATCAGGCCGAGGCCCATCCGGCCCATCCGACCGTGCCCCAGCCCGACGAGGGCCAGGAGGCGTTCTTCGAGACGCTGCTGCGCATCGGCGACAGCGCCCTGGTCCTGGGCCATCGCGTGTCCGAATGGTGCGGCCATTCGCCGGCGCTCGAGGAAGACATCGCGCTGGCCAACGTGGCGCTGGACCTGATCGGCCAGACCCAGCTGTGGCTGGGGCTTGCCGGCGAGGTCGAGGGGCAGGGCCGCTCGGCCGACGACCTGGCCTATCTGCGCGACGCCTGGGATTTCCGCAACCTGCTGATCTGCGAGCGTCCGAACGGCGATTTCGGCCATACGCTGATGCGGCAGTTCCTGTTCGACGCCTGGCACCATGAACTGCTGAAGGGGCTGGCGGCATCCTCGGACCCGCGCGTGGCCGAAATCGCGGCCAAGGCCGGCAAGGAAGTGGCCTATCACCTGGAACGCTCGTCCGACCTGGTGGTGCGGCTGGGCGACGGGACCGAGGAAAGCCACCGCCGGATGCAGCAGGCGCTGGACGCGCTCTGGCCCTATGCCGGCGAGATGTTCCTGGGCGACGACAAGGATGCCCAGATGGCCGCGCGCGGCATCGCCCCCGATCCGGCCAGCCTGCGCGCCGGCTGGGACGCCACGCTGCGCCACGTGCTGGGCGAGGCGACCTTGCAGATCCCCGCAAGCGACTTTGCGCACAAGGGCGGCAAGCAGGGCATCCACACGGAACATCTGGGCTATATCCTGGCCGAGATGCAGTTCCTGCAACGCGCCTATCCCGGCGCCAGCTGGTAAAGCCCATGGCCGCTGCGACCCATCCCAGCGTCGAGCAGGTCTGGGGCTGGCTGTCCGAGGTGCCCGACCCGGAGATCCCGGTGATCAGCCTGACCGACCTGGGCATCATCCGCGGCGTCGAATGGCAGGGCGACACGCTGGTCGTCAGGGTCACGCCGACCTATTCCGGCTGCCCCGCGACCAGCATCATCAACCTGGACATCGAGACCGCGCTGCGCAGCCACGGCATCGACAAGCTGCGGCTGGAACGCCAGCTGACCCCGCCCTGGACCACCGACTGGATCACCCAGGCGGGCCGCGAAAAGCTGCGCGCCTATGGCATCGCGCCGCCCATCGACGGCACGGCGGCGGACGGGGTGCTGGCCGGGCGCATCGCCCGCATGAGCGGCGCGAACCTGACCATCGCCTGCCCGCGCTGCGGCTCGACCAATACCGAAAAGATCAGCCAGTTCGGCTCGACCCCCTGCAAGGCGAATTATCGCTGCAAGGACTGTCTGGAACCCTTCGACTATTTCAAATGCCTGTAAGAAGGCGCCCCGCTTCAGGAAGGATACCCCCATGGCACGCTTCCATCCGCTGAAGGTCACCGATGTGCGTCGCGAGACGCGCGACGCGGTGGTCGTCACCCTGGCCCCCCGCGACGAGGACCGCGCGCTGTTCGACTTCACCCAGGGCCAATACCTGACCTTCCGCCGCGACTTCGACGGCGAGGAGCTGCGCCGGTCCTATTCGATCTGCGCCGGCAAGGACGAAGGCACCCTGCGCGTGGGCATCAAGCGCGTCGACGGCGGCGCCTTCAGCACCTGGGCCAACGAGAACCTGGCGCCCGGCGACGAGATCGAGGCGATGCCGCCGATGGGCAAGTTCTTCACCCCGATCGAGCCCGAGGCGGAAAAGCAGTATCTGGGCTTTGCCGCCGGCTCGGGCATCACCCCGGTGCTGTCGATCATCAAGACCGTGCTGGCGCGCGAGCCGCGGGCGCAGTTCACGCTGGTCTATGCCAACCGCCAGATCAACACCATCATGTTCCGCGAGGAGCTGGAGGATCTGAAGAACCTCTATCTCGGCCGCTTCTCGGTCATCCATGTGCTGGAGCAGGAGGGGCAGGAGATCGACCTGTTCACCGGCCGCATCGACGAGGGCAAGATGACGGCGCTGCTCCAGCATTGGCTGGACGCCGAGGCGGTCGACACCGCCTTCATCTGCGGCCCCGAGCCGATGATGCTGACCGTGGCGGCGTCCCTGCGCGGCCACGGGCTGCGCGACGAGCAGATCAAGTTCGAGCTGTTCGCCTCCAGCCAGCCGGGCCGCGCCAAGGCCCGCCCCGTCTCGGCCCAGGCGGCCGGCGCGGGCGAGGGCGTGGCCGCCACGGTGACGCTGGACGGCGCCACCCGCGCCTTCCAGATGCCGCGCGAGGGCGAGACGATCCTGGAGGCGGCCCTGGCCAACAACATGGACGCGCCCTATTCCTGCAAGGCGGGCGTCTGCTCGACCTGCCGCTGCAAGGTGCTGGAGGGCGAGGTCGAGATGGCGGTGAACCACGCGCTGGAAGATTACGAGGTCCGCGCGGGCTATGTGCTGAGCTGCCAGGCCTATCCGGTCAGCGACCGCGTGGTCGTCACCTATGACGAATGATCCGGGCGCAGGAGGGGAACCCATGTCCGATACCATGAATATCGAGGACTACCTGGCGCAGGGGGGCGTGCTGACCGCGCCCGGCAACGTGCCCGCCCGCTATCGCGGCGAGCTTTTGCGGCTGATGTCGTCCTTCGTGGACAGCGAACTGGCCGCCTCGGCCGGCTTTGCCGATGCGATCAACCTCGCCCCCGGCATCAAGGAGCGTATCGCCGCCAGTCGCATCACGCTGGAAAAGGCCGACCATGCCGGGCGCGTGCTGCGGGTGATGGCCGAGTTCGGCACCGATGCCGCCCGCTACCAGACCAGCCACGACTGGGCCGCCCGCGTCCCGCGCGACGCCGATCTGGGCACCGCGCGCCGGCCCGGCGACATGCGGCTGTCGGTGTTCCACTATCCGATCGCCGGCTGGACCGATGCGGTGGTGATGAACGTGCTGCAGGGGCTGGCGACCGGGGTGCAGATGACCGAGCTGACCCGCGTCTCCTACGGCCCGCTGGCCGAGGTCTTTCGCGAGATCGCCCCGCGCGAGGCCCGCCATGCCGAGCTGGGCCTGGAGGGGCTGGAGCAGATCGCCCAGACCGAGACCGGGCGCGAGGAAGCCCGCGCCGCCATCGCCTATTGGCAGCCGCGCGTCGCGGCGGGCTTCGGCCTGACCCATTCGGCGCGCTATGACACGCTGGCGCGCTTCGGCCTGCGCCACAGCCCGAACGAGGCGCTGCTGGCGCGCTGGGAGGCGCTGGTGTCGGAACATCTGGCCGCGCTTGGCCTCTGAACCGGCGCTTGCGGCCGCGCTCCCCGACGGGCGCGGCCTTGCCGCCCGAGCAAAACGAAGACTGACCAAGGAAACGCCAATGACCACTCCGCGCCGTCTTGAAAGCTATGTCTGCGGGTGCTGGACCCCCGGCAGCCAGCCCGGCCAGACCCTGCTGGACGCCGCCACCGGCGAGCCGGTGGCCGTGATCGATTCGACCGGCATCGACTTTGCCGCCGCGCTGGCCCATGGCCGCGAGGCGGCGGGGCCAAGGCTGCGCGCCATGTCGTTTCACGAACGCGCCGGCATGCTCAAGGCCCTGGGCCTGGCGCTGATGGCGCAGAAAGAGGAATTCTACGCCGAAAGCCTGCATACCGGCGCCACCCGCACCGACGGCTGGGTGGACATCGAGGGCGGCATCGGCACCATGCTGACCTTTGCCTCCAAGGCGCGGCGCGAATTGCCCAATGCCCGCGTGCTGACCGATGGCGATGTCGAGCCGCTGTCCAAGGACGGCAGCTTCAGCGCCCAACATATCCTGACGCCGCTGCATGGCGTGGCGGTGCATATCAACGCCTTCAACTTCCCGATCTGGGGCATGCTGGAAAAGATCGCGCCGACGCTGCTGGCCGGGATGCCCTGCCTGGTCAAGCCCGCCAGCCAGACCGCCTATCTGACCGAGCTGATGGTGCGCCGCATCGTCGAGACCGGCATCCTGCCCGAAGGCGCGCTGCAACTGATCTGCGGCTCGGTCGGCGATCTGCTGGACCATGTGACCGAACAGGACGCCGTGACCTTCACCGGCTCGGCCTGGACTGGGCGCAAGCTCAAGACCCATCCGGCGGTGATCGCCAATTCCGTGCGCTTCACCATGGAGGCGGACAGCCTGAACGCCGCCATCCTCGGCCCCGACGCGGTGGCGGGCACGCCCGAGTTCGACCTGTTCGTGCGCGAGGTCGCGCGCGAGATGACGGTCAAGGCCGGGCAGAAATGCACCGCCATCCGCCGCGTCATCGCGCCCCGCGCCCAGGTCGACGCCCTGGTCGCCGCGCTGGACGAGCGGCTGGGCAAGACCGCCGTCGGCCTGCCGGGCGACGAGGGGGTGCGCATGGGGCCGCTGGCCAGCCTGGACCAGCGCGAAGAGGTGCGCGAGCGCATCCGCGACCTGCAGGCGGCGGCCGAGATCGTCGCCGGCGATCCCGATGCGGTGCGCGTGACCTCGGGCGACGCGGCCAGGGGCGCCTTCCTGAACCCGGTGCTGATGTATGCCGCCAAGCCCTTCGCGGCCGGGGCGGTGCATGAGGTCGAGGCTTTCGGCCCCGTCTCGACGGTCATGCCCTATGACGACCTGGACGAGGCGGTGGCGCTGGCGCGGATGGGCCGCGGCTCGCTGGTCACATCGGTCTTTACCGACGATCCGAAGGTCGCCGAGGAGCTGGTGCTGGGCACCGCGCCCTGGCATGGCCGGGTGCTGATCGGCAACCGCGCCTCGGCCAAGTCCTCGACCGGGCATGGCTCGCCCCTGGCGCCGCTGGTCCATGGCGGCCCCGGCCGCGCCGGCGGCGGCGAGGAGATGGGCGGCATCCGCGGCGTCAAGCATTACATGCAGCGCACCGCCGTGCAGGGCGCGCCGCGGCTGCTGTCGGCCGTCACCGGGCGCTGGATCCCCGGTGCCGACGTGCGGCAGGGCGAACATCCCTTCCGCAAGTCGCTGGCCGAGCTGCGCATCGGCGACCAGCTGGTCACGGCGACCCGCACCGTCACCCGCGAGGATGTCGAGCATTTCGCCCATTTCACCGGCGACACCTTCTATGCCCATATGGACGAGGCGGCGGCCAAGGCGAACCCGTTCTTCGACGACCGCGTGGCGCATGGCTACCTGATCGCCAGCTTTGCCGCGGGTCTTTTCGTCGAGCCGAACCCCGGCCCGGTCCTGGCCAATTACGGCGTGGACAACCTGCGCTTCCTGACCCCGGTCTATTTCGGCGACACGCTGCAAGTGCGGCTGACCTGCAAGGAGATCAACCCGCGCGAGAACGCCGGCCATGGCGAGGTGCGCTGGGATTGCCAGGTGACGAACCAGAAGGGCGAGGTCGTGGCGCAATACGACGTGCTGACCATGGTGGCCAAGGAATGGCCGCTGGCCCAGGCGGCGGCGCAATAGGGCCGTCGCCGGGCTTGCGTCGCCGGGCTTGCGTCGCCGGGCTTGCGTCGCCGGATGCGCGAACGGACCGGCGGGACGGTGGGCGCCTGCGCCCCGCCGGTCGTCGGGCGGGACCGCCCCGCCCGATGCCTCAGCCCTGCGCGGGCAGCAGGCTGCGCGCGATCGAGGCGTCCAGCGCCTCGAAGGCGTTGAGCCCGATCGCGTCGTAAAGCTCGGCCCTGGTCTGCATCTCGGGCAGCATGGCCGTCGTCTCCCCGTCGCGGGCCAGCGCGGCGTAAAGCCGCTCTTGCGCCTTGTTGGCCACCCGCAGCGACGAGACCGGCCAGATCACCATGTCATAGCCAAGCTCCTGGAACTCCTGCGCGGTCAACGCGGGGGTGCGGCCGAACTCGGTCATGTTGGCCAGCAGCTTCACGCCGGGCAGGCGGGCGCGGACCTCGCGGAACATCTCGACCGAGGTCAGTGCCTCGGGAAAGATCGCGTCCGCCCCGGCCTCGACGTAAAGCTTGGCGCGGGCCACGGTGCCTTCGATGCCCTCGGCCGCGGCCGCATCGGTGCGGGCGATGACGAACAGATGCCGCCGCGCGCGGGCCGCCGCCGCCACCTTGGCCGCCATGTCCTGCGCCGGGGCCAGCTTCTTGTCGTTCAGGTGGCCGCATTTCTTGGGCAGCAGCTGGTCCTCCAGATGCACGGCCGCGGCGCCCGCATCCTCGAAGCTGCGCACCATGTGCATGACGTTCAGCGCCTCGCCATAGCCGGTGTCGCCATCGACCAGCAGCGGCAACCCGCTGGCCCGCGCGATCTGGCGGATGAAGAAGCAGACCTCGTCCACGGTGATGATGCCCAGGTCGGGCAGGCCCATCGAGGCGGTCATGGCGGCGCCGGAGAGGTAGAGCGCCTGAAACCCCGCCGCGCGGGCCTGAAGCGCGGCCATGCCGTTATGCGCGCCGGGCAGGCGCAGGATGCCGGGACGGGCCAGGGCTGCGCGGAACCGCGCGCCGGCCGGCGCCTCGGGCAGGTCGGAGCCGATCAGATAGGGCATCACTCGGCCTCCAGGGACAACAGCCCGCCGCGCTGGTCGATGGGCAGGAAGCGGCGGTTTTCCGGGCCGATGTAATGGGCCGAGGGGCGGATGATCTTGTTGTCCTGGCGCTGCTCGACCACATGCGCGCCCCAGCCGGCGGTGCGGGCGATGACGAAGATCGGCGTGAACATCGCGGTCGGCACGCCGAGCAGGTGATAGGAGACGGCCGAATACCAGTCGAGGTTCGGGAACATCCCCTTGGCGTCCAGCATGACGTCCTCGATCCGCTCGGCCACGGCGAACATGCGGGTCGCGCCCTTGTCCTCGGACAGCCGGCGGGCGACGCGCTTGATGACCACGTTGCGCGGGTCCGAGACGGTATAGACCGGATGGCCGAAGCCGATGACGACCTCGCGCGCCGCGACGCGGGCGCGGATGTCGGCCTCGGCCTCGTCGGGGGTGGCGTAGCGCTTCTGGATCTCGAAGGCGACCTCGTTGGCGCCGCCGTGCTTGGGCCCGCGCAGCGCGCCGATGGCGCCGGCGATGGCGGAATAGACGTCGGCGCCGGTGCCGGCGATGGTGCGCGCGGTGAAGGTCGAGGCGTTGAACTCGTGCTCGGCGTAAAGGATCAGCGTGGTGTGCATGGCGCGGATCTCGGCCTCGGTCGCGGGACGGCCGTGCAGCAGGTGCAGGAAATGCCCGGCGATGCTGTCGTCCTCGGTCTCGACCTCGATGCGGCGGCCATGCTGGGCGTGGTGATACCAGTAAAGCAGCATCGAGCCCTGCACCGCGATCAGCCGGTCGGCGATGTCGCGGGCGCCGGGGATGTTGTGGTCATGCGCCTCGGGCAGCACGCAGCCCATGGCCGAGACGCCCGAGCGCAGCACGTCCATCGGATGCGCCGCGGCCGGGATCGCCTCGAGCGTCTGGCGCACCGCCAGCGGCAGGCCGCGCAAGCTGCGCAGCTTGGCCTTGTAGGCGGCCAGTTCCGCGGCCGAGGGCAGGGTGCCGTGGATCAGCAGATGCGCAATCTCCTCGAACTCGCAGGCTTCGGCGATGTCGAGGATGTCGAAGCCGCGATAATGCAGGTCATTGCCGCTTTGGCCGACGCTGCACAGCGCGGTGTTGCCGGCGACGACCCCTGAAAGGGCCACCGACTTCTTGGGTTTCCTGGCGGAACCGCTCATCGTGATCTCCTTATTTCCAGTCGAAGATGCCATGGGGCGCGGCCTCGCCCAGGCGCGCGGGCGAGACGGTGAAGTTCAGCTCTCCCAGTCGCCCGGCGGGCAGGTCGGGCAGGCCTTGCACCGCGTCGAGGAAGCGGTGCTGCTCGGCGGTGGCGATGATGCCGTCCGACAGGGTCAGGAACTTCTGGATATAGTTTTCCCGCATGAAGGGACGCGCGCCGTCGGGATGGGCGTCGGCCAGCGCCAGCTCGTCCTCGATCACCCGGCCGTCCCTGAGCGTGACCGCGACGCGGCCGCCGAACGCCTTTTCCCTGGGGTCGCGGGCGTGATAGCGCCGGGTCCATTCGGGGTCTTCGACGGTGGTGATCTTGTGCCACAGCGCCACGGTTTCGGGGCGTTGCGCGCGCTCGGGGGCATAGGAGCGTTCGTGATGCCAGCCGCCATCCTCCAGCGCCACGGCAAAGATATACATGATGGAATGGTCCAGCGTCTCGCGCGAGGCCTTGGGGTCCAGCTTCTGCGGGTCGTTGGCGCCGGTGCCGATGACATGATGCGTATGGTGGCTGGTGTGGATCACGATGCCGTCCACCTGCGACAGGTCGCCGATCTGCGGCCCCAACCGGCGGGCAAGGTCGATCAGCGCCTGGCTTTGATATTCCGCCGAATGCTCCTTGGTGTAGGTGTCGAGGATGGCGCGCTTGGCCTCGCCCTGGCCCGGCAGCGGCACCTGGTAGCGGGCCTCGGGGCCGGAAAGCAGCCAGGCGATGAAGCCGTCCTCGCCCTCCCATGCCGGGCTGGGGGCGCCTTCGCCGCGCATCACTCGGTCCACCGCCTCGATCGCCATCTTGCCGGCGAAGGCGGGGGCATAGGCCTTCCAGCTGGAAATCTCGCCCTTGCGGCTTTGGCGGGTAGTGGTGGTGACGTGCAGCGCCTGCTGCACCGCCTGGTAGATGGTCTGCGCGGGCAGGTTCAGAGCCGTGCCGATGCCGGCGGCGGCCGAGGGCCCCAGATGGGCGATATGGTCGATCTTGTGCTCGTGCAGGCAGATGCCGCGCACCAGGTTCACCTGGATCTCGTAGCCGGTGGCGATGCCGCGGATCAGGTCGCGCCCCGAGCGGACGCAATGTTGCGCCACGGCCAGGATGGGCGGGATGTTGTCGCCGGGGTGGGAATAGTCGGCGGCCAGGAAGGTGTCGTGGAAATCCAGCTCGCGCACCGCGGTGCCATTGGCCCAGGCCGCCCATTCCGGGCTGACGCGGGTGGCGTCGGTCATGCCGAAGACCGTGGCGCCGCGCTGGAACGGATGGCACAGCGCCTGCGCCCTGGCCGAGGCCACCGGGCGCCGCGCCAGCGAGGCCGCCGCCACCGCAGCATTGTCGATGATGCGGTTCACGATCATCTCGGTCACGGCCGGCTCCACCGCCACCGGGTCGGCCGCCACCTCGGCGATCTTCCAGGCCAGCTGCTGTTCGCGCGGCAGGTGTTCGGCGGATTTCCAGGTCCGCAGGTCATGGGTGATCATGGGTCAGTCCTTCGCTGGTGATGTTCTGGGCGATGGGCAGCGGACGGCCATGCGCATCCACCGCCACCATTTCGAAGCGGCCCGAGAGCGCCTGCCTTTCGGTCGCGCCCGTCGTCGCCTGGGCCAGGCCAAGCACCTCGACGGTCATCGAACTGCGGCCGGTGCGGATGACGCGGGCGGTCAGGTCCAGGATCTCGCCCACGCGGATCGGGGTGGTGAAATCCACCCGCTCCGAGCGCGCCATGACGACCGAGCCGCCGGCGTGGCGGGTGGCGGCGATGAAGGCCGCCTTGGCCATCAGGGCCAGCGCATTGCCGCCGAACAGCGTGCCGTAATGGTTCGCGGCATCGGGAAAGATCATCTCGACCATGCGGGTCTCTGTGCCCATCGTTCCTGCCTTCGCAAAATTGGCAAAGCCATCTATCCACAAGGCGCATCGCCGGTTAAACTACTGAAAAAGTGTTGATCTGCGAAGGTTGCGCCTACAAATTGCGAAGGTTGCGAAGATGACGAAAAGCTATATGGGCGTCCGGTTGCGCCGCTTGCGCGAGGAACGCGGCATGACCCAGGCGGCCCTGGCGCGGGCCCTGGGGATTTCGCCCAGCTATCTCAACCAGATCGAGCAGAACCAGCGCCCGCTGACCGTGCCGGTGCTGCTCAGGCTGAACGGCGCCTTCGGCCTCGATGTGCAGCTGTTCTCGGATGCCGATGAGGCGCGGCTGATCACCGACCTGCGCGCGGCGCTGGCCGACCAGGGCGCGCCGGCGGCGACGGCGGAATTGCGGGAACTGGTTTCGAACATGCCCGGCATCGCGCGGGCCATCATCGCCATGCAGGCCCGGCTGCGCGAAACCGCCGAGCGCGCCGACCTGCTGGCGGGCCGGCTGACCGAGCCGCAGGCCGCCGCCACCCCCGCCGCCTTCGAGGCGGTGCGCGACTGGTTCTATGACCGCCGCAACCATGTCCCGGACCTGGAGACCCCGGCCGAGGCCATCGGCTCGGCGCTGCCGCCGGGGCGGATGGTGGCGGGGCTGATCGACCGGCTGGCCGGGCGGCACGGCATCCGCATCGCGCTGGACGCAGGCAGCCTGCGCCGCTTTGACGCCGGCGCGCGCATCCTGCACCTGGCGCCGCACCTGACCGAGGGGCAGCAGGCCTTCCAGATCGCCACGCAGCTGGCCTTCCTGGAACAGGGCGAAACCATCGCCCGGCTTGCGGGCGATCCGGGGCTGGCCCCCGACGCGCAGGCGCTGCTGCGGATCGGGCTGGCGAATTACTTCGCGGGCGCGCTGGTCCTGCCCTATGGCGCCTTCCTGCGCGAGGCCGAGGCCGTGGCCTATGACATCGACCTGATCGCGCGCCGCTTCGGCGTGGGGTTCGAGACCACCTGCCACCGCCTGTCCACCCTGCAACGCCCCGAGGCGCGCGGCGTGCCGTTCTTTTTCATCCGCGTGGACCGGGCCGGGAACATCTCGAAACGGCAATCGGCGACGGATTTCCATTTTTCGCGCATCGGCGGCTCCTGCCCGCTGTGGAACGTCTACGAGGCGTTTTCCCGGCCGGGAGAGATCGTGCGCCAGATCGCGCAGATGCCGGACGGGCGCAGCTACCTGTGGATCGCGCGCATGGTCAGCCATGGCCAGGGCGGCTTCGGCGCCCCGGTCAAGACCTTCGCCGTGGCGCTTGGCTGCGACCTGGCCCATGCCGACCGGCTGGTCTATGCGCGCGGGCTGGACCTGAGGAACCCCGCGCTTGCGACCCGGATCGGCCCCGGCTGCAAGGTGTGCGAGCGTCCCGCCTGCCCGCAGCGCGCCTTTCCCATGGTCGGCCGCCCGCTGGCCGTCAGCACCGCCGAGGCCCGTTTCGCCCCCTATTCCAGCGGCGGCTGAGGCCGCGGCCCGGCGCGGCGGGCCAGGTCCAGGAAGCCGGCGATGTAGTCGGTGGCCTCCTCGCCGCGCCGGGTGCCCAGGTGGATCGACTTTTCCAGCCCGGCGCCGATGCGCAGGCCGCGGACCGGCAGGCCCGCGCCCTCTTCGCGCAGGAACCAGTCCGGCACGGCGCTGACGCCGCGGCCGGCCGCGACCAGTTGCAGCATCATCTCGGTCGTCTCGACGCTGCGGTGCTGGCGCGGCAGGCAATTTCCGGGCACCAGGAAGCGGGTGAAGATGTCCAGCCGCGTCGGCTCGACCGGATAGGTTATCAGCACCTCGGGCACCAGGTCGCCGGGCTCGACATGGTCGCGGCCGGCCAGCGGATGGTCCTGCGCCACCGCCAGCACCAGCTGATAGTCGAAGACCGCGGCATAGGCGATGCCCGGCAGCGCCAGCGGGTCGGGGGTGATGAGCAGGTCGATCTCGTGCCCCAGCAGCGCCGCGATGCCGCCAAAGCGAAAGGCGCTGCGCAGGTCCAGGTCCACGTCCGGCCAGGCCGCCAGATAGGGCGCGACCACCCGCATCAGCCATTGCTGGCAGGGATGGCATTCCATGCCGATGCGCAGCGCGCCGCGCTGGCCCTTGGCGAAATCCGCCAGCACCCGCTCGGCATGGTCGATCTGCGGCAGCACCCGCTGCGCCAGGGCCAGCAGGTATTCGCCGGCCTGGGTCAGCCGCAGCCCGCGCCCCTCCTTTTGCCACAAGGCGACGCCGTGGCGGGCTTCCAGCTTGCGGATGGCGTGGCTGACGGCGGATTGCGTCAGGTTCAGCCTGTCGGCGGCGGCGGTGACGCTGCCGAGGCGGTCCACCTCGCGCAGGATGGACAGGTGCTGGCGGTCGAGCATGCATGATCCTTGTTCATGGATTGATGAGAACATACCATTTCCGCTCATGTCTTTGCAGCCCTAGCCTGCGCGCCGACAGCAAACAGGAGCGATCATGGCACAGGCTGCAAATCTGGGGTTTCCGCGCATCGGCGCGCGGCGCGAGCTGAAATCGGCGCTGGAGGCGCATTGGCGCGGCGATCTGGACGAGGCCGGCCTGGCCCGGCAGGCGGCCGATCTGCGCGCGGCGCATTGGCAGGCACAGCGCGAGGCGGGGATCGCGGTCATCCCCTCGAACGACTTTTCGCTCTACGATCAGGTGCTGGACATGACCGCGCTGCTTGGCGCCGTGCCGGCGCGCTTCGGTCCGGTGGGCGCGCGCGTCAGCGCGGCGCAGTATTTCGCCATGGCGCGCGGGGTGCAGGACGCCCCGGCGATGGAGATGACCAAGTGGTTCGACACGAATTACCACTACATCGTGCCGGAATTCAGCCGCGGCCAGCAGTTCCGGCTGGCCGGGACGAAGCCGGTCGATGAGTTCCTGGAGGCCAGGGCGCTTGGCATCCACACCCGCCCGGTCCTGGTCGGGCCGGTGACATGGCTGTCGCTGGGCAAGGGCCGCGACGGGGTCGAGCCGCTGTCGCTGTTGCCGGGGCTGCTGCCGGTCTATGCCGAACTGCTGCGCCGGCTGACTGATGCCGGTGCCGACTGGGTGCAGATAGACGAGCCGATCCTGGTCACGGACCTGCGCGACGACCAGCGCGCGGCGCTGCGCGACGCCTATGCAACCCTGGCGGGGCAGGGGGTGCGGATCCTGCTGGCCACCTATTTCGGCGCGCTGGACGACAACCTGGACCTGGCGCTGTCCCTGCCGGTGCAGGGGCTGCACCTGGACCTGGTGCGCGCGCCGCAGCAATTGGGCCGCGTGCTGGCGGCGGGCAGCGACAAGCTGCTGTCGCTGGGCCTGATCGACGGCCGCAACGTCTGGCGTGCCGACCTTGGCGCGGCGCTGGCACAGGCGCAGGCGGCGGCGCGGCTGCATGGGCCGGGGCGGCTGCAGATCGCGCCCTCCTGCTCGCTGCTGCATGTGCCGGTCGATCTGGAGGCCGAGACCGGGCTGGATGCCGCGCTGAAGGGCTGGCTGGCCTTTGCCCGCCAGAAGCTGGCCGAGGTCGCCACATTGGCCCGCGCCCTGGACGAGGGCGAGGAGGCGGTGGCCGATGCGCTGGCCGGGAACGCCCGTGCCGTCCTCTCGCGCCGCAAGGCGACGCGCATCCACGACCCGGCGGTCAAGGCGCGCGAGGCGGGGGTGGCGCCGGCCGACCTGCGCCGCGCCTCGGCCTATCCGCATCGCCGGGCGGTGCAGGACAGGCGGCTGGGCCTGCCGGCTTTCCCGACCACGACCATCGGCTCGTTCCCGCAGACGCCCGAGGTGCGCCGCGCCCGCGCCGGCCACCGCAAGGGGCTGGTCTCGGACGCGGAATACGACGCCTTCCTGAGGGCCGAGACCGAGGCCTGCATCCGCCGGCAAGAGGCACTCGGGCTCGACATGCTGGTGCATGGCGAGTTCGAGCGCAACGACATGGTGGAATATTTCGGCGAGCAACTGGCCGGCTTTGCCTTTACCCGCATGGGCTGGGTGCAAAGCTACGGCTCGCGCTGCGTCAAGCCGCCGCTGATCTATGGCGACGTGTCGCGCCCGGTGCCGATGACGGTGGCCTGGGCGGCCCATGCGCAGTCGCTGACCGACCGGCCGCTGAAGGGCATGCTGACCGGGCCGGTCACGATCCTGCAATGGTCCTTTGTCCGCGACGACCAGCCCCGCGCCCGGACCTGCCGGCAGATCGCGCTGGCGATCCGCGACGAGGTGGCCGACCTGGAAGCCGCCGGGATCAAGGCGATCCAGATCGACGAGCCGGCGCTGCGCGAGGGCCTGCCGCTGCGCCGCGCCGAACGGGACGCTTATCTGCAATAGGCGGTCGAGGCGTTCCGGCTGTCGGCCAGCACGGTCGCGGACGAGACCCGGATCCACACCCATATGTGCTATTCCGAGTTCAACGACATCATGCCCGCCATCGCCGCGATGGATGCCGACGTGATCTCGATCGAGACCTCGCGCTCGGACATGGAGCTGCTGGGCGCTTTCGGCGATTTCGACTATCCGAACGAGATCGGCCCCGGCGTCTGGGACATCCACTCGCCCCGCGTGCCGCCCGAGGCCGAGATGATCACCCTGCTGCGCAAGGCGGCCAGCGTGATCCCGGCCGAGCGGCTCTGGGTCAATCCCGATTGCGGGCTGAAGACCCGCGGCTGGCCCGAGACCGAGGCGGCGCTGAAGAACCTGGTCGCGGCGGCAGGGGCGCTGCGCAAGGGCGATCTGGCGCCCCTGCCGGTCGAGGCGAGGGGGCGGTCCCAGCCGGCCGGCTGCGGCTGCTCTGCCGCGCAGGGCTGAGACTGCCCCGACTTCTTCCCCGTGGCGGCGTTTTCGGGGACAATCGCGGCTCTCCGGTGGGCAGGCCGGCGGTCACTGTCCCGGCCCCGGCTTGCGGCCCGAAACGGCGAAGCGGTGCTGGCCAAGCGCCGCAAGCCGTGCGCGGGACCAGAGGGGCCAGCGGCGGCTGTGCATCGCCCGCAGGTTCTCGTGCCGCAGATCGGTGAAGCCCGCCCCGCCGATCAGATCGGCGGCGTCCCGCGCCTGCAGACCGGCGCCAAAGGGCAGCTGCGCCATGATCCGCCCATGGTCGCGCCATTGCGCCGGCGTCACCAGGCTGTGGCTGTCCTGCATCCTGCCGAGCAGCCGGTCGAGCCGGGGCAGGGCGCGCTCGATCAGGCTTTGGCGGGCATGGTCCCCGTCGATGACCAGAAGCCGCCCGCCGGGCTTCAGGATGCGGAACCAGTCGCCAAGCGCGGCCTGCGGCGCGGGCAGGGTCCACAGCAGGTTGCGCGCGATGATCACGTCGTAGCGGTTGTCCGGCTCCAGCGTATTCTCGGCATCGGCGGCGATGAAGCCGAGGCGGGCGCCGGCCTCTTGCGCCTTGCGGCGCGCGCGCTCGAGCATCGGGCCGGCGAAGTCGAGCCCGGTGACGGCAAGGCCCGCCTGCCGCATCAGCAGCGACATGGCGCCGGTGCCGCAGCCCAGGTCCAGCGCAAGGTGGCCTTCGCCGGGGCCGAGGTGGCGCCGGATCAGCGCCAGCCAGGCGGCGGCCTCGCGCGCGGCCATCAGGCCATGGCCGGGGCTTTGGTCATAGGTCTCGGCGCGGTGGCTCCAATAGTCGCGGATGTCGTCCTTGACCGAACGGTTCCGCATGGTCCCGGCCGCGGCTCAGTCCGCTTTCCGCCGCTCGAGGATTTCCAGCATCCTCTGGCGAACGGCTTCGGGCAGGTCGTCGGGCAGGTCGGCCTCGGTCGCGGGCCTGTCGCCGACCTGGATCAGCATCGCCATGCCCATGGTGTAATGGGGCGAGCACTTGATGCCCCAGATGCCCTCGGCGTCCAGCGTGACCTCGATTTCCTCGTTGATCTTGCCGATGAATTTCTCGCCACCCTCGGGGATCATGCCGGCGATGGTGGCGGCGTTGTGGCCGGGGTCGGTGGCAAGGAAGCGGACCGTGTCGCCGGGCCGGACCACCAGGTAGTCCGGCTCGAACGGCATCGGGCCGGTGTCGTTGCGGTTAAGCATCCTGACCCCATGCAGTTCGGCCAGGGCGGCGGCGGGCAGCAGGCAGGCAAGAAGCGCGGCGCGAAGCAGCATGGGATGTCCTTTCAGGCAAGGCGTTGGAAGGCGAAGACCGGCCGGCCTCCGCGGGGATGGGGGATGATCTCGGCCTCGACCGCGAAGATCTCGCGGATCAGCGCCGGGGTCAGGATTTCCATCGGCGGCCCCAGCGCCACGCAGCGGCCCGCGCGCAGCACCATGACCCGCTCGCAGCGCAAGGCGTGATGCAGGTCGTGCAGCGCGATGACGGTGGTGACGGAAAGCCGCGCGACCAGGTCGAGGATGGCGATCTGGTGATGGATGTCCAGGTGATTGGTCGGCTCGTCCAGGAGCAGGATGCGCGGCGCCTGGGCATGGGCGCGCGCGATATGGACGCGCTGGCGCTCGCCCCCCGAAAGCGAGGCCCAGTCGCGTCCCGCCATATGCGCCATGTCCACGGCGTCGAGGGCCGCCGCGACGGCGTCGTCGTCCTGGGCACCCCATGGCCGCAGCGGGCCAAGCCAGGGCGTGCGGCCCAGCTCCACCGCGTCGCGCACCGTGATCCGCTCGGCCGTCTCGGCCGATTGCGCGACCAGCGCCAGCCGCCGCGCGATCTGCCGCCGCCCCAGCCGGGCCATGGGCCGGCCCTCCAGCCGGATCTCGCCGCGGCTGGGGCGCAGCAGGCCCGCCATCAGCCCCATCAGCGTCGACTTGCCCGATCCGTTCGGCCCGATCAGGCCCAGGGTCTCGCCCGGATGCAGGCGCAGGCTGATGTCGGACAGGATCTCGCGGCCGCGCACGGCATGGCTGGCGCCGACGGCTTCCAGGATGGGCGTCATCGCTGCCGGCCCCGGATCATGACCACGGCAAAGGCGGGCGCGCCGACCAGCGCGGTGATGACGCCGATGGGCAGCACCTGGCCGGGAATGACGATGCGCGAGACGACGTCGGACAGCACCAGGAACACCGCCCCCGCCAGCGCCGTCGCCGGGACCAGCCTGGCATGGCGCGGCCCGACGAGGATGCGCATCGCATGCGGCACCACCAGCCCGACGAAGCCGATGGCCCCGGCGATCGAGACCATGATCGCCGTCGCCAGCGAGGCCGTGCCGATCAGCAGCGCCTGCGTGCGCCGCAGGTCGATGCCAAGCGACGCGGCGCTTTCCGCCCCGAAGGCGAAGGCGTCGAGCGTGCGCGCATGCCACAGCCCCACCCCCAGCGCCAGCGCCGCCATCGGCACCGCGACCCAGCTGTCCGGCCAGCGCACGCCCGACAGGTTGCCCAGCAGCCAGAACATGATGCCGCGCGCCTGCTCGGCGCTGGCCGATTGCGCGATGATCAGCGCGGTCAGCGCATTGAACATCTGCGAGCCGGCGATGCCCGCCAGGATGATGACCCCGGCGCCGCGCATTCCGGTCCCGCCGCCGGCGGCGCGCGCCAGCGCCGCGACCAGCGCGAAGGCGGTCAGCGCCCCGGCAAAGGCGCCCGCCGACATGCTGAGCAGCCCTGCGCCGATCCCCGCCACCGCGACCGTGACCGCCCCGGTCGAGGCCCCGGCCGAAATCCCCAGCAGATAGGGCTCGGCCAGGGGGTTGCGCAGCAGCGCCTGCAGGATCAGCCCCGACAGCGCCAGGCTTGCGCCGCCGCAGGCCGCGACCACCGCCCGCGACAGCCGGTAATGCCAGATCACGCTGGCGTCGATCGGGTCGAGCGCCGCCGAGCCAAGCCCGGCCTTGACCGCCAGCACCTCGATGACGGTGGCCAGCGGAATGCGCGTCTCGCCCACCGCCGTGCCGAAGAGCAGCGCCGCGACCAGCACGGCGGGGGCCAGCCACAGCCAGCCCCGATTGCGCCCCGTGCTGCGGGTCGCGGCGCGCGCCCTCATTGCAGGTCGAACCCGGCCAGCGAGTCCGCCAGCGATTCCAGCGCATAGATCGCGCGCACCGAGGGGTCCATCGCATTGGCCGGCATGGTCAGGATGCGGTCGTTCTTCACCGCCTCCATCTCGCTTGTGACCGGGTCCGAGGTCAGGAAATCGCGCTTGACGGCGATGTCGTCGGCGGGAAAGCGGCGACGGTTCATCTCGGCCGCGACGATGAAGGCCGGGCCGGCCTTGGCGATGGTTTCCCAGCCGACGGTCGGCCATTCCTCGGGCGAGGCGACGACATTCTGCACCCCCAGCTTGGACAGCATCCAGCCCGGCACGCCATTGGCGCCCGCGACATAGGGGTCGATCTCGATCTCGGCCGAGGAATACCAGAACAGGCCCGACACGCCCTCGGGCAGGTCCAGCGCCTGCGCCCGCTCGACCGCCGCTGCCTCGCGCGCCTTCAGGTCGGCGATCACCTCGGCCCCGCGCTCCGATACGTCGAAGATCGCCGCCAGCTCCTCGACGCCCTGGTAAAGCAGCGCGGTGTCGAACAGGACCGAGCGCGCGCCGTCCATGCTTTGCGTATTGTCCTTGCCGACGCATTCGGTCGGCATGATCCAGCTGGGGATCTGCGCGTCGTCGAACATCTCGCGCGTGCCGACCGCGCCCTGCGGGCCGATCATCCATTCATAGGCCGTGACCACCAGCCCAGGCTTCTTGGCCAGCACGCTTTCGAAGCTGGGGGCGTTGTCGGCCAGCCGCTCGACCCTGGCGTCCGCCTCGGCGAATTCGGGCAGGACCGGGTTGATCCACAGCGCCGTGCCCGCCACCTTGTCGGCCAGCCCCAGCATATACAGGATCTCGGTCGTGCTTTGCCCGACGCTGACGACGCTTTCGGGCGCCTTGTCAAAAGTGACCTCGTGGCCGCAGCTGGTCAGGGTCAGCGGGTATTCGGTGCCCGCCAGCGCCATCGGCGCCAGGGTGGACGTGGCGATGATCGCCGTAGTGAGCCTCAGCATGATGTTTCCTTCCGCTACATCATGAACAGGCCGGATGAGCGGATGGAGACCGGGCCAATGCCGGTCGCAACCCCTCCCGAGCCGACCCGCTCGGATTGGTCAAACGTCGTCGGCAGGTCTCCTGACTGGCGGGTCACGGCAGGGATGCGGCCTTCCCATGGCACGGGGCCACAGTGGCGTTCTCGCATCCTGCTCGCCGCCTACAGTTGCGGGGGCAGTTCCGGTTCGGGGCCTTGCGACCCCGGCGGATTCCCTTTCAATTCCTTGCGGAAACCGACGCGCTCTCCCTAGCTTCCGGCGCGGGCGCTGGCAAGCGTCAGCATGGGCGCCCGGCCACGGCCTGCCTGCGGGCGCCTAGCCCTCCTCGAAGCTGAAGATCGCCAGGCTGCGCTCGCGCTCGTTCACGCGCAGCCGGCGGTTGATCGGGGCATGGGCGCGGGCCGAGCAATCCGGCCGCTCGCAGAGATAGCAGTTCAGCCCGATGTCCACCGGCCGGATGCGGTCCAGGTCGATGCCGTCGGCATAGACCAGCCGCGGCGCATAGGCCACGTCGCAGCCCAGCCCGATCGCCAGCCGTTGCGCCGGTGCGCCATGGGTGCCGCCGGCCCGCGCCACCGTGCGCGCGATCGAGAAATAGCTGGCGCCCTCGGGCATGCGGATCACCTGGGTCTGCACCCGGTCCGGCGTCTCGAAGGCGGCGTGGATGTTCCACAACGGGCAGGTGCCGCCGAAGCGCGAGAACGGGAATCGCCCGGCGCTGAAGCGTTTCGAGATGTTCCCGGCCCGGTCCACCCGCACGAAGAAGAACGGGATGCCCCGCGCCTCGGGGCGTTGCAGCGTCGACATGCGATGGGCGGTCTGCTCGAAACTGGCGCCGAAGCGATGGCCCAGCAGCTCGACGTCGTAGCGCACCGATTCGCAGGCGGCGAGAAAGCGGGCATAGGGCATCATCAGCGCCGCCGCGAAGTAATTCGCCAGGCTCACCCGCATCAGCGCGACGGCAGGCGGGTCGGCCAGTCCCGCCTCGTTGACCAGCCGGGTGATGAGCGGCTCCTGCTCCAGCCGGGCCAGCAGCACGCCGATCTGGAAGCGGCGGCTGGATTGCGCCAGCAGTTCCGACAGCATCAGCTCGCGCCGGTGCGGGTCGAAGCGGCGCAGCTGCTCGCCCATGACCGGGGCGGGCAGGATGCGCACAGCGATGCCATGCGCGGCCAGCCGGCCGGTCAGGGCCATGTGCGGCTCGTTGCGGTGCAGCGCCAGCTCCTCGGCCAGCGCCTCGGCGGCGCGGTCCAGCGCATCGACATGGTTGCGCCGGGCATAGAACCAGCCGCGCACCGCATCGACCGGGCGCGATGTGCCGGCCAGCGCCTCGACCTTGTCGCGGTCGGTCAGCGGGTTGTCGTCGGCCTGCGGCCGCAGCAGCGCCTGGCGGTGGCTGTCGTGCAGCCGCACGAAGGCCGCCGCGATCCGGGGCGAGGCTTGCAGCACCGCCTCGATCTCGGCGCGGGACGGCGCGCCCGCCTCCAGCGCCGGATCCTTCAGCGCCGCGGCGAAATCCGCCGCAAGCTGCGCGTCGGTCGAGGGCGCAAGCTCGGCGATGTTCATGTCATAGACCTCGGCCAGCCGCATCAGGAACCGCGCCGAGGCCGGGCGCTGGTCGGATTCGATCAGCGTGACATAGCTGGCCGAGACGCCCAGCTCGGCCGCCATCTGCGCCTGGGTCAGCCCCAGCGACTGGCGCAGCACGCGCAGGCGCTGGCCGATGATCAGTTTCTCGCCTCGGGCCATGTGACAAACCTTACAAGTTCTGCGGCTGCACGGTGACAAGATTGACCGCCACACCCGTTGTTTTCAAAGCAATAATGCACATGCAGCATGACATTACTACTGTGACATTACGCCGTGAATCACAGGAGGCCGCCATGCCGCTCGACCGCAATGCCCCACCGCTTCCGCCTGTCGTCCTGCGCGCCGTGCCGGGCGCGGATCATGTCCTGACCCCCGAGGCGCTGGGTTTCGTCGCCGCATTGCAGGCCCGCTTTGGCCTGCGGCTGCATGCGCTGATGGTCGCCCGCGCCCGCCGGCAGGAGCGCATCGACCGGGGCGAGTTGCCCGACTACCTGCCGCAGACGCGCGAGATCCGGCAGGGCATCTGGCAGGCCGCCCCCGTTCCGCCCGCGCTGGAGGATCGCCGGGTCGAGATCACCGGCCCGGTGGATCGCAAGATGATGATCAACGCGCTGAACTCGGGCGCGCGCGTCTTCATGGCCGATTTCGAGGATGCGACCGCGCCCAGCTTTGCCAATGTCATCGCCGGGCAGGCGAACCTGATCGACTATCGCGACGGCACGCTGGACCATGACGATCCCGCCACCGGCAAGAGCTATCGCGTCGGCCCGAACCCGGCGCTGCTGGTCGTCCGCCCGCGCGGGCTGCACCTACCCGAGGCGAATGTGCTGATCGGCGGCCAGCCGGTCTCGGCGGCGCTGTTCGATTTCGGCCTGTCGCTTTATCATTGCGGCCGGGCGCTGGCCGCGACCGGGCGCGGGCCGTTCTATTACCTGCCCAAGCTGGAAGCCCATGGCGAGGCGCGGTTCTGGAACGAGGTCTTTGCCTTTGCCCAGGACCGCATGGGGCTGGCGCAGGGCACGATCAAGGCCACCGTGCTGATCGAGACCCTGCCCGCCGCCTTCGAGATGGACGAGATCGTCTGGGAACTGCGCGACCATATCGCCGGGCTGAACTGCGGCCGCTGGGACTATATCTTCAGCTATATCAAGACCCTGCGCAACCATGCCGCCTATGTGCTGCCCGACAGGGCGCAGGTCGGGATGGAGGACGCCTTCCTGGCCGCCTATGCCGCCCGCGTGGTCAAGGTCTGCCATCGCCGCGGCATCCATGCCATGGGCGGCATGTCGGCGGCGATCCCCGTCCGGGGCGAGGCCGAGGCGAACGAGGCCGCCTTTGCCCGCGTCCGCGCCGACAAGCAGCGCGAGGTCGGGATGGGCTTCGACGGCTGTTGGGTCGCGCATCCCGACCTGGTGCCGGTGGCGCAGGCGGTCTTCGACGCCGCCATGCCCGGTCCGAACCAGATCCGCAAGCCGCGCCAGCAATGGCGGATCGAGCCCGCGATGCTGCTGAAACCGCATCAGGGCCGGATCACCGAGGCGGGCGTGCGGCTGAACATCCAGGTCGCCGTCGAATACCTGGCGCAATGGCTGTCCGGCCGCGGCGCGGTGCCGATCCAGAACATGATGGAGGATGCCGCCACCGCCGAGATCAGCCGCGCCCAGCTGTGGCAATGGATCCGCCACGGTGCCCCGGTCGCGCTGGAGGGCGGCGGGGAACGCCGGCTGACCGCCGATTGGCTGGGCGAGTTGATGCAGGCCGAGATCGTGCGCATCCTCGACCGGCTCGGCCCGAACGGGTTCCATCGCGGCCATTACGCCTCGGCCGCGCGCATCGTGCAAGAGGCGGCCACGGCCGAGACCCTGCCCGATTTCATCACCCTGCCGGCCTATGACCTGCTGAACGCGCTGGACTGAGGGGCCCGATGGACATCATCCGCACGCTTTCCCCCTTTGGCGGACCGCTTCCCCCCGGATGCCCCGCCTTGCCGCAAACCGCGGCTGCCGATCCCCGAACCGACCCTGCTGAAAGGAAGCATCATGAGCAGAAAGACTTTTTCGGAAATCCATGCGGAGGTGTCGTCCCGCTACCCCTCCGGTCAAACGCCGGGTGGCGTTTCGGTCGATGACATCGTGCAGCTGCGGCTGCAGAACACCTATGACACGCATCTGGACATCGCCCGCGGCATGGCCGGGGTCATGCGCGCCGACATGGCGGCCTATGACGCCGACCCCGGCAAGTTCACCCAGTCGCTGGGCTGCTGGTCGGGCTTTCACGCCCAGCAGATGATCAAGGCGGTCAAGCGCCTGCGCGGCACGGCCAGGGGCACCTATGTCTACCTGTCGGGCTGGATGGTCGCGGGCCTGCGCAACCGCTGGGGCCATCTGCCCGACCAGTCCATGCATGAAAAGACCGCCGTGGCCGACCTGATCCAGGAGATCTACGTCTCGCTGCGCCAGGCCGACGAGGTGGCGCTGAACGACCTGTTCAAGGCGCTGAAAGCCGCCACGACCGAGGCCGAGCGGCAGCAGGCCATCGCGGCGATCGACGGTTTCGAATCCCATGTCGTGCCGATCATCGCCGATATCGACGCGGGCTTCGGCAACGAACACGCCACCTATCTGCTGGCCAAGGAACTGATCAAGGCCGGCGCCTGCTGCCTGCAGATCGAGAACCAGGTCTCGGACGCCAAGCAATGCGGCCACCAGGACGGCAAGGTCACGGTCCCGCGCGAGGATTTCATCGAAAAGCTGCGCGCCTGCCGCCTGGCCTTCGAGGAACTGGGCGTGGACGATGGCGTCATCGTCGCCCGCACCGACAGCCTGGGCGCCGGGCTGACGCAGAAGGTGCCGGTCAGCCAGCGGCCGGGAGACCTGGCCTCGGACTATATCAAATGGCTGAAGGTCGAGCCGATCACCGAAGCGAACCCGATCCGCGAGGGCGAGCTGGCGCTTTACCAGAACGGCGCCTTCGTCAAGCCGGCGCGGCTGCCGAACGGGCTTTTCCCCTTCCGCGAGGGCACGGGGCGGCAGCGGGTGATCGAGGATTGCATCGCCAGCCTGACCCAGGGCGGCGCCGACCTGTTGTGGATCGAGACCGACACGCCCAACGTGGACGAGATTGCCGGCATGGTGGCCGAGATCCGCAAGGCGGTGCCGAACGCCAAGCTGACCTATAACAACTCGCCCAGCTTCAACTGGACGCTGAACCTGCGCAAGCAGGTGCGGGCGCAATGGCTGGCCGAGGGCAGCATTGCCGAGGCCGACTACCCGGACGGCAACGAATTGATGAAGCCCGATTTCGACGATACCGACCTGGGCCGCGAGGCCGACGCCCGGTTGCAACGCTTCCAGACCGACATCTCGGCCCGCGCGGGCGTGTTCCACAACCTGATCACGCTGCCGACCTTCCACCTGACCGCCAAGTCGGTGGACGAGCTCAGCCGCGGCTATTTCGGCGAGGAAAAGATGCTGGCCTATGTCAGGACCGTGCAGCGCCAGGAGATCCGCCGCGGCATCTCGGCGGTCAGGCACCAGCACGAGGTCGGCTCGGACCTGGGCGACAGCTTCAAGGAGATGGTCGCGGGCGAACGGGCGCTGAAGGCGGGCGGCCATGCCAATACCATGAACCAGTTCGCCGCCGAATAGGCCGGATCAGGCCGCGGCCGCCTGCCTTCGGTGGATTCGCTCATCGGCCCCGGCCTGCTTGCGCCGCGCCTGGTCCCTCGGGGGCGGCGCTTTTACCGTGCCGCCCGGCGCGTCCTTGTTCAGATCAACGCCCAATTGCCGCTGGCCGCCGCGGCGGCAAAGACCACGAGGTTCGCTGCCGCATGCGCCCATACCGCGTCGGTCAGCCTGCCGCGGCGCTTGTAGACAAGGGCAAAGGCCAGCCCGGCGACGAAGGCCGCCGTGCCGCTGTCATGGAGCAGCGCGAAGGCGGCCGAGGACACCAGCACGGCGCCTGCCTGCCCGGCCGGGCCGGGCAGCTTCAGCAGGTGGCCCAGCAGATAGCCCCGGAAGGCCGCCTCCTCGATCAGGGGCACCAGCAGCACGGTGCCGGCCAGGCGCAGCACGATCCAGCTTGCCGCCGCAAGCCCCAGCCCGGCGAAGGGCGGCGGGGGCGCCTCGCCCCCCGCGGCGACGCCGGCGGCAATCCACATGACGCCCACCGCGACGCCCACCAGCAGGGGCAGCGGATCGACGCGCCAGTCGAGCCCGGCCCAGACCGGAAGGAACAGGACCAGCCCCGCGCACATCGCCGGCACCCGGTAGGGATAGGCCGCTTCGGGATTGGTGAAGAATGTCGATACGAAAAGACCCGAGAGCAGCAATACCACCAGCGGCACCAGCATCGCGCTGACCGGATCGTGCCGGAAGGCGGCCGTCCTTGCGCCAAAGGCCGGGCCGGCCTTTTCGCCCCGCCACAGCGCCGGCACCAGATGCGCCGCGCCGACCATCCCGATGCTGAGCAAGGTGAACAGCAGCCAGCCCGCGTAGCTGTGAAAGGCATTGACCGCGAGGTCGGGCGATATGCGCGCCCCGATCCAGATCAGGACCGCGATGCGCAGCACGTTCAGGCCGAAACTGGCCAGCAGCCCGATCGGCAGCAGCACCAGGGCCAGAGGCAGGCGCAGGCGCCGCCGCTCGAGCGCGATGAAGCCGGCCATCACCAGGGTGATGAGCGCAAAGCCTTGCATCCCCGAGCATGGGTCGCCCACGCGGATGAGGAAATCGTCAAAGCCGATCACCATCTCGTTCGGGGCGGCCGCGACCCTTCCCGGCAGCAGGGCAAGCAGGCGCAGCACCAGCTCGAATGTGGCGGCGGTCAGGGGCGGCCAGCCCCAGGTGCCGTTGAACAGCCCGGTCAGTTCCGGCGAGAGCAGCGCGATCCCCATGGCCGCCCACAGCCAGGGGCCGCCCCGGCGCAGCACCGAAAGCCAGCAGGCGATGGGCGCGGTCCCGGCCAGCGCCGCCGCAACCGAAACGGCGGCGCCCGCCGCAAGGGCCAGGGCAAGCGGCGCCAGGCTGGCGGTCATGTCGCCCCAAAGCGCCGGCAGCAGCATGATCGCCAGCCCCGCCAGCATGGCGGCCGTCGCGGCGCCGGGCGACAGGCGGCCCGCACCGCTGCCGCCCGCGCCCAGGAAGCCGAAAAGCTGGGGCCGCGCGGTCATCGCCAGTCCGGTAAGCAGGGCCAGGGCAAGCAGCCGTCCCAGCCCCTCGCGCAGCGCGAGGCAAGCTTGCGGCGTCTGGAAATCCGTGCATTCGATCTCGACGAGGAACTGGTAGCAGAAGGCGACGATCAGCAGCTCGCCCAGCAGCAGGGCGGCGAAAAGGCCGAGCCTGCGCCAGCCGCTTGCAAGGAACGGCGCTTTCGGCGCAGGCGCTCCCGCCTGCCCATGATCTGGCCCGGCGCCGCCAACCGCCGCCGGGTCCGAGGGGTCGGCGCTGTCGGTCACGGGTTGACCGAGCGCCGGCGCCACTCCCAAAGCAGAAGCGCGACGATCACCGCGATCATCAGGACCGACGCGCCCGCGAACAGGTCGATCTCGGGGACGCTGTGGGGCGCGGTGGGGCTTGTCGGATGGGCGGGGCCGCCATGGCTTTCCGACGGATCGGCCAGCGCGAGGTGGGTGCCGGCGGCGGACAGGGTCAGCAGGACCAAAAGCGCAACATAGAACATCGAAACGGACCCAAATACCTAGGAAACGCGACAGCCGGACAAGAGCGTCGTTGACCAAGAATTCATCATGCAAGGAAAAGGGGCAACCTGTCAGAATCGCCAGGTTTCCGCTGTTCTGCCGGCCTGTTTCGGGTCAGGGCGGCAGTTCGGGGCGCATTTTCCGCAGGCGCGGCGAGCCTGCGATGGGTTCCGCCTGCGGCGGTGATGCCTTGCGGTGTCGCGGCCGGCCGGAATGATCCGCGGCAAGCGGGTCTCTGCGCTGATTGGGGTTGCCGGGGTGCAGGCGCTCAGTTGCGCAGGGCGGCTGCCGGCGACTGGCGATAGGCCAGCCAGGCCGGCAGCGCCGCCAGCAGCGCCGCGACCGCGGCAAGGATCGCCAGCATCGCGCCGTCCTCGGGCGTGAAGCCGACCGGCAGGCTGAAGCCGCGCTGCATGGCGAAGGCGCGCGACAGCAGGCTGGCGGCCAGGTAGCCGCCGCCATAGCCCAGCAGGATGCCAAGCCCGACCAGCACGGACAGTTCAAGCCAGACGATCCCGAACACCGCCGCCCGCGGCGCGCCAAAGGCCCGCAATGCGCCGATCTGCCGCCGGCGCTGGCCGACATGGATCACCGTCACCATCAGCAGCGCCGCCGCGACCAGAAGCTGCGTCCCGGCCGCGATGACCGCCAGCACCTGCCGGGCATCGCCCAGCGTCGCGTAAAGCCCGGTCAGGACTTCGCCCGGAAAGACCGCAAGCGTCCGGCCGTCCGCGCGATAATCCTGGCGCAGCCGGTAGGCGTCGGCGATGGTCTTGGGCTTGATCAGGATGGCCGGCAGGCCGGGCAGCGCGCCGCGATGCCAGTCCTCGTCCAGGGGCGCGTCGGCATCCATGCCGTGATGTTCATGCGCCTCCTCGTCCTCATGCGCGGTGTCGTGGCCGGCGTGGTCGTGGTCGTGGTCGTGACCGGCTTCAAGGCCCATGCCATGCACATGCCAGACCGCCTGGATCGGCACCAGGATCGCCCGGTCCCAGGGCGTGCCGGTCGGGTTCAGCCGGCCGCTCACCCGATACCGGATGCCTTCGTGTTCGTGCCCGCCCTGTTCGACCTGGCCATGGGTCGGCACGACCGCCTCGCCCGGTTGCAGGGGGACGGCCGAGCCGACGACGGCCTCGCCCTCGGTCCTGAACATCCCGCCTTGGGAAAAGCCGCCCGCGGTGGCCTCGATCAGGGTGGTGGTGGTGCCGATGATCGGGTAGCCGGCATGGAAGTCGCCGAAACCCACCGGCGCGGCCCATTCCACGCGCGGGTCGTCGTTCAACTCGGCCAGCACCTCGCCCGGCATCAGGGGCAGGGCGGCCGGTTGCAGGAAGACCGCCGAAAGCACCAGCTGGGTTTCGCTGCCCGGCGCGCCGACGATCACGTCGAACTTCTCGGCGGCGCGCGCGCTGCCCAGGCGCAGCGCGCGTTCCTGCAAGCTGACGCCGACGCCAAGCGCCACCGCCAGCGCGACCAGCAGGACGATCACCACGGAACCGGCCCAGAGCCGCTTCAGGTCGGCCAGGACAAAGCGGATCATGGCTGGGCCTCCGCCATGCTGTCGTACCGGACGGTGCCGTCCGCCATGGCGATCCGGCGCGGCAGGCGCGAGATCAGGCGCTGGTCATGGGTGACGACGATCAGCGTCGCCCCGGTCTGCGCGGCCAGTTCCAGCAGCAGGGTGGCGATGACCGCGCCGTTTTCGGGGTCGAGGCTGGCCGTCGGTTCGTCCGCGACGATCACGCCGGGATTGCGCAGCAGCGCGCGCGCGGCCGCGACGCGCTGCATCTCGCCGCGCGACAGGGTCTCGACCGGCTGGTCCGGCCGCGACAGGCCGGCGCGGGACAGAAGCGCGGCCGCGCGCGCCCGGATGGCGCCGT
The DNA here is from genome assembly GCF_000763885.1 of Paracoccus versutus. Classification (GTDB taxonomy): domain Bacteria; phylum Pseudomonadota; class Alphaproteobacteria; order Rhodobacterales; family Rhodobacteraceae; genus Paracoccus; species Paracoccus versutus. The sequence continues at coordinate 7,578 of NZ_JRKO01000020.1, read as the reverse complement.
CCGCCACGCGCGCCAGCCGGGCGGGCAGCAGCACGTTCTCCAGCGCCGAAAGCCCCGGAAACAGGTGGAAATCCTGCATGACCAGGCCGATATTGGCGCCCCGCCAGCGGTCGCGGCGGCCTTCGGAAAGCTGCGCGATGTCGCATTCGTCCCAGAACACGCGGCCCTGGGTCGGGCGGGCCAGGCCGGTGATGACATTGACCAGCGTGGATTTCCCCGACCCCGAGGGGCCGATCACCGCGACCTGGCTGCCGGCGGCGATGTCCAGTCGCGGGATGTGCAGGACCGGCGCGGGCAGGCCGGGAAACGAGACTTCGGCAGCGTCGAGGTGCAGGCAGGGCATGATGCGATCTCAGACCGTGGCATAGCGCGCTTCGCGCAGCCGCAGCTGGCTGACGAAGCCGGTTTCGGGGTCGATCCAGGAGCCGCGCTCGAGCCGGCCGACTGCCTCGATCATCTGGTTGGGTTGGGTAAAGGTCTGACGCCGGTCCAGGTAGACCACGACGATGTTGTCCGGCCAATCCGCATCGGACGAGCAGAAGGGGCAAAGCGCCATCGGGATCTCGGACAGGACGAAGAACTGCGCCTCGGCCTTCAGCGGCGGGGCCATGAAGCCGCGGATGCTGACCGTCTTGCCGGTCAGCAGCTTGACCTTGTCCGAGAACTCCAGCCCCAGCACGCCGTATGAGGCATAAAGCTCGTCGAAGGTCAGCGCGGGCGCGCGGGCCAGCGCCGGGACCGGGGCACCCAGGGCCAGCAGCGCCGCCAGCCCGCCCAGGCAGGCGCGGCGGTCGGGACGGAAACGGATCGGGTCTTGGGGACGGGTCATCCTGCATCTCCGGCAAGGAATACGGTTCGGCCTGTCCGGGGGGGAAACCCCGGACAGGCCGCAAGGCTCACTTCTGCACGGTGCCGAGGGCAAAGGCGTCGGCCAGGATCTTGTAGACGTCGGACTGCTCCATATAGCCCTTGAACGCCTCGGCGCCGGGGCCGGCGGCCTGCAGCACGATGTCGTCCACGGCATGGACGGCGGTGTCGTTGTCCTTGGGCAGGTTGCCTTCGCGGAAGACCGCGCCGGGCAGATCCTTGTAGGCTTCGTTGGCGACATATTCGCCGTTCTCGTTCTGCACCGCCGGCTGGAACGGGCCGTCCAGCTTCGGACCCCAGGTCTCGTAATGGTCGGGATAGTTCGAGGCGAAGATCGCGAAGCGCCGCGCCACGTCGACCGAGTCGGGATAGCCGTCGCCATCGGCATCGACATAGTCGGGAAAGCCCGCCTCGTCATAGACGCCGACCTTCTGGCGCATTTCGTCGCCGGGCCGGTTGTCGTCGATGGTGCCGATCAGCGAGACGCCATGGGTATGGTCGCCCGTGACCACGATCAGCGTGTCGGGGTTGGCCTCGGCGAATTCGCGGGCCAGGGCCACGACCTGGTCCAGCTCGATGGTCTCGACCACGGCGCGATCCCAGTCCATCGGGTGGGACATCTTGTCGATCGAGGCGCCCTCGACCATCAGGAAGAAGCCGTCGGGGTTCTTCGACAGCTGGTCCAGCGCCGATTTCGTCATCTCGACCAGGCCGGGCTGGTCGGGGAACTTGTCGACGGTGCCCTTCTTCAGCTGGTTGCGGTCCAGCCAGGTGTCCATGTTGCCGGTGTGGAACAGGCCCAGCAGCTTGCCGGCATTGCTGCCCGCCGCCGCGGCCAGTTCGTCCTTGCTGGTCGCCAGCGCATAGCCGGCATCCTTGAACAGCTGGATATAGTCCTTGTCGTCCTTGCGCTTCGAGCCGGGGATGTCGGCCTTGAGGAAATAGGCCGAGCCGCCGCCCAGGATGACCTCGGGCTGGACGTCGTGGAACATGCCGACGATCTCGGCCTTGTCGGCGCGCTTGCGGGTATGGGCCACGACCGCCGCCGGGGTCGCGTCCTGCAGTTCCGAGGTCGAGACGACGCCGATCGCCTTGTTGGTGGTGCGGCGCAGCGCCTCGGCGATGGTTTCGACCCTGGGGTCGTCCAGGCTGTCCGGGGTGCGGTCGGCATAGACGCCAAGCGCGTTCACGCGGCTCTTGTGGCCGGTCATGTAGGCCGAGGCGGTGTTGGCCGAATCGGTGGCGATGGAATGGGTGGACGAGGTGCCGATGAAGGCCATGTGGTCCAGGTCGTCCATGGCCAGGCGGCCGTTGGCCTTGCCCTCGGTCATGCCCTTGGACATGATCCGCGCCGCGGTGCGATGCGCCACCGACAGGCCGTCGCCCAGGATGAAGATGACATTCTTCGCCTTGGCGGTCTCGGCGGTCGAATAGACCTCCCAAGTCACCGACTTCATCTCGTTGCCGGCCTTGACCTCGACCGTGTATTGGCCCGGTTCGGCCAGCGCCAGGTCGCGCAGGATCAGGGCCGAGCCGAGGGCCGCGTCGTCCTCGCCCTTTTCCTCGGCCACGAATTCGGCCGGCTTGCCGAAGACCTCGGCATAGGGCTTGCCGTTCACGGTGACGGCCAGGTCGCCTTCGGGATGAACCTCGTCCAGCTCGATCTTGAAATCGAAGGGAGAGTTCACCAGGATCGTCGCCCGGTCGAGCGGATAGATCGTGGCGGCCTGGGCAGCGCCCGTCAGAAAGGTCGTTGCCGCAAGCATCGCAAACAGATTTCGCATGATCGCCTCTTGTGGGTTTCGAAAAAACGGAGGGTTTTCCCGCAAGGGCGGCCTAGTCCCCTTCTGTGGCGCGAACGTGACAGAATGGCTGGGTGGCGGCGCAATCTTCCCGAAAAGGGCGATTTTCAGCAAAATCCCAGCCGTTTCATTATGTTATATCATATCGATTTGGCTGAGCCGGCATGACCGGAGAACCCGTGGGACTCGGTTTGCAGGCGGACGGGTCCGGTGGCGGATGCCGGGCAGGGGGCTGCCCCTGCGCCATCGCATCGCGGCAAATCCGATCCGCAAGGCCATCGGTGCGCAGGATGCATGGATGCCTCCGCTGCCGCAGTCCCGTCGGTTCTTGCGGAGAAGGGGTCGGGATGGTCAGCCGGGCAGGGTGATGACGATCGCCCCGCGATCCGTCGCCACCACCGTATGCTCATATTGCACCACCGGGGCAGGGGGCTGGCTGTAGAGCGTCCAGCCGTCATCCCCCTCGGTCGCCCAGAGGCCGCCGGCCGAGAGGAACGGCTCGACGGTCAGCACCAGCCCCTTGTCGATGCGGCGCTTCTCGGTTCGGCTGGGCCAGGTCGGGATGTCCTCGGGGTATTCGTGCAGCGACCGCCCGACGCCATGGCTGGCGAGATTGCGGATCAGCGTATAGCCGCGCCCCGCGGCAAAGCGGCCGATGGCCCTGCCGATGCCGGCAAGCGGCCGGCCGCTGCCGACCTGGGCGATGCCGATCTGCATGGCGCGCCGGCCGTCGCGGCACAGCCGGTCCAGGGCGGGCCGCACGGGCGCGATGCGATATGTCGCCCCGGTATCGGCGAAATAGCCGTTCTTCGAGGCCGAGACGTCGATATTGACCAGGTCTCCCGCCGCGATCACCCGGCCGCCGGGAATGCCATGGGCGATTTCCTCGTTCACGCTGATGCAGGTCGCGCCGGGAAAGCCATAGGTGGACTGCGGTGCCGGGACGGCACCCTCGCGATCCAGCAGCGTGCGGCCGATCCCGTCCAGCTCGCCGGTGGTCATGCCGGGTTCCAGCGCCTTCGCCATGGCCTGCATGGTGTTGGCGACGATCCGGCCGATGTCCTTCAGCCCGTCGAGTTCGTCCTGGTTGGTGATCGTCATGCAGTGGTTTCCCTTGAGACGCGGATGGACTGGCCAAGGCCGGCAGGGAAGCGCCGGCATCCCCCGCATCGCCCATCCTACGGGGCTCCGCCGAACCTCGCCAGATGCTTCCGGGAGGTTCAGGGGGAATACCCACTCGGAATGCGGAATGGCGGTTTTCGCTGCGGCCAGCCGCGCGGGCTTTGCAGGTTCCGGCCAAAGCGGCTTTGCGGGTTGCAGGGGACGGGATGCCTTCAGGGCGCGCTGTGATCGAGGACGGTGCGCATCAGGCGCCGCAATTCTTCGTCCGGCTCGTCCGGCTCCGCCTTGGCCAGCGCCTCGGCCAGCACGGGCCATCCCAGGACGCGGACCGCATAGGTCGCCGCCCTCCTGTGCCCCGCCAGCGGCGAGGCGAAGGCCTTGGCAAAGGCATCGGCGACCCGCTGGTCGTAGTCCTGTCCCACGGCCGCCAGGGCCACCCGGACCAGTTGCCGCTCGCTGTCGTCACGCGCCAGCAGGGCAAGATGCTGGTCCAGCGTCCCATAGGCTGCGGTCGCGTCGAAGGCTTGCAGGATCGCGGCGGCGGCCTCGGGGTCGCTGGCCTGGGCATCGACATGGGCGATGCGGTTGGTCCGGTCGAGCGTGAGCGTCACCAGAAGCTCGGGGTCATGCGACTCCATCCAGCGGATCGCGCCCGCGGAATCCCCCGCCATGTCCGGCACCGTGAAAAGGTCTAGCGGCGTTTCCGCATTCAGCAGCCGGATCGCCTCGAACGCGCCTTGCCTGACCTTGTCGAGGTCGTCCTCGAGCGCGACATATCTGCCGAAGGAAAGCAGGTCGTCGTCATCCTGGCCCTGGGTCATGGGTATCGGCTCCTGAGGAAGGCGACCATGCTGGCGATGAGCTGCTGCGCCGCCGCCGCCTGCTCGGCCGGGGTCGAGGCGCGGCGGCCCGCGCGGCTTACGTTCGATAATGCCCATGAACGAAACGCCTGCGCAAGGTCGCGCAGGGCCTGGTCCTCGCCCAGCACCGTCATGGCGCCGGCCTGCTGCCGAAGCACCCGGTCGAGAAGCTTGAAGATATTGCCGGTGCGCCTGTGGCGGGCCTGGCGGGCACTCGCGATCTGGCCGCGGGTGAAGCTGCCCCTGTCCTGGCGGCCCCGGAAGTCCTGGTCGGCGGCGACCGAGGCGCCGCGCGGCGCCATCGGGGCGTATTCGCCGCGCGCCGCCTCGAGCCGCGGGTCGATCATGCCGCGTTCCTCCAATGAGCGGGCGGTGGCGCGCGCCGCAAGCTGGCCCGGCGCGCGAATGGGTTCCACCACGTTGCGCAGCTGGCCCGCGTCAGGGCTGTCGAGATGTTCGGCCCGGAACCCCTCGTAGGCGGGCGCATTCGCCTGGAACAGCATCGAGGAACGCCGCACGTCGCGGATATAGGCCGGCCGGCTGCCCGGCATGCTGATCGAGGCGTGGAACGGCCCCGAGAACCTGCCGAACCTTGCCCGACCCAAGGGCAGGGGCAACTGGCCCGGAGCGGACAGGAACCGGCGCCCGGCAAAGACGACATCGGCCTCGTTCAGGCCCGCGCCGGCCGTGACCTCGCGGCCTTCGCGCATCTGCCGCTCAAGCTCGGCCGACTGGGCGCGAACGGCGGGATTGGACGCCCGCTCCTGCTCGAACAGCCGTTCGGCCTCGCGCAGGATCGGCTCCAGCGCCCGGCCGATGCGCGCCGGGCTGAGCTGCGCGATGCGCCCCGCGGGGGAAGATGGGTTGATCCGGGCGACGATGGAATCGCCCTGCCGTTCCAGCGAGGTCAGGCGATAGCGCAGCCGCCAGAAGGTCAGCCTTGCGCCAAGGCCCAGGCGCGAGACGCCGCGCCGCGCCAGTTGCTGGACCTGCGGCTGGATCGCCCGCACCGCCCGGTCCAGCCGTTCGCGCTGGCGGCGCTCTTCCTCCTGGCGGCGGCGGCGCCGGCGGTCGGCATCGCTTTCGGAACGCTCGCGCCTGCGGTCGCGGCCGCGATCCCGGTCCCGCTGGCGGCGGTCCGCGGCGCGGCGGTCGCGGCGGGCCTGGTCGCGGGCGCGGCGGCGGGCATCGGCGCTGCCGCCGCGGTCGTCCCCGTCATCGCGCCGCCGCCCCCGGCCGCCCGCGCGCCGGTCGCCGCTGCGCCGCCGCCGGCGCTCCATGAACTGGCGGAAACGCTGCTGGATGCGGGCGACGATGCGGCCGAAGGGCCGCGCGATGGCCCCCAGCAGGCGGCGGATCAGCGCATCGACGCCAAGGAAGGTCAGCACCATGTCCACCGCCGCGACGATGCCATGCGCCAGGGCGCGCGCGAAGGCCGCCGCGCCATTGCCGGGCGCCGCCACCTGCATGACGAATTCCAGGAAGGCGCGGGCGGCCGAGAACAGCGACTGCACCAGCGACCAGGCCGCGCGGATCGCGTCGATCACCGCCATGATCGCGCCCGCGCCGGGGATCAGCTTCAGCGCAAGCTGGGTGGCCAGCCAGATCATCGCGGCGCTCGCCATCGCGGGCATCAGCAGGGGCAGGCTTTCGGTGATCAGGCCGATCATGCTGGTCGCCAGCGCGGTCAGCATCTCGACCCAGTTCGGCGGCAGGTTCATCAGCAGCTGCAGGCCGGGAACCTTGTTGAAGAACCATTCCTTGAAGGTTTCCTTCAGCGAATCCCACAGGTGGTTCTTGACCCCTTCCTGCGCCTGCGACCCGGCCGCCGACAGGAATGCGCCGATCCCCATCCGCGTCACCCGCGCCATCAGCGCCATGAACTCGCCAAGCGCATCGGCCAGCGCCTTGATCGCCGCGGCGATGCGATCGACGAGGCCGGCATTCTCGGCCTGGATCTCGGCCAGCTTCGCATCCATCTCGCGGATGGCGCGCTCGCGTTCGCGGTCCAGCGCGGCAAGGGCGGCGCGCTGCGTCGCCTCGATGCGGCTTTCCATCGCCTGGAACTGCGCCTGCGCGCGGGTCAGCGCCGCCTGCGCCTCGGCGTCCAGGTTGCCCTTGTTGGCCTCGACCAGCTGGTCGATGGCGGCCTTCGCCTCGGCCAGGATGGCCTTGCAGTCGTCGATGGTGCGCTGGATGCTGCCGCGGATCTCGTTCAGCAGCGCGTCGATGTCGGCGATATACTGGTTGCGGTGGCGGTCGTAGAGTGCCTTGACCTCGGGCAGGCTGTTGATCGACAGCAGCCAGTCCCGCGCGCGGTTGTAAAGCCCCTTGGCGCCGGTATAGCGCCGCGCCTTGAACGCCTCCAGATCGGCCCGGACGCCCGAGGCAAAGGCCTCCAGCCGCTGGCCCTGGCGGTCGCGAAAGCTTTGCACCGCATCGCTTTCCAGCGAGCCCAGCTTTTCGTTCACCTGCCCCTCGGCGGTGGCATAGGTCGCGTTGATCTGTTCGGCCAGGCTGCGCTGGCCGGTCTCTTCGCCCGAGCGGGTGCCGGTCTGCTCGCCGCTCACCGCCTCTTGCGCCGCCTCCCGCCCGGCCTCCATCCCGCCGACGCTTTCGGCCTCGGTCGCGGCCAGCCCCGCCGCGGCCTCTTGCGTGGCGGCGGTCTCGGTCGCGCGGGCGTCGGTCGCGGCGCCGTCCACGTTCTCGTTCAGCTCGTCCTTGTCGTCGCCGATGGCGCGCAGCGGGCCTTCCTCGGCCTTGGCCAGGGTCGCGTCGTCCACGCCATGTTCGGCCAGCGCCTCGTCGGCGGCTTCGCGGAACTCGCTTGCGTCCAGCGATTCCTCGGGCACCGCGGGGGGTGCCGCGCCGGTCAGGCCCGGTGCCGCGGTCGCCGGGGCGGCGACGGGCGCGGGCTGGGGCACGGC
>NZ_JRKO01000019.1 GCF_000763885.1 Paracoccus versutus | reverse complement strand
CCCCCGCGGGAAGCCCCCGCGGAGAGAAAAGAATGTGCCGCGGGGCCCGTTCCCCCCCCCCCCCGCCCCCCGGCCCCACGGCGCCTGCCCCGCCGGCGCCAGTCCCTGGGGGGGGGGGGCGCTGGGGGCGCCGGCCGCGGGGGGGGGGGCGGCCCGGTGGGCCGCCGCGGGCGCCCCCCCCGCCGGAGCCTGCGCGACGGCCCCCGGCACCGGCAGATGCTTGCGGTCGATCTTGCGGTTCGGCGTCAGCGGCATCTTCTCAAGCCGCAGGATCCGCCCCGGCACCATATGCGCCGGCAAATGCGCAAGCAGAGCCTCGCGCAGCGCCTTTTCGCACAGTTCGGCCGCGCCGGTGACATAGGCCACCAGCCGCTTGTCGCCGGGCACGTCCTCGCGCACCAGCGCCACCGCCTCGCGCACGCCGGGCAGGCTGGCCAGCTGCGCCTCGATCTCGCCCAGCTCGATGCGGAAGCCGCGCAGCTTCACCTGGTGGTCGGCCCGGCCGATATAGTCCAGCCCGCCGTCCTCGCGCCAGCGCACCAGGTCGCCGGTGCGATAGATGCGTGCGCCCCAAGGCGCGGCGCGATCCGCCGGCACGAAGGGATCGGGGCGAAAGGCCGCCGCGGTCAGATCCTCGCGCCGCCAATAGCCGCGGGTCACGCCATGGCCGCCGATCCACAGCTCGCCCTGCGCGCCGGGGGGCACCGGCACGCCGTCGCCGTCCAGCACATAGACCTGGGTATTGGCGATCGGCCGGCCCAGCGTCACCGCGCCGCCGTCGCTCAGGTCGGCCACCGTGGACCAGATCGTCGTCTCGGTCGGGCCATACATGTTCAACACCCGCGCCCGCGTCGCCGCCTTGATCTCGGCCAGCAGCGAGGGCGGCAGCGCCTCGCCGCCCACCATCACGCATGTCAGCCCGGCCATGGCCGCCGCCACCTGCGGGTCCGAAACCAGGATGCGCGCCATGCTGGGGGTGCATTGCAGATGCGTCACGTTCCAGCGCCGGATCTGCGCCGCGATCGAGAAATCGCCCTCCTCGGGTTCGGCGCCATGCGGGTTCACCTCGGCCCGCAGCCGCGCCAGCAGCGGAAAGCCGGCCATCACCTGCTCGGGCGCGATGCCATAGTCGATCAGGCAGGCGATCTCGCCCACGCCGATGGCCTTCAGCTGCTCGACCCGCGCGATCCCATCCTCGAGGGAGCCGAACAGGCCCGAATCCTCGAAATAGCGCAGGAAGGCGAATTCCAGGATGCCGTCCAGCTCTTCCTCGCTGAGCGAGCCCAGGTCGATGGCCATCGGGTTGGTCATGCCCGCCGGGCGACGGAAGGCCGGGAAGTCCCAGGCATATTGCTTGACCAGCGCCGCGGCGCTCTTCAGGTAGTTCTTCATCGGCTCGCGGGCGATCTCGCGCGCCGTCTCGCGATCCTCGGCCAGGCAGGTATGCAGCATCAGCGTGACGGTGAAGCGCGCCGGATCATGGCCGGCCTCGCGCAGCGCGGCGTGGTAATCCTTGATGCGGCTTTCCACCGTGTCGATGCTTTGCCCCAGCAGGTGGGTCAGCACGTTCATGCCCAGTCGCCCGGCCTCGATCCAGGTTTCCGGGTTGCCGGCGACGGTCAACCACAGCGGCAGTTCCCTTTGCACCGGGCGCGGCTGCGTCACCACGCCGAACATGCTGCCGTCCTTGCGCGGGAACTCGACCGCCTCGCCGCGCCACAGCCGGCGCAACTGCTCGACGCCCTGGGCCAGCGCCGCCTTGTTGTTCGGCGGCGCGTTTTCCGGGCGCAGCACGAAATCGTCCGGCTGCCAGCCCGAGGCGATGGCCAGCCCCGCCCGCCCCGAGGTCAGGTTGTCGATCACCGCCCATTCCTCGGCCACGCGGGCCGGGTGGTGCAGCGGCAGCACGCAGCTGCCGGCGCGCACCGAGATGTTCTTCGTCACCGCCGCCACCGCCGCGCCCGAAACCGCCGGGTTCGGATAGGGACCGCCGAAGGCGTGGAAATGCCGTTCCGGCGTATAGACCGCGACGAAACCGTTCTGGTCGGCAAAGCGCGCGCCCTCCAGCAGCAGCTGGTATTTCTTCGGCCCCGGCCCGTCGTCGTTGCCCCAATAGAACAGGCTGAAATCCATGCCGCCCGAAACCTCGCGCCGCGGCTGGGCGGGGACCGAGGACACCGCCAGCCGCGATTCCTCGCCCGCGATCACCAGCCGAAGGCCGCGCGCCAGCGACCAGAAGATCTCCAGCACCGAGATGTCGAAGGACAGGCTCGTGACCGCCAACCAGGCATCGCCCGGCCGGTGCGGGATCACCGCGTCCATGCCGGCGAAGAAATTGGCGACGTTGCGATGCTCGACCATCACCCCCTTGGGCCGGCCGGTCGAGCCCGAGGTATAGATCAGATAGGCCAGGTTCTGCGGCCCGACGGCGCTGACCGGCGCCGCCACCAGCCCATGCGGCAGGTCGGTCGGGATGCCCACCACCTGCGCGCCATGCGCCGGCAGCCGGTCGGCCAGCCCGTCCTGCACCAGCACCACCCCGGCGCCGCTGTCCTGGATGTAAAGCTCGATGCGGTCGGCGGGATAGTCCGGGTCCAGGGGCACATAGGCGCCGCCCGCCTTCCAGATCGCCAGCGCGCCGATCACCAGCTCGGGCGAGCGGCGGGCGAACAGCCCGACCGGCTGGTCCGGGCCCACGCCCATCGCCACCAGCTTCGCCGCCAGCGCATTGGCGGCCCGGTCAAGCTGGCCGCGGGTCAGGGTGCGATCCTCGAAGGCCAGCGCCACGGCATCCGGGTCGGCCGCGGCCGTCTCGGCGATCAGCCCGTGGATGCAGGCCAGCCGCACCTCGGCCTGGGTGGCGTTGCGGGCGACCAGCAGCGCCTCGCGCTCATCCGCGTCCATCAGGGGGATGTCGCGCAGCGTGGTGGAGCCGGGCAGCGCCAGGCCGCCGTCCAGCGCGCGGGCCAGCCGCTGCGCCTGCGCGGGCGTGACGCGGGCCGGATCATGGTCCAGCCAGGCGCCGGTTTCGGTCAGGGTCACGCACAGCGCCGCATCCCGGACCCGGCCGCGGGCATCCAGGCTGAGCGCCAGGTCCGGCGTGGCCATGTCGCGCAGTTCGGGCGCGCGGTGCAGCAGGTCGGCCATGAAGAAGCCGCGCCTGGCCTGTTCGGCGATCTGCGCCGCCAGCGCCTGTCCCAGATCGGCCAGCGTCCGCTCGCCCGGCGCCTCGACCGCCAGAGGCTGCCAGTCGGCGACGATCCCGGCCGCCTCGGGCTGGGCCGCGGGCCGCAGGGCCAGGTCGAAGGCGGCCTGCCCCGCCAGCCGCGCCATCAGCGAGGCGGCCAGCGCGATCCGCGCGGGCCCCGCGCCGGGCATCAGCTGCACGCGCTGGCTGGAACCGGAGCCCTCGCCCGGCAGCACCGCCGGGTTCATCCGCGCCAGCCGCGCGCGCCAGAAGCCGTCATGCTTCGCCGCCTGCCCGGCCAGGTCGGTCAGCCGCGCGGCCTCCTCGCTGGAAAGCGGCGGGATCACCGTGCCCACCGGGGGCAAGTCGCCGGCAAAGCGCAGCCGCACCGCCGCGTCCGCCGCCGCGATCAGCGCCGAGGCGCCGTCATGGGACAGCACCGTGCCGGGCGGGGCCACGGCGGGCTCGATGCCCTCGAAACCCGCGACCAGCAGCACGCGGTCGGCCAGCCGGACCTTGGGCATGGCCAGCGGGTTCCAGTAGCCGCCATGGTCAAGGCCGCGCACCAGCGCGCCGATGCGCGCCGCGGCAGCCGTGAAGTCCAGCACCGCCGCCGCCTCGGGGCGCTTGTCGCGGCCGACATAGGTCCGCTGCGACAGATCCTGGCGCTGCCGCTGCGGGCCGGCGCCCTCGAGCTGCGCCACCACATCGGCAAAGCTTTCGGCCCCGCGGGCAAAGCAGCGCGCGTTCAGCGTCAGCGCGGTGTCGTCCTCGCGGATCTCGAACAGGCGCTGGGTCAGGATGTCGCCCTCATCCACGCCGCCCTCGATCATGTGCCAGGTGACGCCGTGCTGCGGCTCGGCCCCGATGATCGCCCAGACCGGGGCGTTCAGCCCCGCCAGCCGGGGCAGCGGCCCGTCGTGGAAGTTGATCGCGCCCAGCCGGCCGCGCGCCAGCATCTCGGGTCGCAGGATCGACAGGTTGGCGACGCTGAACAGCCAGTCGGCCGCGGGCGCATCGGCGGGCAGCGGCGCGTCCTGGTCCTCGACCGCCAGCCCGGCGCCCTGCGCCCAGTCGCGCAGGTCGGGATTGCGCGTCACCACGGCATTGATGCGATGCCCGCGCGCCAGCAGCGTCTCGGCCGCGTGGCGCAGCAAGGATTCGTTACCCACCAGAATCGCGGAAAATTGCGTCATGGCTTACCCTTTTCAACATGAACGGGCTTTGGTTGCGGGCGAAAGGCGTGGCGCGTCAGCTGCGCCAGATGGCCCGGCGGCCCATCCGGCTTGCGCCCCGACATAAGGCAGCGCAGGCGGAACACCCCCGCGCCCCCCAGATGGGCGACCGTGGCCCAAAGCGCACCCAGCCGCCCATGATGTTTCTCGAAATAGCGCCGCCGCGAATCGTACCAGTAATCCGGCGCGCGCTTCCATTCCTTCATGCCGGTGCTGACCGATCCGATATGCAGCACCAGGCTTTCGACGACGTAATGCGTCTGCCAGCCAGCCCGCGCCGCGCGACGGCACAGGTCGGTTTCCTCGTAGTAAAGAAAGAACCCCTCGTCGAAGAGCCCGATGCGCTCCAGCACCTCCATGCGGATCATCATCGAGGCCCCCGCCGACCAGTCCACCCGTCCCGAGACCTGGGGCTGGGGCAGCGAGACGACCTTGCGGCTGAGCAGGCGCGAGATCGGCCCGGTGCGGCTCATCGATTCGAACTCGCCCAATGCCGAGGGAAAGCGAAAGGCGGTGCTGTGCGGCATGTCGTCGGTGCCGCGCAGCCGCGAGCAGGCGATCCCGACCCGCGGATGCGCGCCCAGGTAATCGACCAGCGCCCGGATCGCACCGGGCTGCGGGATGGCGTCCGAATTGAGCAGATAGACCAGGTCGGCGCGGCGCCCGTCCGGCAGGCCCCGGCGGATGCCATGGTTGTTGCCGGCGCCAAAGCCGCCGTTCCAGCCCGATTGCACCACCGCGACGCGATCCGAAGGCCAGCCGCGCGCCTGCACGCCCGCCTGCATCGCCTCGTAGCTGCCGTCCCCGGAATCGTTGTCCACGATGGTCAACCCGCCGTCGATGCCCTGCATTTCGCGCAATGCGGCCTCGGCGGCCTGCAAGGACATCTCTGGCGTGCGCCAGTTCAGCACGATGACATGAACGCTGGGCGGGGCTGCATCGGGGTCCATGGTCACTCTGCCGCCTTGATCCTTGCCGGGGCGTCCGCATCGGCATCGCGCAGGATCTCGCGCAGGACCGAGGCAAGGCGGCGCACGTTCGGCTCCAGCACCATGGAATCGTGGTCGCCCGGCACCTCGATCACCCGCAGGTCGGGCATCCAGGGCGTCCAGCCGTTATCCTCGACCACATAGTCGCGGCCGGAATTGATCCAGCGCCCGCCCGTCACCTTCCAGCGCTTGTCGAGCGGCGGGCGGAACATCGCCACCGGCCCGTCCCAGACCGAAAGCCGCATCCGGGGCAGCGCCGCCAGGAAGGCCGCCTCGATGGCCAGGTCGTGGAAGGCGCCGGTCGCCTCGGCGCCGACCTCGGCCTCGACCGCCTTGGCCTTGCTGCGGCGCTGGAATTCATAGGCCACGCGGTCGCGCAGCCATTTCCAGACGAAGCCCGCGCCCCCCTCGCGCAATTCGCCCAGGCGGATCATCAGCCGGTCCTTGCGGCCGACCGGCTCGCGCAGCGGCAGGGGCGTGTCGAGCATGACCAGCATTGCCACCTCCTCGCCCGCCGCGCGCAACTGCCGCGCCATCTCATAGGCGGTCAGCCCACCGCCCGAGAAGCCGCCGATCAGATAGGGGCCGGTCGGCTGCACCTGGCGCAGCTCCGCGATATAGTCGCGGGCGGCCTCGGCGAAATCCTCATGCGGCTTGTCGTCGCCCAGCAGGCCGCGCGCCTGGATGCCCCAGAAGCGGCGATCCGGCCCCAGCCGCTGCGCCAGCTGGCGCAGGTTCATGATATTGCCGAACATGCCGGCGACCATGAAGAAGGGCGTGCCCTCGCCCCGCCCGCCCATGTCGACCAGGAAACGGAACCGCGGCCGGGCCGCGACCGGCAATTCGCGCACGTTGTCGGGCGAGACCAGCTCGCGCGGGCCGGTGCGTTCCTCGACCAGCGCGGCCAGCTGCGCGATGGTCGGCGCCTCGAACAGGGTCGAGATCGGCAGGTCGACGCCGAAGGCCTTGCGCAGTTGGCCGAACATGCGCACCGCGATCAGCGAATGCCCGCCCAGGTCGAAGAAGCTGTCCGCCGCGCCGACCTGGGCAATGCCCAGCAGCCCGGACCAGATCGCCGCCAGTTCCGCCTGGATGCCCGGCGCCGGGGCGACGAAATCGCTGTCGAGGTCGGGACGCTCGAACCCGCCCTCGGCGGGCGCGGCATCCTCGACCACCCCCGCCTCGGCGATCAGCGCCGGCAGGTCCAGCGACGAGACATAGACCTGAGAAAGCCCGGTCGAGATCGCCCGGCTCAGCATCGCAGGCCCGATGGCGGCCGGGATGCCCTGGCTGATGTTGTGCTGCAAGCGGCGCTCGGCCGGGGACAGGCTGCGGGGCGGCTGGCTGCGCGCGGGCGTGGCGGCGATGGCCGCCGCCAGCTTGCGCAGGGCAAAGCCGCGGATCTCGGCGACGACCGTGCCGTCCAGCGCGGCCAGGGTGATGTCGAATTGCGCCATGCCCTGCGCATCGGTGTTTTCGCCCGCATTGCGGATGCGGCTGACCACCTGCGCCGGCAAGGGCGCGTAAAGCCGGATCGCGCCATAGCCCATCGGCACCCACAGGTTCTCGGGCGTCCAGCCCTTGATCAGCTGCATGGCCCAGCCGGTCGCGATGTCCATCAGCGCCGGATGCGCCAGCCATTCCCCGGCCTCGGCGGCGTATTCGGGCGCAAGCGACAGCTCCGCCACGCCCTCGTCGCCGGTGACGCGATAGCGGCGCAGCACCTGCCAGCGCGGGCCGAACGCCATCCGGCCTTCCTGCGCCGAAGGCAGCGCCGCGCCCTGCCCGTCCCGGTCCCATGGCCCGCCGCCGGCCAGCGGCTCGGGCGCCGGTTCCTGCAAGCCCGCGACCAGGGCCGAGACATTCGGCTCGCCCTGCGGATCGTCGAGGATCTCGATGCGCATGGCATCGCCCTCGGGCGAAACGCGGGTGCTGACCAGCGCGGTGTCGGAAACCAGCACCGGGCGGCGGAATTCCAGGTCGCGGATCGCCAGCGGCAGGCTCAGCCCGCATTCCAGCGCCGCCTCGGCCACCAGTTCGATCCAGCCGGTGCCGGGCATCAGCGCCTGGCCCTGGGCGGTCTTGTGGCCGCCGATGATCCAGTCCTGCATCTTCAGCGCGGTGCGGAACTCGCGCCCGCCCGGCATGGGCAGGCTTTCGTCCAGCAGCGGCCGCCCTTGCGGCACCGCCACGGCCGAGGCCGTGTCCAGCCCCATCGCCCGCGCCGCCATGCCGGCATCGGCCCAGACGCCCCAGTTGACCGCGACAACCCGGCCCAGCGCCTGCGGTGCCGAGCGCGCCACCGCGTTCAGGTATTCGTTGGCGGCGACGTAATCCGCCTGCCCCGCCGGCGCGATCGCCGAGGAGGTCGAGGAGAACAGCACCGTCAGCTTCGCGGGATTTTCCGCCAGCGCCTCGATCAGCGCGCGGGTGCCCAGCAGCTTCGGCGCCAGCACGTCCCAGGCCTCGTCGTCGGTCTTGGCCGCGATCAGGCTGTCGCGGATCACGCCCGCGGCATGCAGCACCACGTCCAGGCTGCCGAAGCGCGCCCGCGTCTCGGCCACGGCGCGGGCCATGTCCTCGGGGCTGGTCACGTCGGCGCGGATCGCCAGCACCTCGGCGCCCAGCGATTCCAGTTGCCGGACCGAGGCCATGACGGCGGGCGAATCCACCCGGCCGCGCGTGGTCAGCGCCAGTTTCGCGCCGCCGCGCTGCGCCAGTTCGCGCGCGATGGCCTGGCCGATGCCGCCGAAGCCGCCGGTGATCAGGCAGGCCGCGCCCTGCGGGATGGCGGCCATGCCGTCATCCTCCAGCGCCACCCGCTCCAGGCTTTGTTCGAACCGCCGCCCGTCGCGCCATGCGGCGACGGCAGCGCCCGAGGGGGCCAGCGCCTCTTCCAGCAGGTTGGCGGCCAGCGCGTCCAGGCCCTTCGCCGGCAGGCGGATGTCCACCAGGCGGGCGCGGATATTCGGCATCTCATGCGGCATGACGCGGATCGGCCCGGCGGCGGTGGCCTTTTCCGGCACCGGGGCGGGTTCGTCCGCGACGCGCAGCGCGTCGTTGCAGATGGCGATCAGGTCCAGCTTTGCATCCGGCAGCTCGGCGCCGATGGCCTGGGCCAGGTGCAGCAGGCCGAAGAAGCCGCGCTCCAGCTGGCTGTTGAGCAGGCTGGAGCCGGGGCGGAACTTAGCCCCCTGCGTCACCGACCACAGGTGCAGGATGCGGTCGGGCACCATGTCCTGCCCGGCCAGCGCGGCCAGCAGCATCTCATAGCCCTCGCGGTCGGATTCGACCGGCAGCAGGAAACGGCCGTCGCCGCCCGCAACCGTCTTGTCGGCAAAGGTATCGCCCACCTCGACCACGGCGACGCGCTGGCCGCGGGCGCGCAGCGCCTCGGTCAGGCGCGCGGCAAGGCCCAGCTCGTCGGCAAAGACCAGCCAGGTCCGCGCGCCCTGCGCCACCGGCCCCTGCGGCCCGATCTCGATATTCGGCGAGGCGAGTTTCCACGCCGGACGCCAGCCCCAATCGGCGGGCGCGTCGATCCGGGCCAGTTCCGAGGCCGCCTCGGTCGCGGCATGGGTGGCGCGTTCGATGAAATAGCGCTTGCGCTGGAAGGCATAGCCCGGCAGCGACAGGCGCTGGCGCCGCGCGCCGCCCCAGACCTGGTCCCAGTCGATCTGCCCGCCGCAGGCCCAGAACCGCGCCAGGGCGCCCATGAAATAGCTGTCGTCGCTGGTCGCATGGTCACGGTGGCGCAGCGTGGAAATCACCTGGTTGGCGGCGACCGCCGGATGCGCCTTGGCCATGGCCTGCATGGCGCGGCCCGGCCCGACCTCGACGAACACCCGCCCCGGCACCTGCGCCAGATGGGCGATGCCATCGGCAAAGCGCACCGTGCCGCGCAGATGCGCGACCCAATAGTCGGGGCTGGTCGCCTCGGCCGCGGTCAAGGGCTGGCCCGAGCGGTTCGAGATGATCGGGATCTGCGGCGCATTCAGCGGGATCGAGGCGAGATAGGCGCGGAATTCGGCCAGGATCCCGTCGAGCAGCCGCGAATGCGCCGCGATCGAGATGGCGATGCGCTGGCATTCCACCTCGCGCGCCGCCATGCGCTCGGCAAAGCGGTCCAGCGCGGCATCGGGGCCCGAGACCACCGACAGGCCCGGCCCGTTCACCGCCGCCAGGTCCAGCCCCAGCTCGGCCAGCTCGGCCGCGAAATCCTCGGGCGCCAGCGGCACCGATAGCATGCCGCCCGCCGGCACCCGGTCGAACAGCAGGCCGCGCAGGCGCACCAGGCCGATGCAATCCTCGAAGCTCATCACCCCGGCGATGCAGGCGGCGGTATTCTCGCCCATGGAATGGCCGATCAGCGCGGCGGGGGTCACGCCCCAGCTGATCCACAGCTGCGCCAGCGCATATTCGGTGATCATCAGCAGCGGCAGCTGCAGCGAGGGCTGCAGGAGCCGCCGGTCCGCCTCGGCCTCGGCCCCCGGCTGGGGCAGCCACAGCGCGCGCAGGTCGGCGCCATGCGCGGCCGCCATGTGGTCGAGGCCGCGGTCCATCCATTCGCGGAACACCGGCTCGGTTTCGTAAAGCCCGCGCGCCATGCCGGCATATTGCGCACCGCCGCCGGGCAGCATGAACACCGCCTCGGCCGGGTCGCCGGCTTGCTGGTGGTCGAAGACCAGCAGCGGGTCGGGATCGGCCAGAAGCCGCGCCGCCTCGGCCGCATCATGCGCGACCAGCACGCGCCGGCGGTCGAACTGCCGCCGGCCCTGCGTCAGGGTAAAGGACAGATCGGCCATGTCCACGGCCGGGTTGGTCGCCAGCCAACCCGCCAGCGCGGCCGAATTGGCGTCCAGCGCCGCCTTGCTGCGGCCCGAGACGGCGATGATGTGGAACGGCCAGTCGGATTCCCCCGACGCCTCGGCCAGGGGCGGCTCTTGCACGATCACATGCGCATTGGTACCGCCGACGCCCAGCGAGTTCACCCCGGCACGGCGCGGCCCCGGCACCGGCCAGTCCGACAGCCGGTCGTTGACCTGGAACGGCCCGCCCTCGAAGTCGATGGCGGGGTTCGGCGCCTCGTAGCCAAGGCTGGCCGGGAGCTGCCCGTGATGCACCGCCAGGGCCGACTTGATCAGCCCGGCGCTGCCGGCGGCGGTGTCGAGATGGCCGATATTGGTCTTGACCGAGCCGATGCGGCACGGCCCCTGCCGCGTGCCGTCCGAAACCCGCGCATAGGCCTGGTTCAGCGCCGCGACCTCGATCGGGTCGCCCAGCGCAGTGCCGGTGCCGTGGCATTCGACATAGCCGATGCTGTCCGAGGAAACCCCGGCCATGACCAGCGCCTCGGCCACCGCCTGCGCCTGGCCCTCGACGCTGGGGGCCAGGTAGCCGGCCTTGGCCGCGCCGTCGTTGTTGATGGCCGAGCCCTTGATGACCGCCCAGATATGGTCGCCATCGGCCAGCGCGTCGCGCAGCCGGCGCAGCGTCACCACCGCCGCGCCGCTGCCGAAGACGGTGCCCTGCGCGCGATGGTCGAAGGCATGGCAATGGCCGTCGGGCGACAGGATCTCGTTTTCCTTGTAGAGATAGCCAAGGCCATGCGGCAGCTCGATGGTCACGCCGCCGGCCAGCGCCATGTCGCATTCGCCCGAGTTCAGCGACTGGCAGGCCATGTGGATCGCCACCAGCGAACTGGAACAGGCGGTCTGCACGCTGATGCTGGGCCCCTTGAGGTCGAAGACATGGCTGACGCGGGTGGACAGGAAATCCTTGTCGTTGCCGGTATGGCGCAGCAGGAAATGACCCACGCCATCGACCAGGTCGCGGTTCGAGCAGACGTTCCAGTAGTAATAGCTGCCCATGCCGCAGCCGGCCCAGACGCCGATATTGCCGGCGAAACGCTCGGGCGGATGCGCCGCATCCTCCAGCGCGTGCCAGCAGGTTTCCAGGAACTTGCGGTGCTGCGGGTCCATGATCGCCGCTTCCTTGGGCGAAAGCCCGAAGAACTCGGCGTCGAACTCGTCGAACTGCTCCAGCACGGCGGCCGAGGGGACGTAGTTCGGGTCCGACAGCCGCGCCCGCGACTCGCCCCGCGCGATCAGCTCGGCCTCGGGGATGCGGCGGATCGCCTCGACGCCCCGGCACAGGTTGTCCCAGTATTCGGCGATCCCCGCGGCCCCCGGCAACTGGGCGGCCATGCCGATGATAGCGATATCACCGTCTTCGACGGCGGGTTTGTCAAAGGCCATGCGGTGCCTCATTGAACTCGTGGAATGCCCCTGTGGGCAGCAATGACTTAACAACTGGCGCGCGTATCCGGCATAGCGAATCCCGCGCTTCGGACCAACCTATAAAACCGTCCGCAGGCCTGCCTTTTTAGGCAGAATCCGCTGGACCGCCGGCAGATCAGCCGACTCGCCCGCGCCCTGCCGCAGCCGGCGGGCATTGCCCAGCAGCGCCCCGGCGGTCAGCCAGGTCAGCGGCGTCAGGGTCGCATTCGGGATCAGGTCCAGCATGTTCATCGCCAGCATCAGCGAGATCGCGCCAAGCACCACCATCTCGGCCTTGCGCGGCGGATACCGGCCGCCCGGCATCGCCCGCAGCAGCGCCAGGATCGGCGTCAGCAGCAGCAGGAACTGCGCCAGGTAGCCGAAGATGCCCCGCGCCCCGATCAGGATCACCCATTGCCCGTCCGGGACCGAGGTCAGCCGGCCGTTATAGGGATCGTAGAACAGCGACCGCCCCCAGCCGCCCCAGCCGAAGGCCGGCCGCTCCATCGCGCGCTCCAGCAGTTCCTCTTCGTTCATCAGCCGGAACTCAAGCGAGCGCCCCCGCTCGGGCGAGATGGACATGGCCAGGTTGACGATGCCCTGCAGCGGCATCCACGGGGTGGTGCGCAGCGTCGGATAAGAGACGGCGGCGGTGGCCACCAGCGCCGCCACCAGCACCATCATGCGCGGCCGCGCAAAGGCCACCAGCGGCGCCGCCATCAGCGATTGCACCAGCGCCCCCGCCGATTTGCACAGAAAGACGATGCAGGCCAGGTAGACCGCGATCAGGATGTTGCGCCGCGTCGGCTCGTTGCGGGCAAAGGCGATGGCGGCCAGGAAGGCGGTCATCGTCATCAGCGCCACCCACAGCGGATGCTCCAGGAAGACGATGGGGCGATAGCCGCCATAGCGGATGGTCTGGACGAAATCGTGCTGGAAATAGCCATAGACCCAGACGTTGATCTGCGGGCTCATCCGCAGTTCGATCAGCATGGGAACGGTATAGCACAGGACGCCCAGCAGCAGGCTGCGCGCCCATAGCTGGGCGCCCCTGGCATTCCACAACAGCTTGTAGCCCAGGAAGAAGGGCAGCAGCAGCAGCGTCTGCACGATCAGGTCGGCCACGCCCTGGCTGATCGACATGGCCGGCCGATAGTTGACGCCGTCGATCAGCGGATCGGGATTGGTCAGCGCCGACAGGATGGGCGCGGCGAAGTTCATCGCCAGAAGCAGCATCACCCAGGGCCCCATGGGCGGCGGCGCGGGCTCGTTGCGGGCGCGCTCCTTGGTGACGAAATAGACCATGATGGCGGCGGCCAGCGCCGGGACCATGTGCTTGTTCAGGCCGGGAAAGGCGGGCACGTCGATCTCGACCAGCTGCGGCAGCAGCAGGTAGCCGGCAAAGATCGACCAGATCATCGCCTGCGCCCGCTCCATGCGCTGGAACAGCACCGCCACCACCACCGGCCAGGTCACCAGCACCATGAAGGCCAATATGGGCATGGCCCGACTCCCGTCCCCGCCTTGTCGACCGGCGGTGCGAAGGACGTTGCAATCCCCTCGCCGCCAACACATCCTGCCGTCGATTCCGGCCGGACCCGAGGGCTTATCATGCATTTCAGCTTTCCCGACGGCAATGCCGTCCGCGTCAATTGTCGGGATTCTTCCGCGCTGCTGGCCGCGGTGCGGCAGCGGCTGGCCGAGGGGCGCGGCTTCGCCATCGCCACGATCAACGTGGACCACCTGCAAAGGCTGGGCGAGGACGCCCGCTTTCGCAGCGCCTACGGCGCGCATGACCTGGTCTGCGCCGACGGCAACCCCATCGTCTGGCTGTCGCGCATCGCCGGCCGGCCGGTGGCGCTGGCGCCCGGCTCGGACCTGGTGCTGCCCCTGGCCGCCGAGGCGGTGCGGGCCGGCCTGCCGGTGGCGCTGATCGGCAGCAACGACGAATCGCTGGCGCTGGCCGCGCGCAGCATGCAGGCGGCGGTGCCGGGGCTGCGCGTCGCGCTGACCCATGCGCCGGGCTTTCCCTTCGACCCGACGGGCGAGGAAGCGGACCAGATCATCGCCCGCATCCGCGCCTCGGGCGCCCGGCTGTGCTTCCTGGCGCTCGGCGCCCCGCGGCAAGAGCTTTTCGCCATCCGCGCCCGCGACGCGCTTGGCGATGTGGGCTTCGCCTCGATCGGGGCCGGGCTCGACTTCCTGTCGGGCCACCAGCGCCGGGCGCCGCAATGGGTGCGGCGGATCAAGCTGGAATGGCTGTGGCGGATGCTGTCCAACCCGCGCCGGCTGTTCCTGCGCTATGCCAAGGGCTTCGCCATCCTGCCCGGCCACCTGCGCCGGGCGCTGGCCATCCGCGGCGAAAACCGGAAATAGGCCCGGCCCCTCAGCCCGGCAGGACCAGCCATCCGGCCTGCGCGGCCGCCAGGCGCACCTGCGCGCCGGGCTGGGGCAATGCCACCCCCGGTTCGTTGAAACGGTCCAGCACCACCTCGCGTCCCGCGGCCCGTGCCCGCAGCCGCTGGACCGAGCCCAGGAACTCGACGCCGGTGATCTCGGCCGGGATGCCCTCGGCGGCGATGCGCAGGCTTTCCGGCCGCGCCGCCAGGGTGATGCGGCCGGCGGGCAAGGGGCGGTCCAGCGCGATCTCGGCCCCCTCGACGCGGACGAGGCCGCGGGCCGGGTCCAGCACCTCGGCTTCGAAACGGTTCAGCGTGCCGACGAAGCCGGCCACGAAATCGGTCGCGGGCTGGTTGTAGATCTGCGCCGGCGTGCCGGTCTGGTCGGCGATGCCCTTGTGCATGACCACGATGCGGTCCGAGATCGACAGCGCCTCTTCCTGGTCATGGGTGACGAAGATGGTGGTGATGGCCAGCTGCTGCTGGATCTCGCGGATCTGGTTGCGCAGGCTGACGCGGATCTTGGCGTCCAGCGCCGACAGCGGCTCGTCGAGCAGCAGCACGCGCGGGCGCGGCGCCAGCGCGCGGGCCAGCGCGACGCGCTGCTGCTGGCCGCCCGAAAGCTGCCAGGGATAGCGCCCGCCCAGGTCCGGCAGGCCGATCAGCGCCAGCATCTCGGCCACGCGGCCGGCGCGTTCGGCGCGCGGCACCCCCGCGGTGCGCAGGCCGAAGCCCACGTTCTCGGCCACGGTCAGGTTCGGAAACAGCGCATAGGACTGGAACACCATGCCGATCTGGCGCTGGTTCGGGCGCAGGCGCGTCACGTCCCGCCCGTCGATCACCACCCGGCCCGCCGTCGGCGTCTCGAACCCCGCGACCATGCGCAGCACCGTGGTCTTGCCGCAGCCCGAGGGGCCCAGGAAGGACACGAACTCGCCCTTCTCGACGCCCAGGTCGAAGTCGTGGACCACCCTGGTCGGGCCAAAGGATTTCTGCAGATGGTCGAGGGTCAGGAAGGTCATTTCGCTTGCATCCGTGTGCCGAACAGGCGGGAGATCAGCTGCATCACCCCCATGCAGCCCCAGGTGACGGCAAAGGCGATCACCGCCAGCGCCGCCGGCTCATAGGCGCGGTTCGCGCCCAGGAGCTGCATGTAGGGGCCGAAGGCGGGACGGTTCAGCAGCGCCGCCATGGTGAATTCGCCGATGACGATGGCGAAGGACAGGAAGGCGCCGGACATCACCGCGCCCAGCACGTTGGGCAGGATCAGCCGGACGATGATCCGCGCCCAGCCGGCGCCCAGCGATTGCGCCGCCTCGGTCAGCGAGCGCACGTCCAGCGTGGAAAGCCCGGTATCCACCGCGCGATACATATAGGGCAGCGCCAGCGTGGCATAGCCGCAAAGCAGCAGCAGGTTGGTGCCCGAGGCGGTGCCGGTCAGCGGCAGGATCGAGCTGGTGTTGTAGAGCCGGATATAGCCGAAGACCACGACGATGGCCGGAATGACCAGCGGCAGCAGGGTGATGAACTCGATCACCGGGCGCAGCCGCGGCAGGCGCAGCCGCACCCAATAGGCGGTCGGCACCACGATCAGCACCCCCAGCAGGATGGTCAGAGCCGCCATGGCCACCGAATAGCTGAAGGTGGCGCGGAAATTCGGGTCCGACAGGACCGAACGATAGGCATCCAGCGAATATTCCCCGCGCCGCATCCGCAGCGAGAACTCGATGGTGCCGATCAGCGGCAGCAGGAAATACAGCCCGCCGACGATCAGCGCCGCCCAGGACCAGACCCGCCTCATTGCATCCACCGCTCGGCGCGGGCACGCATGACGACATAGGCGAGGTTCGCCAGTCCGGTGACGACGATCATGCCGAAGGCCATGGCATAGCCCAGGTGCGGGTCTTGCAGCACGTCGCCGCGGATCTGCGCGAACAGCATGATCGGCACGATGGACAGCGACGAGCCGGTCAGCGCATAGGCCGTCGCCACCGCGCCGAAGCTGTTGGCAAAGAGCAGCGCGAAGGTGCCCAGAAGCGACGGGAACAGGATCGGCAGCGCCACCATGCGCCAGTATTGGAAGGTGCTGGCGCCCAAGACCTCGGCCGCCTCGCGCCATTCGCGCTTGAGCCCCTCCAGCGCCGGGGTGATGATCAGGATCATCAGCGGGATCTGGAAGAACAGATAGGTCAGCGTCAGGCCCCAGAACGACAGCAGGTTGAAGCCCATGGCATAGATGTTGATGCCGAACCATTGCCGCAGCAGCATCGTGACCAGCCCCACCCGCCCCAGCGTGGCGATGAAGGCAAAGGCCAGCGGCACGCCGGCGAAATTCGAGGCGACGCCGGAAAAGGTCATCAGCGGCCCCTTGATCCAGCCCGGCACGCCCCCCATCACCACCGCCGCCGCCATGGCAAAGCCGATCAGGCAACCCAGCAGCGCCGAGGCCAGCGAGATCTTGATCGAGATGGCAAAGCTCGACACGATCCGCGGCGAGGCGAGCCCAGCCAGGTTGGCCAGCGTGAACTCGCCCTGCGGGTTCTGGAAGGCGCCGATGACGATGTTCATCGTCGGCAGCACCAGAAACAGCAGCGCGAAGGCGAAAAAGGGCAGGACGCCCAGCCAGTTCCAGCCGATCTGTCTCATTCCGCCTCGCCCGTTCGGGGCGGCCCCGCCGGTGCGGGCGGGGCCGCCGCGCCTTATTCCTGGACCGCCGCGCCGACGGTGGCGTCCCAGCCCTCGGTCACGACCTTCTTGTTGGCCTCCTGCTGCTCCAGCGTCGGGAAGATCGCCTTTTCATAGGCGTCCGCCGGGGGCAGCGCGTCCAGCAGCTCCTGCGGCACCTTGCCGCCCGCAACCAGGTCGTTGAAGCGGATCGGGTGGCAATAGCCTTTCAGCCAGCCCAGCTGGCCCTCGTCCGAATACAGGTATTCCATCCACAGCTTGGCCGCGTTCGGATGCGGCGCATAGGCCGAGATCGCCTGGACATAGACGCCCGCGACCACGCCGTCCTCGGGGATCACCACCTCGACCGGCGGGTTGCCGTTCAGGCCGTCGCGCCAGGACAGCAGGTTGTAGTCCCAGGCGGTGACGATCGGCGTCGCGCCCTGGGCGATGGTCGCCGACTTGCCGATGACGGGGACGAAATTGCCGGCCTTGTTCACCTCGGCCATCAGTTCCATGCCCTTCTGGCCCGAGGCCTCGCCCGGCTCGCCGCCATTCGCGATGCCGGCCGCCATGACCGAGATGATCGCCTGGGCCGAGGCGCGCGGATCGCCCGCCAGCGCAAAGGCGTTGGCGTATTCCGGCTTGGTCAGGTCTTTCCAGCTTTTCGGCGCCGCGTCGATCAGGTCGCTGTTCACGCCAAAGGCCATCACGCCGTAATAATCGCCATACCAATAGCCCTCGGCGTCCTTGGCATCGTCCGGGATCGTGTCCCAGGTCGCGACCTTGTAGGGCTGGATCAGCCCCTCGGCCTTGGCCTGCGGGCCGAAGGACAGGCCCACGTCGATCACGTCGGGCGCCTGCGGGCCCTTGTTGTCCTTGTTGGCGCGGATCGCCTCCAGCTCGTCGGCCGAGCCCGCGTCGGGGTTCAGCTCGTTGACCTGGATCTCGGG
The DNA here is from genome assembly GCF_000763885.1 of Paracoccus versutus. GTDB lineage: Bacteria > Pseudomonadota > Alphaproteobacteria > Rhodobacterales > Rhodobacteraceae > Paracoccus > Paracoccus versutus. The sequence continues at coordinate 80,620 of NZ_JRKO01000019.1, read as the reverse complement.
GTATTTCGCCTTGAAGCCCTCGATCACGCCGCCATAGTTGCACCAGTCATGCGGCAGGGCGATGGTGGTCAGCATGCCCTCGGCCTTGGCGGCCTCTTCCAGCGCCGCCAGATCCTGCGCCGAGGCGACACCCGCACCCGCCAGCAGGCTCAGCGCGGCCAGCCCCGCCGCGGTCGATTGAATGGTCATTGGTCAACTCCGTTCCAGAACACGCCCCATAGGCGGCTGGATGCCACCTAGCGGCCCCCCGTGACAGTCTTGCGACGGAACTCCCCTGTTGGCAAAGGTTTTTTCCAGCCTACCCTAGCCGCCCGGTCAGGGCACCAGCGCCAGCCCCACCTTCATGGCCCGGCCGCCGATGCGATATTCGGCCTCGATCCGGTGGCCGGGCCGGGCAGGATGCAGGCCGCCCAGCGAGCCCAGCGAGATCACCGAGCCCGGCTTCAGCTCATAGCCGCCCTGCTGGACCAGCCACAGCACCACGTCCAGCGGATGGCCCAGCAGCATCTCGCCCGAACCGGTCGCGACGCTCTTGCCGTCGAGCTTCAGGTTCACCGTCAGCGCCGCCAGGTCGGCGACCGGATCGCGCAGATCCGAAATCGGGATGCCGCGGCCCAGCACGCCGCGCCAAGGCGTCACGCCATAGGCCACCATCAGGGGCCCGGTCGGCATCACGTCCTTTTGCAGCGCCAGGTCGGGCAGCTCGATGAAGGGCCGCACGTCCCGAAGCGCGGCCGCCACCTCTTCGCGGGTGCGGGCCTGCATGATGGCGGAACTGCCCACGGTCACGACCAGGTCGGCCTCGAAGAACGGCTCGCGGCTGCCCGCAAGGCTCAGCCGCGCCCCGTCCGGCAGCAGCATGGGCGCAAACAGCGCGCCCGCCACCGGCTCGGTCACGCCGAAGCGTTCCTGCACCGGCTTCGAGGTGAAGCCGACCTTCACCCCCACCGGGGCGCCCAGTTCGGCCTCCAGCACGCTGCGGAAGCTGGCATAGGCGCAGGCCCCCTCCTCAAGCGTGCGCACCAGGGGGTCGGGCAGGCGCTGGCCGGCGATCCAGCCGCGCGCGGCATTCTGCATCAACGAGACATCCGGGCAGGCCGCGACGGCCACGCCCGCCAATGGCAGCATGATTGCGCCCAGAATCAACGATTTCATCGCCTCGCCCCAAAGACTGTTTTCCGCCAGACGATGCCGCAACAAAAGGCGGCTGTCACCGGGATTCTTGCGTCACCGGCGCAACTTGCCCGCATCCTGTTTGCATCGGCCCGCGCATCCCCTAGAAGAACGGGACCGCAGGCGACAAGGCTGGACATGAGCGACCAACCCACCCCGATGATGGCGCAGTATCTTGCGATCCGCGACGCCAACCCCGGCGCGCTGCTGTTCTATCGCATGGGCGATTTCTACGAGATGTTCTTCGAGGACGCGGTGGCCGCCGCCGCCGCGCTCGACATCGCGCTGACCAAGCGCGGCACGCATCTGGGCGAGCCGATCCCGATGTGCGGCGTGCCGGTCCATGCCGCTGAGTCCTACCTGCTGACGCTGATCCGCAAGGGCTTCCGCGTCGCCATCGCCGAGCAGATGGAAGACCCGGCCGAGGCCAGGAAGCGCGGCTCGAAATCCGTGGTCGCCCGCGACGTGGTCCGCCTGGTCACCCCCGGCACCCTGACCGAGGAATCGCTGCTCGAGGCGCGGCGGCACAATTTCCTGGCCAGCTTCGCCACGGTGCGCGAGGAATCGGCGCTGGCCTGGGTCGATATTTCCACCGGCGCTTTCCGCGTCATGCCCTGCCCGCCGGCGCGGCTGGCCCCCGAACTCGCCCGCCATGCCCCGCGCGAGCTGCTGGCCGCCGAGGGTTCGCGGCTGGACGAGACCGCCGCCGAGGCAGGCGCGGCGCTGACCGAACTGCCGGCGATGAGCTTTGACAGCGCCGCCGGCACGCGCCGGCTCTGCGCGCTGTTCCAGGTCGAGACGCTGGACGGCTTCGGCCAGTTTTCCCGCGCCGAACTGGCCGCCATGGGCGCCATCGCCGACTACCTGGAGCTGACGCAAAAGGGCCGGATGCCGCTGATCCGCCCGCCGGTGCGCGAGGCGCTTGGCGGCGCCATGCAGATCGACGCCGCCACCCGCCGCAACCTGGAACTGACCCAGGCGCTGTCGGGCGGGCGCGAGGGGTCGCTGCTGGCCGCCATCGACCGCACGGTGACGGCGGGGGGCGCGCGGCTCTTGGAACGCCGCATCAGCGCACCATCGCGCGACCTGGGCGAAATCCACGCCCGCCAGGCCGCGGTCGCGCATCTGGTGGACGACCCGCGCCTGACCGCCGACCTGCGCGAGGCGCTGTCGCGCGCCCCCGACATGGACCGGGCGCTGTCGCGGCTGGCGCTGGAGCGGGGCGGGCCGCGCGACCTGGCCGCGATCCGCGCCGGGCTGACGCAGGGCGCGGCCATCGCCGCCATGCTGGGCTGCGACCAGATCGCCGTGCTGGCCGAGGCGGCGCGCGACCTGACCGGCCATGACGCGCTGATCGACCTGCTCGACGAGGCGCTGGTGGCCGAGCCGCCCCTGCTCGCCCGCGACGGTGGCTTCGTTGCGCCGGGCTATGACGACGACCTGGACGAGACCCGCCGCCTGCGCGACGAGGGCCGCGGCGTCATCGCCCGGATGCAGGCCGATTACATCGCCGAGACCGGCGTCCAGAGCCTCAAGATCAAGCACAACAACGTGCTGGGCTATTTCATCGAGACCACCTCGACCCATGCCGAGCGGATGCTGGCCCCGCCGCTGAACGGGCGCTTCATCCACCGCCAGACCACCGCGAACCAGATCCGCTTCACCACGGTCGATCTGTCCGAGCTGGAGACCCGCATCCTCAACGCCCGCGACCGCGCGCTGGAGATCGAGCGCGAGATCTTCGCCCGCCTGGCCCGCGCCGTGCTGGACCAGGCCGGCCCCGTGGGACAAGCGGCCCGCGCCCTGGCCGAGATCGACCTGACCGCCGGTTTCGCCGACCTCGCCTCGGGCGAGGGCTGGGTGCGCCCCGAGGTCGACGCCAGCCGCGCCTTCGTGATCGAGGGCGGCCGGCATCCGGTGGTGGAGCGTGCGCTCAAGCGCAAGGGCGAGGCTTTCGTCGCCAACGACTGCGCCCTGACCGAGGGCGAAACCCCGGCGATCTGGCTGCTCACCGGGCCGAACATGGCCGGCAAATCGACCTTCCTGCGCCAGAACGCGCTGATCGCCATCCTGGCGCAGGCCGGGGGCTTCGTGCCCGCCCGCCGCGCCCATATCGGGCTGGTCAGCCAGCTCTTCAGCCGGGTCGGCGCGGCGGACGACCTGGCGCGCGGGCGGTCCACCTTCATGGTCGAGATGGTCGAGACCGCGGCGATCCTGAACCAGGCCGACGACCACGCGCTGGTGATCCTGGACGAGATCGGCCGCGGCACCGCGACCTGGGACGGGCTTTCCATCGCCTGGGCGGTGATGGAGCATCTGCACGCCACCAACCGCTGCCGCGCGCTCTTCGCCACGCATTACCACGAGATGACCAGCCTGTCGGCCCGCCTGCCCGGCGTCGAGAACGCCACCGTCGCCGTGCGCGAATGGGAGGGCGAGGTGATCTTCCTGCACGAGGTCAGGAAGGGCGCCGCCGACCGCTCCTATGGCGTGCAGGTGGCGCGGCTGGCGGGGCTGCCGCCCGCGGTGGTCGAGCGCGCCCGCGACATCCTGCACCAACTGGAAAGCGGCGAACGGCAGGGCACCGGCAAGCCCGCCGCGCTGCTCGACGACCTGCCGCTGTTCCGCGCCGCCCCCGCGCCGGCGCCCGCGGCCAAGGCCGAGCCCTCGGCGGTCGAGGACCGCCTGCGCGGCCTCAACCCCGACATGATCAGCGCGCGCGAAGCGCTGGACCTGGTCTATGAGCTGCGCGGGATGCTGGAGGGCGAGGCGTAAACGGCGGGGGCCGGACCGGCGGGCCCGATCCGCTTCCTCGGATTTTCCCGACCGGGCCGGTGCCGGTCGCAAGGATCATGAAAATGCGCCCTATTTTCGCGTCTTCCGGCGCGAAAATCCGTGCGACGCTTACCAGCCGGTAACGATTGCCGGTCTAGAACGGGGGCGAGCATACAGAAAACAGCGGAAGCCAGAATGCAACTGACATTGCTGCCCCAGCCCGACGGGCTGACGATCCGCGTCGATGAAAAACGCCTCGACGCCGCCATTGCCACCGCCTTCAAGGACCGCGTGCGCGGCATGATCGCCGGCGGCGGCGCGCAGGTGACGCTGGACCTGCGCGGGGTCGAGTTCATGGACAGTTCCGGCCTTGGCGCGGTAATCGCGATCTACAAGGCCATGCCCGCGGGGCGAAAGCTGACGCTGACCGGGCTGACCCCGAATGTCGAGCGGGTGTTCCACCTGACGCGGATGGACACCGTGCTGACAATCCGCAAGTCTGCCGAAATCCCCGCCGCGCGCCCCGAAGGCCCCGAAAGATGAGCGTTTCGCCCGAACCGGCCGGAAAGCGGCTTCGCCAGCCCCCGCCACCCCGCCAACCGATGTTCCACCGCATCTTCCGCGCCGATCCCGCCACGGTGCGCACCGCGCTGCTGTTCCTGCGCGAAAGGTTCGACGGCAGCGCCGGGGACGAGGTCATCGCCAAGCTGGAACTGGCGCTGGCCGAGGTGCTGAACAACATCTGCGAACACGGCACCCGATACGAGGCGCTGCGCCTGGGCGGCCGGCCGCATGCGCCGCTGATCCACCTGTGCGTCGCGCGCCATGTCGGCGGCATCGCCTGCGCGGTGACGGATGACGGCCGGCCGCTGCCCTCCTCCTGCCTCGACATGCACGACCTGCCCTGGACCGGCCCGCCACCCCAGGATGCCGAGGCGATCCTGCTGCTGCCCGAGGGCGGCTTCGGCTGGTTCCTGATCCAGGAACTGACCGCCTCGCTGTGCTATTTCCGCGAGGGGCGGCGAAACTTCCTGGCCTTCGTCGTTCCGGTGGCCGATCCGGGGCCGCAAGCCGCGCCCGCCCCCCCGGACGCCTGACCTCAGTTCAGGCCGAATTGCAGCGGATAGCGGCCGTCCTGGAATTCGCCGAACATCTCCGTCACCTCGGGATGTTCCAGCGGCTAGCCGGAATGATCCGGCACCAGGTTCTGCTCGGAGACATAGGCGACGTAATAGGTCGCCTCAGTTTCGGCATAAAGGTGATAGAACGGCTGGTTGCGCGAGGGGCGCGATTCCTCGGGGATGGATTCGTACCATTCCTCGGTATTGGAAAACTCCGGGTCCACGTCGAAGACCACGCCGCGGAACGGATGTTCGCGATGGCGCACCACCTGGCCCAGACTGTATTTCGCGCTCTTGGACGGAATCCGCATCTCACCGTTCCTGTTTGGCGCGGCTCTTACAACCACCGGGCGCCGCTGTCCACCTGTGGGGCCGCAAACCACCTGCCCGCCCTGGCGTTGACGCGAGGGCCGGGACATTCCGCATCGGGACGGGACGCAGCGCCGGGCCACAGTGCCCGCCCTATCGACGGCCGTGCCCGCGCTGCGGCTTGGCCCCCACCGGCCAGGCCCGCGCAACCCGGCGCTGCGGGCTGCGGGCTGCGGGCTGCGGGCTGCGGGCTGCGGGCTGCGGGCTGCGGGCTGCGGGCTGCGGGCTGCGGGCTGCGGGCTGCGGGCTGCGGGCTGCGGGCTGCGGGCTGCGGGCTGCGGGCTGCGAATGCCGCAGTTTCACCGGGCCGGCAAGGCCTCGCCCGGCTCCAGCGCCACGGTCGAGATCGACATCTTGGCCGAGCCTTCCTTCACCTGATCGGCATGGGCAAGATAGACCAGCACCTGGTTTTCCTCGTCATAGATCCGCTTGACCCGCAGCGACTTGAAGATCAGCGAGCGCGAGGCGCTGAACACGTCCTCGCCCTTCGGCCCCCGGCGGATGTCGCCGATCGTGACCGGGCCGGTCCGGCTGCATTCGATGGCCGAGTTCGACGGATCCTCGAACCAGTTGCCCTGGCTCAGCCGGTCGATCAGCGAGCGGTCGAAATAGGCCAGGTGGCAGGTCACGCCCTGCACCTGGGGATCGGCGATGGCCTCGACGATGATGTCGTTGCCGACCCAATCCACGCCGACCTTGCCGACCACCTCGGCCGAAACGGGCGCGGCCATCAGCGCCAGGGCGGCAATCCATGTCTTCATCTCGTTCTCCGGGGCAGCGAAACCGGACCAAGCATGGCAAGCCCGCACCGCCGCCGCAAGCCCCGCTGCCCGCGGCACCCCCCAGGCATGGGCCCGGCACCGCGGGCGAATCGCGCCACCCGCGGCGCCCCGGCAAAGCGCGGCGCAAAAGCCGCCCGTCCCCTGCCGGCAGGATCGCCATGCCGGCCCCCGAGAACCGGCCCGCGCAAGACCGGGGCTGACCCGTGCCGGCCGCGCGGGATCCCTGGACACACGCCGCACGAAATCCAAAGGCCGCGCACCGAAACGCCCACCCCGCCGGATAAGGGTTTCCCGCGCTCGACCGATGAATCTCCACCACCCGGCAAGGGGGGCCATCCAGCCGGTCCGGGCCGCGCGGCTCGCCGGACAGCGGCTTCCGCCAGGACCGCACCCCGCGATGCGCCCGCGAACGGTCCGGCGGCGTCAGCCCGATGGCTTCGCCCGATCCGGCCGTCAGCCCCGCTTGAGCCGGCTTTCGATCAGCAGGTCGGCCTCGTCCAGGATCGGATGCGCGACCGAGACGATATGCGCATTCACCCGCTTCAGGTCGCGCAGGATGTCCAGGTGCAGCGAAGAGGTCTGCTGGCTCTCCGCCCGCCCCTCGCGCAGCCGCATCAGGTGGCGCTGCGCCGACATGCGCTCCAGCCGGCGGATCTCGACCTTCTCCTCCATCAGCTGCCGCGCCAGGTCGCGGTCGCGGGTCATGAAGACGGTCTGGGCCAGCCGCAGGTTCTCGATGGTCATCAGGAACAGCCCATCGAGTTCGCGATAGCCCTCGTCGGAAAAGCGCAGGGCCAGCGCCGCCTTCTTGCGGATCTCGGGGCCGAGCCCCTTGTCGATGATGTCGCCGACATGTTCCAGGTTGATGACGTAATCCAGGATGGTGATGGCCTGGCGCCGCTGATCCTCGCCCGCCTCGCGGCCCAGGCGGGAAAGAAAGCTCTTCACCTCCTGCTGCATGCGATCCACCCGCTCTTCCAGCACGGAAACCTCGGCCAGCGGCGCATCGTCGCCGCGGTCGAAGGCGGTGTGGGCTTGCTGCAGCATCCGTTCGACCACGTCGCCGATGGCCAGCGCCGCGCGGCTGGCGCGGGCCAGCGCCACGGCCGGCGTGTCCAGCGCCTGCCCGTCGAGCAGCTGCGCCTCGATCGGCGGCGGCGCCTCATCCTCGTGCAGGATCAGCCCGGTCAGCCGCGTGACCAGCCCCGAGAAGGGCCAGATCGCCGCGGCCAGCACCAGGTTGAAGGCCAGATGCGCCTCGACCGCCAGCCCGGTTTCCGGCAGGGGCACGGCGGTCAGCACCTGCGCCGCCTGGCCCGCCAGGGGCAACGCGACAAGGCAACCGACGGCGCGCACGACCAGGTTGCCCAGGGCGACGCGGCGGGCGGCGATGCCCTGCCCGGCCGTGGCCAGCACTGGCGGGATCGCCCCGCCCAGGTTGGCGCCCAGCACCAGCACCACGGTCAGCGCCGGCTCCATCCCCAGCGACAGCACCAGCATCACCACCGCCAGCGAGGACGAGCAGATCACCGCAAGCCCCGCCGCGATGGCCAGCGCCACCGGCCAGGCATTGCCCAGCATGGCCAGGAAGGCCGCCATGGCCGCGGATTCGCGCAGGGGCTCGGTCGCATGGCCCAGCAGGCCCAGCGACAGCAGCATCAGCGCGATGCCGATCAGCGCGAGCCCGCCGCCCGACCAGCCGCGCCGGGACTGGCGGCGCATGGCATAGCCGGCCAGCAGCAGCATCGGCACCAGCGCCTCGATCCCCGAGGCGACGATCCAGGCGGTCAGCGCCGTGCCCAGGTTGGCGCCCAGCAGCACGATCTGGGCCATGCGCGGCCGGATCATGCCGCGATCCACGAATGAGGCCGTCATCAGCGCCGTCGCGGTCGAGCTTTGCAGCCCCAGCGTCGCCACCAGCCCCGAGGCGAAGGCCCGCAGCCCGGTGCGCGTGCCCCGTCCCAGCGCCATCTTGAGCCTGATGCCAAAGGCGCGCACCATCCCGTCGCGGACCAGGCCTAGCCCGAAAAGCAGCAGCGCCACGGCCCCGGCGAGTTGGAAGATGACGGACAGGGACTGCACGGCGCCTCACCTCCTGACACGCCACGCATGGCGCATAGGGCTGATATTTGGCCCCTCGTGCCAAGGGGTCAATGGATGCGTGGGATTTGAGACATTTCCCGCCGGTGCCCTGGCAAGCCTGCCACAGGGCCGGGCTCAGGGAGACGGGCTCAGGGGGCCGGGATCGGCTCGCGCCCCGCCTCGGTCAGCAGATGCAGCCCGGTTTCGTCGAAGACGACCACGCTCAGCGGCCCGCCATAGGCCGCGCCGGTGTCGATGGCCAGGCGGTTGCCGAAATGCGTCACCTGCTTGACCGGGCTGTGGCCATGCACCACCAGCAGGCCGTGATCGCTGGCATCGTCCAGGAAACCCTTGCGGATCCAGACCAGGTCGTGCTCGGTCTGCCGGGCCAGGTCGACGCCGGGGCGGATGCCGGCATGGACGAACAGCGCCTGCGGGACCAGGTGCCACAGCGGCAGCGCGTCCAGCCAGCGCAGATGCGCCTCGGGCACGGCGCGCAGCACCTCGGCATGGGTGCGGGCGGGGTCGCGGATCTCGACGCCGTAGGAGGCCAGCGTCTCGGCCGCGCCCAGCGAGGGATGCTCGAGCCAGTGCCGCCCCGAGGCCAGTCCGGGGTCGATCCATTCCGGCTGCCAGGCAAAGCGCGGCAGGAAACGGTCGTGATTGCCCTTGAGGACGATCCAGGGCAGCCCCTCGGCCTGCCCGCGCATCAGGTAGTCGACCACGCCGCGCGAATCCGGGCCGCGGTCCTGCAGGTCGCCGACATGGACCAGCCTGCCGCCACCGCCATGCGCGGCATCGTCGCGCGCGATCAACTCATGCGCCGCGCGCAACAGGTCGAGATGGCCGTGAATGTCGCCGATGGCATAGGTCCGCATGCAAGCCCCGCAAATGAAAACCCCCGGAGCCTAGTCCGGGGGTTCGCAAGGTTCAAACCTCGAATTGCAGCGGCCGCACCTGCAGGAACTTGCCGGTGGCGCGCAGCGCCTCCAGCGCCTCGGGCTTCAGCGTCTCGTCGAGATAGAGGATGGCGATGGCATCGTCCCCGGTCTTGGTCCGGCCCAGGGTGAAATTGGCGATGTTCACGCCCAGGTCGCCCAGGGTCATGCCCAGTGCGCCGATGACCCCCGGCACGTCGCGGTTGCGGGTGTAAAGCATATGCTCGCCGATCTCGGCATCGACATTGATGCCGCGGATCTGGATGAAGCGCGGCTTGCCGTCGCTGAACACGGTGCCGGCGATGGACCGCTCGCGCGTGTCGGTGACGACGGTGGCCTTGATATAGCCGTCGAAGACGCCCGACTTGGCCTGGGTGGTGGTCGCCACCTGCACTCCGCGCTCGGCCGCCATGACCGGGGCCGAGACCATGTTCACGTCCGGGTTCGTGGCCTTCATCACCCCGGCGATCACCGCGGCGTTCAGCGCCTTGAGGTTCATCTCCGAGGCGACGCCGTCGTAAAGCACGTTGATCGCCTTGATCGGCTCGTCGGTCATCTGGCCGATGAAGGCGCCCAGGTGCCCGGCCAGCTTCAGCCAGGGCCCCATCACCGCCGCCTCCTCTGCCGTGACCGAGGGCATGTTCAGCGCATTCTGCACCGCGCCGGTCAGCAGGTAGTCCGACATCTGCTCGGCGACCTGCAGGGCGACGTTCTCCTGCGCCTCGGTGGTCGAGGCGCCCAGGTGCGGCGTCACCACCACGTTCGGCAGGCCGAACAGCGGGCTCTCGGTCGCCGGCTCGGTGGCGAACACGTCCAGCGCGGCGCCGGCGACATGGCCCGATTTCAGCAGCGCGGCCAGCGCCTCCTCGTCGATCAGCCCGCCGCGGGCGGCATTGACGATGCGCACGCCCTTCTTGGTCTTCTCCAGGTTCTCGCGCGACAGGATGTTGCGGGTCTTCTCGGTCAGCGGCACGTGCAGGGTGATGAAATCGGCGCGGGCCAGCAGCTCGTCCAGCTCGACCTTCTTCACGCCCAACTCCTTGGCCCGCTCCTCGGACAGGAAGGGGTCATAGGCCAGCACCTTCATCTTCAGCCCCAGCGCCCGGTCGATGACGATGGAGCCGATGTTCCCCGCGCCGATGACGCCCAGGATCTTGTTGAAGACCTCGACCCCCATGAAGCGGTTCTTCTCCCACTTGCCCTCATGGGTCGAGACGCTGGCCTCGGGCAATTGCCGCGCCACGGCGAACATCAGCGCGATGGCGTGCTCCGCCGTCGTCACCGAGTTGCCGAAGGGCGTGTTCATCACGATGACGCCCTTCTTCGAGGCCGCCGGAATATCGACATTGTCCACCCCGATCCCGGCGCGGCCGATCACCTTCAGGTTGGTGGCACTCTCCAGCAGCTTCGCCGTCACCTTGGTGGCCGAGCGGATGGCCAGCCCGTCGTACTGGCCGATGATCTCGGCGAGCTTTTCCTTGTCCTTGCCGACATCCGGCAGGTAGTCCACGTCGACGCCGCGGTCGCGAAAGATCTGGACGGCGGTTTCCGAAAGCTTGTCCGAAACAAGAACCTTGGGCATTTCTCTATCCTCTGGATATGCGGGGGCCGGCAGCGCGCCGCAGGCGCTGCAACTCGGCTTCTTTCGTGTCCAAATATCCCGGGGTCCGGGGCAGCGCCCCGGTCCGGCAGCGCGCTCAGGCGACTTCCGCCTGCGCCTCGATCTCGGCCTCGAAGGCATGTTCGATCCAGGGCATCAGCGCCGCGACATCGGCCGTCTCGACGGTCGAGCCGCACCAGATGCGCAGGCCGGGGGGCGCGTCGCGATAGGCGCCGGCATCCAGCGCCACGCCTTCCTTCTCCAGCCGCTTGGCGACGGCCTTGGCGAAGGCGGCGCCGTCCCGGATCCGCGGATCGGTGAACTTCAGGCAGACCGAGGTGGTCGAGGCCGTGGCCGGATCCTCGGCCAGGTCGGCGATCCAATCCTTGCCGGCGATGAAGTCGCGCACGGCCTTCGCATTGGCCTCGGCGCGGGCGACCAGCGCCTTGCGGCCGCCGAGGGATTGCGCCCATTTCAGCGCCACCAGGTAGTCCTCGACGCACAGCATCGAGGGCGTGTTGATGGTCTCGCCCTTGAAGATCCCCTCGATCAGCTTGCCGCCCTTGGTCATGCGAAAGATCTTCGGCAGCGGCCAGGCGGGGGTATGGCTTTCCAGCCGCTCGACGGCGCGCGGGCTCAGGATCAGCACGCCATGCGCGCCCTCGCCGCCCAGCACCTTCTGCCAGCTGAAGGTCACCACGTCGAGCTTGTCGAAAGGCAGCTCCATCGCGAAGGCGGCCGAGGTGGCGTCGCAGATGGTCAGCCCGGCGCGGTCCGCGGGGATCGCATCGCCGTTCGGCACCCGCACGCCCGAGGTGGTGCCGTTCCAGGTAAAGACCACGTCGTTGTCGAAATCGACCTGGGCGAAATCCACGATCTTGCCGTAATCGGCCTTGCGGACCACCGCATCCAGCTTGAGCTGCTTCACGACATCCGTGACCCAGCCCTCGCCGAAGCTTTCCCAGGCCAGCATCTCGGCCTTGCGCGCGCCCAGCAGCGACCACAGCGCCATCTCGACGGCGCCGGTGTCCGAGGCGGGAACGATGCCGATGCGGTAATCCGCCGGCACGCCCAGCACGTCGCGGGTCAGGTCGATGGCCTCGGCCAGCTTGGCCTTGCCCACGGCGGCCCGATGCGAGCGGCCCAGCGGCGCGTCGGCAAGCATGTCCAGCGAGAAATTGGGGATCTTGGCGCAGGGGCCCGAGGAAAAGCGCGGATTGGCCGGCCGCGCGGCCGGAGCAGTCTTGCCCATGATGTTAGCCTTCCAGCTATGAAGCGCCGCGTTGGGGCGGCGTGTCCCGCTGATGGCCTTAGCGCCGCCGAAGGATTCCCGCAAGAAAAAATTGCAAGCCATGCATGCGACAGTTTTTCGGCATGAATCCGACTGATTGATCCGCCGCGGCGCATTGGCTAGTGCTGCCGGAAACAATCGCCAAGGGGGCCAGCATGTTCACCGTCACCATCCTTGCCGCGCCCAGCCGCGCGGACCTGTCCGCCGCGCTGGTCGACGACCTGCGCCGCGCCTGGGATGGCGGGCATGTCATCTGGCTGGCCCAGGGCACCGCCGCCGAATTTCCCCTCGCCGCCGAGCCGGCGGATTTCTGGCAGACATGGGAACGGCTGCAGGCCGAGGGTTTCGACCTGGCGATCCAGCCCACGCGCGGCCGGCGCAAGGCGGTGCTGCTGGCCGACATGGATTCGACCATGATCCAGCAGGAATGCATCGACGAGCTGGCCGATGTCGCCGGCGTGGGCGAGCGCGTCGCCGCCATCACCGCCCGCGCCATGAACGGAGAGCTGAACTTCCACGAGGCCCTACTGGCCCGCGTCGGCCTGCTGGCCGGCCTGCGCGAATCGGCCATCGCCGAGGTGCTGGACAGCCGCATCACCCTGGCCCCCGGCGGCCGGCAGCTGGTGGCGACGATGCATGCGCAGGGCGGCTATGCCGCGCTGGTCTCGGGCGGGTTCACCGATTTCACCGGCCCCGTCGCCCGCGCGCTCGGCTTCGACGAGCATCGCGCCAACACGCTCCTGGCCGAGGAAGGCGTGCTGACCGGCCATGTCGCCCTGCCGATCCTGGGCCGCGAGGCCAAGGTCGAGGCGCTGCGCGACATCACCGCCGCCCGCGGCCTGGCCCCCGCCGACGTGCTGGCGGTGGGCGACGGCGCCAACGACCTCGACATGCTCAAGCTGGCCGGCATGGGCGTCGCGCTGCACGCCAAACCCGTGGTCGCAGCCCAGGTGGGCTTGCGAATCAACCACGGCGACCTGACCGCGCTGCTCTATCTGCAAGGCTACGCGGCCGAGGAATTTGCCGCATAGGGCCGTCGGCCGCCCGCATCACCCCGCGGCAAAAGCGCAGGGCACGGACCCGCACGAACTTGCGATCATGACCCATCGGTGACAGAAGCAGGGGATGAATCCGCGCCTCAAAGCCCTGACCGTCCACCTGCTGACCGCGACCGGAGCGGTGCTGTCCATGCTTGCCCTGCTGGCCGCCGTCCGGGGCGAATGGTCGCAGATGTTCTTCTGGCTGGTCATTGCGCTGATCGTGGACGGCGTCGACGGCCCGCTGGCGCGGCGCTATCACGTCAAGACCAACTGGCCGACCTATGACGGCGTGTTGATGGACCTGATCATCGACTACCTGACCTATGTCTTCATCCCGGCCTATGCGCTGTTCATGTCGGGGCTTTTGCCGGGCTGGACCGGCTGGATCGCGATCATCGCCATCACCTATGGCAGCGTGATCTATTTCGCCGACACCCGGATGAAGACCCGCGACAATTCCTTTGCCGGCTTCCCCGCCTGCTGGAACATGGTGGTGCTGGTGCTGTTCGCGATCAAGCCGGACTTCTGGCTGACGCTGGCCATCGTCGTGGCGCTGGCGATCGCCATGTTCACCAATCTCAAGTTCATCCACCCGATGCGCACCGAACGCTGGCGCCTGGTCTCGCTACCCGTCACCGTGGCCTGGGTGGGGTTCTCGGTCTGGGCGGTGCTGGTCGATTTCCACCCCGAAAGCTTTGCCCGCTGGGGGCTGCTGCTCAGCTCGCTGTGGCTGATGTTCGCGGGCCTCGCCCAGCAGCTGACCGAGCGGCGGGCTTGATCGCCGGCCGTTTTGCCGGGAAGCTGCGCCCAGGGATCAGCCCAAGGGGGACGGGGATGCTTGCGAAACTGATGCAGACGGCCGCGCTGGCGGCCATTCTGGCCACGCCGGCGCTGGCGGCGCCGGATTCGATCACGCTGGCCATGGTGCTGGAGCCGCCGAACCTGGACCCGACCGGGGGCGCCGCCGCCGCCATCGACGAGGTGGTCTATGCCAATGTCTTCGAGGGCCTGACCCGCATCGCCCCCGACGGCAGCGTCAAGCCCGGCCTGGCCGAAAGCTGGGACAGCGCCGACGGCCAGACCTACACCTTCCGCCTGCGCCCCGGCGTGACCTTCCACGACGGCGCCGCCTTCGACGCGCAGGACGTGGTCTTCTCGCTCGACCGCGCCCGCGCGCCCGACAGCACCAACGCCCAGAAAACCCTGTTCGAGGGCATCGAGACCGTCGAGGCCCTGGACCCGCTGACCGTCCGCGTCACGCTCAAGGCGCCGGACGGCGGCTTTCCGTTCAAGATGGCCTGGGGCGACGCGGTGATGGTGGACGAGGCCAGCGTGGCCGGGATCGCCACCAGGCCCGTCGGCACCGGCCCGTTCCGCTTCGGCGAATGGCGGCAGGGCGACCATATCCGGCTCGACGCCTTCGAGGGCTACTGGGGCGAAAAGCCGGCGCTGAAAACCGCCACCTTCCGCTTCATCGCCGATCCCAGCGCCGCCTTCGCGGCGATGATGGCGGGCGACATCGACGCCTTCCCGATCTATCCCGCCCCGGAAACCCTGGCGCAGCTGCAGGCCGATCCGCGCTTCAAGGTGCTGGTCGGCACCACCGAGGGCGAGACGATCCTGGCCATGAACCACAAGCACCCGGCGCTGGCCCAGGCCAAAATACGCGAGGCCATCGCCCATGCCGTCAACCGCCAGGAAATCATCGACGGCGCCATGTTCGGCTATGGCACGCCCATCGGCACGCATTTCGCCCCCCATCATCCCGATTACGTCGACCTGACCGCGAAATCGCAATACGACCCCGAACTGGCGAAAACGCTGCTGGCCGAGTCGGGCACCCAGATCCCGACCCTGCGCCTCGCCCTGCCGCCGACGCCCTATGCCCGCCGCGGCGGCGAGATCGTGGCGGCCGAATTGCGCGCCGTGGGCATCCAGACCCAGATCACCAACATGGAATGGGCGCAATGGCTGGAACAGGTGTTCAAGAACGCCGATTACGACCTGACCATCATCAGCCATGTCGAGCCGATGGACATCGGCATCTACGCCCGCAAGGATTATTACTTCAACTACCAGAACCCGGCCTTCGACGAGACCATGGCCCGGCTCGACGCCGCCACCGACCCGGCGGAACGCTCGGCGCTGCTGAAACAGGCGCAGGAGATCATCGCCGGCGACCATGCCAACGCCTTCCTGTTCCAGCTGGCGAAGACCGGCGTCGCCAAGGCGGAAATCGAGGGGCTGTGGGAAAACGCCCCGATGCCCGCAAACGACCTGACCCAGGTGCACTGGACGCAATAGGGGCGTCGAGTCCGGCTTCTTCGTTCCCCAAATACCCAAGGAACGCCGCCACCCGCGCGGCGTTTCAGTTCTTCAGCACCAGGCACCGCCCGCCCAGGCCCCGCAGCCGGTTGCAGAAGGCATGGGCCTCGGACTTCGAGGAATAGCCGATCTGCGCGGTGAAAAGCTTCCTCGGCCCGCCCGAGATCTTGCGATGCACATAGCTCACGCGCTTGCCGCCCAGGATCGGCCGCAGCTGCCGGTTCAGCCGCGCGACCTGCGCGCTGGCCCCCGACTGGCTGGGATGGGTGGCGACGATCACGCCCCAGGGCCAGGGATGGTCGGGGGTCTGGAACTCGCGCAGCTTGCGCGCGCTGGCCAGGTCGATGCAGGCCTGGCGAAAGGGCCGCTCCTTGTCCAGCCGCACGTCCAGCCGCTGGGGCGGATCGTCGCGCCAGATCCAGGCGGTCTGGCCGGTGATCGCCTGGACATAGTCCTGCGTCTCCCAGGGCAGGCCGCCCCCTTGCGAGACGAAGCGCGCGGCGCGGTTCTCGCCGCCGTTATAGGCCACCGCGGCCAGGCCGACATTGCCGAAGCTCGCCGTCAGCGTCGCCAGGTAGCGCGCCGAGGCCTCGATGGCCTTGGCCGGGTTGAAGGGATCGTCCAGCCCGACCATCTCGGCGGTGCCGGGCATGAATTGCGCGATGCCCATGGCGCCGACCGGGCTGATCGCGCCCGGCTCGAACAGGCTTTCCTTCCACAGCAGCCGGGCGAAGAAATGCGGGTCGAGCCCGTTCTTCCCCGCCGCCCGCTCGATGGCCGAGCAGACATCGGGCACATAGGCGGCGACCGAAATGCAATAGGTGCCGTCATCCGTGCAGCGCAATTGGTCCGGGGGCGGCGGCGGGCCATGGACCGCGTCCTCCGCCGCCTGCGCGGGAAGGGCAAGGAAAGCGGCGGAAACGGCGGCGGTAAGGGCCAGAACCGGACGGCGCATGGTGAACCCGGATGGAGTGGTCGGATGTCCAATAGCAGGCAAGGCGCGGCTTGGGAACCGCGCCTGCGCGCTTACTGGGCCTTCTTGCCCTTGCCCTTGCCGCCCTGCCCGTTGCCCTTCCCGGCGGGTTTTCCGGCTTCCGCCGCCCTGGCCGATTTGCGCGCGGCGCGGGCGGCCTCTTTCTCGGCCGCCTTGGCCGCCTGTTTCGCCGCCTTGCGCTCGGCCTTCTCGGCCTCCTTCACCCGCTTCTTCTCGGCCCTCTCGGCCTCCTTGATGCGCTTCCTCTCGGCCTTGTCGGGCAGCGGCCGCACCGGGCGCGGGGACTTGGACGGCGCGGCAGAAGCGGGGGCGGCAGGCTCGGCAGCCACATCCGCGGCGGGCTCGGCCTGTTCGGCGCGGCGGCGCTTTTCGGCGGCGGCGCGGCGCATCGCCTGGGCCAGCGCCTTGCGCACCGCCTCGTCCTGTTCGCTTTGCTTCATCGCGCGCAGGTCGCGCTGCAAGGCGGCCAGCGCGGCCTGATCCAGCAGGCGCAGCGCCGCGGTCTGGGTCTGCTCGGCAATCGCATCCAGGTCGCGCGAGGCGGAGGCGGTCGGATCGGCGGGCTTGGCCATGGGCTTTCTCCTTTCAGGCTGGGCGGATCAGGGCGGAATCTGCCACGCCCGGCCGGCGCTGGCCAGAAAAAGAACGCCCCGGCCGTGGACCGGCCGGGGCGGGCATGGGGTCGGAACCGGAAGGCGCGGTTATTGCGCGGCCTGGGCCTCGGCGGTCTGCACCTCGCCCGCGGGCGCCAGGTAGCCGTTGGGCAATTCGACCAGCGGCCCTTCCAGCGCCAGGCTTTCGGCGCGGGTGCGGACCTTGACCGCGGTGCCGCTGGGGATCTCGTCGAACAGGTCCATGATGTCCTGGTTGAACAGCCGGATGCAGCCGGCCGAGGTCGCCTTGCCGATCGAGGACGGGTCCATCGTGCCATGGATGCGATACATGGTGTCGCGCCCGCCCTTGTAGAGATAAAGCGCGCGCGAGCCCAGCGGGTTGTCCACCCCGCCGCGCAGCCCGCCCTTGAGCGGGCCGTAAAGCTCGGGCTGGGTGCGGACCATGTTGGCGGTGGGCGTCCAGCTGGGCCAGGCATGCTTGCGGCCGATGGTTGCGCTGCCCTGGAAGTTCTTGCCCGCCTGGCCGACCGCGACGCCATAGCGCATGGCCTCGCCATTGCCCAGCACGTGATAAAGGAAGCGCGCATAGGGATCGACGACGATGGTGCCGGCGCCTTCGGGGCCGTTGTAGGGCACGCGCTGGCGGCGGTTGCGCTCGGTCAGATAGGCGGGGCGGACGGCGTTGATCTCGATCGGCTCGCCGTTGGGGCCGGTATCGGTCCGCGCGCCATAGACGCCGTGATCGGGCGGCGGTTGGGTCGGGGTCTCGGCGGCAGGCGCACAGGCGGCAAGGCCAAGGCCCACCACCAGCAAAAGCGGAACAAGGCGCATCGTTTTTCCCTTCATAGCGCACCGCGCCCAGGGGCGCGGCGGTGGCAGCTGTGAGATTGCGTCGAATGACGCGCCCGACCCGAGCAGAGGGCGGGCAAGAGTTGCAACCCCTTATCAGCCCTTCCGGTTCTGCGGCGTCAAGCCTTGGACCCGCCGGACATGCGCAATCGTTACCGAACTGTTGCCCAAACGCGCGATTTTCCGCGCCTGCCGGGCCCGATCCGCGGGATTCGGAACCGGCGCGGGGCCAGCGACGTTGGCTTGCCGATCGGCCAAGCGCCGCAAACCCGCAAGGAAAGGAAGCTTTTCATGACCCTGACCGCCTTGCTCATCACGCTCATCATCGGGGCGATCGCCGGCTGGCTGGCCGGGCTGATCGTCAAGGGCCATGACGAGGGGCTGCTGATGAACATCGTCATCGGCATCCTGGGCGCCGTGATCGCCGGCTGGCTGTTCCCGATGCTCGGCCTGGGCATGAGCGCCTCGGCCCCCATCCTCGGCACGATCATCTTCGCCACCCTGGGCGCGGTGATCCTGCTGGTGGTGCTGCGCCTCGTCAAGCGGGCCTGACACCGCGCCGCACGGCAAGAAAGGGGGCCTTTGGAAGGCCCCCTTTTTCCATGCTTGCCGCGATTTTCAGGCGCGGGCGGGTTGCAGCGCCGGCCGGCCCGCGGCCTTGGCGCCGCGCAGGTAGCGGGCATAGCCCAGATCCTCGGCCGCGATGTCGGGCTTGCGCCCCGAGATCAGGTCGGCGATCAGCCGCCCCGAGCCCGCCGACATGGTCCAGCCCAGCGTGCCGTGCCCGGTGTTGAGGTAAAGGTTCGGGATCGGCGTCGCGCCGACGATGGGCGTGCCGTCCGGCGTCATCGGCCGCAGCCCGGTCCAGAACAGCGCCTTTTCCGCATCGCCCGCGCCGCCGAACAGCTCGCCCACCGATTTCGCCAGCGTTTCCTTGCGCCGCGGATTCAGGCTCAGGTCGTAGCCGGCGATCTCGGCCAGCCCGCCGACGCGGATGCGGTCGCCCAGGCGGGTGATCGCGACCTTGTAGGTCTCGTCCATCACCGTCGAGACCGGGGCGCGGCTTTCGTCCTGGATGTCGATGGTCAGCGAATAGCCCTTGAGCGGATAAACCGGCAGCTTCAGGCCCAGGTGCCGCACCATGCGCGGCGAATAGGAGCCCAGCGCCAGAACATAGCGATCCGCGGTCAGCCGGCCCTTGTCGGTGCGCACGGCGCTGATGCGGCCGCCCTCGGCCTCCAGCGCCTCGATGCCGACGCCCCAGCGGAAGGTCACGCCCGCCGCCACGGCCATCTCGGCCAGGCGGTTGGTAAAGAGGAAGCAGTCCCCGGTCTCGTCCCCCGGCAGGCGCAGCCCGCCGACGATCCGCTCGGCCGAACCGGCCAGCCCCGGCTCGGCGGCGACGCAACCGTCGCGGTCCAGAACCTCGAAGGGCACGCCATCGGCGCGCAGCACCTCGATGTCCTTGCCGGCCGCATCCAGCTGCTGCTGCTTGCGGAAGACCTGCAAGGTGCCCTGCGTGCGCTCGTCATAGCGGATGCCGGTTTCGGCCCGCAGCTCGCCCAGGCAGTCGCGGCTGTATTCGGCCAGCCGCACCATGCGGCTCTTGTTGACGGCATAGGCCGAAGAGGTGCAGTTCCCCAGCATCCGCGCCATCCAGGAAACCCGCTGCCAGTCCAGCCTGGGCTGGATGACCAGCGGCGCATGGCGCTGGAACATCCATTTCAGCGCCTTCAGCGGCACGCCCGGCGCCGCCCAGGGCGAGGAATAGCCGGGCGAGATCTCGCCGGCATTGGCAAAGCTCGTCTCCAGCGCCGGCCCGTCCTGCCGGTCGATCACCGTCACCTCATGCCCGGCCTTGGCCAGATACCAGGCCGACGTGACGCCCAGGACACCGGCCCCAAGAACGATGATCTTCATAGTCGCGCACCCCCCAAAATCCGAGTCGAGGGCAAGGATAGCAGCCGGCACGGAAATGAAATCCCGATTCCGGCGGAAAATAGGCTTCATGCATCACATAATCATCGTATATACGGTATTTTCTCGAATATCCTTCGATCATATTGCGGATAGACGAAAGATCACCGCGATACGGCAAGAATCGGCCGGCCGGATTGCGGCCCGGCGGGGCTCTGCCTAAGCTTGGCCGGATTGTCCCAGGTTTTTCGGATCATGCCAGCAACAGCCCGCAAGAGCCCCTTTGCCCCGTTCCGCCACCGCGACTTCCGACTGCTGTGGTCGGCGACGCTGATCTCGAACTTCGGCGGGTTGGTGCAGGCGGTGGGCGCGGCCTGGATGATGACGCAGCTGACCGATTCGGCGACGCTGATCGCGCTGGTGCAGGCGTCGAACACGTTGCCGATCATGCTGTTCGCGCTGCTTTCGGGGGCGCTGGCCGACATCTTCGACCGCCGCACGCTGCTGCTGGGGGCGCAGGTCTTCATGGCCGCGGTCTCGGTGCTGCTGGCGGTGCTGACCTGGCAGGGCTGGATGACGCCCTTGCTGCTCTTGTCGCTGACCTTCCTGATCGGGGTCGGACAGGCGATCTACAACCCGCCCTGGCAGGCCAGCATGCAGGACCTGGTGCCGCGCGACGACCTGCCGGCGGCGGTGTCGCTGAACTCGGTGGGCTTCAACCTGATGCGTTCGGTCGGGCCGGCGGTGGGCGGGATCATCACCGCCGCCTTCGGCGCGGCGGCGGCATTCGCGGTCAATGCGGCAAGCTATATCCCGCTGCTCGGCGCGCTGATCCGCTGGCATCCGGTGACGCCGCCCCGCACCACCACGCCCGAGCCCTTCGTCGCCGCCGTGGGCGCGGGCCTGCGCTATGTGGCGCTGTCGCCGAACCTGATGCGGGTGCTGTCGCGCGGGGCGCTGTTCGGCTTTTCGGCCATCGTGGTCATGGCGCTGCTGCCGCTGGTGGCCAAGCAGAACCCCGCCGGGGGCTCGCTGCTGTTCGGGCTGCTGCTGGGCTGCTTCGGGCTGGGCGCGATCGCCGGCGCGCTGATCAACCCGCTGGTGCGCGAGCGGCTGGACAACGAGAACGTGGTCCGCGTCGCCTTTGCCGCCTTCGGCGCCTCGGCGCTGATGCTGGCGCTGACCGAAAGCACCTGGCTGCACGCGCTGGCCATGCTGCCCGCCGGGGCCAGCTGGGTGCTGGCGCTGTCGCTGTTCAACGTCACCGTGCAGCTTTCCACGCCGCGCTGGGTGGTGGCGCGCGCGCTGGCGCTTTACCAGACCGCGGTCTTCGGCGGCATGGCGGCGGGGGCCTGGATCTGGGGCTCGGTCGCCAACAATTACGACGTGAACACGGCGCTGATCGCCGCCTCGGTGCCGCTGTTCCTGGGCGCGGTGCTGGGCCATTGGCTGCGCATCCCCGAATTCGGCACGCTGGACCTGGACCCGGTGAACCGCTTTCGCGAGCCCGAGCTGGCGCTGGACCTGCGCGGCCGCTCGGGGCCGATCATGGTGATGATCGACTATGAGATCGACCAGCTCGACGTGCCCGAGTTCCTGCGGCTGATGGCCTTGCGCCGCAACATCCGCCGCCGCGACGGCGCGCGCAACTGGGCGCTGTTGCGCGACCTGGAACATCCCGAGCGCTGGACCGAAAGCTATCACATCGCCACCTGGGACGAATACGTGCGCCACAACCTGCGCCGCACCAAGGCCGATTTCGAGACCTACCAGGACTTGAACAAGCTGCATCGCGGGACCGAACCGCCCGTGGTCCACCGCATGATCGAGCGCCACACCGTCAGCCTGGACGACGACGTGCCGCTGATCGGCAAGCTGGAAGTGCCCTGAGCGCAAAGGCCGCTTTACCGCGCCCCGGCGCCGCACTAGCGTTTCCCCATGCTGCGCTATGTGATCCGCCGCCTGATCTCGCTTGGCCTGAGCCTGCTTTTGGCCTCGGCGCTGATCTTTTCGGTGGTCGAGCTGGTGCCGGGCGATCCGGCCAGCTTCATGCTGGGCACCGGCGCCCAGCCCGAGACGGTGGCGGCGCTGCGCCAGCAGATGGGCTTGGACCTGCCCTTGCCGCTGCGCTACCTGCATTGGCTGGGGGGCGTGCTGGCGGGCGACCTGGGCCACAGCTTCACCTACAAGACGCCGGTGGCGGGGATGATCCTCGACCGGATGCAGGTCTCGCTGCCGCTGGCGCTGATGGCGCTGGCGCTGGCGGTGCTGATCGCCCTGCCCATCGGCATGTTCGCCGCCGCAAGGCGCGGCCGGGCGGGCGACACCGGGGTCATGGCGGCGACGCAGGTCGGCATCGCGCTGCCGAATTTCTGGTTCGCCATGCTGCTGGTGCTGCTGTTCGCGGTGAAGCTGCGCTGGCTGCCCGCCGGCGGCTTTCCCGGCTGGGACCATCCCGCCGCGGCGCTGAAATCGCTGCTGCTGCCCGCCGTGGCGCTGGCCCTGCCGCAGGCGGCGATCCTGGCGCGCGTGCTGCGCTCGGCCCTGGTCGAGACGCTGGGCCAGGACTACATCCGCACCGCCCGCGCCAAGGGGCTGAGCGCCGGGCAGGCGCTGTCGCGCCACGCGCTGCGCAATGCGCTGATCCCGGTGCTGACCATCATGGGGATGCAGTTTTCCTTCCTGCTGGCGGGGGCGATCATCATCGAGAACGTGTTCTACCTGCCCGGCCTTGGCCGGCTGATCTTCCAGGCCATCACCCAGCGCGACCTGATCGTGGTGCAGGGCGCGGTGCTGGTGCTGGTGGCGGCGGTGATCCTGGTCACTTTCCTGGTGGACCTGTCCTATGCGCTGGTCGACCCGAGGCTGCGCAGATGAGGGCCTCGCTGATCCTGGGCGCGCTGCTTTCCGGGCTGGCGCTGGCCGCGGCGCTGGTCTCGTTCCTGTGGACGCCGGCCGACGTGACGCAGCTTGCCATCGCGCAAAAGCTGCTGCCGCCCTCGGGCCAGCATTGGCTGGGCACCGACCATTTCGGCCGCGACATGCTGTCGATGATCATGGTCGGCGCGCGCACCTCGATCGCGGTGGCGCTGGTCGCGGTGGGCATCGGCATGGGATTCGGCGTGCCGCTGGGCCTGCTCGCCGCAGCGCGGGGCGGCTGGATCGACGAGGTGGTCATGCGCGGCAACGACCTGGTCTTTGCCTTCCCCAGCCTGGTCATCGCCATCCTGATCACCGCGGCGCTGGGGCCCTCGGCGCTGAACGCGATCATCGCCATCGGGATCTTCAACATCCCGGTCTTTGCCCGCGTCACCCGCGGGGGCGCGCTGCCGATCTGGACGCTCGACTATATCCGCGCGGCGCAGGTGGCCGGCAAGGGCGCCAGCCGCATCAGCATCCAGCACATCCTGCCCAATATCGCCAACCTCTTGATCGTGCAGGGCACCATCCAGTTCAGCTTGGGGATTTTGGCAGAGGCGGGGCTGTCCTATGTCGGCCTTGGCGCGCAGCCGCCGACGCCCAGCTGGGGCCGGATGCTGGCCGAGGCGCAGACCATGGTGGCGCTGGCCCCGCATGTCGCCGTCATCCCCGGCCTGGCCATCGTCGTCACCGTGCTGGGGCTGAACCTGCTGGGCGACGGGCTGCGCGACGCGCTGGACCCCAGATTGCGCGGGTCGCCATGATCAGGACCGACAGGCTGGCCGTCGGCATCGGCGGGCATGACATCCTGCGCGGCATCGACCTGGCGCTGCCGCCGGGCCGGATCACCGGGCTGGTCGGCGAAAGCGGCTCGGGCAAGTCCATGGCGGCGCTGGCGATCATGGGCCTGCTGCCCCAGGGCATGGCGGCCGAGGGCCGGGTGGAGCTGGACGGCCAGAACCTGCTGGAACTGCCCGAACGCGAGCTGTGCCGCATCCGCGGCAAGCGCATCGGCATGATCTTCCAGGAACCGATGACGGCGCTGAACCCGCTGATGACCATCGGCGACCAGGTGGCCGAGGTGCTGCGCATCCACCAGGGCCTGGACCGCAAGACGGCGCAGGAGCGTGCCCGCGACCGGCTGGACCGCGTCGGCCTGGCCGCGCCGCGCTTTCCGCTGACGCTTTACCCGCACGAGCTGTCGGGCGGCCAGCGCCAGCGCGTCGCCATCGCCCTGGCCATCGCGCTGCGTCCCGACCTGCTGATCGCCGATGAGCCGACGACGGCGCTGGACGTGACCACACAGGCCCGCATCCTCGACCTGCTCAAGGGGCTGGTCCGGGACGAGGGGATGGCGCTGCTGCTGATCACCCACGACCTTGCGGTGGTCGCGGGCATCGCCGACCATGTGGCGGTCATGCAGCGCGGCACCATCGTCGAGGAAGGCCCGACCGAGCAGGTGTTCCGCCAGCGCCGCCACGCCTATACCCGCGCGCTTTTCGCCGCCTCGACCCACCAGCCGCGGCTGGTGCTGCCCCCGGCGCAGCCGCGGCCGCTGCTGCAGGTCGAGGGGGCGGTGCGCGAATACCCCCTGCCCCGCCGCGGCCTGGCCGCACCGCGTGAAATCCTGCGGGCGGTGGACGGGGTCGGCTTTCGCCTCGATGCCGGGGAATCGGTCGGGCTGGTCGGCGAATCCGGCTGCGGGAAATCGACGCTGACGCGGGCGATCCTGGGGCTCGACCCGCTGCAGGGCGGCCGCATCCTGCTGGACGGGCAAGAGGTGCGCGCCGGCCGCGCCATGGCCGCGGAGCTGCGCGCCAGGATGCAGGTGGTGTTCCAGGATCCCTTCGGCAGCTTCGATCCGCGCTGGCGGGTCGAGCGGCTGGTGGCCGAGCCCTTTCACCTGACCGGCCTGCCCCGCGACTGGCGCGAGCAGGTGGCCGAGGCGCTTTACGAGGTCGGCATTACCGGCGACGCCATGCGCCGGCACATCCACGAATTTTCCGGCGGCCAGCGCCAGCGCATCGCCATCGCCCGCGCGCTGATCATCAAGCCGCGGCTGATCGTGCTGGACGAAGCGGTCAGCGCGCTGGACGTGCGGGTGCGGGCGCAGGTGCTGGACCTGCTGGCGCGGCTGCGGGGCAGCCACGGGCTGGCCTATCTGTTCATCAGCCACGACCTGTCGGTGGTCCGCCAGATCACCGACCGGGTGCTGGTGATGGAAAAGGGCCGCATCGTCGAGGCCGGCCCCACCCACCAGGTGCTTGGGCAGCCGCAGCATCCCTATACGCAAAGTCTGCTGGAGGCGACGCCGCGCATCCCGGCGGCGTGGCAGGCTCACATTCCGGTCAACGGCCTTGCGCTTTCGCCGCCCGCTCCATAACTGCTGCGGACTTGTTCTAAGCGAGACGGGACATGACACGCGAAGATCACGGCAAGGGCCCCGCCGCCGGCCGCAGGAATCGCCCGGCCTCTGCGGGAAAGCCCGCCTTCCGTTCCCTGATGGGCAGCGGCCTGCCGGCCATGCCCGAATCACCGATTCCCGACCTGGCCCGGCGCAACCGCACGCCCGATCCGCTGCAGCCGCGCCCGGCCATGGACGGCGCGGGAAGCCGGACCCCTGCCGGCGCGCGGGGAACGCTGCGGCAACCGCATTGAATCTGCATGAAAATCGGCGAAATCCCAGCCGCGGGGCCTAAATGACAACAGGCCCCGCGCAGCCGCAGGGCCTGTTGCTCCTCCCCTGTCATGGCGGCCAGCCTCCCCGCGTAGCCGCCCAGGTATCTCTTGCCGATCAGGCTTCGATCAACTCTGCCTGACGCACGATCACTTGTGCCTGACGGATGGACGCTATGTCAACCAGTCTACCTTTGTATACCGTCGCGCCGGCGCCGGTCCGCTTGGCTTCCTCCATCGCGGCCAGGATCTCGCGCGCCTCGGTCACGGCCTTTTCGCTGGGCGAGAAGACCTCGTTGGCCAGCGCCACCTGCTTGGGATGGATAGCCCATTTCCCGACCATGCCCAGCGTGGCCGAGCGGCGGGCCTGCGCCCGGAAGCCCTCGTCGTCGCTGAAATCGCCGAAGGGGCCGTCCACCGGCAGCACGCCATGGGTGCGGCAGGCGGCGACGATGGCGGTCTGCGCCCAGTGCCAGGGGTCGGACCAGTATTTCGCACCCTCATGCAGCATGTAGTAGTTTTCCTGGGTGCCGCCGATGCCGGTGGTGGCCATGCCCATGCTGGCGGCGAAATCCGCCGCGCCCAGGCTCATCGCCTGCAGGCGGGGCGAGGATGCCGCGATCTCCTCGACATGGGCGATGCCGGCGGCGGATTCGATGATGACCTCCAGGCCGATGCGCTTCTGCCGGCCCTTGGCCGCCTCGATCGCCGTCACCAGCGCGTCCACCGCATAGATGTCGGCGGCATTGCCGACCTTGGGGATCATGATCTGGTCCAACCGCTCGCCGGCCTGCTCCAGCAGGTCGACCACGTCGCGATACCACCAGGGGGTGTCCAGCCCGTTGATCCTGACCGACAGGGTCTTGGTCCCCCAGTCGATGTCGCCGACGGCCTGGATCACGTTGCGGCGCGCCTGCTCCTTGTCGTCGGGGGCGACCGAATCCTCCAGGTCCAGGTTGATGACGTCGGCGGCCGAGCCGGCCATCTTTTCGAACAGCGCCGCGCGCGAGCCGGGGCCGAAAAGCTGGCAGCGGTTCAGGCGGGCGGGCGCGGGGGGTTGCGTGCGGAAGGACATGGCTTGCCTTTCGGGTAAGGATGTTTCAAACGGCGCTGCGAAACTGATAGATAATTGCTGCGGCTGCATCAAGCTGATTTTGCACCTGCGAAAACCCCCGCATCTTGACGCCCTGCCGCTTTCGGCGCAGGACCGCGCTAGCAGGCCCTGGGACAGGAGAAACGACATGACCCGCACCGTCTATCTGAATGGCGACTATCTGCCGGAAGCCGAAGCCAAGGTGTCGATCTTCGACCGCGGCTTCGTGATGGGCGACGGCGTCTACGAAGTGACCAGCGTGCTGGGGGGCAAGCTGCTGGACTTTGCCGGCCACATGACGCGGCTGACCCGTTCGCTGGCCGAACTCGGCATGGGCAATCCGCTGACCGACGACGAATGGCTGGCCGCGCATCGCCAGCTGGTGGCGCTGAACGAGGTGGTCGAGGGCATGGTCTACCTGCAAGTCACCCGCGGCAATCCCGGCGACCGCGACTTCGCCTATCCGCCCGAGGACACGCCGCAGACCGTGGTCATGTTCACCCAGTCCAAGCCCGGCCTTGCCGACAATCCGCAGGCCAAGACCGGCATCCGGGTGATCTCGATCCCCGACCTGCGCTGGCACCGGCGCGACATCAAGACGGTGCAGCTGCTCTATCCCTCGATGGCCAAGATGGAGGCCAAGCACCAGGGCGTCGACGACGCCTGGTTCACCGAGGACGGCTTCGTGACCGAGGGCACCTCGAACAACACCTATATCGTCAAGGACGGCCGGATCGTCACCCGCCCGCTGTCCAACGACATCCTGCACGGCATCACCCGCGCCTCGCTGCTGCGCTATGCGGCCGAGGCGCAGATGCAGATCGAGGAACGCCCCTTCACCATCGCCGAGGCGCAGGCGGCGGACGAAGCCTTCTTCACCTCGGCCTCGGCCTTCGTGATGCCGGTGGTCGAGATCGACGGCGTGGCGCTGGGCAGCGGCCGGCCCGGCCCGGTGGCGACCCGCCTGCGCGAGATCTACCTCGAGGAATCGCGCAAGTCCGCGATCTGACCCCCTGGGCGCAGATAGTCGAAAAGGCGCACGGGCCGGCCCCGCGCGCCTTCTCCATGACCCCTGCCCCCGATCAGGTCTCCGCGCCCTTGCGTCCAGGGTGATCGCGCCGACGTCGCGAACCAGGGTATCGCGCAGGATGGCCATGTCCTCGCCATCCAGCACCACGCGCATATCGTCGCCGTCCAGCACCAGCACATATTCCTCGGCGCCGGCATAGTCCTCGGCCAGGGTGATGGCGATGGTGTCCCCGCCGGCATAGGCGATGTCGGCCGCACCGCCCGCATCGCTGCGCAGCACGATCAGGTCGGCGCCATCGCCGCCCTCGACCAGATCGCCCGCCCCGGCATGGATCGCATCGTCGCCCGTGCCGCCCAGCAGCGTGTCGAGCCGCTCGGGGTCCGAGGCGTCGGGCGACAGGATCAGGTCGTTACCATGCTCGCCATCGATGAAGACCGCGCCGCCGTGATCCTCGATCCGGTCGCGGCCCGCACCGCCGATGATCGCGTGATTGCCCGAGCCGCCGTCGAGGGCGCCCAGGTCATGGGCGCCGTAAAGATCGTCGTCGCTCCCCAGGTCGATCTCGTCATTCCCGGCGCCGGCCCGCCCGCCTGGCATTCTTCCGTGGAGAAATATCCCGCAGGGGGAGTCCGCCGCGCCGGCGGCGGACGGGGGACGCGAAGTCCCCCGCGGCCGCGCCGCTTGCGCCGCTCAATGCCCCAGGATCTGGCTCAGGAACAGCTTGGTGCGTTCGGACCGCGGGTTGTTGAAGAACTCCTTCGGCGTGTTCTGCTCGACGATCTGGCCCTGGTCCATGAAGATCACCCGATGCGCCACCGCCTGCGCAAAGCCCATCTCATGGGTCACGCAAAGCATGGTCATGCCGTCCTCGGCCAGTTCGATCATCGTGTCCAGAACCTCCTTGATCATCTCGGGGTCCAGCGCCGAGGTCGGCTCGTCGAACAGCATGATCCGCGGGCGCATGCACAGCGCGCGGGCGATGGCCACGCGCTGCTGCTGGCCGCCCGACAGCTGGCCGGGGTATTTATGCGCCTGCTCGGGGATCTTGACCTTGGTCAGGAAATGCATGGCCGTCTCCTCGGCCTCGCGCTTGGGGATCTTGCGCACCCAGATCGGCGCCAGCGTGCAGTTCTCCAGGATGGTCAGGTGCGGGAACAGGTTGAAATGCTGGAACACCATGCCGACCTCGGAGCGCACCTTGTCGATGTTCTTCAGGTCGTGGGTCAGCTCGGTCCCGTCCACGATGATCTTGCCGGACTGGTGTTCCTCCAGCCGGTTGATGCAGCGGATCAGCGTGGACTTGCCCGAGCCCGAGGGCCCGGCGATGACGATGCGCTCGCCCTTGCCGACGACCAGGTCGATGTCGCGCAGCACGTGGAAGGTGCCATACCATTTGTTCAGCTTGACGATCTCGATCGCGGCTTCGTCGCTTGCGGCGGGGATCGCGGTGGTTCGGGTGGTCATATGCGCCTCCTCAGTGGTGGTCGCGCTTCAGCCGGCGTTCCAGATACATGGAATAGCGCGACATGCCGAAGCAGAGGATGAAGAAGATCGCGCCGACGAAGATATAGGGCTCCCAATAGGCACCCTTCCATTCGAAGCTTGCGCGGATGGTGTCGGCCATGGCCTTCAAGGGGTCGAACAGCCCGACGAAGACGACCAGCGTCGTGTCCTTGAACATGCCGATGAAGGTCGAGACGATGCCGGGAATGCTGATCTTCAGCGCCTGCGGCAGCACGATCAGCCGCTGCGCCTTCCAGTAGTCCAGCCCCAGCGCGTCGGCGGCCTCGTATTGGCCCTTGGGCAGGGCGGCCAGCCCGCCGCGGATCACCTCGGCCATATAGGCGGCGGCAAACAGCGTCACCATGATGATGACCCGCAGGATGATGTCGAAATTCGTCCCCGGCGGCAGGAAATAGTTCAGCAGCAGCGAGGCCACGAACAACAGCGTGATCAGCGGCACGCCGCGGATGAACTCGATGAACATCACCGCCAGCAGCTTGATCACCGGCAGGTCAGAGCGCCGCGCCAAGGCCAGGATCACCCCCAGCGGCAGAGAGAGCGCGATGCCGGCGACGCCGATGGTGATCGACAGCACGAAGCCGCCGAACTGGTCCGAGGACACCGGACGCAGCCGCAAGGGCAGCACCCCGGCCAGCACCGAAGCCAGCGGGCCGGCCAAGAGCAGCCACCAGGCCGCCGTCGCCATCACCGCCAGCGCAAAGGCCAGCAGCCCGAACCGCGCCGCCAGCAGCCGCCAGACCACGAACCCCAGGCAGAAGCCCGCCAGCACCATCGCCTCGCTCCACAGCGAGCCGCCCCAGAGCAGCCAGACGGCGATGAAGGGATAGGCCAGGCTCGCCAGCAGCGACCAGCGCGGGCGCGTCTCGATCAGCGCGGCCCAGAGCAGCATCAGCACCGCCATGCCCAGCAGCGCGCCCATGGGCGCCCCGAGCAGCGCGGCAAAGACGAAGGTCAGCGCCAGCGACAGGCCCAGCACCACGCGCCGCGCCTTGGTGCTTTCGGAAAACAAGACCGGCGCCAGCGCCAGGAACAGCAGGCCGAAGGCCAGCACCGGCCGCCAGTAAAGCGCCTGCGGATAGAAGCCGAACAGGAACTGGTTCCAGCGATGCTTGATCAGGGCGAAGCAGGCGCCCGTCGCGCCTTCCCCCCAGGTCTGGGCGATGATCTGGCGGCACTCGGCCATGCTGCCGGCGTTCCAGACCGAATGCGACAGCCACGGCCCCACGGTGCTGACCACCAGCCAGACGATGCCCAGCCCGACGAAGGTCAGCGCGATGTTCAGCGGCCCGGAAAACAGGTTCTCGCGCAGCCATTTGATCGCGCCGGTCTCGGCCAGGGGCGGCGGCTCGGGCGGCAGCATCGTCTCGCGCACATAGGCGACGGTTTCGGAATGCGTCTCGCTCATCTCACCGCTCCTTCAGCTTGACGCGGGCGTTGAAGATGTTCATCCCGGCCGAGATGATGAGGCTGAGCGCCAGGTAGATGCCCATCATCAGCACCATCGCCTCCATCTCGCGCCCGGTCTGGTTCAGCGTGGTGCCGCCCAGCGTGCCGCGCAGGTCCATGTAGCCGACGGCGATGGCCAGCGAGCTGTTCTTGGTCAGGTTCAGGTATTGCGAGATCAGCGGCGGCACGATCACCCGCAGCGCCTGCGGCAGCACCACCAGCGACATGGTCCGGCGCGGCCGCAGGCCCAGGGCAAAGGCCGCCTCGGTCTGGCCCTTGCTGACGGCCAGGATGCCGGCGCGCACGATCTCGGCGATGAAGGCGCCGGTATAAAGCGTCAGCGCCAGCCACAGCACCACCAGGGCGTTGTCCAGGTTGATGCCGTCGGCAAAGTTGAAGCCGCGCAGCACCGGCGGGATCAGGTGCAGGCCGAAATACCAGGTCAGGAACAGCACCGGCAGCGCGAACATCGCCAGGCTGATCCACCAGGTCGTCGGCCGCTTGCCGGTCCGGTCCTGGATGCGCTGCGCCCGGCTCCGCAGCAGCCGGCGCCCGACGAAGGCGGCGGCGATGGCCACGACGAAGGCGACGAAGGCCCAGCTGATCCCCTCGCGCCCCAGCGAGATGGTGCCGGGCGGGTTGGTCATGCCGATCGAGGGGATGGCGGTATAGCGGTTGGTCGGCGCGATGGTGTCGAACAGGATCATGCTCGCGGCCGGGTTCTCGCCGCGATAGGCGTTGGGCGGCGGCATCACCTCGGTAAAGATCGCAAGGCAGACCAGGATCCACAAAAGCAGGGGAATGTTGCGGAAGACCTCGACATAGACCGTCATCAGCCGCGCGATCAGCCAGTTCGAGGACAGCCGCAGCACGCCCACGATCACGCCCAGGACCGTCGCCGCGATGCAGCCCAGCACCGAGACGAGCAGCGTGTTCAGCAGCCCGATCACGGTCGCGCGCAGATGGGTGTCGTCGGAATTGTATGGGATCAGCTGCTGCGGGATGTCGTATCCGGCGCGCCGGAACAGGAAATCGAAGCTGAGCGTCTTGCCCATGGCGGACAGGTTGCGCAGCGTGTTGTCGATCAGCCAGCTCGCCGCCAGCATCACCAGGATGAAGACGATGGCTTGCAGGGTCAGCGAGCGATAGCGCCGATCATAGATCAGCATCGACAACCGGAACGGCGGATTGTCCGCCCCCGTATAAGCGACCATGTAGTAACCCCCTGTGACCGGCGGAAATGTCGGGCCTTTGGCCTCTGGCTTGCCGGTTTTCGTTCGGGGGCGCGCGGAGGGCACGCGCCCCCGCACGCCCTTGTTCAGATGCGATTACCGGAAGGGCATCGCATACATCAGACCGCCCTGGGTCCATTGCGCGTTCAACCCGCGCGCCAACCCGATCGGGGTCTGTTCGCCGATGGTGGCGGCGAAGATCTCGCCGTAGTTGCCGCCGGCCTTGATGGCGCGCTTGGCCCATTCGGCGTCAAGCCCGATCATCTTGCCCAGCTCGTCGGTGGTGCCCAGCAGGCGCTGGACCTCGGGGTTGTTCGAGCTTTTCGCCAGCTCGTCGATATTGGCCGAGGTGACGCCGTATTCCTCGGCCGCGATCAGCGCGTAAAGCGTCCAGCGCGTGATGTCGCCCCAGTTGTTGTCGCCATGGCGCACCGCCGGGCCCAGCGGCTCTTTCGAGATGATCTCGGGCAGGATGATGTGGTTTTCCGGGTCCGCGAAGCTGGCGCGGGTCGCGGCCAGGCCCGAGGCGTCGGTCGTATAGGCGTCGCAGGCGCCGGCCATGTATTGCTGTTCGCCCTCGGCGTTGCTGTCGATGTTGACCGGCTGATAGTCCATGTTGTTGGCCTTGAAGTAATCGGCCAGGTTCAGTTCGGTCGTGGTGCCGGTCTGGATGCAGATCGTGGCCCCGTTCAGCTCCTTGGCCGAGGAAACGCCCAGATCCTTGCGCACCATGAAGCCCTGGCCGTCGTAGTAGTTGACGCCGATGAAATCCAGCTTGAGGTCGGTGTCGCGCTGGAAGGTCCAGGTGGAGTTGCGGGCCAGAAGGTCCACCTCGCCCGAGGAAAGCGCCGTGAAGCGGGTCTGGCCGGTGGTCGGCACGTATTTCACCTTGGTCGCGTCGCCCAGCACCGCCGCGGCCACGGCCTTGCAGAAGGCGACGTCGAAGCCCGACCAGTTGCCGTTCGCGTCAGGGGCGGCAAAGCCGATCAGGCCGGTGTTCACGCCGCAGTTCAGCACGCCGCGGGCCTTGACCTCTTTCAGCGTGTCGCCCTCTGCGGCCAAAGCACCCGAGGCCGCCAGCGCGACCGCCGTCACAGAGCCGAAGAATACAGATTTCTTCATTGATTTCCCCACTGTTGTTCCGGGTCTCGCCCAGGAATGCGCCGTCTATAGGGCCGTTGGCGAGCCCGTTTGAGCAAGGGGCATTCGTTACCCCCATAAGCGGCATTGTGCCGATGGAGGCGGATGCGTCAAGAAAGAACCAAAACGCGCCCGTCAGCCGCGGCTGAGAAGCCAGAACCGCTCAGAATCGCGCATCGCGGCCAGCCGGCCGGCGGCCGCCTCGTCGGCCTCGTCGTCGCGGCCCCAGCGTTGTGCCTGAAATTCCTCGTCAATCCGGGACAGGGCATGGGCGGCCTCGGCGTCGATGCGGCCGCGGATCACCGCCAGCCCCAGGACCAGCGAGCCGGGCAAGGTCACCAGATCGTGCAAGGCCGTCAGGCCGAAGGGATCGAGGGCTGCGACCTCTGCGCGCAGTTTCAGCAGCGCGACCGGATCCTGCGGCACCGGGATCACGCCATGGGTGATGCGCAGCGGCGCGCGAAGCTCGGTCGCCGCCCAGTCGATCAGCGGATCCCAGCCCTCGGCCTGGGCGCGCACCAGCGCCTCGGGCGCATCGGCGCGATAGGACAGCAGGTCGGTGCCGCCATATTCGCCCAGCATCGCCGCCACCGCGTCGAATTGCGGCATGACCTTTTCGATGGCGGAATTGGCCGCGCGGGTCAGCGGCATGGCGTTGGGGTCGATCACATCCCGCACCGCCTGCCATTCCTCGGCCACGGCCAGCGCCAGCGCCTCGGTCGGCAGGCGCAGCGGCTGCTTGCCGGGCGTGCGCAGGGGACGTTCGTCCAGAAGCACGCTCCAGCCGCCATCGGCTTCCTTGTGGATCGCGACGGATGCCCAGAAACGGCGCGCCTTCCATTCACTCATCGGCCCACTCCAGCAGCGCGCGAGTCAGCGCGGGATAGTCGGGCGCGACCAGATGCGCGCCGGCGGCATCCAGTTCCTCGGCCGGGCAAAAGCCCCAGCCGACGCCGTAGCCGGCAACCCCGGCCGCCCGCGCCATTTCCATGTCGAAGGTGGAATCGCCCACCATGACCGCACGTCCCGCCGCGACGCCGGTTTCCGACAGCGCGCTTTCCAGCATCGCCGGATGCGGCTTGGATGGATGGCCGTCGGCCGATTGCCGGGTGATGAAGCGCCGGGTCAGCCCATGCGCGTCCAGGATCGCCGCCAGCCCGCGCGCCGGCTTGCCGGTGGCGATGCCCAACAGCATCTCGTCGCGCGCGGCCAGCGCGTCCAGGCAGTCCAGCGCGCCCGGATAAAGCGGCGGCAGCGCCCCCGCCGCGCGCGAGGCGATGAAGGATTCGCGATAGCCGGCCACGACGCGCTCGTGCAGGTCGGGACCGGCACCGGGCAAGAGCCGCGCCACCGCAACCGGCAGCGACAGGCCGACGATGGAGAGAATGCGCGC
Source organism: Paracoccus versutus (assembly GCF_000763885.1). GTDB lineage: Bacteria > Pseudomonadota > Alphaproteobacteria > Rhodobacterales > Rhodobacteraceae > Paracoccus > Paracoccus versutus. The sequence goes on along the minus strand of NZ_JRKO01000019.1, from coordinate 46,297 downwards.
CGGCTCCATCTCGGGCAGGCCCGCGCCCTGCATGGCGCGGTTCATCGCCTGGGTGATCTCAAGCTGGCTGTCGACCAGCGTGCCGTCGATGTCGAAGATGACCAGTTTCATGCTGTCTCGGCAAAGGGGTCTTCGGGCACGTCGTTTTCCGACCAGCCCAGCGTCTTCCAGGTGCGGCTCATGTGATCGGGCAAGGGCGCGGTCACGGTGATCAGCTTCTTGGTGATCGGATGCTCGAAGCGGATCATGCGCGCGTGCAGGTGCAGCTTGCGGCTGATCTCTCCGCCCAGCTGGGCGCCCCAGCCGTCGCCCAGGTTCTCTTGCCCCGAGCCGCCGTATTTGCCGTCGCCGACGATGGGATGGCCGATCTCGGCCATATGGGCGCGCAGCTGGTGGGTGCGGCCGGTGACGGGCACCATGGCAACCCAACTGACGCGCCCGCCGAGCGCATCCAGCACGGCATAGTCGGTATGGGCGCGCTTGGCACCCTCGGTCGTGGCGACGGCCGAGGGGTGGACGGCCATCATCTTCTCGCCCTCGCCGCCCCGGCCGCGGCCGGGCGCCTTGACCAGCCCGTATTTGATCGAGCCCATGCGCGGATGCGGCACCCCGGCCACGGCGGCCCAGTAGATCTTGCGGGTCAGCCGGTGGCGGAACGCCTCGGAAAGCGCCCGCGCGATCCGGTCGGTGCGCGCCAGCAGCAGCACCCCCGACGTGTCCTTGTCCAGCCGATGCACCAGCTTGGGCCGGTCCTTGTAGCCGAACATCAGCGCCGCGGTCAGCCCGTCCACATGCCGGTCGCCCTGCCCCGAGCCGCCCTGCGAGGGCAGGCCCGGCGGCTTGTTCAGCGCGATGATATGCTCGTCGCGCCAGAGCACGCAGGACTGGATCATCTCGGCATCGGACTGCTTCACCGACGCTTTCGGCTGGGCGGGCGGCGGCGCGCCCTCGGGCAGCGGCGGCATGCGCACCTCCTGCCCGGCCTCGATGCGGGTATTGGCCTTGACCCGGCCGCCGTCGACGCGCAACTGGCCGGTGCGGCACCATTTCTCGACCGCGCCCTGGGTCAGCTGCGGGAATCGCTTCTTCAGCCAGCGGTCGATGCGCTGCTCGCCCTCGTCCGCGCCGACGCGGATGGTCTGCACGCCGCTCATGCGAAAAGCCCCCGGCCGATGGCCAGCCCGGCGATCACCGCCGCCAGCGACAGCAGGACCGAGCCCAGCACATAGCCAAGCGCGGTGGCGGCGGCGCCGCGTTCCCACAGCGTCATCGTGTCCAGCGCGAAGGCGGAGAAGGTGGTGAAGCCGCCCAGCACCCCGGTCAGCAGAAAGGGCGCCAGGTGCTGCCCGCCCCGATGCGCCAGCAAGGCCGCCAGCAGCCCCATGGCCAGGCAGCCGGCGATGTTCACGCTCAGCGTGCCCAGCGGAAAGCCGGGGGTCAGCCGCCCGGCCAGGATATTGACCCCATAGCGCGCCGCGGAGCCCAAGGCCCCACCCAGCGCGACCTGAAGGAAAGTGTGTTTCATGCTTTGTCCTCTGCCCGCCGCTTCTGACGCAGCCCGGCGAACCATTCAACGCGCTTTTTCAGCTCGCGCTCGAATCCCCGCTCGACGGGCAGGTAGAAGACCGGGCGCTTCATGCCGTCGGGGAAATAGTTCTGGCCCGAAAAGGCGTCCTCGGCATCGTGGTCATAGGCATAGCCGGCGCCATAGCCCTGTTCCGACATCAGCCCGGTCGGCGCGTTCAGGATATGCTTGGGCGGCATCTGGCTGCCCGAGCGCCGCGCCAGGGCGCGCGACGCCTTGTAGGCGGCATAGCCGGCATTCGACTTGGGCGCCAGCGCCAGATAGATCGTGGCCTGGGCCAGCGCCAGTTCGCCCTCGGGGCTGCCCAGCCGCTCGTAAAGCGCCCAGGCGTCCAGGCAATGGCGCTGCGCGGCCGGATCGGCCAGGCCGATGTCCTCGATCGCCATGCGGGTCAGGCGGCGGGCGAGATAGCGCGGATCCTCGCCCCCCTCCAGCATCCGCGACAGCCAGTAGAGCGCCGCGTCCGGGTCGCTGCCGCGCACCGATTTGTGCAGGGCCGAGATCAGGTTGTAATGCTCGTCGCCCGACTTGTCGTATTTCGCCGCGCGCCGCATCAGCCGCTGCGCCAGCGCCTCGGGGTCGAGCTTGCCCTTGACCTTCCAGGCCATCACCTGCTCGATCAGGTTCAGCACCGCGCGGCCGTCGCCGTCGGCCATCTCCAAGAGCCGATCGCGGGCCTCGCCGGTCAGCGGCAGGGCGCGGCCCAGTTCCTGCTCGGCCCGCTGCGCCAGGCGCTCGAGGTCCGCCAGGCCCAGCCGCTCCAGCACGATGACCTGGGCACGGGACAGAAGCGCGGCGTTCAGTTCGAAACTGGGGTTTTCGGTGGTGGCACCGACCAGGGTGATGGTGCCGTCCTCCATATGCGGCAGGAAGCTGTCCTGCTGCGCCTTGTTGAAGCGGTGGATCTCGTCGACGAAAAGCAGGGTGCCGCGGCCCTGGCTCCGGCGCAGGCGGGCGGCGTCGAACACCTTGCGCAGCTCCGGCACGCCGGAAAAGATCGCCGAGATCTGCACGAAGGCCAGGTCCGTCTCTTGCGCCAGAAGGCGGGCGATGGTGGTCTTGCCGACCCCCGGCGGGCCCCAGAGGATCAGCGAGGACAGGCTGCCGGCGCCCAGCATGGCGCCCAGCGGGCCGTCGGGGCCAAGAACCTTGTCCTGGCCGATGACATCGGACAGCCTGGCCGGGCGGATCCGGTCGGCCAGGGGACGCGCCACCGGGCGCGCAGCTTCGCCCGAGGTGGGCGCGGTGTCGAATAGGTCTGCCATGCGGGCGACATGTTACGCCGCCCGCATCATGCGCGAAAGGCCCTCCACCCTGCGCGCCGCATCAGTGCATCTTGGCCGCCAGGTTGATCGAGACGCATTGGAAATAGCCGTCGTCGATCCAGACCACCGGGCCCATGGCCTGCGCGTCCAGCCCGCAGGGCACCAGCCAGCGCGGCCAGGTCGAGGCGACCAGGCACACCAGACGCGAGGCGCCCAGTTCACGCGCCGAATTGGTCATCTCCTGCACCAGGTTGAAATGCACCCGGCGGCGTTCGCGCTGCGGGATGGTGTGGTCGACGAACAGCCGGCTGGCTTCCCAGGTGCCCGGCTCGACCGGCGCCTGTTCGTCCAGCAGGTTCTGCGGGATCGAGCCGCCCAGCAGGTCAAGCTGGGCATCGCGGATCATGTAGGAATACATGCCGCAGCGCGCCGTGGTGGGGGTCAGGCGCACGCCGGCCAGAACCCGGCCGTTTTCGTGGATCGCCACCCAGCGGCTCATCGGCGTGTCGTACTGGTCGAACTCCATGTCGTCGGTCTGGGGCAGGTTCCAGCGTTTCTGGACGATGAAGCTTTGCTTGCGGGCGCGGAAGATGTTGGCGAACAGCTCGCCGTGGTTGTGGAGGTTGGCGAAGGAAAGTGTGGTGGTCTGCATGGTCTTCTCCTGGGGTTCTTGGTGGTGGTGGCCCCCAGGTGTAAACCGCAACGGCGGACGAACCGTATTACAGCAAGCGGTAATCCTTGGCCCGTTGCAGCGCCTCGGCCGTCGTGCGCGCCATGAGTCGTTCGCGTGCCGAGATGAGACGTGCCTTGAATGCGCTTTCCGTTATACCAAGCTTGGCAGCCGCCGCTGCATGACGATCCCCCTCTGCGATACACCGAAGGGCCTCTTGCTGAGCCTTCGTCAGGCTCTCCGGCGGCTCCGTGATTTCGTGAAGCCGTCGTAGCGTTGCCGAGATCACATCGATCTCGTCATCCGTGAATTCCCGCTTGTCATGGGCGAAGGCCGCGATGGTGCGCGACTTGATCGGCCCATGCGCCACGACCAGACCATAGTGCAGCCCGTGATCGGCCGCGTCCTGGAGAATCGAAAACGGGTCTGGAATGGGCAGCACGCTCCACCGGCAGGCGCCGGTGGTCGAGAAGCCCCAGGCGATGGTGGGGTCGCGCAGGGCATAGGCCCGTTCGGAATAGCGCTGGGCCCATTCCTTGTTATAGGTCTGGAACTGCATCAACGGTGCAGCGAAACGAATGTGCAGCCCGATGAAATAGCCCGCCGGAGCAAGCTTTTTCAGCTTGGCGAGTGCTGCATTGATTTCCGCGCGAGACGACATGACTTTTTGGACAGATTGCGTTTTCTTCGGGTTACAACGAAAAATGGCACGGTTCTCAGTGTATTCAAGCAATACCGTGCTTGCGAGCGACGTTTTTCGGAATGCCGTCGGGTCAGCCCGTCGGCACGGCAAGGCATAGCCGTCTTTGCCCTCCGGGCGCAAGCCGTCGCGCTTGCTGCAATTCCCGTGCGTTTCCTAATGGACGGTGCAACTTTCGCACGAAAATGAACGGATTCGTTCCCCTTAGCCGCCGATCACATGAATCGTGGACTGTTGCAAAAAGCCCGCAGCCATGGCGATGGCTGCGGGCGTCAATGATCGCTTAACCCTAAGAAAGGGTTAAATTTCTTACGATTCGTCGGCAGCCGATTCGGCTTCCAGGCGGGCACGGTCGGCCGCGCCCTTGGCGCTGGTGTCGCGCTCGACGAATTCGATGATCGCCATCGGGGCCATGTCGCCATAGCGGAAGCCGGCCTTCATGATGCGGACATAGCCGCCCTGGCGCTCCTTGTAGCGGGCGCCAAGCACGTCGAACAGTTTCGCGACATGGGCGTCCTGCTTCAGCTGGGCGGCGGCCTGCCGGCGTGCGTGCAGATCGCCGCGCTTGGCCAGGGTGATCAGCTTCTCGACGATGGGGCGCAGTTCCTTGGCCTTGGGCAGGGTGGTCTTGATCTGCTCATGCTCGATCAGCGAGCCGGCCATGTTGGCGAAAAGCGCCTTGCGGTGCTCGTGGGTGCGGTTCAGGCGGCGATAGCCGCGGGCGTGACGCATGATGATCTCCTATGACGTCTTTTTGCTTTGTCCGGCGGCCCATGCGTGCGGGCCGCTCTCCTTGGGGCGGGATGCCCGTCTTGCGGGGGCGTCGCCGCCCCCGGAACTCAGAACTGGTCGTCGAAACGCTTGGCCAGATCCTCGATGTTTTCCGGCGGCCAGTCCACGACATCCATGCCGAGGTGCAGGCCCATGCCGGACAGCACTTCCTTGATCTCGTTCAGCGACTTGCGGCCGAAGTTCGGGGTGCGCAGCATCTCGGCCTCGGTCTTCTGGATCAGGTCGCCGATATAGACGATGTTGTCGTTCTTCAGGCAGTTCGCCGAACGCACCGACAGCTCCAGCTCGTCCACCTTCTTCAGCAGGCGCGGATCGAACTCCAGCCCGTCCTCGGCATCCGAGCGGGTGGCGGTTTCCGGCTCGTCGAAGTTGACGAAGACCGACAGCTGGTCCTGGATGATGCGGGCGGCATAGGCCACGGCGTCTTCCGGGGTCAGCGAACCGTCGGTCTCGACCTTCATGGTCAGCTTGTCATAGTCCAGAACCTGGCCCTCGCGGGTGGGCGTGACTTCGTAGCTGACGCGCTTGACCGGCGAGAAGATGGCGTCGATCGGGATCAGGCCGATGGGCGCGTCCTCGGGGCGGTTCTTGTCGGCGGCGACATAGCCCTTGCCATTGGCGACGGTCAGTTCCATGTGCAGCTCCGCCCCCTCGTCGAGGTGGCAGATGACATGGTCGCGGTTCAGGATGGTGATGCCGGCGGTTTCCTGGATGTCGCCGGCCTTGACCTCGCCCGGACCCTTGGCAGAAAGCGTCAGGCGCTTGGGCGCGTCGACGTCCATCTTCAGCGTCACGCCCTTGAGGTTCAGCACGACATCGGTCACGTCCTCGCGCACGCCGGGGACGGACGAGAATTCGTGCAGCACGTTGTCGATCTGCACCGAGGTGATGGCCGCGCCCTGCAGCGACGACAGCAGCACCCGGCGCAGCGCATTGCCCAGCGTCAGGCCGAAGCCGCGCTCCAGCGGTTCCGCGACCACGGTGGCCACGCGGGACGAATCGGCGCCCGGCTTGATTTCAAGCTGGGTGGGCTTGATGAGTTCGGCCCAGTTCTTGTGGATCATGCGTTTGCCTCCATACCAGTTCCCGCCCCATGACCGTGGCCGGAAACGCCCGAGGTGAAATGCGTAAAGCGCGCCCCGCACGGGACAGCCCCGCGCAGGACGCGTCAAAATCCCAAAGGATCAGACCCGGCGGCGCTTCGGCGGGCGGCAGCCGTTATGCGCGATCGGGGTCACGTCACGGATCGCCGTGATGTTGAAGCCGACCGCGGCCAGCGCGCGCAGCGCCGATTCGCGACCCGAGCCGGGGCCCTGCACTTCGACTTCCAGCGTGCGGACGCCGTGTTCCTGCGCCTTCTTGCCGGCGTCTTCGGCGGCCATCTGCGCGGCGTAGGGGGTCGATTTGCGCGAGCCCTTGAAGCCCATGGTGCCGGCCGACGACCACGAGATCGCATTGCCCTGCACGTCCGAGATCAGGATCTTGGTGTTGTTGAAGGACGAGTTCACATGCGCCACGCCGGTGGCGATGTTCTTGCGTTCCTTGCGCTTGATACGGGTTTTATCGCGTGCCATGTCCGTTCCCCCTTACTTCTTCTTGCCGGCGATGGGCTTCGCCGGGCCCTTGCGGGTGCGGGCATTGGTGTGGGTGCGCTGGCCGCGAACCGGCAGGCCGCGACGGTGGCGCAGGCCACGATAGGAACCCAGGTCCATCAGGCGCTTGATGTTCATCTGCGTCTCGCGGCGCAGGTCGCCTTCGACGGTATAGTTGGCGTCGATGTATTCGCGGATCTTCAGGACTTCGGCATCCGAGAGCTCGTTCACGCGGCGGGTCGGGTCGATGCCGACGGCGGTGACGATCTCGTCGGCGAATTTCGAGCCGATCCCGTGGATATAGGTCAGGGCGATCGGGACGCGTTTCCCGGTCGGAATGTTGACGCCAGCAATACGAGCCACGCGTGTTTCCTTTTCCATGTTGCGGTTCCGTAGCGCCGGAACCTTTTTTCACAACCAAAGACCCGAAAGCCAAGCCTCCGGGCCTTGAAGCGACACCCAGGACATCCGGGTGATTCTCTTGCGAGATGCTGCGAAATAAGGGATTCGCCGTCCGAGGTCAAGCCTAGGACGGGATCTTGTCCATCACCTTGGCGACCTGGGCGGCCACCTCGTCGATCTCGGCCAGGCCGTCGACCGGGTTCAGGTTGCCCTTGACATAGTAATAGCCGATCAGCGGCGAGGTCTTCTTGTAATATTCCATCAGCCGGGTCTTGAGGCTTTCCTCGTTGTCGTCGGCCCGGCGGCGCAGGTCGGTCGAGCCGCAGACGTCGCATTTGCCCGGCTCCTTGGTCGGCTTGGTCACGTCGTGATAGACCTCGCCGCAATTGCCGCAGGTGAAGCGGCCCGAGATGCGCGAGACCAGCGCCGCATCGTCCACCCGCATCTCGATCACGGCATCGATGCGCTGGTCCATCTCGGCCATCAGCGCCTGCAGCGCGTCGGCCTGCGCCAGGGTGCGCGGGAAGCCGTCGAAGATGAAGCCCTTGCCGCCCTGCCCCAGCTTTTCGCGGATCAGGCCGATGACGATCTCGTCCGTCACCAGCTCGCCGCGGTCCATCACCTCGGCCACGCGCTTGCCCATCTCGGTGCCCGAGTTGCGGGCCTCGCGCAGCATGTCGCCGGTCGAGAGCTGGACGAGCCCGCGCTCCTCGATCAGCCGCCGGGCCTGGGTGCCTTTGCCTGCGCCGGGCGGGCCCAGCAGAATGATGTTGATCGCCATGTCGTCGTCCCTCTCCTACCCTTTTTGGTGGGTTTACCCCTTAACGGCGCGCCGGCGCCTTGCGCGGCTTGGCCGCCGCCCCGGCCTTGCCCCGCTTGCCGCGCAGTTGCGATTTCTCGATCAAACCTTCGTATTGATGGGCGAGCAAGTGGCTTTGCACCTGGTTGATCGTGTCCATGACGACGCTGACCACGATCAGCACCGAAGTCCCGCCGAAATAGAACGGGATCGCCAGCTGGTCGCGGATGATCTCGGGCAGAAGGCAGACGAAGGCCAGGTAGGCCGAGCCGATCACCAGCACCCGCGTCACCACATAGGTCAGGTAATCCTCGGTGCGCTTGCCGGGCCGGATGCCGGGGATGAAGCCGCCCTGGTTCTTCAGGTTCTCGGCCACGTCCTCGGTCTTGAAGCTGACGTTGAAGGTGTAGAAATAGGTGAAGAACACGATCATCGCCGCGAAGAACAGCAGGTAGAGCGGCTGGCCGGGGCCGAAATAGGCCAGGATCGTGGACATGATCGGCCCGGTCTGGTTGCCCGAGAAGGTCGAGATCGTCACCGGCAGCAGCAGAAGCGAGCTGGCGAAGATCGCCGGGATCACCCCCGCCGGGTTCACCTTGATCGGCAGGTGCGACGATTGGCCGTCATAGACCTTCATCCCGACCTGGCGGCGCGGATACTGGATGTGGATCTTGCGCAGCGCGCGCTCCATGAACACCACGAAGGCGATCACCGCGGCGACCATGAGGATCACGCCCAGAATCACCGGGGTCGAGACGGCGCCCGAACGGCCCTGGGCCAGGAACTGCGCCAGGCTGCCGGGGATCTCGGCCACGATGCCGACGAAGATGATCAGCGAGATGCCGTTGCCGATGCCGCGGGCGGTGATCTGCTCGCCCAGCCACATCAGGAACATGGTGCCGCCGACCAGGGTGATGACCACCGAGGCGCGGAAGAACATCCCCGGCTCATGCGCCAGGTTGCCGTGTTCCAGGCTGACGGCCAGGCCCCAGGCCTGGAACAGCGCCAGCGCCACCGTGCCGTAGCGGGTATACTGGTTGATCTTCTTGCGGCCCTGCTCGCCCTCTTTCTTCAGCTGCTCCAGCGCCGGCACCATCGAGGCCAGCAGCTGCACGATGATCGAGGCCGAGATATAGGGCATGATGCCGAGCGCGAAGACGCCCATCCGCCCCAGCGCGCCGCCGGTGAACATCGACAGGATGCCGCCGATGCCGGCCTGGGCCTGCTCCATGAAGTTGCGCAGCGCGGCGCCGTCGATGCCAGGCACCGGGATATAGGTGCCGAGACGATAGATGATGAGAAGTCCGAGCGTGAACCAGATCCTCTGGCGCAACTCGGTCGCCTTGCCGAGCGCGCCCCAGGAAAGGTTCGCGGCCATCTGTTCTGCGGCTGACGCCATGCTTGTGCCCCTTCGTGGCAGCGCCGCCGGATCGTTTCCCGATCCCGCGGCGCCTGGAAAACTTGACAGCTATCTATGGGGCGCGGGCGCGCCCTTCAACAACTTATTCGGCCGCGGCTGCTTCTTTGGCCGGGCGGGTGACGGTGATCTTGCCGCCGGCCTTCTCGATGGCCTCGACCGCGGCTTTCGACGCACCGGCCACGGTCAGGTTCAGCGCGGCCTTGATCTCGCCCTTGGCCAGCACGCGCACGCCGTCCAGCTTGCGGCGGATGACGCCGGCGGCGACCAGCGCGTCCTCGGACACGTCGGCTTTCGCATCCAGCTTGCCCGCTTCGACGAAGGCCTGCAGCTGGCCCAGGTTCACCACCGCGAATTCCAGGCGATTCGGCTTGCTGAAGCCGCGCTTGGGCAGGCGGCGATACAGCGGCATCTGGCCGCCTTCATAGCCGTTCAGCGCCACGCCCGAACGCGAGGTCTGGCCCTTGATACCACGGCCGGCGGTCTTGCCCTTGCCCGAGCCGGGGCCGCGCGCCACGCGCTTTTTCTTGCGGTTGGCGCCGGGATTGTCGTGCAGTTCATGCAGTTTCATGTCGCTTCTCCTTGGCCGGAAACGCCCCATGAAGCGAAAGGGGGCGAACGCGGCGTTTCTTGCTTGTTCGAGTCGTGATCCCAAGGGAACACCGGCGGCTTCTATCGGCTGTTCACGGCTGGGTCAAGTTGGCATGGCCGAAGCGCCCGCGCCCCGCCGCTCCGGCAAGCCCATCGCCCGCTCAGCGCCGCGCCCGGCCCGTCCCGCGGGCCTGGGCCGTCTCAGAACTCCACCCACAGCCCCAGCCTGACCGCGCGCTCGCCCGGTCCCGACAGCGGCTCGACCAGGCCCAGTTCCAGCTTGGCAGGCCCGAACAGGTCGCGCACCGCCGAGACCGCGAGCTTGGCGGAAAAGCCGGTGTCCTCGCGATCCTCCAGCCGCAGCTGATGGATCAGCATCAGCGCCTCGGTCATGTGCCACCCCACCGTCACCTCGGCCTTGGTCGTCGCCTCGGCCGTCAGATAGCTCAGCGCCCTGGCGTCCCGAGCGGCCAGCGCAGCCATTTCCTCTTCATCCCTGAGCGCGCCCGCCAGCTTGTGGCGCAGCTCGGCCGATACCCAGCCCCCGCCCCGAACGCGCCGCAGCAAGGGCAGGTCGTCAAAAACCCTGCCCCAACCCAGCGTGGCCTGAGCCACCGGCATCGGCTGGCCGCGACGTTCCACCGCACCCAGGCCCAACGAGGCGGCCCAGCGGTCCGGCCCCCTGCCCCGGTCCAGCGCGCGCTGCAGCCAGACCAGGCTGCTGGTCTCGCCGGCGCTGGAGCGGCCCAGTTCGACCCCGACCGTCAGCCGCGGCCGACGCCCCAGTTCAGCGTAAAGCCCGGCATAGCTGTGCCCGGCGGCGTCGCGTTCGCCCGACAGCGCCAGGAACACGCCATTCACCGCCCGCGGCCAGGGACTGGCCGAGGCCGCGCCGGCCAGCAACAGGACGGCAAGCGCAAGGCAGAGCAGCGGGCGCGGCACATCTGGCTCCTTTCCTGCGGGCGCGGTCCTGGCGGCAGCCTAGGGACAAGCCGTTAGCAAAGGGTTAACGGGCCAAGAAAAAACGCCCCGGAGCAGCTCCGGGGCGTTTTCGATGCAATGCCTGGGAAAGACGTGGCGGGATCAGCCGCGCTCTTCCACGATGGTCACCAGATGCGGGATCTTGGCGACCATGCCGCGCACGGCCGGGGTATCTTCCAGCTCGCGGGTGCGGTTCATCTTGTTCAGGCCCAGGCCCTTCAGCGTCTCGCGCTGGACGGCCGGGCGGCGGATCGGCGAGCCGATCTGCTTCACGACGATGGTTTTAGCCATATGCCTGTCTCCTTACGCTTCGACGGCGGCTTCGGCCGGCTTGTCGTTGGACGGCAGGATCTCGGCCACCTTCTTGCCGCGGCGCTGCGCGACGTTGCGGGGCGAGGCTTCCTTCTTGAGACCGTCGATGGTGGCGCGAATCATGTTGTAGGGGTTCTGCGACCCCAGCGACTTGGCCACGACGTCCTGGACGCCCAGCATTTCGAACACGGCGCGCATCGGGCCGCCGGCGATGATGCCGGTCCCCGGAACCGCGGTCCGCATCACCACCCGGCCGGCGCCATGACGGCCCTCGATGTCGTGATGCAGCGTGCGGCCATCGCGCAGCGGCACGCGAACCAGCGAGCGCTTGGCCTGCTCGGTCGCCTTGCGGATCGCCTCGGGCACTTCCTTGGCCTTGCCCTTGCCGAAGCCGACGCGGCCACGCTGGTCGCCGACGACCACCAGAGCAGCGAAGCCGAAGCGCTTGCCGCCCTTGACGGTTTTCGACACGCGGTTGATCGCGACCAGACGGTCGGCGAATTCCGGGGTTTCCTCGCGCTCTTCGCGGCGACCCCGACGGTTTTCACGTTCTGCCATAAGGCATTCCTCATACGCTGGCGCGCGTTCCGCGCCGTTGAAGCCAATCCTGGTGGGCCGCCGACGGATCGGACGGCCCCCGGATCATCGGGGTGGCGCTGCCGCCACCCGCATTCGTCAGAACTTCAGGCCGCCTTCGCGGGCCGCATCGGCAAGCGCCTTGATCTTGCCGTGGAACAGGAAGCCGCCGCGGTCGAAGATCACCTCTTCGACACCGGCCTTCTTCGCACGTTCCGCAATGGCGGCGCCGATCTTGGCCGCGGCCTCGACGTTGTTCTTGCCGACCACGCCCAGATCCTTCTCGAGCGACGAGGCGGCGGCCAGGGTGACCCCCTTCACGTCGTCGATCACCTGGACGCTGATGTTCTTGGAAGAACGGTGGACGGAAAGCCGCGGACGGCCGTCCGAGATCTTCCGCAGTTTGTTCCGCACGCGCAGGCGGCGCTTCAGGAACAGCTCTCTCTTGTTCAGTGCCATTTCTCGCGCCCCTTACTTCTTCTTGCCTTCCTTGCGGAAGACGACCTCGCCCTTGTAGCGGATGCCCTTGCCCTTGTAGGGCTCGGGGCGGCGCCACTCGCGGATGTTCGCGGCGACCTGGCCGACCAGCTGCTGGTCGATGCCTTCCACCACGATCTCGGTCTGCTTCGGCGAGGTGATCGTCACACCGTCCGGCGTTTCGAAGTTCACGTCATGCGAATAGCCCAGAGCCAGCTTCAGGGTCTTGCCCTGCATGGTGGCGCGATAACCCACGCCCTGGATCTCGAGCTCTTTCTTGAAGCCTTCCGACACGCCGACGGTCAGGTTCTCGACCATCGAGCGGGTCATGCCCCACTGCTGGCGGGCGCGCTTCGAGGTGCCGCGCGGCGTCACCTTGACCGAACCTTCTTCCACCGACAGGGTCACGTCGTCGGTCGCGGTGAACGTGCGGGCGCCTTTCGGCCCCTTCACCTCGATCGTCTGGCCCTTGATTTCGGCCGTCACGCCCTTGGGGAGGGCGACCGGTTTCTTACCAATCCGAGACATCTCTGCCCTCCTTAGAACACGGTGCAGAGGACTTCGCCGCCAACATTGGCGTTGCGAGCCGCTGCGTCCGACATGACGCCTTTCGGCGTCGAGACGATGGAAACGCCCAGGCCGTTGCGAACCATCGGGATTTCCTTGGCGCCGGCGTAAACGCGGCGACCGGGTTTCGACACGCGGGCCAGTTCGCGGATGACCGGAGTGCCTTCGTAGTACTTCAGGCTGATTTCCAGTTCCTTGTGACCGGCTTCGGTCGTGGTTTCTTCATAGCCGCGGATGTAGCCTTCGGCTTTCAGCACGTCCAGGACCCAGGCGCGCAGCTTGGAGGCCGGAGTGCGGACGGTCGATTTGCCGCGCATCTGCGCGTTGCGGATGCGGGTCAGCATATCGCCGAGAGGATCGTTCATCGACATATTGCCCCCTTACCAGCTGGATTTGACCATGCCGGGGATCTGGCCGAACGAGCCAAGCTCGCGCAGCATGATCCGCGACAGTTTCAGTTTACGGTAATACGCATGCGGACGGCCGGTCAGTTGGCACCGGTTGTGCAGACGCGTGGCCGAGGAGTTGCGCGGCAGTTCGGCCAGTTTCAGGCTGGCCTTGAAGCGCTCTTCCATCGGACGGGACTGATCGTGGACGATCTCGTTCAGCGCGGCGCGCTTGGCGGCGTATTTCTGAACCAGACGCTCGCGCTTCTTCTCGCGCTCGACCATGGATTTCTTTGCCATATCTTCTTCCCTCCGCGATCAGCCGTTGAAAGGCATGTTGAATGCCTTCAGCAGCGACTTCGCTTCCGCGTCGGTCCGCGCGGTGGTGCAGATGATGATGTCCATCCCCAGAACTTCGTCGACCTTGTCGAAGTTGATTTCCGGGAACACGATATGCTCCTTCAGGCCCATGGCGTAGTTGCCGCGGCCGTCGAAAGCCGTGCCCTTGACGCCGCGGAAGTCGCGGACGCGGGGCAGCGCGATGTTGACCAGGCGATCCAGGAATTCATACATCCGGTCGCCGCGCAGCGTGACCTTGCAGCCCAGCGGCATCTCTTCCCGGACGCGGAAGCCGGCGATCGACTTCTTGGCCTTGGTGATGACGGCTTTCTGGCCTGCGATCAGCGACAGTTCCTCGGCGCCCTGCTTGACCTTCTTGGTGTCCTTGACGGCCTCGCCGATGCCCATGTTCAGGACGATCTTGTCCAGGCGCGGGATCTGCATGTCGTTCTTGTAGCCGAACTCTTCCTTGAGCGCGGCGCGGATCTGGTCCTTGTAGAGCGACTTGAGGCGCGGGGTGTAATTGGCTTGGTCCAGCATCAGATCACGTCTCCCGTGGTCTTGGCGAAACGGACCTTCTTGCCGTCTTCCACGCGGAAGCCGACGCGGGTCGCTTTGCCGTTCTTGTCCAGCAGCGCCAGGTTCGACAGGTCGATCGGCATGGCCTTGGCCACGCGGCCGCCCTGGCTCGTCTGGGTCTGGCGCTGGTGACGGATCGCGATGTTGACGCCGTCAACGACCGCCTTGTTCTCTTTCGGGAACACCGCGGCGATCTCGCCCTGCTTGCCCTTGTCCTTGCCGGTCAGCACGACGACCTTGTCGCCCTTCTTGAGCTTCGCAGCCATCACAGCACCTCCGGCGCAAGCGAGATGATCTTCATGAAGTTCTTGGCCCGCAGCTCGCGCACGACCGGCCCGAAGATACGGGTGCCGACCGGTTCGCCCTGGTTGTTCAGGATGACGGCGGCGTTGCGGTCGAAGCGGATCGAGGTGCCGTCCTCGCGCTTCACTTCTTTCGCGGTGCGCACGACGACGGCCTTGCGGACGTCGCCCTTCTTCACGCGGCCGCGCGGAATGGCTTCCTTGACGGAGACGACGATGATGTCGCCCACCGACGCATAGCGACGGTGCGAACCACCCAGAACCTTGATGCACTGCACCCGGCGTGCGCCGGAGTTGTCAGCGACATCCAGATTGGTCTGCATCTGGATCATTTGGTTACTCCCGACCTTTGGGGACCGGCACGACCTTGATCATGGGCCGGCCCCAGGGTATCGATTAAACTGGGCCTCAGGCCGAAACCTCGGTGGCTTCGGTCAGCACGGTCCAGCGCTTGGTCTTCGAGATCGGCGCGCATTCGACGATGCGAACGATGTCACCCACCTTGAACTGGTTCTGCGCGTCATGCGCGCGGTATTTCTTGGACGAACGCACGGTCTTGTGCAGCAGCGGATGCTTGAAGCGACGCTCGACCAGAACGGTGACGGTCTGTTCGTTCTTGTCGCTGACGACCTTGCCTTGCAGGATGCGTTTGGGCATGGACCGGGCTCCTTAGTTCGACGCCGCGGCTTCAGCCGCTTTCTGGTTCAGAATGGTTTTCACACGGGCCACGTCGCGGCGGACGGAGCGCATGCGGGCGGTCGATTCGAGCTGGCCGGTGGCCTGCTGGAAGCGCAGGTTGAACGCTTCCTTCTTCAGCGCGAGCAGCTGTTCCTTCAGCTGGTCGGGCGTCTTGTCTTTCAGTTCCTGCGCTTTCATGCGCCTTTTCCTTTCAACATCACCGGCGAGCCCCTGCCATGCAGGGCCACCCTGATTCCGGTGGAGTTTCATGATGAAGGCCTGCCCATACAGGCTCGGCCGGATTTTGGCAACCCCGATTGTCCCGAGGAGGCCGGAAATGCAGCGCCCCGCCACTGTCGCGGCGGGGCGCAATCTGGAAGCGGTGGCGAATTACCAGTCTTCGCGCGCGACGATGCGGGTCAGCACCGGCAGCTTCTGCGCGCCCAGGCGCAGCGCCTCGCGGGCGATGACGTCGTTCACCCCGTCGATCTCGAACATGATCCGGCCGGGATGGACGCGGGCGGCCCAGTAATCCACCGAACCCTTGCCTTTACCCATCCGCACTTCGGTCGGCTTCGAGGAAACCGGCACATCCGGGAAGATGCGGATCCAGACCCGGCCCTGACGCTTCATGTGGCGGGTGATCGCGCGGCGGGCCGCCTCGATCTGGCGCGCGGTGACGCGCTCGGGCTCGATGGCCTTCAGCGCATAGGAGCCGAAGTTCAGGTTGAACCCGCCCTTGGCCTCACCGTGGATGCGGCCCTTGTGCTGTTTGCGGAACTTGGTCCGTTTCGGTTGCAGCATTGCTTCTTCTCCTTAGCGCGCGTCGCGGTCGCGATCACGGCGCGGGCCGCGGGGCGACGGACCGTCCTGCGCTTCGGTCGCGCGGCGGTCGCGGGCCTGCGGATCATGCTCCATGATCTCGCCCTTGAAGATCCAGACCTTCACCCCGATGATCCCGTAGGGGGTCGAGGCTTCCGACAGCGCATAGTCGATGTCGGCGCGCAGCGTGTGCAGCGGCACCCGGCCTTCGCGATACCATTCGGTCCGGGCGATCTCGGCGCCGCCCAGGCGGCCCGACACGTTCACCCGGATGCCCAGGGCGCCCATGCGCATGGCGTTCTGCACCGCGCGCTTCATGGCGCGGCGGAACGACACCCGGCGCTCGAGCTGCTGGGCGATCGACTCGGCCACCAGCTGGGCGTCCAGCTCGGGCTTGCGGACCTCGACGATGTTGAGGTGCAGTTCCGAGGCGGTGTAGTTCGCCAGCTTCTTGCGCAGGGTCTCGATGTCGGCGCCTTTCTTGCCGATGATGACACCCGGACGCGCGGCATAGATCGTCACGCGGCATTTCTTGTGCGGACGCTCGATCACCACGCGGCTGACGCCGGCCTGCTTAGCTTCCTTGTGGATGAAGTCGCGGATCTTCAGGTCTTCCAGCAGCAGATTGCCGTAATCCTTGTCATCCGCATACCAGCGGCTGTCCCAGGTGCGGTTGACCTGGAGACGCATCCCGATGGGGTTTACCTTCTGACCCATTACGCGCGCTCCCCGGCTTCGATGGCCTCGACCTGACGGACCTTGATGGTGATTTCCGAAAACGGCTTCATGATCTTGCCGTAACGACCACGGGCGCGCGGACGGCCACGCTTCATGACCAGGTTCTTGCCGACCCAGGCCTCGGCGACGATCAGGTTGTCGACGTCGAGGTTATGGTTGTTCTCGGCGTTGGCGATGGCCGATTGCAGGCATTTCTTGACATCGCCGGCGATGCGCTTGGACGAGAAGGTCAGGTCGGCCAGGGCCTTGTCCACCTTCTTGCCGCGGATCATCGCCGCAACCAGGTTCAGCTTCTGCGGCGAGGTGCGAAGCATCTTGGTCTTCGCAAACGCCTCGTTCTCCGCCACGCGGCGCGGATTTTGTTCCTTACCCATGACGCTTACTTCCTTTTCGCTTTCTTGTCGGCGGCGTGACCGTAATAGGTCCGCGTCGGCGAGTATTCACCGAACTTCTGGCCGATCATCTCTTCGGTCACCGAGACCGGGATGTGCTTCTGGCCGTTGTAGACGCCAAAGGTCAGGCCGACGAATTGCGGCAGAATGGTCGAACGACGCGACCAGATCTTGATGACGTCCGACTTGCCGGACTCGCGGGCTTTCTCGGCCTTGCGAAGCACATAAGCATCGACAAAGGGGCCCTTCCAAACAGAACGTGCCATGGATTAACGCCCCTTCTTCGCGTGACGCGACCGCAGGATATACTTGTCGGTCGATTTGTTCGTGCGGGTGCGGTTGCCCTTGGTGCCCTTGCCCCAGGGAGTAACCGGGTGACGACCGCCCGAAGTCCGGCCTTCACCACCACCATGCGGGTGGTCGATCGGGTTCATGGCCACGCCGCGCACGCTCGGGCGGATGCCCAGGTGCCGGTTGCGGCCGGCCTTGCCGAGGTTCTGGTTCGAATGGTCGGCATTCGACACGGCGCCGATGGTGGCCATGCATTCCTGGCGCACCAGGCGCAGCTCGCCCGAGGACAGGCGGATCTGGGCATAGCCGCCGTCGCGGCCGACGAACTGGGCATAGGTGCCAGCCGAGCGGGCGATCTGGCCGCCCTTGCCGGGCTTCAGCTCGACGTTGTGGACGATGGTGCCGATCGGCATGCCGCTGAAGGGCATGGCGTTGCCCGGCTTCACGTCCACCTTGGCGCCGGCCACCACCTTGTCGCCGACAGCCAGACGCTGGGGCGCGATGATATAGGCCTGCTCGCCGTCTTCATATTTGATCAGCGCGATGAAGGCGGTGCGGTTCGGGTCGTATTCGATCCGCTCGACGGTCGCCGGGACATCGAACTTGGTGCGCTTGAAATCGACGATGCGATAGAGACGCTTCGCCCCGCCGCCCTTGCGGCGCATCGTGATCCGTCCGGTGTTGTTCCGGCCGCCGTTCTTGGTCAGCCCCTCCGTGAGGGACTTGACCGGGCGCCCTTTCCAAAGCTCCGAACGGTCGATCAGAACCAGCCCACGCTGGCCAGGCGTCGTCGGCTTATACGACTTGAGTGCCATGCTTTCTGTCTTCCGTTGCTTTGGACCAAAGCTAGGTCCGTTTCAGTCAAATGGCGACGGCCCCGCTGCCGGGGCCGTCGATTCGCAGGCTTCTATCAGAGGCCGGTCGAGACGTCGATGCTGTTGCCAGCTTCCAGCGTCACATAGGCCTTCTTCACGTCCGAGCGGACACCGGGGCGGCCGCGGAAACGCTTGGTCTTGCCCTTGGTGATGGTCGTGTTCACGGCCTTCACCTTGACGTTGAACAGGGCTTCGACGGCTTGCTTGATCGCCGGCTTGGTCGATTCCTTGGCCACCTGGAAGACATAGGCGTTGGCATCGCCCACCAGGGTGGCCTTTTCGGTGATGACCGGCTTGACGATCACGTCGTAATGTTCGGGTTTCACGCTCATTTCAGGCGAGCCTCCAGAGCTTCGACACCGGCGCGCGTCAGCACGAGCGTGTCGCGACGCAGGATGTCATAGACGTTGGCACCCATCGAGGGCAGCACATCGACGCCTTCCAGGTTGCGGGCGGCGCGGGCGAAATTCTCGTTCACCTCGGCCCCGTCGATCACCAGGACGCGCTTCCAGCCGTTTTCCTTGACCGCCTTGGCGACGGCCGCGGTCTTGGCTTCCGCGATGTTCAGGCTCTCCACCACGACCAGCTCACCCGCCGCGGCCTTGGCCGACAGCGCGTGCTTCAGGCCAAGCGCGCGAACCTTCTTGGGCAGGTCGAAGGCGTGGCTGCGCGGGGTCGGGCCCTTGTAGACGCCGCCGTGACGGAAGATCGGCGCCTTGCGGGAACCGTGGCGGGCGCCGCCGGTGCCCTTCTGGCGATAGATCTTCTTGGTCGAGTAGCTGACATCCGACTTGCCCAGCACCGAATGGGTGCCCGCCTGCGCCTTCGCACGCTGCCAGCGCACGACGCGGTGCAGCAGGTCCGCACGCGGTTCAAGCCCGAAGATGTCATCGCTCAGGTCGATATCCCCGGCCTTGCCGGCATCGAGCGTGATAACGTCGAGTTTCATCAGTTGTCTCCTTCGGGCGCGGCGGCCTCGGCAGGGGCGGCAGCCTCGGCCTGGGCAGCTTTCGAACGGGTCGCGGCCGGGAAAACGGTGTTTTCGGCCAGCGGCTTCTTCACGGCGTCCTTGATCGTGACCCAGCCGCCCTTGGAACCCGGCACCGAGCCCTTGACCATGATCAGGCCACGTTCGGCATCGGTCTTGACGACCTGGAGGTTCTGGGTGGTGACGCGCACGGCACCCAGGTGGCCGGCCATCTTCTTGCCCTTGAACACCTTGCCCGGATCCTGGCACTGGCCGGTCGAGCCGTGCGAGCGGTGGCTGATCGACACGCCGTGCGAGGCGCGCAGGCCGCCGAAATTGTGCCGCTTCATCGCACCGGCAAAGCCCTTGCCGATCGAGGTGCCGGCGATGTCGACATACTGGCCCTCGAAGTAATGGTCGGCGACGATCTCCTCGCCCACCTCGACCAGGTTCTCGGGCGAGACGCGGAATTCCGCGATCTTGCGCTTGGGCGCGACATTCGCCTTGGCGAAATGGCCGCGCAGCGCGGCGGTCGTGCGCTTGGCTTTCGCCTCGCCCGCGCCGAGCTGCAGCGCCACGTAGCCGTCTTTCTCGGCGGTGCGCTGAGCGATGACCTGCACGTTGTCCACGTGCAGCACGGTGACGGGCACCTGACGCCCGTCCTCCAGGAACAGCCGGGTCATGCCCAGCTTCTTGGCGATAACACCAGTCCGCAGCATGATGGCCTCCTTAAACCTTGATCTCGACATCCACGCCGGCGGCGAGGTCGAGCTTCATCAGGGCGTCAACGGTCTGCGGGGTCGGGTCGACGATGTCCAGCAGGCGCTTGTGCGTGCGGATTTCCCACTGGTCGCGGGATTTCTTGTCGATGTGCGGACCGCGCAGAACGGTGAATTTCTCGATCTTGTTGGGCAGCGGAATCGGGCCGCGGACCTGCGCGCCGGTGCGCTTGGCGGTGTTGACGATTTCCTGCGTGCTGGCATCCAGGACGCGATAATCGAACGCCTTCAACCGGATGCGGATATTCTGGCTTTGCATTCTCATCCCTCTTGCGGGGAGTTCAAGTTGAGAGGCTGACGACACACCACGCACCGCCAGCGTCGAACCGTATAAACAAGAGCAGGCCGCCTTGCGTGGCGGCCCGGCCCTGACAAGCCGATTCTTGGAAAACCGGCGATGATTGCGGGGATTTATCCGGTTCACGACCTGCGGTCAAGCTATCTTCACGCCGAACTCTGCCCTCATTGCGCGGGCTATCAAGGCGCTCTTGATCTGTCCCGGCACACGACGTGGCCATGCCGGAGAGCGCCCGCCGGTCGAAGCCATGTCGCGGGCGGGCGTCGCCATCCTGGATCCAGGAAAAGAAACACTGATGCGGCAAATGGCGCTTTACGCCGGCGCTCGGCTCCTGATCTTCGCCGAGGGATCGGCGATGCATGGGCGCCAGCTGTTGGGACGCGTCGACCAGAAGATCCTTGTCCTTCGGCGGCGCCCACAATCCCGGATGGCTTGGGCACAGTTGGAGCCGAAGTGCCGTAAGCTGGAATACGCGCCGATCATCAAGGCCTTTGCCATGCCCCTCCTCCTCAGGGCGTCCCCGTCCATCCCTACGGTATTGCCTTTTATAACAAGGATCCGCTGCTTAATACGCTGCGACGCAACGGCATCGACATTACGCCATATTGGGACGAAGAAGCCTATCGGCAGGCCATGAAGGTGGATGCTCATGCATGGTATCGGGGCGTCATGAGGCGGAGAATCATTCACCGCAAGAAAACCCTAGCGCATATCAGGACAGCATTCGATACGGCGGGCATCCCTGTTCCCTCCTGACGCTTTGCGGCACCTTCGGCAGGGCCCCTCCAAGCGCCCGGCGCGGCGTGCGTTGCTTCTTTCGTGCCCCAATATCCCGGGGTCCGGGGCAGAGCCCCGGCAGCCGCGCCCGGCAAGCACCCCCGCGGCCACCACCCCCGCGGCAAGGAAAAAGGCCGCCCCCTGCGGAGCGGCCCCTCATCGCGATATCCCTCGCGGGATCACCCGATGCTCCCGGAAGGGCCGCGGCTGGAAGCCGCCGCCCCAAAGGATCACTTCAGGATCTTCGACACCACGCCGGCGCCGACCGTGCGGCCGCCCTCGCGGATGGCGAAGCGCAGCTTCTCCTCCATCGCGATCGGCGCGATCAGCTCGACCGTGAACTTCAGGTTGTCGCCCGGCATCACCATCTCGGTGCCCTCGGGAAGCTTCACCGTCCCGGTCACGTCCGTCGTGCGGAAGTAGAACTGCGGACGGTAGTTCGCGAAGAACGGCGTGTGACGGCCACCCTCTTCCTTGGTCAGGATATAGGCCTCGGCCTCGAACTCGGTATGCGGCGTCACCGAGCCGGGCTTGGCCAGAACCTGGCCGCGCTCCACCCCGTCGCGCTCCACGCCGCGCAGAAGCGCGCCGATGTTGTCGCCGGCTTCCCCGCGGTCCAGCAGCTTGCGGAACATCTCGACACCGGTGCAGGTCGTCTTCTTGGTCGGGCGGATGCCGACGATCTCAAGCTCGTCGCCCACGTTAACCGCGCCGCGCTCGACACGGCCCGTCACCACCGTGCCCCGGCCCGAGATCGAGAACACGTCCTCGATCGGCATCAGGAACGGCAGGTCCACCGCGCGCTCGGGCGTCGGGATGTATTCGTCCACGGCGGCGATCAGCGCGCGGATCGAATCCTCGCCGATCTCCTTGTCGCGGCCTTCCAGCGCCGCCAGCGCCGAGCCCTTGATGATCGGGATGTCGTCGCCGGGATAGTCGTAGGACGACAGCAGCTCGCGCACCTCCATCTCGACCAGTTCCAGCAGTTCCGCGTCATCGACCTGGTCCACCTTGTTCAGGTACACCACCATGTAGGGGATGCCCACCTGGCGGCCCAGCAGGATGTGCTCGCGCGTCTGCGGCATCGGGCCGTCGGCCGCGTTCACCACCAGGATCGCGCCGTCCATCTGCGCCGCGCCCGTGATCATGTTCTTCACGTAGTCCGCGTGGCCGGGGCAGTCCACATGCGCGTAGTGCCGGTTGGCCGATTCGTATTCCACATGCGCGGTCGAGATCGTGATCCCCCGGGCACGCTCCTCAGGAGCCCCGTCGATCTGGTCGTAGGCCTTGAATTCACCGAAATACTTCGTGATCGCAGCCGTCAGCGTCGTCTTGCCGTGGTCAACGTGACCAATCGTCCCGATGTTGACGTGCGGTTTCGTCCGTTCAAACTTTGCCTTTGCCATGGGCATGGCTCCTTATGTTGACGGTGCGTGCAGCCACGCACCCTACGGGGTTGGTAGGGTGCGCGGTTTCCCACGCACCGCCTGGATTACGCGTATTTCTTCTGGATCTCGTCCGAGATGTTCTGCGGCACGGCCTCGTAATGGTCGAACTGCATCGTGAACACCGCGCGGCCCGAGGACATCGAACGCAGGTTGTTGATATAGCCGAACATATTGGCCAGCGGCACCATCGCGTCGATGACATTGGCATTGCCGCGGGTGTCCTGACCGCGGACCATGCCGCGACGGCTGGTCAGGTCGCCGATGATCGAGCCGGTATATTCCTCCGGCGTGACCACTTCGACGCGCATGATCGGCTCGAGCAGCTTGGCGCCCGCCTTCTTCAGCCCCTCGCGCATGGCGGCGCGGGCGGCGATCTCGAAGGCCAGGACCGAGGAGTCGACGTCATGGAAGGCACCGTCGATCAGCGCCACCTTGAAGTCGATCACCGGGAAGCCGGCCAGCGGACCCGAATCCATCACCGACTTGATGCCCTTCTCGACGCCCGGAATGTATTCCTTGGGCACGGCACCGCCGACGATCTTCGACTCGAACGAATAGCCCTCGCCCGGCTCGGTAGGCGTGATGACCAGCTTGACGCGCGCGAACTGGCCGGTGCCGCCCGTCTGTTTCTTGTGCGTGTAGTCGATCTCGGCTTCGCGCGAGATGGTCTCGCGATAGGCCACCTGCGGGGCGCCGATATTCGCCTCGACCTTGAACTCGCGCTTCATGCGGTCCACCAGGATGTCGAGGTGAAGTTCGCCCATGCCCTTCATGATGGTCTGACCCGATTCCAGGTCGGTCTCGACGCGGAAGGACGGGTCTTCGGCGGCCAGGCGCTGCAGGGCAAGGCCCATCTTTTCCTGGTCGGCCTTGGACTTCGGCTCGACGGCGATCTCGATCACCGGCTCGGGGAAGGTCATGGTTTCCAGGACCACCGGTTTCGCCGGGTCGCACAGCGTGTCGCCCGTGGTGGTTTCCTTCAGGCCCGCCAGGGCGATGATGTCGCCGGCGAAGGCTTCGTCGATCTCTTCGCGGTTGATGGCGTGCATCACCATCATCCGGCCGACGCGCTCGCGCTTGCCCTTGGTCGAGTTCAGCATCTGGTCACCCTTCTTCAGGGCGCCGGAATAGATCCGCGTGAAGGTCAGCGAGCCGACGAAGGGGTCGTTCATGATCTTGAACGCCAGCGCCGAGAACGGGTCCGAATCCGTGGCGTGACGGGCGATGTTGCGCTCTTCCGTCTCGTCGCCGGGGGCGAAGCCCATGTAGGCGGGAACGTCGGTCGGCGCCGGCAGGAAGTCCACCACCGCGTTCAGAAGCGGCTGCACGCCCTTGTTCTTGAAGGCCGAGCCGGCCATGACCGGGAAGAAGGACAGCGACAGCGTGCCCTTGCGGATCAGCTTGCGCAGCGTCGCCTCGTCGGGCTCGTTGCCTTCCAGGTAGGCTTCCATCGCCTCGTCGTCCTGTTCGACGGCGAGTTCGATCATCTTGCCGCGCCATTCCTCGGCGACGTCCTGCAGATCCTCGCGGATCGGCTGGCGAATCCAGGAGGCGCCCAGATCCTCGCCCCTCCAGACCCATTCTTCCATCTTGATCAGGTCGACGATGCCTTCCAGCTTGTCCTCGGCGCCGATCGGCAGGGCGATCGGGCAGGGGGTGCCGCCGGTGCGGTCCTTGATCATGGCGACGCATTTGAAGAAATCGGCGCCGATCTTGTCCATCTTGTTGACGAAGACGATCCGCGGAACCTTGTAGCGGTCGGCCTGGCGCCACACCGTCTCGGTCTGCGGCTCGACGCCGGCGTTGCCGTCCAGCAGGCAGATCGCGCCGTCGAGCACGGCCAGCGAACGCTCGACCTCGATGGTGAAGTCGACGTGGCCGGGGGTGTCGATGATGTTGAAGCGGCAACGCTCCTTGTCATCGGGGGTGAAGTCCGCATCCTCGTGGCGCTGCCAGAAGGTGGTGGTCGCCGCCGAGGTGATGGTGATGCCGCGCTCGGCTTCCTGCTCCATCCAGTCCATGGTGGACGCACCTTCGTGCGTCTCGCCCATCTTGTGGTTCTTGCCGGTATAGAACAGGATGCGCTCGGTCGTCGTGGTCTTGCCCGCGTCGATGTGGGCCATGATCCCGAAGTTCCGGTAGCGCTCCAGCGGATATTCGCGTGCCATAAAGGGCCTTCCTTCCGGTTACCAGCGGTAGTGGCTGAACGCCTTGTTGGCGTCGGCCATCTTGTGCGTGTCCTCACGCTTCTTGACGGCGGTGCCGCGGCCGTTCACCGCGTCGGCCAGCTCGCCCGCGAGGCGCTCTTCCATGGTGTGTTCGTTGCGCTTTTTCGAAGCGTCGATCAGCCAGCGGATCGCCAGGGCCTCGCGGCGCGAGGGGCGAACCTCGACCGGAACCTGGTAGGTGGCGCCGCCGACCCGGCGCGAACGCACCTCGACCGAGGGCTTCACGTTGTCGAGCGCCTCGTGGAAGACCTCGATGGGCTCGCGCTTGAGCTTGCCCTGGACGCGGTCGAGGGCGCTGTAGACGATACGTTCGGCAACCGATTTCTTGCCGTCGATCATCAGGTTGTTCATGAATTTGGTCAGCACGCGATCGCCATACTTGGCGTCGGGCAGGACTTCGCGCTTCTCAGCGGCGTGACGACGAGACATATGCGGATCTCCTTACTTCGGACGCTTGGCGCCGTATTTCGAACGACGCTGGCGACGGTCTTTGACGCCCTGGGTATCCAGCACACCGCGCAGGATGTGATAGCGGACACCCGGAAGGTCTTTCACCCGGCCGCCGCGGATCAGCACGACGCTGTGTTCCTGCAGGTTGTGCTTTTCGCCCGGAATGTAGGAGATGACTTCGAAACCATTGGTCAGGCGGACCTTGGCCACCTTACGCATGGCCGAGTTCGGCTTTTTCGGCGTCGTGGTATAGACGCGCGTGCATACGCCCCGCTTCTGCGGGCAGGATTGCAGGTGCTGCGACTTCGAGCGCTGCACCTTGGGCTGCCGCGGTTTGCGGATCAGCTGTTGGATCGTCGGCATTCGGTTCCCCGTCTTGCTTTCGTCAATACTCGCAGCCATCGGCTGCGCCACTTCTCGACGGCGAATCACGCCCATCGTGAAACGCCACAACCCATCCTGTCCCCGAAACCGGGGAGGACGGGCTGAATTACCAGAGGATCGGGGCATTCGGCCCGGATCATGACCACAGAGGTTCTGGGCCCCGATCAGATTCCTGACGGGTGAAGGCGCGTATATGGGCAAACCGGGGGTGAGTCAACAACCCCGCCGCCGCTCTTCACCCCGGCCACAGGCGCCGCGCGCCCTCGTCCAGTTCGGGCAGGTCGATGCGGAAACGGTCGGCCAGCAAGGCGGGCATCGCGGCCCCCTGCCCCTCGACCGGATAGCCCGCGCCGACCGCGCCGGAATCGTTGTCGCGGTGCAGCATCCGCGCATACATCACCTTGCCGGGCAAGGTCACGCCGGGCATGGACATCGCCACCTTCCAATGCGGGAAATGCAGCGCGCAGCGCCCGGCATCGGGTGGCAGGTAGATGGTCAGCGCCGCGCTGGCATTGTGGATCATCCGCAGTTCCGCGCCGATCCCCCCTGCCCCCGCGCGCAGGACCACGCCGCGGGAATAGTCGCAGGACAGCCGGCGCCTTTGCCGCCAAAGCGGCTGCATCGCCGCGAAATCGCGGCGGGCGTCGCGGATATAGTCCACCGCCACCGCATCGTCGTCGTCATGGCGGAAATGGCCGACGACATCGGCCCCCGGCTCGACATGGGGGGCGACGACGGCCATGCAGGCCTCCACATGCCGCTCCATCGGCGGGACCAGGGCCAGCCGCGCCTGCGGCATGATCCCGGCCAGTTCGCGCAGCCGCGACAGCCAGGGTTCGGGCAGGTCCGGCCCCGTCATCAGCACCAGGGTGAAATCCGGATCGGTCTGGGCCAGCCAGCCGGGCAGCGCGACATGCTCGAACCAGAACCAGCGCCGCGCCAGCCGCGCGGGATCATAGAGGAACGCCCGCCGCTCCTCCAGCGACTCGTGCGCGACCTGGAAGCCGCGCCCGCCGAGATAGGAAAACCGGCACAGGCCCAGCATCTGCACCCGCATCAACCCCTCCCCTGCAACCGCCGCTCGCGCAGGATGGTATAGATGCCCGCCCCCACCACCAGCGCCGAGCCGGCCCAGGTCCACAGGTCCGGCCATTCGCCGAAGATCGCCAGCCCCAGCACCACCGCCCAGACCAGCGAGGTATAGCGGAAGGGCGCGACGACCGAGATCTCGCCCACCCGCATGGTGGCGACGGCGGTGATATAGCCCACGGTCAGGAACCCCGCGGCCATCGCCAGCAGCGCGAACTCGGCCAGGGTGGGGATGCGCCAGCTTTCCGTCCAGCCCAGCACGAAGCCCGACAGCATCACCGCCAGCGCCGCGTAAAAGGCGATGGCCGAAGAGCCGACCCCGACCGAGAAGGTCCGCGTCACCAGGTCGCGCAGCACGATCAGCAGCATCGCCGCCAGCGCCACCGCCGACCACAGGTCGAAAGCCCCCGTGCCCGGCCGCAGGATCAGCAGCACGCCCAGAAAGCCGATGCCGACCGCCAGCAGCCGCCGCCAGCCTAGCCTTTCGTGAAAGAACAGCGCCGCCGCCAGCGTCACCGCCAGCGGCAGCGCCTGCATGATCGCCGAGATGTCGGCCAGCGCCATGCGCCGCAGCGCCAGCAGGTAGAACACCGTCGAGATCACGTCGGCCACCGTGCGCAGCGCCAGCGGCCAGACGTCGCCGCGCGGCACCCGCAGCCGGACGCCGCCCTGCGCCTGCGCGATCAGCACCATGGTCAGCAGCACCATGGCGCCGCGGATGGCGATGGATTCGTAGAGCGGCAGGCTTTGCGTCACCGCCTTCATCAGCGCGTCGTTGCAGATAAAGGCCGCCATGCTGAGCATCATCAGCGCCGAGCCGCGCAGGTTGTCGGCGGCACTGGCCGAAAAGACCTGCGGCTCGGCGGGCGGCCGACCCTTTCGACCCGATGAAAGAAGCGGCGTGCGCATGGCGATTCCCGGCGGTTTTCCAATGCTTAGGAAAGCCGCAGAAAGAAAGCCATAGCCTGTCAAGCGCGCCCGCAGCCGGTCGGCGGTTCCGCGGCCTTTTGGCCACGAACCGCCCTGGCGCCCCGGCCGCGAGCCGCTGTCCGGCCCATGGGAAACCGCGATCAGGCGTTGCGCCTGTACCACTGCTTCTTCCAGCCCGATCGGAATATCAGATAGCCGACCAGAACCAGAACGCCGCCGATGCCGCCATTCCTCAGCGCCCAGAAGAAGTTGGAGGTCAAGGCCAGCAAGGCGTCCAGCAGCATGGCCACGCCGAAAACCACCGCAAGCCCGCCGATGATGATCGGCCACAGGCTGCGTCGCAGGTTGGCCCCGCAGCCGGCGCAAACCGTAAAACCTTCCTTAACCTCCGAGCCGCAATGCCCACACAGCTGCATGGATGTTCCTCCTCGACAATCGTTACCCTGGCGTTACCCCGGCCGGCCGAAGCCCGGAAACGCAAGGGGCATCGGCAGGACGGCGGGCCGTTCACCGCAAGAAGGAGCCCAGGCAACCTTCGGCGGATAATGCCCGTGCCATGCAATCCCAGATTGCCGAAACGGAGGCAAGCCCGCGCCAGCAAAAAGGCCCGGCATCGCTGCCGGGCCTTTCCAGTTTCATCCGCGGGCGATCACTCGTCGCCGCCGACCTCGGCCGGGGTGTCTTCCGGCGCGATCAGCGCGGCGGCGGCTTCCGCCTCGGCGCGGCGCGCCTCGATCACCTCGTGGTCGCGATCGGTGGCGATGCGGCGCACGCGGGCCGTGGCCCCGCCGGTGCCGGCCGGGATCAGCCGGCCGACGATCACGTTCTCCTTGAGCCCGACCAGCTTGTCGCGCTTGCCCTGCACGGCGGCCTCGGTCAGCACGCGGGTCGTCTCCTGGAACGAGGCGGCCGAGATGAAGCTGCGGGTCTGCAGCGACGCCTTGGTGATGCCCAGCAGCACCGGCTCGCCGGTGGCCGGACGGCCGCCCTTGGCTTCGATCTTGGCGTTCTCTTCCTCGAACTCGTCGCGGTCGACATGCTCGCCCTTCAGCAGCGTGGTGTCGCCGCTGTCGAGGATCTCGATCTTCTGCAGCATCTGGCGGACGATCACCTCGATGTGCTTGTCGTTGATCTTCACGCCTTGCAGCCGGTAGACGTCCTGCACCTCGTCGATCAGGTAATCGGCCAGAGCCTCGATCCCCATGATGCGCAGGATGTCATGCGGCGCCGGGTTGCCGTCCATGATGTAGTCGCCCTTCTGCACGAAGTCGCCTTCCTGCACCGGGATGTGCTTGCCTTTCGGCACCATGTATTCGACCGGCTCCAGCGTGTCGTCGGCGGGCTGGATGGCGATGCGGCGCTTGTTCTTGTAGTCCTTGCCGAAGCGCACATAGCCGTCCAGTTCGGCGATGATCGCGTGATCCTTGGGACGACGAGCCTCGAACAGTTCCGCCACGCGGGGCAGACCCCCGGTGATGTCCTTGGTCTTGGCGCCCTCGCGCGGGATACGCGCCACCACGTCGCCGGCGCGGATCTCCTGGCCTTCCTCGACCGACAGGATCGCCTCGACCGACATCGGATAGGTGACCGGGTTGCCCTGTTCGTTGCGCACCGGCTCGCCATCCTGGTCGACGATGATGATCTCGGGCTTCAGCTCGTTGCCCTTGGGGGCCGAACGCCAGTCCGTCACGATCTTCTGCGTCATGCCCGTCGCGTCGTCGGTCTCGTCGCGGACCGAAATGCCGCTGATGAGGTCGACATATTTCGCGATACCCGCCTTCTCGGCGATGATCGGCAGGGTATAGGGGTCCCATTCGAACATCTTCTGGCCGCGCGCCACGGCATCGCCTTCGCGCACGAACAGTTTCGAGCCGTAGAACAGCTTGTGGCTGGCCAGCGTGTCGCCCGTCGCGCCCTTGATGTGCAGCTGCATGTTGCGGCTCATCACGATCAGCTCGCCATTGGCGTTTTCCAGCGTGCTTTCGTTCTCGAAAGCCACCGTGCCCTCTTGCGCCGCGGCGATGAAGGACTGCTGGCCGCCCTGGGCGATGCCGCCGATGTGGAAGGTCCGCATCGTCAGCTGCGTGCCCGGCTCGCCGATGGACTGGGCGGCGATGATGCCGACCGCCTCGCCGATGTTGACCAGCGTGCCGCGGGCCAGGTCGCGGCCATAGCACAGCGCGCAGACCCCGTCGTCCGATTCGCAGGTCAGGGCCGAGCGGATGCGCACGTTCTGCACGCCCGCCACCTCGATCTCGTCGGCCTTGCGCTCGTCGATCAGCTCGTTCTTGCGCACGATGACCACGTCCTCGCCCGGAACCAGCACGTCCTCGGCCGCGACGCGGCCCAGAACGCGCTCGGAAAGCGGGCTGACGACTTCGCCGTCGTTGACCGCGGCCGAGGCGGTGATCGCCCGCTCGGTGCCGCAATCATGCTCGCGGATGATGCAGTCCTGCGCCACGTCCACCAGGCGGCGGGTCAGGTAGCCCGAGTTCGCCGTCTTCAACGCGGTGTCCGACAGGCCCTTGCGCGCGCCGTGGGTCGAGTTGAAGTACTCAAGAACGGTCAGGCCTTCCTTGAAGTTCGAGATGATCGGCGTCTCGATGATCTCGCCGTTCGGCTTGGCCATCAGGCCGCGCATGCCGCCCAGCTGCTTCATCTGGCTGACCGAGCCCCGCGCGCCCGAATGCGCCATCATGTAGACCGAGTTCGGCTCCAGCTCGGCGCCGTTTTCGTCCTTCTTGGTGGCCGAGATGGTCTTCATCATGGCGTCGGTGACGCGGTCGTTGCATTTCGACCAGGCATCGACGACCTTGTTGTATTTCTCGCCCTGGGTGATCAGGCCGTCCAGGTATTGCTGCTCGAACTGCTTGACCTGGTCCTGCGTCTCCTCGACCAGATCCCATTTCGTCGGCGGCACGACCATGTCGTCCTTGCCGAAGGAAATGCCGGCGCGGAACGCCTCGCGGAAGCCCAGGCCCATGATCTGGTCGCAGAAGATCACCGATTCCTTCTGGCCGCAGTAGCGGTAGACGGTGTCGATGACGTTCTGGATGTCCTTCTTGCGCAGCAGGCGGTTGACCAGCTCGAAGGGCGCCTTGGCGTTCTTGGGCAGCAGCGCGCCCAGGCGGATGCGACCGGGCGTGGTCTCGAAGCGCTTGATGACCTCGTTGCCGTTCTCGTCGATCTGCGGCAGGCGGGCGGTGATGCGGGCATGCAGATGCACCGCGCCCGAGGCCAGCGCGTGTTCCACTTCCTCGAGGTTGGCAAAGACCATGCCTTCGCCCTTCATGCCCTCGCGCTCCATGGTCGTGTAGTAGAGACCAAGGACCATGTCCTGCGACGGCACGATGATCGGCGCGCCGTTGGCGGGCGACAGCACGTTGTTCGTGGACATCATCAGCACGCGCGCTTCCAGCTGCGCCTCAAGCGACAGCGGGACGTGGACGGCCATCTGGTCGCCGTCGAAGTCGGCGTTGAAGGCCGAGCAGACCAGCGGGTGCAGCTGGATCGCCTTGCCCTCGATCAGGATCGGCTCGAAGGCCTGGATGCCCAGGCGGTGCAGCGTCGGTGCGCGGTTCAGCAGCACCGGATGTTCGCGGATCACCTCGTCCAGGATGTCCCAGACCTCGGGACGCTCTTTCTCGACCAGCTTCTTGGCCTGCTTGACGGTGCTGGAAAGCCCCTTGGCCTCAAGCCGCGAATAGATGAACGGCTTGAACAGCTCCAGCGCCATCTTCTTCGGCAGGCCGCATTGGTGCAGCTTCAACTCCGGCCCGGTCACGATGACCGAACGGCCCGAGAAGTCGACCCGTTTCCCCAGAAGGTTCTGGCGGAACCGGCCCTGCTTGCCCTTCAGCATGTCCGACAGCGATTTCAGCGGGCGCTTGTTGTTGCCGGTGATGACGCGGCCGCGGCGGCCGTTGTCGAACAGCGCATCGACCGATTCCTGCAGCATCCGCTTTTCGTTGCGCACGATGATGTCGGGCGCACGCAGCTCGATCAGCCGCTTCAGGCGGTTGTTGCGGTTGATCACCCGGCGATACAGGTCGTTCAGGTCGGACGTGGCAAAGCGGCCGCCGTCCAGCGGCACCAGCGGACGCAGTTCCGGCGGGATGACCGGGATCACCGTCAGCACCATCCATTCGGGACGGTTGCCCGACTCGAGGAACGATTCAACGATCTTCAGCCGCTTGATGATCTTCTTCGGCTTCAGCTCGCCCGTCGCTTCCTTCAGCTCCTCGCGCAGCTGTTCGGCGGTGGCGGCCAGGTCGATGTTGGCCAGCATCTCGCGGATCGCCTCGGCGCCGATATTGGCGGTGAAGGCGTCGGCGCCATACTGGTCCTGCGCGTCGAGGAATTCCTCTTCGGTCAGCAGCTGGCCATAGCTCAGGTCGGTCAGGCCCGGCTCGATGACGACGTAGTTCTCGAAATAGAGGATGCGCTCAAGGTCGCGCAGCGTCATGTCCAGCATCAGGCCGATGCGCGAGGGCAGCGACTTCAGGAACCAGATATGCGCGACCGGGGCGGCCAGCTCGATATGGCCCATGCGCTCGCGCCGGACCTTTTGCAGCGTCACCTCGACGCCGCATTTCTCGCAGACCAGGCCGCGATACTTCATGCGCTTGTATTTGCCGCAGAGGCATTCGTAGTCCTTGATCGGGCCAAAGATGCGCGCGCAGAACAGACCGTCACGCTCGGGCTTGAACGTGCGGTAGTTGATGGTCTCGGGCTTCTTCACCTCGCCATAGGACCAGGCGAGGATTTCCTCGGGCGAGGCCAGCGAGATCTTGATTTCGTCGAACTGCCGCGGCGCAGCCAGCGGGTTCAGGGGATTGGTGGCAAGTTCCTGGTTCATTTCATGTCCTTTTCAGGCGCGGGGCAGGCGAAATCCATCATCCAAGCTCCATGAAGCCCATAGGCTCCGGTATGCGGAATGGTTTCGCGGGCGTTGTGGTGAGGCAGCCGACAATGTCTTGCGGCTGCCTGGAGCATCCTGTTCGCAGGCACGGCGTCGTTGTTCGAGTAATCGAATGTCGTTGCGACAAACTCATACCCTTTTTCTCGACGCGAGTTGCCATCTGCGATCCGTTCGATCTGCACCCCACAGCCCGCAAGGGCGATGAGGGAAGGCAGCATTCCGAAGCGACAGATGGCAATGCTCATGCCTTACTCGTCCTCCTCCGCATCCAGGAGTTCCATGTTGAGGCCCAGACCCCGGACCTCCTTGACCAGGACGTTGAACGATTCCGGCACGCCGGCCTCGAAATTGTCCTCGCCCTTGACGATGCTTTCATAGACCTTGGTCCGGCCGGCCACGTCGTCCGACTTGACCGTCAGCATCTCTTGCAGGGTATAGGCGGCGCCATAGGCTTCCAGCGCCCAGACCTCCATCTCGCCCAGACGCTGGCCGCCGAACTGCGCCTTGCCGCCCAGCGGTTGCTGCGTGACAAGCGAGTAAGGCCCGGTCGAACGCGCGTGCATCTTGTCGTCGACAAGGTGGTGCAGCTTCAGGACGTATTTCATCCCGACAGTGACCGGACGCGCGAACTGCTCGCCGGTGCGGCCGTCGAAGACGATGGACTGGCCCGAGGTGTCGAAGCCCGCACGGCGCAGCGCGTCGTTCACGTCCGCCTCTTTCGCACCGTCGAAGACGGGCGTCGAGATCGGAACGCCGCCGCGCACCGCATCGGCATGCTCCAGCAGGGTCTCGTCATCCATGCCCTCGAAGGTCTCGGCATAGAAGTCGTCGCCATAGCCGTTCCGCATCGCCTCGCGCACCGGGCTCATGTCGCCGTTGCGGCGATAGTCCTGCAACGCCTCGTCGATCTTGATGCCCAGGCCGCGCGACGCCCAGCCCATGTGGGTTTCCAGGATCTGGCCCACGTTCATCCGCGAGGGCACGCCCAGCGGGTTCAGCACCAGGTCGACCGGGGTGCCGTCGGACAGGAAGGGCATGTCCTCGATCGGCACGACCTTGGAAACGACGCCCTTGTTGCCGTGACGGCCGGCCATCTTGTCGCCCGCCTGCAGCTTGCGCTTCACCGCGACGAAGACCTTGACCATCTTCATCACGCCCGGAGGCAGGTCGTCGCCCTGGCGCACCTTTTCGACCTTGTCGTCGAAACGGTTGTCCAGCGCCCGCTTCTGCGCGTCGAATTGCTGGTTCAGCGCCTCGACTTCCTTGGCGGTGTCCTCGTCGGCGACGGCAAGCTGCCACCACTGGCCGCGGCTCAGCTGGCCCAGCAGGTCCTCGTCCACCACGGCACCGGCGCGGATGCCTTTCGGCCCCTTGACGACTTCCTTGCCCATGATCAGCGATTTCAGGCGCGCATAGATGTTGCGCTCCAGGATCGCCAGCTCGTCGTCGCGGTCGCGGGCCAGGCGCTCGACTTCCTCGCGCTCGATCTGCAGCGCGCGCTCGTCCTTGTCGACGCCGTGGCGGTTGAACACCCGGACCTCGACGATGGTGCCATAGGCCCCCGGCGGCAGACGCAGCGAGGTGTCGCGCACGTCCGACGCCTTTTCGCCGAAGATGGCGCGGAGCAGTTTCTCCTCCGGCGTCATCGGGCTTTCGCCTTTCGGGGTGATCTTGCCGACCAGGATGTCGCCCGGACCCACTTCGGCGCCGATATAGACGATGCCGGCCTCGTCGAGGTTGCGCAGCGCCTCTTCACCGACGTTCGGGATGTCGCGGGTGATCTCTTCCGGGCCCAGCTTGGTGTCGCGCGCCGCAACCTCGTATTCGTCGATATGGATCGAGGTGAACACGTCGTCGCGGTGGATCCGCTCGGAGATCAGGATCGAGTCCTCGTAGTTGTAGCCGTTCCAGGGCATGAAGGCCACGACCACGTTGCGGCCGATCGCCAGTTCGCCCTGGTCGGTCGAGGGACCGTCGGCCACGACCTGGCCCTTGACCACCCTGTCGCCTACCTTGACCAGCGGGCGCTGGTTGATGGTCGAGGACTGGTTCGAACGCTTGAACTTGCGCAGGCGATAGATGTCCACGCCCGCATCGCCCGCGCCCAGGTCCTCGGTGGCGCGGATAACGATACGCTGCGCGTCGACCTGGTCGATGATGCCGCCGCGACGGGCCATGATGGCCGCCCCGGAATCGCGCGCCACGGTCGCTTCCATGCCGGTGCCGACGAAGGGCGCCTCGGCCCGCAGCAGCGGAACCGCCTGGCGCTGCATGTTCGAGCCCATCAGCGCGCGGTTGGCGTCGTCGTTTTCAAGGAAGGGGATCAGCGCCGCGGCGACCGAAACCAGCTGTTTCGGCGACACGTCGATCAGGTCCACCGCCTCGACCGGGTTCAGCATGAAGTCGCCGGCCTGGCGGGTCGAGACCAGCTCCTGCACGAAGCGGCCTTCGCCGTCCAGCTCGGCATTGGCCTGGGCGATGGTGTGGCGCATCTCCTCGGTGGCGGACATGTAGATCACGTCATCCGTCACCTGGCCCTCGACCACCTTGCGATAGGGGGTCTCGATGAAGCCGTATTTGTTCACGCGGGCAAAGGTCGCGAGGCTGTTGATCAGGCCGATGTTCTGGCCTTCCGGCGTCTCGATCGGGCACATCCGGCCATAATGGGTCGGATGGACGTCGCGCACCTCGAAGCCGGCCCGCTCGCGGGTCAGGCCGCCCGGCCCAAGCGCCGACAGGCGCCGCTTGTGGGTGACTTCCGACAGCGGGTTGGTCTGGTCCATGAACTGCGACAGCTGCGAGGAGCCAAAGAACTCGCGCACCGCGGCCGCGGCCGGCTTGGCGTTGATCAGGTCCTGCGGCATCACCGTGTCGATCTCGACGCCCGACATGCGCTCGCGGATCGCGCGTTCCATGCGCAGCAGGCCGATGCGATACTGGTTCTCCATCAGCTCGCCGACCGAGCGCACCCGGCGGTTGCCCAGGTGGTCGATGTCGTCGATCTCGCCCTTGCCGTCGCGCAGTTCCACCAGCCCGCGGATACAGGCGATGATGTCCTCCTTGCGCAGGGTGCGCTGGGTGTCCGGCGCATCCAGGTCAAGGCGCATGTTCATCTTGACCCGGCCCACGGCGGACAGGTCATAGCGCTCGCTGTCGAAGAACAGGCTGCCGAACAGCGCCGAGGCGGCGTCGACGGTCGGCGGCTCGCCGGGACGCATGACGCGATAGATGTCCATCAGCGCGCCTTCGCGGCTCATGTTCTTGTCGGCCGCCATGGTGTTGCGGATATAGGGGCCGACGTTGACATGGTCGATGTCGAGGACCGGGATCTCCTCGATGCCGTTGTCCAGCAGCACCTTGAGCAGCCCGCCCGAAATCTCGCCGTCGCGGTCGTATTCGACGGTGATCTCGTCGCCGGCCTCGGCATAGATCAGGCCGGTCTGCTCGTTGATGATGTCCTTGGCGACGAAGCGGCCGATGATCTTTTCGAACGGCAGCAGCAGGTTCACGTCGCCCTGTTCGATCAGCTGCTTGACCAGCCGCGGCGTCACCTTGTCGCCGGCCTTGGTGATGACCTCGCCGCTCTCGGCGTTCACCAGGTCATAGGTCGGGCGGGTGCCGCGCACGCGCTCGGGGAAGAACTTCGTGACCCAGCCCGCGGCCTGCCCCTTGCCGGCGCGCTGCAGCTTGTAGTCCACGGTATTGTAGAAGGCATCCATGATGCCCTCCTGGTCCATGCCGAGCGCATAGAGCAGCGTCGTCACCGGCAGCTTCCGGCGGCGGTCGATGCGCGCGAAGACCAGGTCCTTGGCGTCGAATTCGAAGTCCAGCCACGAGCCGCGATAGGGAATGATGCGGCAGGCGAACAGCAGCTTGCCCGAGGAATGGGTCTTGCCGCGGTCATGGTCGAAGAACACGCCGGGCGAGCGGTGCATCTGCGACACCACGACGCGCTCGGTCCCGTTCACGATGAACGTCCCGTTCTGCGTCATGAGCGGCATGTCGCCCATGTAGACGTCCTGTTCCTTGATGTCCTTGACCGATTTGGCGCCGGTCGCCTCGTCGACATCGAACACGATCAGACGCAGCGTCACCTTCAGCGGCGCGGCATAGGTCATGTCGCGGCTCTGGCACTCGTCCACGTCGTATTTCGGCTTTTCCAGCTCGTATTTCACGAATTCCAGCGTCGCCGTCTCGTTGAAGTCCTTGATCGGGAACACCGACTGGAAGACGCCCTGGATGCCTTCGCCGTCCTGATGGCCCTCGGCGTCGCCGGAGCGCAGGAACAGGTCATAGGAGGATTTCTGAACCTCGATCAGGTTCGGCATCTCCAGAACTTCGCGGATATTGCCATAGTAACGCCGGATGCGTTTCTGGCCGACATAAGCTTGCGCCATAGAGGGTCTTACCTTTCGTCTTTCGCTTGCAGCGGCCGTCGGGGCCCGACCGGCGCAAGGCGGCGAATGAGGGGCGGGGTTCCATTCGTGCCGCGCGTCCCACCGCGAGGCTCCCGAACCCCGAACATGCCCTGAAGGAAGGTCTGGCGGACAAACCGCCCTTCAAGACAGGTTCGGCAGGGTCCGGGAAAACCCCGGACCCTGCCCATTTCTTGCAGTCAATCGGCCGAAACGGCCAATTACTTCAGCTCGACCTTGGCGCCAGCCGCTTCGAGCTTCTTCTTCATTTCCTCGGCGTCGGCTTTCGAGGCA
Source organism: Paracoccus versutus (assembly GCF_000763885.1). Classification (GTDB taxonomy): domain Bacteria; phylum Pseudomonadota; class Alphaproteobacteria; order Rhodobacterales; family Rhodobacteraceae; genus Paracoccus; species Paracoccus versutus. The sequence goes on along the minus strand of NZ_JRKO01000019.1, from coordinate 9,189 downwards.
CCCTCTTTCACCTTGCCGCCGGCTTCGACCAGATCCTTGGCTTCTTTCAGGCCCAGGCCGGTGATGCCGCGCACTTCCTTGATCACGTTGATCTTGTTGGCGCCGGCGTCCAGCAGGACGACGTCGAATTCGGTCTTTTCCTCAGCGGCTTCGGCGGGGGCGCCGGCAGCCGGACCGGCCATCATGACCGCGCCGCCAGCGGCGGGCTCGATGCCGTATTCGTCTTTGAGGATGTTTTTCAGTTCCTGGGCTTCCAGCAGGGTCAGGCCCACGATTTCTTCGGCGAGTTTCTTCAGATCAGCCATTTTTCCGTTCTTTCCATTAAGTGTTCCAACGTCGGGGTTTCAACCCCACGACGGAATGGGGATTGCCTCAGGCGGCCTCGCGCTCTTCCAGAGTCGAGAGGATGCCCGCGATGTTGCTGGCAGGTGCGCCGATCGCGCCCGCGATGTTGGAAGCAGGGGCACCGATGCAGGCCACGATCGAAGCGATAAGCTCCTCGCGCGACGGCATCTGGGCCACGGCTTTCACACCGGCAGGGTCAAGCGCCGTGTCGCCCATGGCACCGCCCAGGATCACGAACTTGTCGTTCCCCTTGGCGTATTTATCCGCGACCTTGGCGGCAGCCACCGGGTCTTCGGAAAAGGCGAGCACGGTCATACCCGTCAGATAGTCGGCGATGCTTGCGCAAGGCTTCCCATCCAGGGCGATCTTGGCGAGCCTGTTCTTGGCAACGCGAACGGACCCGCCGGCTTCGCGCATCTGCGCGCGCAGGTCCTGCATCTGGGCAACCGTCATTCCCTCGTAGCGGGCAACCACCACGACGCCAGAGGCTTCAAAGATCTGGCCGAGTTCTTCGACCACCTGTTCTTTTTGCGCTCTATCCACGGTTTCACTCCAAGTTGGGGGTTTCCCCCCGGCTCTCACTTTCCAGCCGCCCGAACAGCGACTGGAGGGTCCGTGACGGTCCCAAGATCACCCGGAGCGAGGCCCGGAAAATGGTCTTGATCCCATCTCAGGAAGGACGATTAAGCGGCCCGGATCAAAGATCGCGTCCCGCACCCTCCGTCTCGGACAGGACGGGGCATCGCTGCCCCGCCATCCGCCGGCACCCTGTTGAAGGAAGCCGGCGAAATTCCTGCCGCGTTACTGCGCGGCGGTCGATGCCAGGTCCAGCGACACGCCCGGACCCATGGTCGAGCTGATCGAGACCTTCTTGACATAGGTGCCCTTGGCGCCCGAGGGCTTGGCCCGGTTCACCGCATCCACGAAGGCGCGGATGTTCTCGGCCAGCTTCTCGGCGTCGAACGAGGCCTTGCCGACGCCGGCATGGACCACGCCCGCCTTCTCGGCCTTGAACTGGACCTCGCCGCCCTTGGCAGCCTCGACGGCACCCTTCACGTCCATTGTCACCGTGCCGACCTTGGGGTTCGGCATCAGGTTGCGCGGGCCCAGGATCTTGCCCAGACGACCGACCAGCGGCATCATGTCCGGGGTGGCGATGCAGCGATCGAACTCGATCTTGCCCGACTGGATCGTCTCCATCAGGTCTTCCGCACCGACGATCTCGGCACCGGCGGCCTTCGCCTCGTCAGCCTTGGGGCCGCGGGCGAAGACGGCGACGCGCACGTCCTTGCCGGTGCCGTTGGGCAGGGTCACGACGCCGCGGACCATCTGGTCGGCATGGCGGGGATCGACGCCCAGGTTCATCGCGATCTCGACGGTCTCGTCGAATTTCGCGCTGGCGTTCTCCTTGACCAGCTTGACGGCTTCCTCGACAGCGAGGTTGGCCTTGCCGGCAAAGGCGGCGCGGGCGGCGGCTTGTTTTTTCGACAGTTTAGCCATGGCTTAGCCTTTCACCTCGATGCCGATCGAACGCGCCGAGCCCAGGATGATCTGCATCGCGGCTTCCACGTCGTTCGCGGACAGATCCTTCATCTTGGCTTCGGCGATCTCGCGGACCTGCTTGACGGTCACGGTGCCGGCGACCTGGCGGCCGGGCTTTTCCGAACCCTTGGCCCGGTTGCGCTTGCCCTGCGGCTTCAGGCCGGCGGCCTTCTTCAGCAGGAACGAGGCCGGGGGCGTCTTGGTCTCGAAGGTAAAGGACTTGTCGGCGTAATAGGTGATCACGACCGGAACAGGCGAGCCCTGCTCCATCTCCTGCGTGCGCGCGTTGAACGCCTTGCAGAATTCCATGATGTTGATGCCGCGCTGACCCAGGGCCGGGCCGACGGGCGGGGACGGGTTCGCCTGACCCGCCTTGATTTGCAGCTTGAGGCTGCCGACAACTTTCTTGGCCATCTGGCCCTCTCCTTATCATCACGCCCCGAAAAGGGGCCGACTTAGCGGTGCGGCTGGGCCCCGAAGGGCCGGCGCCTCCCGCAGACGATCACGCGGTCTTGGAGACCTGCGTGAATTCCAGCTCGACCGGGGTCGGGCGGCCGAAGATGGACACCGTGACCTTGATACGGTTCGCGGCCTCGTCCACTTCCTCGACCATGCCCGAGAAGCCCTCGAAGGGCCCGTCGGTCACGTTCACCTTTTCGCCCACGTCGAACCGGATCAGGTTGCGCGGCGCCACCTCGGCCCCGCCCTCGCCGGTGCGATGCAGGATCGCGTTCACCTCGTCGTCGCGCATCGGCATCGGCTTGCCCTGCGCGCCCAGGAAGCCGGTGACGCGGTTGATCGAGTTCACCAGGTGATAGGTCTTGTCCGACAGCTCCATGCGCACCAGCACATAACCGGGCATGAAGCGGCGCTCGGACGTGACCTTCTTGCCGCGGCGGATCTCGATCACTTCCTCGGTCGGGACCAGCACTTCGTCGATCTCGTCCTCGAGGCCCTTCTCGACCACGGCCTGGCGAATCGCCTCGGCGACCTTCTTTTCAAAGTTCGACAGGACGCTGACCGAATACCAACGCTTTGCCATGTCTCGATCGACCCCTGTTTCCTTCCGGGCGAGCCAAGGCCAACCCATTGAATTCCTTGTCCGCCCCGGCCTATCCCTTGGCAATCGCCGCAGGCGCCGGCCAAATTGAAATCGGCGCGCACGACCGAATCGATGCACGCCGTATCACGGGCAGGTCGGGCGGACATAACGCCCCCTGCCCTTCAATGCAAGCCCTCAGCTGCCGACCAGGTTGATGACGACCGAAAGGCCGGTCTTGATCAGCAGGTCGACGAGGAAGAAGAAGATCGAGGCCAGCGTCGCCATGATGAAGACCATGATCGTGGTCGTCACCACCTCGCGGCGGGTGGGCCAGGTGATCTTGCCAAGCTCGGCGCGGACCTGGCTGATGAACTGGACGGGATTGGCCATGGGTTTTCCTTCGGTCTTGCAGCGGGTCAGATAGCCTGCGCCGGCCGGCATTTCAAGCGCCGATCTGAGCGGCGGCGATCACGGCTCCAGGAACTCGACCCCCGGCATGGCGCGCAGGGCGGCGATGTCCTGCGCATAGTTGCGGGCCGAGCGGGCATGGGTCTCGTCATCCAGCAGGCGCAGCCGGGCATGGCCCGAGGCGGGCTGGAACCGCTCGCGCGCACGTCGCGCCAAGGTGCACTGGTCGACGCCCTCGCCCGATGCGGCGCGGCGCAGCAGCCAGTCATAGCCGGCCTGGGTCAGGCTGACGTTGGCGGGCGGCGGGTCGGGCACCTCGGCGGCAAGGCCGGCGGGCAGCAGCCGTTCAAGCAGCCGCAGACGCAGCGCGGGATAATCCTCGTAGCGCCACAGCACGATGCGCGAGACGCCCTCGACCGCCGCCAGCCGCCCGACCAGCCCCGCCCAGGCCGAACGGGCCGGATCGCGGTCGCCCAGATAGGCGGCGATGTCGATCTCCTTGCCGCCGGCGACCTGGAGCGCAAAGGCCGAGACGATGAAGGAGGCCGGATCGCGCAGCGACAGATACACCACCGCAGGCCCGCCGCCCGCCAGCGCGATGACATGCCGCAGCCGCTGTGCCGCGCGGGGATAGATCTCGCCGCGCCGGGAAAACAGCCGGCTGCGATGGGTCATGCCCAGGATGTTCTCTTCCGAGATCAGCAGATCGCGGCAGCCCTGCCGCATGTCCAGCAGCATCTGCCGGGCGGATTCCTGGTCCCGGCCGCCGATGCCCTGGGCCAGGACCGCGGACAGCGACAGCGGCCGGCCGCGCAGCATGGCCGGATCGACATAGGCCAGCCCGGCGCAAAGCAGCCGGTCGCGCACCTGGCGCAGGGAAAATTGCAGATGGGTCGAGGCGGTCTTGTGCGCCCCCAGATGTATGCTCAGCGCCATGGGATCTCGGCAGGGATCGGAAGGCACGCGGCATGACACGGAAGGCGGCTGGCAGGGGTTGGGGGACTCGAACCCACGACCCTCGGTTTTGGAGACCGATGCTCTACCAACTGAGCTAAACCCCTAAGCCGCGCGTCTGATTACGGCAGGTGAGGGCGCGGTTCAAGAGGGAAGATCACTCGGCCTCAAGAAACCCGCCCGATTGCCGCGCCCAGAGGCCGGCATAGATGCCGCCGCGCGCCAGCAGCGCCTCATGCGTGCCCTGCTCGACGATGCGGCCCTGCTCCATCACCACCAGCCGGTCCATGCGCGCGATGGTGGACAGCCTATGCGCGATGGCGATCACCGTCTTGCCCTGCATCAGCATGTCGAGCTGCGACTGGATCGCCGCCTCGACCTCGCTGTCCAGCGCCGAGGTCGCCTCGTCCAGCACCAGGATCGGCGCGTCCTTCAGCAGCACCCGCGCGATGGCGATGCGCTGGCGCTGGCCGCCCGACAGCTTGACCCCGCGCTCGCCCACATGCGCCTCCAGCCCGCGCCTGCCCTGCGAATCGGTCAGGGTGGCGATGAAATCCGCCTCGGCCAGTTCGGCCGCGCGCAGGATCTCGGCCTCGGAGGCATCCGGGCGGCCATAGGCGATATTGTCGCGGATCGAGCGGTGCAGCAGCGAGGTGTCCTGCGTCACCACGCCGATGGCCGCGCGCAGGGATTCCTGCGTGACCTGCGCGATGTCCTGGCCGTCGATCAGGATACGGCCCGATTCCAGGTCGTGAAACCGCAGCATCAGGTTCACCAGCGTCGACTTGCCCGCGCCCGAGCGCCCGACCAGCCCGATCCGCTCGCCCGGCGCGATGGTCAGGCTCAGGTCGTCCAGCACCGCGCCGCGGCCGGGCCGCGCCACCTCGCCATAGCGGAAGGTGACGCGGTCGAATTCGACCCGGCCCTCGGGCACCGCCAGCGGCCGGGCGCCGCGCGCATCCGTCACCATGCGCGGCAAGGACAGCGAGCCGATGCCGTCGCGCACCGTGCCGATATTCTCGAAGAGCGTCGCGAATTCCCACATGATCCAATGCGACATGTTGCCCAGCCGCAGCGCCAGCGGGATCGCGACGGCCACCGCGCCCACGTCGATCTGGCCATGGGTCCACAGCCACAGCCCCAGCGCCGTGACGGCAAAGACCAGGCCCGAGTTCAGCGTCGACAGCAGGATGTTCTGGATCGAGGCCAGCCGCATCTGCCCGTGCACGGTCTGCAAAAAGCCGTCCATGCTTTCGCGGACATAGGCTTCCTCGCGCGAGGAATGCGAGAACAGCTTGACCGTCGAGATATTGGTATAGCTGTCCACCACCCGGCCGGTCATCACCGCGCGGGCATCGGCCTGCGCCTCGCTGATGCGGCCGATGCGCGGGATCAGCCACCACAGCAAGAGCCCGTAAAACACGCCCCAGCCGACGAAGGGCAGCGCCAGCCAGCCGTCGGTCGAGGCCGCCAGCACCAGCGCGCCGATGAAATAGACGCAGACATAGGTCAGCACGTCCATGAACTTCATGGCGACTTCGCGCACGGCCAGCGCGGTCTGCATCAGCTTGGTGGCGATGCGGCCGGCGAACTCGTCCTGGAAATAGCTCATCGACTGGCGCAGCAGGTAGCGATGCGCCTGCCAGCGGATGCGCTGCGGGAAATTCCCCATCAGCGTCTGGTGCATGAGCAGCGAGAACAGAACCTGCAGCAACGGCAGGCCGATCACCAGGATGGCGCCCATCAGGATCAGGCGATTGCCCTCGAGCGCCCAGAAATTCTCGCGGTCGGCCGCGGCCAGCCGGTTCACCAGCTCGCCCAGATAGCCGAACAGCACCACCTCGGCCACGGCGATCAGGGCCGAGCAGGCGGCCATCGACAGCATGTAGCCCTCGGCCCCGCGCGAGAAATGCAGGATGAACCGCCACAGCCCCTGCGGCGGCATCCGCGGCGGATCGGCGGGATAGGGATCAAGCCGGCGCTCGAACCAGCTGAACATGACAGACCTCATTCGTATCAGGCCGGGCCCTTGCCCGGTTCGTTTCGTCGCACCGCCTCAGGCGGCCAGTTCCTCAAGCGCCGCGACATCGGCACGGGCCAGCGCGGCGGTGGCGCGGGCGATCCGCGCCACGGGCCAGTGCCACCATTGCAACGCCATGAGCCGGGCGATGGTGGCATCGTCAAAGCGCATCCGCATGACACGGGCCGGGTTGCCCGCGACCACGGCGTAATCCGGCACCACGCCGCCGACCACGGCGCCTGCGCCGATGATGACGCCGCTGCCGATCCGCGCGCCGGGCAGGATGATGGCGCCGTCGCCGATCCAGACGTCATGGCCGATCACCGTATCCGGCAGGCCGCTGATCTGGTCGATATAGTCGCCCACCCGCGCGTGATCGAAGATCGCAAAGGGATAGGTCGAGATCCCGGCCATCGGATGATTGGCCGAGGCGGTGACGATCCGCGCCCGGTCGGCGATCTGGCAGAACCGCCCGATCACCAGCCGCTCGGGCGCGCCGGCATAGGTATAGGGCGCCAGCCGCGCCGCCCAGTCCTGCGGCGGGTCGAAGCTGCTGGCATAGGTGAAATCGCCGATCTCGATATTCGGATGGTCGATCACCCGGTTCAGATGCACCAGCCCCCGGTTCAGGGTGCCGTCGGGAAAGCGCATGGGATGGGGCAAAGCCGCATCAAGGAAGTCAGCCGTCATGGGAATTCTCTTCAATCCGTCCGTGAAAGGTCAGATCTGCGAGTTGTCCATGACACCGTTCTCCCCTGTTGCGGCGGGCACCATAGCCGGATTTCGCCGCCGAGGCAACCGGGGGCGCGACGCCTGCGATCGGGGGCTCTGCCCCCGCCCCTGCGGGGCTCCCCCGGAGTATTTGGAAAACGGAGAAGGCGCATGCGGCGCGCGGCCTGCGGTCACAGGTGCCGCGTCTCGGGCGCGGGATTCCACCAGGCGTCATGCGCCCCGTCGGCATAGAACACCGGCGCGGCGATCAGCTCGGCCTCGGGCACGTCGTCCAGGGCGCCGACGCAGACCTGGACGAAGCGACCGCCCATCTCTTCCAGGTTGCCCTCGGTCCACAGCCGCGTACCGCAACGGGCGCAGAACATGTGGTGCATGTCCACCCCGTCCTGCTGCCGGCGCGGGGTCTCGGCCAGCATGCCCGCGCCATGGGTGATGCGGAAGCGCTCCGGGTCGGGCAGGCGCATCTCCCAATAGCGCATCTTGCGGCAGAAGCTGCAATTGCAGCGCATGGTGCCCTGCGACAGCTCGCCCTCGGCCTCGAAGCGGACGGCGCCGCAGAAGCAGGATCCGCGATAGAGGGTCATGCCGGTTCTCCGTGGTGGACGGCCTCGACATTGTTGCCGTCGGGGTCGAGGACGAAGGCGCCGTAATAGCCCGGATGATATTCCGGCCGCAGCCCCGGCGCGCCGTTGTCCTGCCCGCCCGCGGCCAGCGCGGCAGCATGGAAGGCGTCGACCGTGGCGCGGTCGGGCGCGGCAAAGGCGACATGGGTGCCCGGACCCGCGGGCCGGCCGCTGCCGATCCAGAAGAACGGCTTGCCCGCGAGGCCATAGCCCAGATGCGCGCCATGGCCGCCGGTCATCTCCTCGGTTACCTCCATCAGCAGCTCGATCCCCAGGGGCGCCAGCGCCCGGTCGTAGAAGGCGCGCGAGCGGGCAAGGTCCGAGACGGGAAATCCGATATGGTCGATCATGCGAAATCTCCTTTCCCGGCAAGGATCGCCCCGCCCTGCTGACAATTCGCGTCAGGAGAGCTTTTCGGCGAAGAAGTCCAGCGTCCGCTGCCAGGCAAGCTCCGACGCCGCCTCGTCGTAGCGCGGCGTGGTGTCGTTGTGGAAACCGTGCTGGGTGCCGGGATAGAAGAAGGCCTGGTATTCCTTGCCCTGCTCCTTCAGCGCCGCCTCGTAGGCGGGCCAGCCCGCGTTCACGCGCTCGTCGTTCCCGGCGTAATGCAGCATCAGCGGCGCCTGGATCTGCGCCACCTCCTCGGGCCGGGGCTGGCGGCCGTAGAAGGGCACCGAGGCGGCCAGTTCGGGATAGGCCACCGCCAGCGCGTTGCAGACCCCGCCGCCATAGCAGAAGCCGACTGCGCCCACCTTGCCGGTCGAATCGGCATGGTCGCGCAGGAATTCGTGGACGGCGAAGAAATCCTCCATCAGCTTCACCGGGTCGAGGCTGGCCTGCATCTCGCGCCCCTGGTCGTCATTGCCGGGATAGCCGCCAAGCGGGCTCAGCCCGTCCGGCCCGAAGGCCAGGTAGCCCGCCTTGCCGAGCCGGCGCACGACATCCTCGATATAGGGGTTCAGCCCACGGTTTTCATGCACCACCAGCACGGCCGGAAGCTTGCCCTGCGCCCCGGCCGGCCGCGCCATCAGCCCGCTGATGCGGCCATTGCCCGCGGGGCTGTCATAGCTCGCGGTCTGGGTCGCGATGGCGGGATCGTCGGGCGGCACCTGCTGGGCCAGGGCGTAATCCGGCCGCAGCGCCTCGAAGATCGCGGCGGCGCTCATCCCGGCGGTGGCGAATTGCGCCGCCTGCACCATGAAATCCCGCTTGCTGATTCGGCCATGCACGTAGCCGTCGAAGATCTCGAGGATGCGGGGATGGAAATCGGAAGCCTTCCTGCGTTCGGTCATCGTCCTCTCCCTTTGCCTGCTGGCGCAAGGATAGCATGACCCCCCCCCCTCTCCGCTCTTTTTCCCGCGCCGCTCTCCCGCCCGGCGCGGCGTGCGCTGCTTCTTTCGTGCCCCAATATCCCGGGGTCCGGGGCAGAGCCCCGGCAGCCGCGCCCGGCAAGCACCCCCGCGGCCACCACCCCCCCGGCAAGGAAAAAAGCCCCCCCCCGCGGAGCGGCCCCCCATCGCGAA
>NZ_JRKO01000018.1 GCF_000763885.1 Paracoccus versutus | reverse complement strand
TGTCCAGACTTTCGTGCCCTTGGATCAGGGCACGTTCGATGGCGCCGATAACGGCCTCGATGCAGCGACCGAAACGGTGGCGGGAAGCATGGACCAGCCGGTCGACCAGATCGGGCTCGGCGGGCGGGTGCAGGCCGGCGCGCGCCCCATAAGCCGCGGTCCTGGGGGTGATAAGGGGGCGGTCCGCCACCGCCGCGGCCGGCGGGCGGGGGCGGCCGGCGGTCTCGGGATGGCCGTTCACGGTGATGTCGGCCAGGTAGACCAAGAGCTTCGTCGCCCGGTCGCGGCGCTTGCGGAACGCGAACAGGTCCGGCGTGGTGTCGATGAACTTGGTGGTATAGGTGTCGTCGAGGAAGGTCGGGTGCTTCAAGAGGTTGATGACGAATTCGATGTTCGTCGCCACCCCGCGCACCCGGAACTCGCGCAGGGCCCGGTCCATCCGCGCGATGGCCTTTTCCGGGGTCTGGGCATGGGCCGTGACCTTGACCAGCAGGCTGTCGTAATAGCGGGTGATGACGCCGCCGGAATAGGCGGTGCCGCCGTCCAGGCGAATGCCGTTGCCGGTGGCCGAGCGATAGGCGGTGATGCGGCCGTAGTCGGGGATGAAGCTGTTCAGCGGATCCTCGGTCGTGACCCGGCATTGCAGGGCGTGGCCGTTCAGGTGCACGTCCTCCTGCCGGGCGACGCCGGTGGCCTGCGCCAGCGTCGCGCCCTCGGCGACCAGGATCTGGGACTGCACGATGTCGATGCCGGTGACCTCCTCGGTCACGGTATGCTCGACCTGGACGCGCGGGTTCACCTCGATGAAGTAGAAGGCCTGGCTGTCCATATCCATCAGGAACTCGACGGTGCCGGCGTTCTGGTAGCCGACGGCGCGGCCGATCTTCAGCGCCAGGCCGCAGACTTCCTGGCGCTGTGCCTCGGTCAGGTAGGGCGCCGGGGCGCGCTCGACCACCTTCTGGTTGCGGCGCTGCACGGTGCAGTCGCGCTCATAGAGATGATAGAGCCCGCCATGGCTGTCGCCCAAGAGCTGCACCTCGACATGGCGGGCGCGCAGGATCATCTTTTCCAGGTAGCCCTCGCCATTGCCGAAGGCGGCCTCGGCCTCGCGCCGTCCCTCGCGCACCTTCTCGGGCAGCTCCTCGGGGCTCATGATCGGGCGCATGCCGCGCCCGCCGCCGCCCCAGGAGGCTTTCAGCATCAGGGGATAGCCGATCTCGGCCGCCTCGCGCCTGATCGCGTCGAAATCCTCGCCCAGCACCGCGGTCGCCGGGATCACCGGCACCCCGGCCGCGATGGCGACGCGCCGGGCGCTGGCCTTGTCGCCGAGCGCGCGCATGGTGTCGGCGCTCGGCCCGATGAAGGCGATGCCGGCGGCCTGGCAGGCATCGACGAAATCGGGGTTCTCGCTGAGCAGCCCATAGCCCGGATGGATGGCATCGGCGCCCGATTCCCTGGCGACGCGGATGATCTCGGCGATGCTGAGATAGGCCGCCACCGGCCCCAGGCCGCCGCCGATGCGGTAGGCCTCGTCCGCCTTGAAGCGGTGCAGGCTCAGCTTGTCTTCCTCGGCATAGACCGCGACCGTCTTCTTGCCCAACTCGTTCGCAGCCCGCATCACGCGGATCGCTATCTCACCACGGTTCGCTACCAAGATCTTTCGGAACATGCAGAGCCCTTTCGAAAGGTAGGTGCCCGGCGCGCAGCCGGGCACCCGGGGGAAGGGGCGAGGAGCGCCCCAGCCGATGCCGCGGGAGGGAGGCGGCAGCGGATTCTCAGGCCGTGACGGCCATCCACTGCCGCGTTGCGGAGGAGCGCTGGATCGTCTCGACCAGCCGCTGGATACGCAGACCGGCCGCGAAGCCGAAAGGCTCGGGGATCTCGCCGGCGATGGCGCGCAGATAGCCCTCGATCTCGATGGCCTTCAGGTCGTTGAAGCCGATCTGATGGCCGGGGGCGACGCAGAAGCGGCCATAGGGCGGGTGGTCGGGGCTCGCCTCGATGCGGCGGAAGCCGCGCCGGCCGGGTGCATCGGCGGTCGAATAGAAATGCAGCTCGTTGAAGCGTTCCTGGCTGAAGGCCAGCGCGCCCTTGGTGCCATGGACCTCGAAATCATGCTGCATCTTGCGGCCGGTGGCGATCCAGTTGCCCTCGACCGAGCCTTGCGCGCCATTCGCGAAGCGCAGGAAGGCGCGGCCGACATCGTCCACGGTCACGGCACGCATGCCGCCCTGGCCGTCGGGGCGCTGGCCGATCATCGTGATGCAATCGCCCATCACCTCGGTGATCGGACCCAGCAGGAATTCGGCCGTGGCCAGCGCATGGCTGCCGATATCGGCCAGCGCGCCGCCACCCGCCGGATCGTGGCGGAAGGTCCAGGGGTCGTCGGCATCGGCCATGTAATCCTCGGCATGCAGCCCGCGATAGCCGCGGATCTCGCCCAGTTCGCCCGCCGCGATCATCTCGCGCGCAAGCCGCAGCATCGGGTTGCAGAGATAGTTGAAGCCGACCTGGGTCTTGACGCCTTTGGCCGCCGCCGCATCGGCCATCTGGCGCGCATCCGAGGCCATCGGCGCCAGCGGTTTTTCGCAATAGACGTGCTTGCCGGCGGAAATGGCGGCCAAGGCCATTTCCTTGTGCAGCGCATTCGGGGCGGTGATGTCGATCACGTCGATCTGGGGGTTTTCGACCATGCTGCGCCAGTCGGCGGTGGCATGGGCGAAGCCGAAATCGGCGGCGGCACGGGCGGCGGCGTCCTCGGTGACGTCGGCGACCGCATGCAGTTCCAGCCGATAGGGCAGGTCGAAGACCTTCTGCGCGCTGGCGAAGCCGAAGACATGGGCCTTGCCCATGAAGCCGGTGCCGATCAGGCCGATACGCAGGACGGGTTTGTCAGACATGGACAGGATCCGGTTTGAAATGACGTTGCACTCAGCCGCCATCCAGATGGCGGACGAGACGGCTGATTGACGGGGTTTCGGCATGGCTGTGCGGTGGTGGGCCATTGCGCGGCGGTGCTGAAAGATCCTGCTCCAGGCGCCGTGGCAGGTCCGATATGAATGCGGCACCGCCGTAGCGGAGAACCGTCGCCTGCCCGACGACGGCTCCGAAAGCCGCAAGTCGGCGGTGCATCGTCTCAAGCATGGGCGAAAGCCGCATTGACGATGAGGCCGCGGTCGAGCGTGCCGTCCAGATAGTCGATCGCGTTCTGGATCGAGGCGATGGCCATGCGTTCGCCGCATTCGGCGGTCAGCCCGGCGATATGGGGCGACAGTACCGCGGTCGGCTGGTCGAACAAGGGCGAACCGCAGGGCGGCTCGTCGTCGAAGACATCGACCCCGGCAGCGCCGACCTGGCCCGAGGCCAGCGCCTCGGCCAGCGCCGCCTCGTCCACCACGCCGCCGCGCGCCGTATTGGCAAGGACGACACCCGGTTTCATCAGCGCGATCTCCCTTGCCCCCAGCACCGGCTTGTCGGCCCTGGGCACATGGATCGAGATGCAATCGGCCCAGGCCAGCCCCTCGTCCAGGTCGGCAATCTCTGCCACCGGACCTTCGGACCAGCCCTTGCGCGAGAGATAGGGGTCGTGGGCGCGGACCGTCATCTCGAACCCGGCGGCCATGCGCGCAAGGCGCTGCCCGGTGCGGCCATAGCCGATGATCAGCAGGTTCTTGCCCGAGATTTCCTGCTGTTCCAGCCGGTTGCGCCAGCCCCATTGGCCGGGCTCGCGCACCGCGCGGTCGGCCAGCAGCACGCGCTTGGCCCCGGCCAGCAATTGCATCATCGCATGTTCGGCGACCGAGATCGAATTCACGTCGCCGACGATGGTCAGGGCAATGCCGCGTTCGTTCAGCGCGGCGAGATCGACGGCATCGTAACCGACGCCGTGGCGCGAGACGACCTTCAGCCTCTCGGCCAGCGCCACGGTGGCGGCGGACAGCGGCTGGGTGCGGATCACAAGCGCATCGGCCTTGTGGATCAGCGGCGCGTAGGAGGGCTCCGAGATTTCCTCGACATAATCCACGGTGATGCCGCGGGCGGGGAGTTCGCGCAGCAGCGCCTCTCCCGCGGGATGCAGCTTTCCGGCAACAAGAAGATGCGGCATCAATAGGCTCCTTTCGTGGCGGAGGCGGGGGCGGAGGCGGTCAGGTCGCGCCAGGTCGCGACCGAGGCGCTGGCCGCGCCGGCCAGCAGGCGGGTGTCGCCGCCGACCGTGGTCAGGTCGAACCCCCAGCCGATGGCTTTCGCGGCATATTCCGGCGTGCCGCAATGCAGGCAGGCACGGATGCCGTTCGCCTTGCAGGCGTCCTTGATGCGTTGAAGCAGCGCGATCATCTCGGGCTCTTCGCGGTCGAAGCCGGGGGGCAGGCGGCCTTCCTGGGTGCCCAGCGTCAGGTCCGCGGGGCCGACATAGATGCCGTCGAGACCGGGGGTCGCCGCGATGGCGTCCAGGTTGTCCATGCCCTGCTGCGTTTCGACCATCGCCAGCGCGAGCACCTGCTCGTTCGCCGCCACGCCATAGCCGCCATAGGCGAAGGTGGCGCGGGTCGGGCCGAAGCTGCGCTGGCCATGCGGCGGATAGCGCATGTAGCTGACGAATTCCGCCGCCTCCTGGGCCGAGTTGACCATCGGGCAGATGATGCCCTGCGCGCCGGCGTCCAGCGCCTTCATGATCGCGCCCGGTTCGCGCCAGGGCACGCGGACCATCGGCGTCACGCCGGATGCCCGCATCGCCTGCAGCATGGGCAGCACGGCGCTGTAGTCCAGCGCGCCGTGCTGGGCGTCGATGGTGATGCTGTCATAGCCCTGCGCCGCCATGATCTCGGCGGTCAGCGGGTTGCCGATGGACAGCCAGCCGTTGATCGCGGGGCGGCCCTCGGCCCAGTGTTGTTTCAGCTTGTTGGTGAACATCACGTTTCCTCCCCTCAGAACACGATCTGCGCCAGCTTGGTGTCGAGGTAGTCCTCGATCCCTTCGATGCCGCCTTCGCGGCCCATGCCGGAGTGGTTGGTGCCGCCGAAGGGCGCCTCGGATGCGGCCAGCGCAAAGCTGTTGATGCCGACCATGCCGGCCTTCAGCCCCGCCGCCATGCGCCGCACCCGGTCGGGCGAGCGGGTGAAGGCGTAGGCGGACAGGCCCATGTCCGACGCGTTGGCGCGGGCGATCACCTCGTCCTCGGTCGAGAAGCGGGTGATGGCGGCGATGGGGCCGAAGTTCTCCTCGGCAAAGACCTTCATGTCGTCGGCGACATCGGTCAGCACCGTCGGCTCGAAGAAGAAGCCGCTGTTCAGATGCGCCGGGCGCTTGCCGCCATGGGCAAGCGTCGCGCCGTTGCGAAGGGCGTCGGCGACGGTGGATTCAATCTCGGCCAGTCGTCCGCCATTGATCAGCGGACCCATGCCGGTTTCGGGGTCCAGCCCGTCGCCCAGCTTGATCTGCGCCGTGCGCGAAACGAAGCCCTCGACGAAGGCGTCGTGCAGGCTGTCATGGACGAAGATCCGGTCCGGGGTCACGCAGACCTGCCCGCAATTGGCGAACTTGGTCGGCACGGTCAGGTCCAGCGCGGTTTCCAGATCGGCGTCGTCATGGATGATCAGCGGCGCGTTGCCGCCAAGCTCCATCGAGACCTTCTTTACCGTATCGGCGGCGTCTCGGATCATCTGCTGGCCGACGCGGGTCGAGCCGGTCAGGCTGACCTTGCGCACCCGGCTGTCCGCCATGATCGGCGCGTAGGTATCGGCGGTCGAGCCGGTGACAAGGTTCACCGCGCCGTCGGGCAGTCCCGCCGCACGCAGGCAATCCACCATCACCATCGCCACGCCCGGCGTCTGCGAGGACGGGCGCAGCACCACCGGGCAGCCGGCGGCCAGCGCCGGGGCCAGCTTGCGGGCGGGCAGGGCGGCCGGGAAGTTCCAGGCGGTAAAGGCCCCGACGATGCCCACCGGCTCGCGCGTCACCTCGAAACGACCTCCGGGCACGCGGCTGTCGACGATGCGGCCATAGATGCGGCGCGCCTCCTCGGCGAACCAGCGGAACTGGTCGCAGGCAAGGGTCCATTCCCGGCCGGCCTGCGCGATGGGCTTGCCGGTCTCGGCCGAGATCATCCGCGCGGCCTCATCCGCGCGGCGGATCATCTCGTCCGCGGCCTTGTGCAGGGCTCCCGCGCGGCCGAAGCCACCCATCTCGCGCAGCTTGGGCAGGGCGCGTGCGGCAGCATCCAGTGCCGCCTGCGTGTCCTCGGCGGTGGCAAGGGCCACCTGGCCGAGCGGTTTTTCGGTGACCGGAGAAATGACCTCTCCGCTGACGGTGCCGGGGGTCCAGCTCCCGTCGATGAACAATCCGAATTGCGAATACATGGCTTATCCGATTTCCCTGATTGCGACCGTGCGGCCTTCGGCGGCGGAAAGGATCGCGGCCTCGGCCAGCAGCAGCGCCTGCCTGCCGTCCTCGAACCCGACCGGCACCGGCTTGCCTTGTTCGATGGCATCGACGAAGGCGCCGATCTCGGCCGCGAAGGCATCGGCATAGCGGTCGATGAAGAAATTTTTCAGCGGCGCGGCCCGGTCGGTGAATTCCGCGCCATAGAGCCGCACCTGATCCAGCGTCCGGTTTTCCGAAATCGCCATGCCGGCGCTGCCGAAGGCCTCGACGCGCTGGTCGTAGCCATAGACGGCACGGCGCGAGTTGGTGATGATTGCCTGCTTGCCCGATTCGGTCTTCAGGACAACGGTGACGGTGTCGTAATCGTCGCAGCGCTGCATCAGGGCCGGGTCGACCAGGCGCGAGCCGGTGGCGCTGACCTCGGTCACTTCCTCGCCCAGGATGAAGCGGGCCATGTCGAAATCATGGATGGTCATGTCGCGGAAGATGCCGCCCGAGGCCTCGATATAGGCGTCGGGCGCCATGCCCGGATCGCGCGAGGTGATCGTGACTTGATGCAACTCGCCGATCCGGCCCGATTCGATGGCGTGCCGGACCCCGGCATGGCCGCTGTCGAAGCGGCGCACGAAGCCCAGCATGATCGGCAGGCTGGTGCCGGCAATTTTCGTTGCGCAGGCATTTACCCGGTCCAGCGACAGGTCGATGGGCTTTTCGCACAGGATCGCCTTGCCCGCCGCGACCGACTGCTCGATCAGATCGGCATGGGTGGCGGTCGAACTGGCGATCAGCACCGCATCCACCTCGGCCGAGGCCAGCGCCGCCTCGACCGAATCGAATTGCGGCACGCCCAGTTGGGCTGCGACTTCGGCGGCTGCGGGGGCATGGATGTCATAGACGCCTGCCAGCCGGGCGCGCGGATGGGCGGCGATGTTTTCGGCATGCATGCGGCCGATGCGGCCGGTGCCGAGGACGGCGATTCCTGTCATGGGTTCCTCCCGAAATTCGTTTCGCAATAATCATTGCAGAACTATTGCATTGTCAATCATCATTCCGTATCGTTCGGAAAACACCATCCGCAGGAGGAGGCGAGATGCCACGCAAGACCGTGCGCCTGACCATGGCCCAGGCCCTTGTTCGTTACCTTTGCAACCAGTTCACCGAGATCGAGGGCGCGCGTGTCCCGCTGTTCGCGGGCCTCTTCGGCATCTTCGGCCATGGCAACGTGACCTGCCTTTCCGAGGCGCTGGAGCAGGTCCAGGACCAGCTGCCGACCTGGCGCGGCCAGAACGAACAGTCCATGGCGCTGGCCGCCATCGGCTTCGCCAAGGCCAAGCGGCGGCGGCAGATCATGGTGGCCGCCACCTCCATCGGGCCGGGTGCGCTGAACATGGTGACGGCGGCGGGCACGGCGATGGCGAACCGGCTGCCGGTGCTGCTGATCGCCGGCGACACCTTCGCGAATCGCCTGCCCGATCCTGTGCTGCAGCAGGTCGAGCATTTCGGCGACCCGACCATCACCGCGAACGATGCCTTCAAATCGGTCGTGCGCTACTGGGACCGCATCACGCTGCCCGAGCAACTGATCCAGTCGCTGCCGCAGGCGGTGGCGACCATGCTGGATCCCGCCGATTGCGGCCCGGCCTTCATCGGGCTGGCGCAGGACACGCAGGAACTGGCCTATGATTACCCCGAGGTTTTCTTCGAACCGCGCGTCTGGTCGATCCCGCGCCCGCGTCCCGACCGCGACGCGGTTGCGGCGGCGGCCGAACTGCTGAAAACGGCATCGAGGCCGCTGATCATCTCGGGCGGCGGCGTGCGCTATTCGCTGGCCGAGGACGCCTTGACCGATTTCGCCGCCAAGCGCGGCATCCCGGTTGTCGAGACCATCGCCGGCAAGGGCGCGCTGACCCATGACCATCCGGTCCATGCCGGACCCATCGGCATCGTCGGCTCGACCTCGGCCAATGCGCTGGCGAAAGAGGCCGACGTGATCCTGGCCATCGGCACCCGGCTGCAGGATTTCACCACCGGCTCCTGGACGGCCTTCGCCGAGGATGCGCGGTTCATCTCGGTCAACGCGGCGCGCTTCGATGCCGTCAAGCATCGGTCGTTGGCGGTGGTCGGCGATGCGCTGGAAACCATCGGCGAACTGGACGCGGCGCTTGGCGATTACGCGGCCGATGCCGGGCTGATGAAGCGCGCCAAGACCCTGTTCGCCGAATGGAACAAGCTGCTGGACGACCATCAGGCGCCGACCAACGAACTGGTGCCGTCCTATGCGCAGGTCGTGGGCGTGCTGAACAGGGTCGCCGGGCCGAACGACACGCTGATCGCCGCGGCGGGCGGCACGCCGGGCGAGGTGACCAAGGGCTGGCGGGTCAAGAACCCGAACACCTTCGACTGCGAATTCGGCTTTTCCTGCATGGGCTACGAGATCGCGGCCGGCTGGGGCTGCGCCATGGCGCAGGAGGGGCCGGGCGCGACGGGCGGCACACCCATCGTCATGCTGGGCGATGGCACCTACATGATGATGAACTCGGACATCTATTCGGCGGCGCTGACCGGCCACAAGATGGTCGTGGTGGTCTGCGACAACGGTGGCTTCGCGGTCATCAACCGGCTGCAGCAGGCCAAGGGCGTGCCCGGTTTCAACAACCTGCTGGCCGATTGCCGGATCCAGGACCGCGACAACCCGCTGCATGTCGATTTCGTGAAACATGCCGAGGCGATGGGCGCCCGCGCCGTCAAGGCCGAAAGCCTGGCCGATCTGGAGGGCGCGATGCAGGATGCGCTTGCCCATGACGGGGTGACGGTGATCTCGATCGTCTCGGATGCCTGGAAATGGGTGCCGGGGGATGCGGATTGGGACGTCGGCGTGCCCGAGATCTCGAATTTCGAAACCGTCCGCGCCGCCCGTGCGGCGCAGGAAAAGATCCGCGAAGCGCAGCGCCTGGGTGTGTAAATGAAAGCGAAACTTGGCATCGCGCCGATCGCGTGGTGGAACGACGACCTGGCCGAACTGTCCGATGACGTCAGCCTGGAGGAATGCCTGCGGCAGGCGTCCGAGGCCGGCTTCACCGGCATGGAGACCGGCCGGCGCTTTCCGATGGACATGGCCGAACTGGGGCCGATCCTCGACCGTTTCGGCATCTCGGTCTGCGGCGGCTGGTTCTCGGGCCTGCTGCTGGACGGCGATATCGAGGTGGAAAAGGACCGCATCGCGCAGCAGATGGAATTCTTCATCGCGGCCGGCGCGCCCTGCATCGTCTATGGCGAAACCGCGCGCTCCATCCAGGGCGTGCGTTCCGCGCCGCTGGCCACCAAGCCGAAGCTGACCGAGGCCGAGATGGCCGCCTATGGTCGCAAGATCAGCGATTTCGCCGACTGGTGCGCGGGGCAGGGGATGCCGATTTCATACCACCACCACATGGCGGCAGCGGTCGAGACCGAGGCAGAGCTCGACCTGCTGATGAAGCATTCCTCGGTGCCCCTGCTGTTCGATGCGGGCCATATGGCCTTTGCCGGCGGCGACGTGATGCGGGTGATCGAGAACCACCATGCCCGCATCAGCCATGTCCATACCAAGGACATCCGCCGCACGGTCGTGGACGGGCTGGACCGGACGCGCGAAAGCTTCCTCGATGCCGTCATCAAGGGCGCCTTCACCGTTCCGGGCGATGGCTCGCTGGATTTCGAGGCCATCGTCAAGGCATTGGCGGCCAAGGGCTACGAGGGCTGGTTCGTGGTCGAGGCCGAGCAGGATCCCGTCGCCAATCCCCCGCTGGAGATGGCGAAAAAGGGGCACAAGGAGCTGCTGCGCGTGATGGCGGCGGCAGGCTATGAGGTGGTGAAATGAACCGCATCGATGGAAAGATCGCCGTCGTCACCGGCGGCACGCAGGGGCTTGGCGCGGCCATCGCGCGGCTCTTTGCCGAAGCGGGTGCGGCGGGCATCGTGATCGTCGGCCGAGGCGTCGAGAAAGGGCAGGCGGTCGCGACCGAAATCACGGCTGCGACCGGCGTTCCGGTCGAGATGGTTGCCGCCGACCTGGGCAGGATCGAGGACGTGCAGGCCATCATCCCCGCCGCTGACAAGCGCTTCGGCCGCGTGGACATTCTGGTCAACGCCGCCGGCCTGACCGACCGCGGCAATCTGTTGAACACCACGCCGGAACTCTTCGACCGCATGTTCGCGGTCAACACCCGCGCGCCGTTCTTCCTGATGCAGGACGCGGCCAAGGTGATGACCCGTGAGGGGATCGAGGGTCGCATCGTCAATATCGGCTCGATGTCCGCGCTTGTCGGGCAACCCTTTCTCGCACCCTATGCGGGTTCCAAGGGGGCCTTGGCGACGCTGACCCGCCATGCCGGCTTTGCGCTGATGCGCCATCGCATCCACGTCAACCAGCTGGACATCGGCTGGATGAACTCGGACCACGAACGCGCGCTGGTGCTGTCGGAGACGGGCGATCCCGATTTCATCGACCGCGCGGCGGCGCAGAAGCCCTTTGGCCGCATCCTCGACCCGAGAGAAGTCGCGCGCGCCGTCCTGTGGATGGCGTCCGACGACAGCGGCATGATGACCGGGGCGGTGATCCCCTTCGACCAGTCCGTCCATGGCGGCTATGAGGACGCGCCGGTCCCGGCGGCCAAACTGGAGGCATGACGATGCAGACCATCAAGGGGCCGGGCGTCTTCCTGGCCCAGTTCGCGGCCGATGACGCGCCCTACAACTCGCTGCCCAGCCTGGCGACATGGGCGGCCGACAAGGGCTTCAAGGGCGTCCAGATCCCGACCTGGGACACGCGCCTGATCGACATGGCGAAGGCCGCCGAAAGCGATGCCTATTGCGACGAGATCAAGGGGCTCCTGGCCGATAACGGCCTTCAGATCACCGAATTCGCCTCGCATATCACCGGCCAGCTGGTGGCGGTGCATCCGGCGCATGACGTCATCATGGACAGCTTCGCGCCTGAACAAGTGCGCGGCAACCCGACCGCGCGCCGCGCCTGGGCCGAGGAGCAGCTGCGTTTCGCCGCCCGCGCCTCGCAGCGGCTGGGGATCGACCGGCATGTCACCTTCTCGGGCGCGCTGCTGTGGCCCTACCTTTACCCCTATCCGCAATGGCCCGAGGGGTTGGTCGAGGAAGGTTTCGACGAACTAGCAAGGCGTTGGATGCCGATCCTCGATGATTTCGACGCGCATGGCGTGGATGTCTGCTATGAGATCCACCCCTGCGAGGATCTGCATGACGGCCATAGCTGGGAATATTTCCTGGAGAAGGTCGGGAACCATCCCCGCGCCAACCTGATGTATGACCCCAGCCATTTCGTGCTGCAGGCGCTGGATTACCTGGCCTTCATCGACCACTACCACGAGCGCATCAAGACCTTTCACGTCAAGGATGCCGAGTTCCGCCCGGACGGCAAGTCCGGCGCCTATGGCGGCTATCAGCCGTGGAGCAGGCGCGCGGGCCGCTTCCGCTCGCCCGGCGACGGGCAGGTCGATTTCGGGGCGATCTTCACCAAGCTGACGACCCATGGCTTCGACGGCTGGGCGGTGCTGGAATGGGAATGCTTCGTCAAGAACCCCGAGGACGGCGCCCGCGAAGGCGCGCAGTTCATCGCGGATCACATCATCCGGGTGTCGGACCGCGCCTTCGACGATTTCGTGAAATCCGGCGCCAATCGCAGCGCCAACCGGGCAATGCTCGGACTGGAGGAATGACCATGTTGCGTCTTGGAATGGTGGGCGGCGGGCAGGGCGCCTATATCGGCAATATCCATCGCCTTGCCTCGCGGCTGGACGGGCAATGGCAGCTGGTGGCCGGGGCCTTTGACGTCGATCCCGAGCGTGGCCGCGCCTTCGCGATCTCGCAAGGGCTCGACCCCGCACGCAGCTATGGCACCTATGCGGAACTGATCGCGGGCGAGGCCGGGCGCGAGGATCGCGTCGATGCCGTGGCGATCTGCACGCCGAACTTCACCCATTACCCGATCGCCAAGGCGCTGATCGAGGCGGGCTTCGACGTGATCTGCGAAAAGCCCCTGACCGCGACGCTGGAGGATGCCGTGGCGCTGGAAAAGCTGGCGCGCGAGAGCGGCCGTTTCGTCGGCGTGACCTATACCTATTCCGGCTATCCGATGGTGCATGAGGCCCGCGTCCGCGTCGCCCGCGGCGAGTTGGGCGCGATCCGCACGGTGCAGGTCGAATATCCGCTGGAATGGATGGCGACCGCCATCGAGCAGTCGGGCAATGCCCAGGCCGCCTGGCGTACCGATCCCAAAAAGAACGGCCGCGGCGGCTCCATCGGCGATATCGGCACCCATGCCTATCACCTGGCGGGCTTCGTCACCGGCTTGACGCTGGAAAGCCTGACCGCCGACCTGGCGACCTTCGTCGGCGGCCGGGCGCTGGACGACAACGCCCATGTGATGATGCGCTATCAGGGCGGGGCGCGGGGCTTGCTGTGGTCCTCGCAGGTGGCCATCGGCAATTCCAACGGCGTGCGGCTGCGGGTGTTCGGCGAAAAGGGCTCGCTGCAATGGTTCCAGGAGCAGCCGAACGAGCTGGTCTTCACCCCGCTGGACGGCCGGGTGCAGATCATCAAGCGCGGCGCGGACGACCTGTCCGAGGACGCCAGGCTGCGCATCCGCACGCCCCCCGGCCATCCCGAGGGCTATCTGGAGGCCTTTGCCAACCTTTATGCCGGTTTCGCCGAGGCGATCCGCGCCCGGCAAGAAGGGCGCGAGCCCAGCCTGCTGGGGCAGAACCTGCCGCTGGCCTATGACGGGCTGAAGGGCGTGGCCTTCGTCGAGGCGGTCGTGGACAGCCACGAGGCCGAGGGCCAGCCCTGGCTGACGCCCGTGGCGGTCTGACGGCTGCGGCCCCTGTTTGGGGGCCGCACATCGCGCCAAAGCGGTCGGGGGAGGGGGAACCATGAAGACGCTAGACTTAATCACGCTCGGCCGTTCGTCGGTCGATCTCTATGGCCAGCAGGTTGGCGGTCGTTTGGAGGACATGGGGTCGTTTGCGAAGTATATCGGCGGTTCTCCGACCAACATCGCCTGCGGCACGGCGCGGCTGGGGCTGCGCGCGGCGGTGATCACAAGGGTGGGCGACGAGCATATGGGCCGGTTCATCCGCGAGCAGCTGGCCCGCGAAGGCGTCGACACCCGCGGCGTCGCGACCGATCCCGAGCGGCTGACGGCGCTGGTGCTGCTGGGGATCCGCGACGAGGACAGCTTCCCGCTGATCTTCTACCGCGAGAACTGCGCCGACATGGCGCTGAGCGAGGCCGACATCGACGAAAGCTTCATCGCCGAGGCGCGCTCGGTGCTGGCGACCGGCACGCATCTGAGCCATCCGCGCACCGAGGCGGCGGTGCTGAAGGCGCTGGCGCTGGCGCGCAGGCACGGCGCGCGGACGGCGCTGGACATCGACTATCGCCCGAACCTCTGGGGCGTGGCCGGGCATGGCGCGGGCGAGAGCCGCTTCGTGGAAAGCGCCTCGGTGACCGCGAAGCTGCAATCCACCCTGCACCTTTTCGACCTGATCGTCGGCACCGAAGAGGAATTCCACATCGCCGGCGGCACCACCGACACCATCGCGGCGCTGCGCGCGGTCCGCGCGGTCAGCACCGCCACGCTGGTCTGCAAGCGCGGCGCAGCGGGCGCGGTGGCCTTCGAGGGCGCGATCCCGGACAGCCTCGACGAAGGCCAGGCCGGCCCCGGCTTCCCCATCGAGGTCTTCAACGTGCTGGGGGCGGGCGACGGCTTCTTCTCGGGGCTGATGAAGGGCTGGCTCGACGGCGAGGACTGGCCGCGCACGCTGGAATACGCCAATGCCTGCGGCGCCTTCGCGGTCTCGCGCCACGGCTGCACGCCGGCCTATCCGTCGCTGGCGGAACTGGAATTCTTCCTCAGGCGCGGGGTGCTGCGGCCGGACCTGCGCAACGATGCCGAGCTGGAGCAGATCCATTGGTCAACCAACCGCCAGGGCCGGATGGGCGGCGACTGGTCCACCATGCGGGTCTTTGCCTTCGACCACCGCGCGCAGCTGGAGGAGATGGAAGGCTACACGCCGGCAAAGGGCGGCGCGTTCAAGGAACTGTGCCTGCAAGCCGCCCTGAAGGTTGCTGACGGGCGGCCCGGTCATGGCATCCTCTGCGACGACCGCATCGGGCGGCGGGCGCTGCATGCGGCCTCGGGGACGGGGCTGTGGATCGGGCGGCCCTGCGAATGGCCGGGCTCGCGGCCGCTGCAGCTGGAGCCGGACCTGGGCCCGGATTGCGGCGGCCTGTCCGAATGGGCGCGCGAGCAGGTGGTCAAGGTGCTGTGCTTCTGCCATCCCGATGATGACGCGGAAACCCGCGCCGCGCAGGAGGCCACGGTCAAGCGCCTGTTCACGGCCGCCCGTCGCAACGGGCTGGAATTCCTGCTGGAGATCATCCCCTCCAAGGTCGGGCCGGTGGACGAGCAGACCACCGCCACGCTGATCCGGCAGTTCTACGCCATCGGCGTCTATCCCGACTGGTGGAAGCTCGAGCCGATGCAGAGCCGCGCGGCCTGGGCCAACGCCATCGCCGCGATCGAGGAGCACGACCGCCACACCCGCGGCATCGTCGTCCTGGGCCTCGACGCCCCCGAAGCGGAACTGGCCGCCAGCTTCCAGGTCGCGGCCGGCTTTCCGCTGGTCAAGGGCTTTGCCGTCGGCCGCACGATCTTCGGCGAGGTCGCGCGGGACTGGCTGAAGGGTGATATGGACGACGCAGCGGCGGTCGAGGAGATGGCCGAACGCTATCAAAACCTGTGCAAGATCTGGGACGAGGCGCGCGAAAAGGCGCGCTGACCTGATCTGAACCCAAAGGTCTGACGATGTTCGATCTTGACGACATGTTCTATCGCCCGTTCTGGATCCGGCTGCTGCTGGTCGCACTGGCCCTGGGCTGGGGGCTGTTCGAATTCCTCTCGGGCGCGCCCTTCTTCGGGGTGATCTTTGTCGCCATCGGGCTTTACGCGGGCTGGCGCTTTTTCGTGACATTCAACCCACTCGGGGGAGACAGATGAGCGACCTGCTGCTGAGACCGCCTGCCACGAAAGGCAAGATCTACGACGTCACGCCGCAATCCGCCGGCTGGAAATATGTCAGCTTCGGCCTTTACCGGCTGGGTCCCGGCGAGACCGCGACCGAGGATACCGGCGGCAACGAGGTCATCCTGGTCATGGTCGAGGGCAAGGCCAGGTTTCGGGCCGCCGGGCAGGACTGGGGCGTGCTGGGGGACCGGATGGATGTCTTCGAGAAGACGCCACCGCATTGCCTCTATGTCCCGAACGGCCAGGACTGGGCGGCCGAGGCCGAGACCGACTGCACCATCGCCGTCTGCTCGGCGCCGGGGAAAGGCGGGCACGCAGCGCGCCGCATCGGCCCCGAGGGCATCACCCTGACCCAGCGCGGCGAGGGCACGAACACCCGCTTCATCAACAACATCGCCATGGAGGCCGAGGATTTCTGCGACAGCCTGCTGGTCACCGAGGTCTTCACCCCTGCCGGCCACTGGTCGAGCTACCCGAGCCACCGGCACGACGAGGACGACTTCCCCCGCATCACCTATCTGGAGGAGACCTATTACCATCGCCTGAACCCGGCCACCGGCTGGGCGGTGCAGCGGGTCTATACCGACGACGGGTCGCTGGACGAGATGATGGCGGTGCGCGACGGCGACGTCACCCTGGTCCCCCGCGGCCACCACCCCTGCGGCGCCCCATACGGCTTCGAGCTCTACTACCTCAACGTCATGGCAGGGCCGCGCAGGAACTGGCGCTTTGTCCCGGCGCCAGAGGTCGCCCATCTATTTTAGGCTGGGTGATGGATGCCTGCAATGATCCTGGTCGCGATCCTGATCAATGTGGGGGGCGGCGCCGAGTGGCCTTGGCCGTCCACGCCGATGACGCCCAGTCCTGAACCCGGCTTGCGATGCGCGGGCGATCCTGCAATCCTGCGGCCATGACCGGGGATCTGCATATCCTGCGCCAGCATGTCCTGCTGGCGGCGCGGCTGTTTCGGAACTACGGCGCGGTGCTGGCCGCCACCTGGCTGGCGGGCGGGCTGCTGGGCACCGTGCTGATGATGCTGGCGGTCGAGATCGGCTTCGCCGACCGGCTGGCCGGGCTGATCGCGCTGGTGCCGGTGATCCTGCTGCAGCTGGTGCTGTTCGTCGCCATGTTCGTCATCCTGCGCGACGGGCTGCCGGTGCTGCGCTTTCGCGCAAGGCGCCGCCGCGAGGCGCCGCCCGCCGGGGAAGGCGCTGCCGAGGCTCCGGGCATCGGCATGCTGGCCGGGGCGCTTCTGGCGGTGCTGATCCCGTTCTACGGCTATTATGCCGGCTGGGGCCTGCTCGGGAACACGCTGCGCGACTATTCCAAGGCGTTCCTTTCCACCTCGATGGAGCGCATCGACTTCTCGGACGTCTCGCCCGAGCGGGCGCCCACCGCGCTCGAGGTGCAGAGCACGCTCTGGGTGGTGGTGGCCGTGCTGCTGATCTGGGCGGTCCGGCGTGGCGCCAAGGCCATGCACAAGCGCAGCGAGGCCGGGATCTGGCCGCTGCTGGTCGTGGCCTGCGAGGCGAGCTGGGCGGTGCTGGGCCTTTACGTCATCTCGGGCTGGCAGGAGGGCTTCGTCGCATGGCTGGCCCAGCTGCCCTCGCCGGGCGAATTCTGGCAGAACCTGTTTCCGCCGGCCGCGGCCGAGGTGGTCGATGCCGCGCGCCGCCCGGTGGACTGGCCGCCCGTCTTCCAGCCGTGGCCCTGGCTGGAGCGGCTGTTCTGGTATGCGCTGCTGCCGCTGATCTGGTTCAACCTCGGCGCCATCGTCTATGGCCACGACCTGAACATGATGGCCGAGGAAACGCGGCGATCAGCCGGCAAGGTGCTGGACCGCTGGCAGGGGCTGCCAAAGCCGCTGACCGACTTCCTCGGGCATTTCTGGGTCGGGCTGGTCAAGCGCTGGCATGCGGTGGCGAACGGCGTGCTGCTGGCCGGGTCGGCGGGCTTCGCGCTGACCGTCTCGGTGCTGGTGCTGTGGCGGCTGGCCGACTGGGCGGGCCGCTGGGCCTGGGTCGGGCTGGCCGAGCTGATCGGGCCGCAGGACCTGTCGGTCTGGCAGGTGGCGCAATATCCGCTGGGCCTGCTGTTCGGCGCGCCGGGCCAGCCGCAGCAGGGCGTGGTGGTCTGCGTCCTGCAGTTCTGCATCCTTGCCGCCGGGTTGGAGCTGGCCGGACGGGCGCAGGCGGCTCGCGCCGCTACTGCAGATCGCGCAGAACCGGCTTGACCGCGAATTCCAGCGCCTCGGGCCGCGTCCCCCAGGCCGAGACGCGCAGCCGCGCACCCTTCAGCAATTCGGAGGGCACCAGGAAAAGCTGGTCCGACAGGAATTCCTGCCCGTCCGGCGGCGCGTCATAGGGAATGGGGTTGCAGCGCCCCTTGCTCTCGCCATCGGGGGAAAGCACCCGGACGGCACCCTCGGAATCGGCGCTGATCAGCGGCAGCCAGACCCGATCCGCCGCGTCGCGCAGTCTGATGTCGCAACCGGCCCAGCCCTGCCGCGCCGCCTCGGGACCGCGCAGCGCCAGACGGACCAGCACCAGCGCCCGCTCGGACAGGTTGGGCGCGCTTCCCGCCCAGACCTGATCGACCCGGACATGCACGCCGCGCAACTCGGCCCCCGCCTCGCCGGCCTGCACCACCCGCCATTCGCGGGCGCGGCGCAGGTCGGTGATCTCGGTCCAGCCCCCGACCACCACGTTGGCGAGCAGCAGGACCGCGGCAAGGAGGATCCACAGCAGATGTCTCATGAGAGGTCTCATGGCTCGAACCGGATGATCGGCTGGCGCTCGGGCAGGGCCGGCGGGGCCAGGTGCAGGGCGCTGTCGAAAACCGCGGTGAAGCTGCCCGTCAACACCAGCGCGCCCCCCGCCACCTCGTCCTCGGGCAGCTCGAAGACCGCAACGGCGTGGTTGCCCAGGCCGGGCTGGAACCAGCGGCTTTCCAGCCCGCGCGGAATGTCCTCGGCGCGACGGGACAGCGCATAGCGCCGCCCGCTCGCGCCCTGCCAGACGGCGTCGAGGCGTTGCGAGATCCCAATGGCCTCGGCCTCGATCTCGGCGATCAGGAACACGCCGTCGCTGGCGCGGACCAGGTCGCGGCCATAGCGGCGAAAGGCGATGCGATCGGCCAGGCGCAGGCCGGTGAAGCGGGCGCGGAAGCTGCGCGCCTCGCCCGTCGCGCCCGCCGCGACGGCATTGGGAAACGGCTGCACGACGCTGTTGTAGTCGGGCGCGGTCTGCATCATCGCGCCCAGCAACGCGGCCCCGGCCAGCACGAGAGCGATGCTGCCGGCGCGGATCATGGCGCCCCCTCCGGGACCATGGACATGCGGGCGACAGGCTGGAACAGCAGCCAGCTCGCCTTGCCATAGAGATTGTCCCTGAGCTTGAAGGTCTGCCGGTGGAAGGTCAGCGAGACCGGGCCGGGCTGCCAGTCCGGCGGCACCTGCCAGGCCAGCGTCACCCGCTCGGCCAGGCGCGGATGCAGCTGCACCAGCAACTCGCCGTCGCGGTCCA
This sequence comes from Paracoccus versutus, assembly GCF_000763885.1. Lineage (GTDB taxonomy): Bacteria > Pseudomonadota > Alphaproteobacteria > Rhodobacterales > Rhodobacteraceae > Paracoccus > Paracoccus versutus. The sequence continues at coordinate 80,295 of NZ_JRKO01000018.1, read as the reverse complement.
GCGTGATCTCCGGCTCGGGCCAGGCGACGCCGCCGGCCGCAAGCGCGGGCGGGTGCGGCGGAAAGCCGAAGACGGCGACCTGGCTCTCTCCGGTCAGGTTCAGCAGCCGGGCGCGCAGCAGCAGCCGCTCGGGCTCGCCCTCGCGCCTGGGCGGTGCCAGCGTCAAGGCCAGCGGCGTGATCTCGACCCGGCCCAGATCGACCGGCTCGCCGGCCGCGACCTCGGGCGGATCCCGTGGCGCCCTTGCCTCCTCGACCTGGAGCCAGAGACCGACGAGCACCGCAGCCGCAACCCCGATCGAGGCGGCCAGTCGTAGCCTCAGACGCCGAAACAGAGAGGTCCGCCGCGTTTCCGTCATGCAGGGATTAAGGCCCAGGCCCCTGCGCCAACACAAGATTCATCGGCAGACGGTCGGCGGAATCCGGCCTTCCGGCATCGTCAACACGAGGCAGCGGGATGGCGTCGGGTCGCCGGATCGTCGCTGTCCAGCGAGACGACGGTAATGCCGGTCTTTGCGACAAAGGGGTTGTAATAGGCCTCTACCTGGTTGTGACCGTAGGTACCGCCCAGGACATGTCGGTCAGCCTACACAATGTGCTCCGGACGCTGGAAAACCCGCTCGAAGCCCTGCACCTGGCCGCCATATTAGCCGCCAGGATGCGTCGAGACTGATCCCAGCGAGAACCACGACCGCGCCTGTGCTTCCCAATGCGACGAAAAGAACCGCCTAGACGCGAACCTGGTGCACGGTAAGGTCTGCTTCCATGGACACCCCACCGGATGTCCTCTGGACAGCCAAGCGAGACATTGACCACGGGGGTCCGGCCGACCGTGCCCGTTCATCGAAGCTGAGATGCGAGGCCAAGAGGGCTTCTCCTTGAATTGCAACTGCCTGAAAACCATGGCTGGTCGCGATTCAAAATAGAATCCACCCCTTCTACATGAGCTTCACCCATAATCCGTATTATGTAAATAAAATCAGCCTAGAACCCAACCGCACAAGCCCATGCGACCTGCGACCTATTGGCCAGGTCCGGCGCAGGCACTTCCTTTCCGCTTTTCCGCATCATAGTCTGCCAGACGAATCCACCGCAAATTTCCACAGCCACCGCCCGCAAGACCCAGCGGCGGTCACGAGCAAGGAGAGCCCATGGCCGTTCGTCCTCCGGTTTGCGATTTCGGTGCCAGGGCGCCGGACTTCACCCTGCCTGATCCCGATGGGCGCATGTTCTCGTTCGGCGACATCGCCGGGCCGCGCGGCACGCTGGTCATGTTCATCTGCAACCATTGCCCCTATGTGCAGGCCGTCATCGACCGCATCCGGCGCGACGCCGCCGAATTGCAGCAGCTGGGCGTGGGCGTCGTGGCGATCTCGGCCAACGACGTCGGCGAATATCCCCAGGACGGGCCCGAGCAGATGAAGGCCGAGGCCCGGAAACACGGCTTCACCTTTCCTTATCTCTATGACGAAAGCCAGGATGTCGCGCGCGCCTATGGCGCCGAATGCACGCCGGATTTCTTCGGCTACAATGCCGCGGGCGAATTGCAGTATCGCGGCAGGCTGGACGCCTCGGGCCGCAATCCGGCACCGCCGGACGCCCCGCGCGAACTGTTCGCGGCCATGGCGCAGATCGCCGAAACCGGGCAGGGCCCGCGCGAACAGGTGGCCTCGATGGGTTGCTCGATCAAATGGAAGGCTTGAATGAACATCTGCTTTGCCCCCTGCCCCGTGGTTTTCGACCTTGACGGCACGCTGATCGACAGCGTGCCCGACATCCATGCCTGCGTGAACGCGGTCTTGCGCCTGCATGGCGTGGCGCCCCTGACGCTGGACCAGGTGCGCGGCTTCGTCGGCGGCGGCGTCGACCTGCTGTGGCGGCGCGTCATCGGCACCACCGCGCTGCCGGTCGAGGCGCATCGCGACCTCGTCGCCTCGTTCATGACCCGCTATCACGACGCGACCGGCCTGACCCGGCTTTATCCCAATGTCGCCGAGGCGCTGGGGATCCTGGCCGATCGCGGCTATCCCCTGGGGCTTTGCACCAACAAGCCGCTGGGGCCGACGCGGGCGATCCTGGACCATTTCGGCATCGCGCAGCTGTTCGGCGCCGTGGTGGGCGGCGATTCCCTGCCCCAGCGCAAGCCCGATCCGGCGCCCCTGCGCGCGGCCTTCGCCGGGCTGGGCGCCGACCCCGACAGGCTGCGCGGGGTCTATGTCGGCGACAGCGAATTCGACGAGGAATGCGCCAGCAACACCGGCGTGCCCTTCCTGCTATTCACCCGCGGCTATCGCAAGACCCCGGTCGAGCAGATGACGCATCACGGCACCTTCGACGATTTCGCCCACCTGCCGCTGCTGGTCGAAGAGACGTCCGCGGTCGGCTAGGCGCGGTCGGCTAGGCCCGTCCGGCGCCATGGCGCTTGACAGAACGGCAAAACGCAAGGAACCGTCGCCACATGCCGCCGTCGCGGCCCGACCGCAGCCAAGGGAACCCTGCATGGACCTTCGACAACTGACCCCCGACCTGGCCGTCGCGGCCCAGATCCGCCCCGAGGATCTGCCGGCCCTGGCCGAGGCCGGCTTTCGCGTGCTGATCAACAACCGCCCCGACGAAGAGGTCGGCCCGGACGAGGATCACGAGGCGATGCGCGCGGCGGCCGAGGCGGCGGGGATGGAATATCACTTCAACCCCTTCACCCCCGGCCAGATCACGCCGCAGATGATCTCGGCCCAGGCCGAGGCCCTGGCCACGCCCGGACCCAAGCTGGCCTATTGCCGGTCCGGCAACCGCTCGACCGTGCTCTGGGCACTGGCCCGCGCCGGGCAGGAGCCGGTTGCCGACCTGCTCGATACCGCGGCTCGGGCCGGCTACGACCTCTCGGGCATCCGGCCGCTCATCGAATCACTGGCCCCGCCGGATGCCTGATTGCCATCGGGCTGGAACCTTGGCCGCCGCGGCGGGTTTCCCATGCGACAGCCAGCGATCGGGCGGATATCCCGCCCGGCCGGCCCAGGGGAGGAATCCGTCATGAACTCGATCATCTATCTCGTCGGCCTTGTCGTCGTGGTGCTGTTCATCCTCGGGCTCCTGGGCCTGCGCTGACATCGGGCCTGCGATTGGCGCTGGCCTTTCGCGCCCCTCTGCGTTACCGGGGGCGCAAATTCTGAAAAAGGCCCCCTATGGACATCCGCAATATCGCGATCATCGCCCATGTCGACCATGGCAAGACGACCCTGGTCGATCAGCTTCTGAAGCAATCGGGCAGTTTCCGCGAAAACCAGGCCGTGGCCGAGCGGGTGATGGACAGCAACGACATCGAGCGCGAGCGCGGCATCACCATCCTGGCCAAGGCGACCTCGGTCGAGTGGAAGGGCACCCGCATCAATATCGTGGACACGCCCGGCCACGCCGATTTCGGCGGCGAGGTCGAGCGCATCCTGTCGATGGTCGATGGCGTCTGCCTGCTGGTCGATGCCGCCGAGGGCCCGATGCCGCAGACCAAGTTCGTGACCTCCAAGGCGCTCGCCCTGGGGCTGCGGCCCATCGTGGTGCTGAACAAGGTGGACAAGCCCGCCGCCGACCCGGACAAGGCGCTGGACGAGGTGTTCGACCTGTTCGCGAACCTGGGCGCAAGCGACGAACAGCTTGATTTCCCCCATCTTTACGCCTCAGGCATCGGCGGCTGGGCCGACGAGACGCTGGAAGGGCCGCGCAAGGACATGTCGGCACTGTTCGACCTGGTGCTGCGCCATGTCGAGGCGCCCAAGCAGATCGCGCGCCAGGACGAGCCCTTCCAGATGCTGGCGACCACGCTGGGCGCCGACCCGTTCATCGGCCGCATCCTGACCGGCCGGGTCGAGGCCGGCCGCGCCAAGGCCGGCGACACGATCAAGGCGCTGTCGCGCGACGGCGAGCGCATCGAGCAGTTCCGCATCTCGAAGGTGCTGGCCTTCCGCGGCCTGAACCAGCAGCCCATCGACGAGGCGGTGGCGGGCGACATCGTCACCATCGCCGGCATGTCGAAGGCGACCGTGGCCGATACGCTCTGCGCGCCCGAGGTGGAGACCCCCCTGCCCGCCCAGCCCATCGACCCGCCGACGATCAGCGTCACCTTCGGCATCAACGACAGCCCGCTGGCGGGCCGCGACGGCAACAAGGTGCAGTCGCGGGTGATTCGCGAACGGCTGATGAAAGAGGCCGAGACCAATGTCGCCATCAAGGTCGAGGACACGCCGGGCGGCGACGCCTTCGTCGTCTCGGGCCGCGGCGAATTGCAGATGGGCGTGCTGATCGAGAACATGCGCCGCGAGGGGTTCGAGCTGTCGATCTCGCGCCCGCGCGTGATCTTCCGCGACGAGGACGGCGTCCGGCTGGAGCCGATCGAGGAAGCCATCATCGACGTCGACGACGAATACACCGGCGCGGTCATCGACAAGCTGACCGGCGCCCGCAAGGGCGACCTGGTCGAGATGAAGCCCGCAGGCCATGGCAAGACCCGCATCGTCGCCCATGTGCCCTCGCGCGGGCTGATCGGCTATCAGGGCGAGTTCATGACCGACACCCGCGGCAACGGCGTGCTGAACCGCATCTTCCACAGCTGGGCGCCCTACAAGGGCCCGATCCAGGGCCGCCGGCAGGGCGTGCTGATTTCCATGGAGGACGGGGTTTCCGTCGCCTATGCGCTGTGGAACCTGGAAGAGCGCGGCAAGATGTTCATCGGCGCGCAGGAACAGGTCTACCAGGGCATGATCATCGGCGAGCATTCGCGCGACAACGACCTGGAAGTGAACCCGCTCAAGGGCAAGAAGCTGACCAACGTGCGCGCCTCGGGCACGGACGAGGCGGTGCGGCTGACGCCCCCGGTGCGCATGTCGCTGGAAGAGGCCATCGCCTATATCGACAATGACGAGCTGGTCGAGGTCACGCCGAAAAGCATCCGCCTGCGCAAGCGTCACCTGGACCCGCACGAACGCAAGCGCCAGTCCCGCGCCGAGGGTTGAGCTTCTTTCCGCCGCTTGGGATTACAGGCTTTCGCGGCGGAAAAACTCTGCTAGATTTGAGACGAATTGTTTCAGGAGCGGCTGATGGAAGGCCGGGGCAATATCTATCAAAGCTTGATCTTCGCCGCCCAGCAGCATCTGGAGGAAACCGGTCAGCTTCCCGTGGATCTCGCCGAGCTTGCCCCGCGCACCGAGGCGAGCGAGGACGAGATCCGCAGCATGTTCAGTTCGACCGAGGAACTGCATGAGGGGCTGATCTATCACGCCGTCACCCTGCTCAACGATGCGCTGCGCGAGGGCGTGATCCAGGCCAATACCAGCGACCCGATCGAACAGATGCATTCGATCGCCCACAGCTATCTGGGCTGGGCCGAGGCCAATCCGACGCTGTTCCGGCTTCTGGTCGATGGGCTTTGCGGCCCGATCAAGCCCGACAGCGCCTTGCATCGCTACACCAGCTCGATGCGCGACCTCTATCACCGCAAGCTGTCCGAGGCGCAGCGGCTGGGCATCCTGTCCCCCGATACCGACATCGAGATCTCGACCATGATGCTGCATTGCCTGGTCAAGGGCGGCAACATGATGTTCGTGACCCGCAGCACCGATCCCTGGTTCGACGGCGACGGCCGCTCGACGCGCGAACTTGCCGAACGGATATTCACCGAGTTCATGGGCAACCTGGTCCGGGCCAATGCGCCCGCATCCGCACCCGCCGCCAGCGAAAAGGCCTGAGCGGCGGGCCGGTCCGCTCAGATCTGGCGTTCGGGCAGGTTCACCACCAGGCCGTCGAGTTCCGGCGTCACCTTGATCTGGCAGGTCAGGCGCGAGCGCACCGGATCGGGCTGCCAGGCGAAGTCCAGCATGTCCTCTTCCATCGGATCCCTGGGCGGCAGCCGGTCCACCCATTCCGGCGCCACATAGACATGGCAGGTCGAACAGGCGCAGGCGCCGCCGCAATCCGCGTCGATGCCGGGTACGCCGTTGTCGCGCGCGCCCTCCATCACGGTCATGCCGGGTTTGACGTCGATTTCGTGGACGGTGCCGTTGTGCTCGATGTAAGTGATCTTGGCCATGGGTGCCTTCCTTGCGCTTCATGCCGCAGATAGGTCATCGCGCCGCCAGAGAAAAGCCCCGCCCGCGCGGCGGTTTCCCGCACCCGCCAGCGCCTGCCCGCACCTGCCCTCGGACCGGGCCGCCTAGAAAAGCGATTTCTGCCCCTTGGGTTCGGGCGGCTTGCGGGCGGGCTTTGCCGGGGGCGCGTCGGGGCGCGCCGCCAGCCGACCGTCCAGGAACTCGATCTCGAATCGCGGGGTCTGCGCCGCCTCGGCCGCCTGGGTCAGCAGGCCCGAGGGGCCATGCACGACGGCGAATCCGCGGCGCAGGGTCTCGCGATAGCCCAGCGTCTGGCGCAGGCGATCCAGCCGCTCCAGCGCCTCGCGGCGGGGCGGCAGCATGCGCGCGGCGGCAGCGGCAAGCCTTGCGGCCAGCCGGTCCAGCATGTCGCGGTCGCGCCGGGTCTGGCGCGCGGCATCGGCCAGCATCCGCGCGCGGGCACGCTCCAGCCGGTTGCCCAGCTCGGCCAGGCGCTCGGCCCGGCTCCGGCCAAGCCGCGCAAGGCAAAGCGGCAGCCGCTGCCCCTGCGCCTGCAACGCCTCGCGCCGGCTGCGCAGCATGGTGCGCAGCGCCGACAGCGACAGCGGCAGGGCGTTCAGCCGGTCGCGGCGGGCACGCACGAAACCGCGCAGCGCCGGCTCAAGCCGCTCGGCGAACAGGTCGAAGCGTTGCCGCGCCGGATCGGTCAGCGCCTGCGGCCGGCCAAGCGCGCGGCCCAGGTCGGTCAGCCGCTGGCGCTGGCGCTGGTTGCGGGCCTGGGCGGCGCGCATCATCCGGGCCCGGATCTCGGCCAGCCGGGCAGCCAGTTCGGCGCGCACCGGCACCGCCATCTCGGCCGCGGCGGTGGGCGTCGGCGCCCGGCGGTCCGAGGCGAAGTCGATCAGCGTGGTGTCGGTCTCGTGCCCCACGGCCGAGATCAGCGGGATCTCGCTGGCGGCGGCGGCACGGACCACCGCCTCCTCGTTGAAGCCCCACAGGTCTTCCAGGCTGCCGCCGCCGCGCGCGACGATGATCAGGTCGGGGCGCGGGATCGCCCCGCCCTGGGGCAGCGCGTTGAAGCCCTGGATCGCGGCCGTGACCTGCGGCGCGCAGCCCTCGCCCTGCACCGCCACCGGCCAGATCAGCACCCGCGTCGGGAAGCGGTCGCGGAGCCGGTGCAGGATGTCGCGGATCACTGCGCCCGAGGGCGAGGTGACGACGCCGATCACCCGCGGCAGATAGGGCAGCGGGCGCTTGCGCGATTCGTCGAACAGCCCCTCGGCCGCCAGCGCCTTGCGGCGCTTCTCCAGCATCATCATCAGCGCGCCGGCGCCGGCAGGCTCGATCTCCTCGACGATGAGCTGGTATTTCGACTGGCCGGGGAACGTCGTCAGCCGGCCGGTGGCGATGACCTCGATCCCCTCCTCGGGGCGGGTGGAGAGCCGCGCGGCCTGCCCCTTCCAGGTCACGGCGGCGATCACCGCGCGGTCGTCCTTGAGGTCGAAATAGACATGCCCCGACGAGGGGCGCGAGACGCGGCCGATCTCGCCGCGCACGCGGACGCGGCCGAACTCGCCCTCGAGCACGCGCTTCACCGCGCCCGAGATCTCGGAGACGGTGAATTCGTGGATATTGCTGGGGGCTGCGTCTTCGAAGAGTTCCATGTCCCCGGTTGTGGCGCGGGCCGCGGGCAGGATCAAGGGGCTTGGGGTATTGATCCGGCGCGGGCCAGTTCCTAGAAGGCGCGGGACCATTCGCAAAGGGGCCTTTCCGCATGAACATCCTGATCCTCGGCAGCGGCGGGCGCGAACATGCGCTGGCCTGGGCGATCCGGCAGAATCCGAAATGCGACCGGCTGTTCGTGGCGCCGGGCAATGCCGGGATGGAGCCGCTGGCGCGGCTGGCCGAGCTGGACATCCTGTCCGGCCCCGCCGTGATCGGCTTTTGCGAGGAAAACGCCATCGACCTGGTGGTGATCGGCCCCGAGGCGCCGCTGGCGGCCGGTGTCGCCGACGAATTGCGCGCGGCCGGCATCCTGGTCTTTGGCCCGTCCAGGGCGGCGGCGATGCTGGAGGCCTCGAAAAGCTTCACCAAGGAGGTCTGCGACGCCTGCGGCGCGCCGACCGCCGCCTGGGCGCGCTTCGACGCGGCCGAGCCGGCGCGCGCCTATATCCGCGGGAAAGGCGCGCCCATCGTCGTCAAGGCCGACGGGCTGGCCGCCGGCAAGGGCGTGACCGTGGCCATGACCGAGGACGAAGCCGTCGCCGCCGTCGACGACGCCTTCGGCGGCGCCTTCGGCGCGGCCGGGGCCGAGGTGGTGATCGAGGAGTTCATGGCCGGCGAGGAGGCGAGCTTCTTCGTCCTCTGCGACGGGACGGACTGCCTGCCCATCGGCACCGCCCAGGACCACAAGCGCGCCTTCGACGGCGATGCCGGGCCGAACACCGGCGGCATGGGCGCCTATTCCCCCGCCCCGGTGCTGACCCAAGACATCCAGGACCAGGTGATGGCCGAGATCGTGCGCCCCACCGTGGCCGAGATGGCGCGGCGCGGCACGCCCTTCCAGGGCGTGCTTTATGCCGGGCTGATGATCGAGGACGGCCGGGCGCGGCTGGTGGAATACAATGTCCGCTTCGGCGACCCGGAATGCCAGGTGCTGATGATGCGGCTGGGCGCGCAGGCGCTGGACCTGATCCTGGCCTGCGCCGAGGGCCGGCTCGGCAGGATGACGGTCAGCTGGGCCGACGACCACGCCCTGACCGTGGTGCTGGCCGCCAGGGGCTATCCCGGCAGCTATGAGAAGGGCAGCGTGATCCGCGGGCTGGATGCGCTGGCCGAGGACAGTTTCCGCATGGTCTTCCATGCCGGGACCGCGCGGAGTGACGGGCAGATCGTCGCCACCGGCGGCCGGGTGCTGGCCGCGACCGGGCGCGGCGCGACGCTGGCCGAGGCGCACGCCCGCGCCTATGCGCTTGTCGACGGCATCGACTGGCCAGAGGGCTTCTGCCGGCGCGACATCGGCTGGCGCGCGCTTTGAGCCGCCGCGCCAGCGGCACGGGGCGCATGGGTATTTGAAGAACGAAGAAGTTCGGGGGCGGTGCGGGGCGGCGGCGCCCCCCGAGGGTTTCGAGTCGGGAAAATGCCGGGGGCGTGTTTTTTGCCTTTCCAAGCCGGCGGGGCGGGTCTTATAGTCCGCGCCATGACTCGGATGCAGCAGATCATTGCCACGGCCCCGCACGCGCATGACCGCGCGCGCATCGCCGTGAACCGCCGCGGTCTCCTTCTTCTTACGCTGCGCTGAGCGGGTCTTCCGGGCCGCCGCTCAGTCAGGTTCGTGCCCGGTCTCCCGTGAGCACATGAAGAAGGATTCCCGAAATGACCGATCCGAACCGCGTATTGATCTTTGACACCACCCTGCGCGACGGCGAGCAATCGCCCGGCGCCACCATGAGCCATACCGAAAAGCTGGACATCGCCGAGATGCTGGACGAGATGGGCGTCGACATCATCGAGGCCGGTTTCCCCATCGCCTCGGAGGGCGATTTCGCCGCCGTTTCCGAAATCGCCAAGCGCGCGAAGAACGCGGTGATCTGCGGCCTGGCGCGGGCGCAGATCCCCGACATCGACCGCTGCTGGGAGGCGGTGAAGCACGCGAAGCACCCGCGCATCCACACCTTCATCGGCACCTCGCCCCTGCATCGCGCCATCCCCAACCTGGACATGGACCAGATGGCCGAGCGCATCCACGACACCGTGACCCATGCCCGCAACCTGTGCGACAACGTGCAATGGTCGGCCATGGACGCGACCCGGACCGAGCACGACTACCTGTGCCGGGTGGTCGAGATCGCCATCAGATGCGGCGCCACCACCATCAACATCCCCGATACCGTCGGCTATACCGCGCCGCGCGAATCCGCCGCGCTGATCCGCATGCTGCTGGAGCGGGTGCCGGGCGCGGACGGCGTCGTCTTCGCCACCCATTGCCACAACGACCTGGGCATGGCGACCGCGAACTCGCTGGCCGCGGTCGAGGCGGGCGCGCGCCAGGTCGAATGCACCATCAACGGTTTGGGCGAGCGCGCCGGCAACACCGCGCTGGAAGAGGTGGTGATGGCGCTGAAGGTGCGCCACGACATCATGCCCTATACCACCGGCATCGACACCACCCGGATCATGGGCTTGTCGCGTCGGGTGTCGCAGGCCTCGGGCTTCCTGGTGCAGCCGAACAAGGCGGTGGTGGGCAAGAACGCCTTCCTGCACGAATCCGGCATCCACCAGGACGGGGTGCTGAAGAACGTCGAGACCTTCGAGATCATGAAGCCCGCCGACATCGGCCTGAACGAGGCCAATATCGCCATGGGCAAGCATTCCGGCCGCGCCGCGCTGCGCGCCAAGCTGAAGGACCTGGGCTATGAGCTGGGCGACAACCAGTTGAAGGACGTCTTCGTCCGCTTCAAGGCCCTGGCCGACCGCAAGAAGGAGGTCTACGACGACGACCTGGTCGCGCTGGTCCAGGATGCGGCGGCCAATACCGAGGACGACCACCTGCAAGTCAAGCACCTGCGCGTAGTCTGCGGCAGCGACGGGCAATCGGCCGACCTGGTCCTGCTGGTCGGCGGCGAGGAAAAGGCCGTCCATGCCACCGGCGACGGCCCGGTCGATGCCTGTTTCAACGCCGTCAAGTCGATCTGGCCGCACCGGGCGCATCTGCAGCTCTACCAGGTCCATGCCGTGACCGAGGGCACCGATGCCCAGGCCACCGTCAGCGTGCGCATGGAGGAAGAGGGGCGCATCGCCACCGGCCAGGCCTCGGACACCGACACCATCCTGGCCAGCGTCAAGGCCTATGTGGGCGCGCTGAACCGGCTGAAGGTGCGTCGCGACATGGTCGGCGAAGGCGCCGACGCCAAGCAGGTCAGCATGTATTCGCACTGACCGCCGCGGCAAGGCGGGGGGCGGTCAGGCCGCCCCCTTGCGTTCGACGAAACCCAGGTCGATGCCTTGCAGGAAGGGAAAATCCTCGGCCAGTTCGCGCTGGAACTCGGCCGGATCGAGCTGCTGGAACCATTTCGGGAACCTGGCGACGATGGTGGCGACGGAATCGCCCTCGTCCCAGCGGGTCTGGACGTAGCCCAGGCCCCCGACGTCGGTGAAGGCCGGGAAATGCTTGGGCAACTGGAAATGGTTGTAGGCATAGATGCAGCGCCCCGGCCCGCGCATGCGCACCGCCGCCCCCGCGCCCAGGAAGGGCTGGTGCGCCCGCCAGTAGCTGATCGGCTCGCCCTGGTAGCTGCCCATGACCAGCCCCTGCGGATAGCTGATGGCAAAGGCCGGCAGGTCGGCAAAGCGCCGGGCGTGGCGGCGGATGCGGGCGACGTGATGGCGGCTGAAGGCGTCGTCGTCATCGACGCGGAACTGGATCACCGGCCGGCCCGCCGCCTCGGCCGCCTCGCGCAGGGGCTCGCGCAGCGCGTTCACCGTCTCGCGCTTGTCCGAGACGATCAGCCGGATCTGCGGCACGCCGGCGCACAGGTCGCGCAGCCGCTCCAGCCAGGGGCGCGGCATCTCGGGCGAGGTCAGCAGCCAGAAGCGGAAATCCCCGTCGGTCTGGGCCTTGACCGAGGGCAGGCACAGCGTCTCGAAGGCGGCGAAGCGGCGCTCCAGGCGCTCGGGCGAATAAAGCAGGGCGCCGCGCTGCGCCAGAAGCTCGGGCGCGCCGGCCCCCTGCCCCGCGGTCCCGGCCCAGTCGCACCGGCCCAGGAAGGAAAAGCGGCAGATCCCCACGATAACATCCTGCAAACCCTGCCCTTTCCTCGTGACCCGAACCGGCGGCAGCCTAGCAGCCCGCGCCGCCCGGTCAAGCGTGCGCGGCGCCTGCCCGCGAAACATCGGCGCGACCGGGCGGCGCATCATTTTCCGGTTTCCCCGAGCCGAGGCTCGGCCTATATGTCCAGCACCTTCGGCGGGGCGACTCGCCGGGGCAATCGGGCAATGGCCGCGCGCAAAAAGGGCGGCAGGAATGCCGTCTTGGCAGGGACGGCGGAAGGGGTAGTTCACATGGCCTTTGGCGGGTTGTTTTCCACCGATATCGCGATCGACCTGGGGACCGCGAATACGCTGATCTACGTCAAGGGCAAGGGCATCATCCTGAACGAGCCTTCGGTCGTCGCCTATCACGTCAAGGACGGCAAGAAGCAGGTGCTGGCGGTGGGCGAGGACGCCAAGCTGATGCTGGGCCGCACGCCGGGCAGCATCGAGGCGATCCGGCCGATGCGCGAGGGCGTCATCGCCGATTTCGACAGCGCCGAGGAAATGATCAAGCATTTCATCAAGAAGGTATTCCGGCGCACCACCTTCTCGAAGCCCAAGGTCATCATCTGCGTGCCCCATGGCGCCACCCCGGTCGAGAAACGCGCCATCCGCCAGTCGGTGCTTTCGGCCGGCGCACGCCGCGCCGGGCTGATCGCCGAGCCGATCGCGGCCGCCATCGGTGCCGGCATGCCCATCACCGAGCCGACCGGCAGCATGGTCGTCGACATCGGCGGCGGCACCACCGAGGTCGCGGTTCTGTCCCTGGGCGACGTGGTCTATGCGCGCTCGGTCCGCATCGGCGGCGACCGGATGGACGATGCGCTGATCAACTATCTGCGCCGCAACCACAACCTGCTGATCGGCGAATCGACGGCCGAGCGGATCAAGACCCAGATCGGCACCGCGCGCATGCCCGACGACGGGCGCGGCGCCGCGATCATGGTGCGCGGCCGCGACCTGCTGAACGGCATCCCGAAAGAGATGGAGATCACCCAGGCCATGGTCGCCGAGGCGCTGTCCGAGCCGGTGCAGCAGATCTGCGAATCGGTGATGGTGGCGCTGGAGGCGACGCCGCCGGACCTGGCCGCCGACATCGTGGACCGCGGCGTCATGCTGACCGGCGGCGGCGCCATGCTGGGCGAGCTGGACCTGGCGCTGCGCGAGCAGACCGGGCTGATGATCAGCCTGGCCGATCAGCCGATGAGCTGCGTGGCGCTGGGCACCGGCAAGGCGCTGGAGTTCGAAAAGCAACTGCGCCACGTGATCGACTACGACAGCTGAGCGGGTTCGGCCCATGGCGCGCAAGGGCCCTGATTACGCGGCTCCGGTCCGCCGCATCCTGGTTTCGCTGCTGGTGCTGGTGCTGCTGGCGGTGTTCCTGTTCTGGCAGATCGACAGCCCGCGCGCCGAGCGGATGCGGGCGGCCTTCATCGACCGCTTCGTGCCCAGCTTCGACTGGGTGATGGCGCCGGTGACGAAGCTGTCGCGCATGGTCTCGGGCTTCCAGTCCTATGCCCGGCTCTACGAGCAGAACCAGGAATTGCGCCGCGAATTGCAGAAGATGGCGGCCTGGAAAGAGGCGGCGGTGCAGCTGGAACAGGAAAACGCCAAGCTGCTGGCGCAGAACAACGTCAGGATCGACCCGGCCCTGACCTCGGTCTCGGGCGTGGTGCTGACCGACAGCGGCACGGCCTTTCGCCAGTCGGTGCTGCTGAACGTGGGCGCGCGCGACGGCATCCTTGACGGCTGGGCGACGATGGACGGGTTGGGGCTGGTCGGGCGCATCTCGGGCGTGGGGCAGACCACCAGCCGGGTCATGCTGCTGACCGATCCCTCCAGCCGCATCCCGGTGACGATCCTGCCTTCGGGCCAGCACGCGCTGCTGACCGGGGACAATACCGCCCTGCCGGCGCTGGATTTCATCGAAAGCCCGGAAAACCTGCGCCCCGGCGACCGGGTGGTCAGCTCGGGCGACGGGGGCGTGTTCCCGCCGGGCCTGCCGGTGGGCCAGGTGGCGCTGGCCAGCGACGGCCGGCTGCGGGTGCGGTTGGCCGCGGATTACGGCCGGCTGGAGTTCCTGCGCGTGCTGCGCAGCCACCCGGCCGAGCAGCTTTCCGATACCGGGCTGCTGATCCCGCCGCCGGCGGCGGATTTCATCGGCCCGCCCCTGCCGCCGCTGGCCGACATGCAGGCGGCCGGCGAGGATTCAGGGGCCCAAGCCGGGGCCGGGGATGATTGATCCCGCCCGCCGGCGCCGGTTCCTGGGCCAGGCGCTGTTCGTGGCGCTGTTCCTGGCGATCCTGTTCTGGCGGCTTCTGCCGCTGGCGCCGGGCCGCGTCGGCTGGCCGGGGCCGGACCTGGCGCTGTGCCTGGTGCTGGTCTGGGTGCTGCGCCGCCCCGAACAGGTGCCGGTCGCGACCATCGCCGCCCTGTTCCTGATCGAGGACATCCTGCTGATGCGCCCCATCGGCCTGGGCGCCGCCCTGGCCGTCATCGTGACCGAGGCCGCAAGAAAGCGCGAGCCGCATTGGCGCGAACTGCCTTTCATGGTTGAATGGCTGCGGGTCGCGACGCTTCTGGCGCTGATGATGGTGGCGAACCGCATATTGCTGGCGGTGTTCTTCCTGCCCCTTCCTCCGTTCGGGCAGGTGATCTTGCAATTCATCGCCACGGTCACCGCCTATCCGCTGGTCGCGGGCCTTGCCGGCTGGGCGCTCGGCCTGCCGCGCGGCCGCGCCGAACGAGACACGAGGCATCGCTGAGCCATGCGCAAGTCGGAACGCGAAATCGTCGAAAGCAGCCGGCTCATCACCCGCCGGGTGCTGATGCTGGGGGTGATCCAGGCGGCGGTGGTGTCGGTCTTGGGGCTGAAGCTGCGCTCGATGCAGGTCGAACATGCCGACGAATACCGCATGCTGTCGGACGGCAACTCGATCAAGATCCGCCTGCTGCCGCCGGCGCGCGGGCTGATCCTGGACCGCAACGGCACCATCATCGCCGGCAACGAACAGAACTACCGCGTCACCCTGACCCGCGAGGAGGCGGGCGACGTCTCGGCCGTGATCGCGCGGCTGCGCCACATCATCCCGATGAGCGACCGCCAGGCCGCCGAGATCCTGGCAGAGATCCACAAGCGCAGCGCCGTGACCCCGGTGCTGGTCGCCGACCGCCTGACCTGGGACGAGTTTTCCTCGATCGCGCTCAACGCCCCCGCCCTGCCCGGCGTGACGCCCGAGGCGGGGCTGTCGCGCAGCTATCCGCGGGCGGGCGATTTCGCGCATGTGCTGGGCTATGTCGGCCCGGTCTCGGACTACGACCTGTCCAAGATCGAGGATCCCGACCCGGTGCTGCGCCTGCCCGAGTTCCAGCTGGGCAAGGTCGGCATGGAGTCCAAGCTGGAAGAGGCGCTGCGCGGCAAGGCCGGCTCGCGCCGGGTCGAGGTGAACAGCGCCGGGCGCGAGATGCGCGAGCTGTCGCGGCAAGAGGGGCAGCAGGGCGCCACGGTGCAGACCACGCTGGACGCCGGGTTGCAGAATTTCTCCACCCAGCGGCTGGGCAGCGAAAGCGCCGCCGCGGTGGTGATCGACGTGACCAACGGCGACATCCTGGCGATCTCCTCCTCGCCGGTGTTCGACCCGAACAAGTTCGTGCGCGGCATCTCGGGGCCGGATTACCGCGCGCTGATGGAACACGACCACCGCCCGCTGGCCGACAAGACGGTGCAGGGCGTCTATCCGCCCGGCTCGACCTTCAAGATGGTGACGCTGCTGGCCGGGCTCGAGGCCGGGGTCATCAACGCCGGCTCGCGCTTCTATTGCCCCGGCTATACCCAGGTCGCCGGGCGCCGCTTCCATTGCTGGAGCCGCGGCGGCCACGGCATGGTCGATGCGCTGCGCAGCCTCGAGCATTCCTGCGACGTCTATTACTACGAGCTGGCGCAGCGCGTCGGCATCGACCGCATCGCCGCCATGGCGCGCAAGCTGGGCATCGGCGTGCGCCACGAGCTGCCGATGTCCGCCATCGCCGAGGGCATCGCCCCGGATCGCGCCTGGAAGAAGGCGCGCTACGACCAGGAATGGCAGGTGGGCGATTCGCTCAACGCCTCGATTGGCCAGGGCTATGTGCTGGCCTCGCCGCTGCAGCTGGCGGTGATGACGGCGCGGGTGGCGACGGGGCGCGCGGTCGCGCCGCGCCTGGTGCGCGCCATCGACGGCCAGGCCGAGCCGGTGCCGGAATGGCCGGAACTGGACATCAACCCGCTGAACCTGCGCACGGCGCGGGCGGGGATGGATGCGGTGATGAACGCGCCCCGCGGCACCGCGCGCCGCTCGCGCATCCTGGCGCCGGAATGGCAGATGGCCGGCAAGACCGGCACCAGCCAGGTGCGCAACATCACCGCCGCCGAACGCGCCCGCGGCGTGATCTCGAACGAGCAGCTGCCCTGGAACCGGCGCGACCATGCGCTGTTCGTCTGCTTCGCGCCCTATGACATGCCGCGCTATGCGGTCTCGGTCGTGGTCGAGCATGGCGGCGGCGGCGGCGCGGTCGCGGCCCCCATCGCCCGCGATATCCTGCTTTATGCGCTGGCGGACGGCCTGCCGCCGCTTTCGGCCTATCCCGAGGCCGAGCGCGCCAAGGTGCAGGAGATGTGGTCGCGCATGAACCTGACCCCCTCGGCCCGCAAGGGCGAGGGCCGCGCAAGGGCCTGAGCCATGAGCTATCTCGACTATCACGTCGCGCAGGTGCCGACGGGCTGGCGCAAGATCCTGTATCTGAACTGGCCGCTGGTCTTCCTGGTCACGGCGGTCAGCTGCATCGGCTTCCTGATGCTCTATTCCGTCTCGGGCGGCGACATCGACAAATGGGCCGGCCCGCAGATGGAGCGCTTCGCCGTCGGCATGGTGCTGATGTTCGCGCTGGCCTTCGTGCCGATCTGGTTCTGGCGCTCGATCTCGGTCGCATCCTACGTGATCTGCGTCGGCCTTCTGGTGCTGGTCGAGGTGATGGGCCATGTCGGCATGGGCGCGCAGCGCTGGCTGGTGCTGGGACCGATCCGCATCCAGCCGTCCGAGCTGACCAAGGTCGCCTTCGTGCTGACGCTGGCAGCCTATTACGACTGGCTGCCGGTGGAAAAGGTCTCGCGCCCGTTCTGGGTGCTGGTGCCGGTGGTGCTGATCCTGCTGCCGACGGCGCTGGTGCTGATGCAGCCCGACCTGGGCACCTCGATCATGCTGATCGCGGGGGGCGGCATCGTGATGTTCGCGGCCGGCGTCAGCCTGTGGTATTTCGCCGCCGTCATCGCCATCGTCGTCGCCGGCATCACCGCGGTCATGGAAAGCCGCGGCACCGACTGGCAATTGCTGCACGACTACCAGTTCCGCCGCATCGACACCTTCCTCGACCCCGGCTCGGACCCCTTGGGCGCGGGCTACAACATCGCCCAGGCGCAGATCGCGCTGGGATCGGGCGGCTGGTCGGGGCGCGGCTTCATGCAGGGCACGCAGTCGCGGCTGAACTTCCTGCCCGAGAAGCACACCGACTTCATCTTCACCTCGCTGGCCGAGGAATTCGGCTTCGTCGGCGCGGGATCGCTGCTGATCCTCTATGTGCTGATCCTGGGGTTCTGCATGTATTCGGCGCTGACCAACCGCGACCGCTTCGCCAGCCTGCTGACCATCGGCATCGCCGGGACGTTCTTCCTTTACTTTTCCATCAACATGGCGACGGTGATGGGCATGTTGCCGGCCAAGGGCTCGCCCCTGCCGCTGGTCAGTTACGGAGGAACCTCGCTGATGATCCTGCTGATGGCCTTCGGCATCGTGCAATCGGCCCATGTCCATCGGCCTAGGGGCTGACGGGATGCGGGTGCTGTTCGCCGCCCCCGCGCGGCTGTGGGATGCCTGGTCCCCCGCCCTGCGCGCGGCCTGCCCCGAGATGGAGCTGTGCCGGCAGGGCGATCCCGCGTGCTTCGACGCGCTGATCTATGCGCCCGGCTACCCCGAGGACGGCAGGGTGCTGGACTTCACCCCCTTCACCCGCGCCCGCGTGGTGCAAAGCCTCTGGGCCGGGGTCGAGCGCATCGTGACCAACCCCACGCTGACCCAGCCGCTCTGCCGCATGGTCGATCCGGGACTGGCGCAGGGCATGGTGGAATATTGCACCGGCTGGGCGCTGCGGGCGCATCTGGGCATGGACCGCTTTGCCCAGGACGGCGTCTGGCGCAACCAGCTGACCCCACCCCTGGCGCAGCGGCGCGGCGTGACCGTGCTGGGCATGGGCGAGCTGGGCCGGGCGGTGGCCTTGGCGCTGGCGGGCCTGGGCTTTCGCGTCGCCGGCTGGTCGCAATCGGGCCGCCCGGTGCCGGGGATCGAGGTGCTGGCGGGCGACGCCCTGCCCCAGGCCCTGAACCGGGCCGAGATCCTGGTCTGCCTGCTGCCCGACACGGGCGGGACGCGCAACCTGCTGGACGCCGCGCGGCTGTCCCTGCTGCCGCCGGGCGCCACGATCATCAACGCCGGCCGCGGCAGCCTGATCGACGAGGCGGCCTTGCTGGCGGCGCTCGATCAGGGCCTGGGCCATGCGGTGCTGGACGTGTTCCGGCAGGAGCCGCTGCCGCCCGAACACCCGTTCTGGACGCATCCGCAGGTGACGGTGACGCCGCATGTCTCGGCCGAGACCCGGCCCGAGAGCGCCGCCCATGTCGTGGCCGAGAACCTGCGCCGCGCCATGCGGGGTGCGCCGCTTTTGCATCTGGTGGACCGGGCGCGCGGCTATTGACCGGCCGTTTCCGGGCATCAGGCCCCGGAATCCTGCCGTTTTGCGCAACTTGCACGCGAAAGGAACCCGGCGGATAACGGGGCGGATGGTAACGGCCCCAGGCCGATGGAGCGATTTTCATGACGATCACCCCTGTTCTGCTGGCCGGCGGCTCCGGCACCCGTCTCTGGCCCGTCTCGCGCAAGAGCTTCCCCAAGCAATTCGCCCCGCTGGTGGGCGAGGAAAGCCTGTTCCAGGCCTCGGCCCGCCGCCTGTCGGGACCGCGCTACGCCGCGCCGCTGGTGATGACGAACGCGGATTTCCGCTTCATCGTCGCCGAACAGCTGGACCAGATCGGCATTGCCCCCGCGGCCATCCTGATCGAGCCCGCCGGCCGCAACACCGCCCCGGCGATCCTGGCCGCCGCGCTGGCCGCCGCCGAAAAGGATGCCGATGCGCTGCTGCTGGTCGCGCCCTCGGATCACGTCGTCCCCGATACCGAGGCTTTCGGCCGCGCTGTGGACCTGGGCCTCGCGGCCGCGCAGGCCGGCCGCATCGTCACCTTCGGCATCACCCCCAGCCGGCCCGAGACCGGCTATGGCTACATGGAGGCCGAGGGCGAGGGCGAAGGCCCGCTGGTGCTGAAGCGCTTCGTCGAAAAGCCCGACGCGGAGAACGCGGCGCGCATGATCGCGCAGGGCAATTTCCTGTGGAACGCCGGCATCTTCCTTTTCGCCGCCCGCACCATGATCGACGCTTTCAAGACCCATGCGCCCGACTACCTTGCCCCTGTCCAGGCGGCGCTGACCGAGGCGCGGCTGGACCTGGGCTTCCTGCGGCTTGCGCCCGAGCCCTGGGACCGGCTGCCCGACCTGTCGGTGGATTATGCGGTGCTGGAAAAGGCCCGGAACCTGTCGGTGGTGCGCTATTCCGGCCATTGGTCGGACCTTGGCGGCTGGGACGCGGTCTGGCGCGAGATCCAGGATGGCGAGCCGGCCGAGCGCGGCGCCGTCACCGACACCCGCTCGACCGCGATCGACTGCGACAACGTGCTGCTGCGCTCGCAGGACGAGGGGATCGAGGTGGTGGGCATCGGGTTGCGCGACGTGATGGTCGTGGCCACCGACGATGCCGTTCTGGTCGCCGGCATGGACCGCGCGCAAGAGGTGCGCGAGGCGGTCGGCGCGCTGAAGGCCAAGGGCGCGCGCCAGGCCGAGCATTTCCTGCGCGACCACCGCCCCTGGGGCTGGTTCGAGACGCTGGCGCTGGCCGACCGCTTCCAGGTCAAGCGCATCGTGGTCAATCCCGGCGCGGCGCTGTCGCTGCAATCGCATTTCCACCGCTCGGAACATTGGATCGTGGTTTCCGGCACCGCGCGGGTGACGGTGGACGAAACCGTGACGCTGCTGACGGAAAACCAGTCGATCTATGTGCCGCTGGGCGCCGTCCACCGCCTGGAAAACCCCGGCAAGGTGGCGATGGTGCTGATCGAGGTGCAGACCGGCGCCTATCTGGGCGAGGACGACATCGTGCGCTACGAGGATGTCTATTCCCGCGGCTGACCCCGCTCGCGGCATCGTGGGGCGCGCCGGCTTGCAGGGCCGGGGCCGGCCGTCTAACCATGGCCGGCGATGAGACGGATGACGAAACCCCTGTTTCCGGCCGCGGCCCTGGTCCTGGCCTTGATTTCGGCCCTGGTCCTTGCCGCGCCGACCGCGCGGGCCGAGGAACTGGCGGTGCAGTTGCGCGGCCGGACCCCGGCCGAATCCGCCGGCTTCCTGGTCGCCCAGGCGCGCGGCTATTACGCCGAGGAAGGGCTGACCGTGCGGCTGCTGCCCGCGGACGAGGCGGCCCCGCCCTTCGAGACGCTGGCGCGGGGCGAGGCCGACCTGGCGGTGGCCTGGATGCCCATTGCGCTGGTCGCCCGCGAAAACGGCCTGCCCGTGGTCAACATCGCCCAGGTCTTTGCCCGTCCGGCGCTACGCCTGACCTGCCTGCGCGAGACGGGGGTGGCGGGGGCCGCCGATCTGCGCGGCAAGACCATCGGCAGCTGGTTCGGCGGCACGGAATATCCGCTGCAAGCCTGGCTGAACCGGCTGGGGCTGGTGGCCGATGGCAGCCTGTCCGGCGTCACCCTGCTGGCGCAATGGCCGGGGGCCGAGATGCTGCGCCAGAAACAGGCCGCCTGCATCAGCACGCTCAGCCACGACCCGGCGACGGGCGAGGGGCTGGTCGAACTCGACCCGCAGGAGCAAGGCGCCGCGGTGCTGGAGGACGGGCTCTATGTCCTGCCCGGCACCCTTGCCGGGCCCGAGGCCAAGGCGCGGCTGGCCCGGTTCCTGCGCGCCAGCATGAAAGGCTGGCGCGAGGCGGTCGCCGCACCCGAGGACAGCGCCCGGCTGATCCTTGGCCCCGACCCCGATCCGGGCGCCTTGCAGCGGCAGGCGGGAATGCTGCGCGGCATCGCCGGGCTGCTGTCAGCCACCGGCGCGCTGGACGAGGCCGACTATCGCCGCACGGTCGAGACCCTGCGCAGCGGCGGCGACCGCGCGGTGCTGCGCCGCGACCCGCAGGGCGCCTTCACCGCCGCCGTCAGCGACCGCGCCGCGCCACCCGCAGCCGCCGCCCCAGACCGCGACGCCGCGCCGCTGCGCTGATCGCGATGCCCCCTTGCCGGTCCCGCCGGGCGCGGGCAAGAGGGGGCGCATGAGCGACGACACCCCTTCCCCACGCCACAGCCCCATCGAAGATGCCCAGGGCCTGGCCTATGGCAGTTTCATGGCCGCGGTCGGCGTGCTGCTGCTGACGCATCTGGGCTTCGTCACCGGCCAGACGGCGGGGCTGGCGATCCTGATCTCCTATGCGACGGGCTGGGGCTTCGCGCCGGTCTTCTTCGTGGTGAACCTGCCGTTCTACTGGCTGGGCTATCGCCGGCTGGGGCTGGGCTTCATGCTGAAATCCTTCATCGCCGTGGCGGCGATGTCGACGCTGGTCGCCATCCTGCCGGCGGGGCTGCAATTCGGCCATGTCCACCCGGCGGTCGGGGCGCTGCTGGTGGGGTTCCTGACCGGCTCGGCGCTGCTGGCGCTGTTCCGGCACGGCGCCTCGCTGGGCGGGGTGGGCATCGTCGCGCTGTATCTGCAGGATGCCACCGGCTTTCGCGCCGGCTGGACGCAGCTGATCTTCGACGCCTGCCTCTTTGCCTGCGCGCTGATGCTGCGCGACTGGCAGCTGGTCGCCTGGTCATTCCTGGGCGCGCTGGTGCTGAACCTGGTGATCGCGATCAACCACCGCCGCGACCGCTATGTCGTCTAGGTAAGGGGGCGGCTCAGGCCGCCACCCCCAGCGCGCGCTTGACATTCGCGGTCCAGCCCAGCAACCGCTGGTCGCCCTCGACGATCGCCGGCCGCTTCATCAGCGAAGGCTTGGCCGAAAGCATCTGCAGGGGCGTGCCCGCGCGTTCCTCATCGGACATGCCGCGCCAGGTCAGGCTGGCCCGGTTGACCAGCTTCTCGCCGAAATCGGCGATCATGCGCTGCCATTCGTCGCCATCCAGCGGCGCCTTGGAGACGTCGCGGAACTCCACCTGCCAGCCCGCCGCCTGCAACTCGGCCTGCGCCTTCTGGCAGGTCGAGCAATGGGCGAGGCCATACATCTGAAGCCGCCCCGCCATCACGAACGGCCCTGGGCAAGCGGGTGGGAAAGGAAAGGTGCCTGGGTCATGCGTTCTTCGCTCCTTCTTGGGGGGTGGACGGGCTAGTGGCCGGCGTCATGCAGCCGGGCGCGGATGCGCCGCATCCCCAGCCAGACGCCCAGCACGGCAACGGGGGTCAGGGCCGCGACCAGCACCGCCTTGTCGATATGCAGCGCCTGGGCCAGCGGGTAAAGCGCATAGCCCAAAAGGCCCACCGCGTAATAGCTGATCGCGACCACCGACAGCCCCTCGACCGTGTGCTGGAGCCGCAATTGCAGGTCGGCGCGCCGATCCATGCGTTGCATCAGCTCCTGGTTCTGGGCGCTGCGCTGGACATCGACGCGGGTGCGCAGCAATTCGCCCGCGCGTTCGCTGCGATCCAGCATCGCCGAAAGCCGCTTCTCGGCCGATTTCGCGGTGCGCATGGCGGGCAGATAGCGACGGGCCATGAACTCGGTCAGCATCTGCCCGCCCATGAAGCGGGTCTCGCGCAGCGAGGCGACACGGTCCATGACGATGGCCTCATAGGCCGCATTGGCGCCGAAGCGGAAGGCATGCTGGGTCGCGGCGCTTTCCAGCCGGGTCGAGACCGACAGCAGGTCCTGCAGCACCGCATCGGCCGGGCGGTCGTCGTCGCTCATGCCTTGGACGATGTCGCTGAGCTGCGGGTCCAGCGCATTCAGCTGCCGGGTCAGGTCGCGGGCGCGGCCCAGGCCCAGCATGGACATGGCGCGATAGGTCTCGAGGTCCAGAAGCCGCTGGACGATGCGGCCGATCCGGCCGGGCTGGGTGTCGGGCCGGACGAAAAGCGCAAAGCGCATCCAGCCGGCCGGGTCGATGCGGAAATCGCCGGCGACCACCGCCGCCTCCTCCAGCACCCAGACCGAGGCCATGCTGTCGGCCGCGAACCATTCCGACAGCCGCGGCAGGATCTCGGCCGGGTCGTCGGGCAGGAAATCGACCTGGATCATCGCTGCGGCGATTCGCTTGCCCGGCGCCTGGTGCTGCCAGTCCTCGGGAAAGATCGCTCCGGCCGAAGGGTCGAAGGGCCGCGGCGGCAGCCCCGGCGCAAAGGCGGCATAGGTGACGAACTCGGTATGGCTTTCCCAGCGCAGCTGGTGGCGGCCAAGCTGCGCCGTGTAATGGCCCGCGCTGGTGTCGGGTCGCGGCGCGCCGTGGCGGGCGCAAAGCTGTGCCAGATGCGCGACATCCCTGCGCCGGTCGCGGTTGGCGGCGTCGCGCGGCTCCTTGATCGCCAGATAGACCGCCGTGCAGGGCGCCCTGAGCCGCGGCGAAGGCCGGGCGTGCAATTCGTTCACCAGGGCATAGCGCTGGGGGTGTTCGTCTTCGTCGTTCATGGCCGCATGATTAGCCGCAGGCGCATTTCCCGCAACAGGAAAACCCAGCGATTCCGCGGCGCTGGCAAATCTGCCACGGCAAGCCGCGCCGCATCAGGATTTCGTGAACCCCCGCCGCATTGCCGGGCAGGCCGCAGCGGGGCAAAATGGGGCAAAACACCGGATCCGGGGGCGGGACATGATGACGGGCTGGCTGGGACGTATCGTCGCATTGGTGCTTGTGCTTGGGCTGGCGGCCTGCGGCCCCAGCAAGTTCAAGACCTATTCCGGCCCGCCCGTGACCCAGGTCGTGGTCAACAAGGGCGCGCGGCAGATGCTGCTTTTGAACGGCAACACGGTGCTGAAGGCCTATCGCATCGGGCTGGGCAACGAGCCCCTTGGCCACAAGCAGTTCGAGGGCGACGGCCGCACGCCCGAGGGGCTTTACTACATCGACCGCCGCAACCCCGACAGCCGCTATCACCTGTCCATCGGCATCTCCTATCCCAACCCGCACGACTCGGTGCAGGCGGCCGAACTGGGCCGCAGCGCCGGCAGCGACATCTTCATCCACGGCCAGGGCCCCGAGGGCCGCGTCCTTTCCCGGCAGAAGCTGGACTGGACCGCCGGCTGCATCGCCGTCACCGATGCCGAGGTCGAGGACGTCTATGCCATGGTCCGCGACGGCACGCCGATCCTGATCACGCCCTGACCGGCCGCCGCGGGGGCGATTCGGCCTATCGGGGCGGCCATGCCGATTCCTGGAGGCCGTGGCCTCGCTGCCTGATCTCGGCCAGGGCCCGAGGGTTGTCCCCTTTACAGGCAAAAGCTGGACTGGCCTGCCCGCTGCATTGCCGTCACCGATGCCAAGGTCGAGGACGTCTATCATGACGCGACGCAACGCCGATCCTGGCTGCGCCCTGGCCGGCCGCTACGGGGCGGCCGTGCCGATTCCTGGAGACCGTGGCCTCGCTGCTTGATCTCGGCCAGGGCCCGAAGGTTGTCCCCTTTACAGGCAAAAGCTGGACCGGACCGCCCGCTGCAGCGCCGTCACCGATGCCAAGGTCGAGGACGTCTATCGTGACGTGACGGAACGCCGATCCTGGCTGCGCCCTGACCGGCCGCTGCAGGGGGCGATTCTGCCTATCGGGACGGTTGCGCCGGTTTCTCGGGATGGGCGTTTCGCCGCGTAATCCGGCCTCTTTCGGCCGGGGGTCGAGCGGGGTGGCCGCCATACGCGCAGAGCTTGTATGGCAGACCTGTTCAAAAGGGCATATACTCATCGGCGGCGCCAAGGATTAACAATTTACATTAAAATGTTAACTCCAAGTTCCATCCCTTCATGTACCTGCCCCCCATCATCCATGACGCGCTGATCGATTCAGCCGAGACCGAGGGTTATGTGCCCGGCGCCATCGAAAGCGTCATGCGCTTCGGCCCGCATTCCCGCTGGTGTGCGGGGGTGATCGCCGCCTGTTCGACCAAGCGCTCGCAGGCCCTGGCCACGCGCTGCGCGCTGCTGATCCCGCGCAAGGGCAAGCGCACGCTCAAGCTGGCGGTGCATCCCTCGCTGCCGGCCGATGTGATAAAGTCGATGCTGAACGCGATCTGAACGCGATCTGATCCGGCAGCCGGCAGGGCCGCGCCGGCTTCAGATGCGGCCGATCTGCTCGGGCAGGATGACGGTGAAGCGGCTGCCCTGCCCGCGTTCGCTTTCGATGCGCAGCCGGCCGCGATGCCGGTTCACGATATGCTTGACGATGGCCAGGCCCAGCCCGGTGCCGCCCTGCTCGCGCGAGCGATGGGTATCGACGCGATAGAAGCGCTCGGTCAGGCGCGGCAGGTGCTGGGGATCGATCCCCTCGCCCTGGTCGGCGACGCAGACCGACCAGGCCGGGCCGCGCAGCACCGGCTCATGCGCCAGCCGCTCCAGCGTCACCGTGGCCACCCCGCCGGCGCCGCCGTATTTCACCGCATTCTCGATCAGGTTGTGAAACACCTGCACCAGCTGGTCGGCGTCGCCCGGCACCGGCACCTTGCCGGCCGGCGCCTGCAACTCCAGCCGCACCCCGGCAGCCGTGGCCGCGGGCGCCAGCGTCGCCACCACGCTGCGCAAGAGCCCGGCCAGGTCCAGGTTCTGCGCCGGGCGGCGGCGCTCGTCCTGCTCGACCCGGCTCAGCGACAGAAGGTCGGCGACCAGCCGGTTCATCCGCCCCGCCTCGCGCTCCATGATGTCGAGGAAACGGTCGCGCGCGGCCGGATCGTTGCGGGCCGGGCCGCGCAAGGTCTCGATGAAGCCCATCAGCGCCGTCAGCGGCGTGCGCAGCTCGTGGCTGACATTGGCGACGAAATCGCGGCGCATCTGCTCGGTCTCCTCGTCGCGCGAGCGGTCCTCGATCGCCACCGCCGCGCCGACCAGCCCCGGCGCCCGCAGGGCCGTGACCGTCACCTCGCAGAACACCCGCCGGTCGGCCGCGCCCAGGGTAACGGCCAGCCGCGCCCGCTCCTGCCCGGCCAGCACGGCATCCAGCGCGGCATTCACCTCGGGGTGGCGCAGCACGGTGACAAAGGGCCGCCCGCCCGGCACCGCGCCCAAAAGCGCCTCTGCCGCCTCGTTCGCGCCGATGATGCGCGCATGGCCGTCCACCGCCAGCATGGCCACCGGCACGCCGCGCAGCAGCGCGTGCAGCCGCTCTTCGATCATCCGCGGGCGACCTGCGCCAGCCCCTTGCGGAAGTGGGCGGCGTTGCGGTGATAGCCCTCGGCCGATTTCAGCAGCCGCTCGCGCGCCGCCTCGTCCAGCTCGCGCACCACCTTGCCCGGCGCGCCCATGACCAGAGAGCCGGGCGGGATCACCTTGTTCTCGGCGATGAGCGCCCCGGCGCCGATCAGCGAACCGGCGCCGATCCGCGCCCCGTTCAGGATGATCGCGCCCATGCCGATCAGCGCCCCGTCCTCGATGGTGCAGCCGTGCAGGATGGCGCGGTGGCCGATGGTGCAATTCGCACCGATGCTCAGCGGATAGCCGATGTCGGTATGGCAGACCGTCAGGTCCTGCACGTTCGAGTTGCGGCCGACGCGGATCTCCTCGTTGTCGCCGCGCAGCACGGCGCCGAACCAGACGCTGGCGCCCGGCTCCAGCACGATCCGGCCCATCAGCTGCGCATCCGGCGCCACCCAGGCGTCGTCGGCGATTTGCGGCGCGATGCCGTCCAGTTCCCAGATCATGCGCTTTCCTCCTCCATGAGCGCGCGGACGAAGGGGCCCAGCCCCACCTGCCGGGCGCGGCGCATCCGTTCGGCCCGCAGGATGGTCTTCAGCGCCTCGGCGCTGCGGTCCAGGTCGTCGTTGACGATGACATAGTCGTATTCCGCCCAATGGCTGATCTCGTCGCGGCTCTTGCGCATGCGGGCGGCGATGACCTCGGGCGCGTCCTGCTGGCGCCCGACCAGCCGCCGCTCCAGTTCGCGCAGGCTGGGCGGCAGCACGAAGATCGAGATGACATGCCCGCCCAGCGACGAGGCGCGGATCTGCTGGCCGCCCTGCCAATCCACGTCGAACAGCGTGTCGCGCCCGGCGCGCATCGCCTCTTCGACCGGGCCGCGGGGGGTGCCGTAGAAATTGCCGAAGACCTCGGCATGTTCCAGCATCTCGCCGGCGCCGACCATGGCGCGGAACTGCTCGGGGCTGCGGAAATAGTAGTGCTCGCCCTCGACCTCGCCATGGCGCGGCTTGCGGGTCGTGGCCGAGACCGAAAAGCGCAGGCCGGGATCCCAGTCCATCAGCCGCCGCGCCAGCGTCGATTTCCCCGCCCCCGAGGGCGACGACAGGATCACCAGAAGTCCGCTGCGCTCCATGCTTCTCCGCCTTGTTCCCCGCGTTCCAGCGCCGCCTGAATGACCCCGCCCGCCAGCGGGGTCAAGCCCCGCGCGGGGGCGCAGGTTTTTAACCACCGGCAAAGAAATCGCTCGGCAGCCGGGGGCGAAGGGGCTAGATTTGCGGCAGGGGCTGGTTTCACGGGTGGCAGGGTAAGGCCGGACGAATGTCGAACGACCACGGACAGGACGGGGATTCCCCGCACGGGGCCGATTCGCCTCGGGGCCGGCCCGGCAAGCTGCTGCACCTGGCCGATTACGAACCCGTCCAGGTCGAGCGCACCCTGGGCGAATTGCGCGGCTATTGGGAAGGGCTGCGCCATGGCCGCCCCATTCCCGACCGCGCCGATGTCGAGCCGCGCGGCATCCGCCGGTCGCTGGACTATGCCTTCATCCTGGAACGCATCGCGCCGGGCGCAGCCCGGTTTCGCCTGGCCGGGCGCCATCTCATCGACCTGATGGGGATGGAGGTGCGGGGCATGCCGCTTTGCGCCCTTCTGAACACCAGTTCGCGCGGCCGGCTGTCGGACGTGCTGGAAAGCGTGTTCCGCGCGCCCCAGATCGCCGAGATCGCGCTGGCCTCTCCCGCCGGCTACGGCCGTCCGGCGCTGGAGGGGCGGATGCTGCTCCTGCCGCTGCGCTCGGACCTGGGGGACGTGACGCGGGCGCTTGGCTGCCTGGTCGCCGAGGGCCGGATCGGCGAGGCGCCGCGCCGCTTCGACCTGCTTTCGGACATTGTCTCGCCGGTCATTCCCGGCGCCAGGGTGCTGGAGCCCTCGCCCTCGCGGCAGGGCTTTGCCGAGCCACCGCAGCGCTGGAAGGGCGCGCCGCCGGCCGACGCCGCCGCGCCCCTACCCCGCGACGCCAGCCCCGAGGAGCGCCGCGCGCGGTTCCACCTGATCCGCAATGACAAGCCGCCAAAACCGCCCGGCTCCCGTCCCTGATTGCGGAACGGGCCTCTGTCGGCGCCCATGGACCGGTGCGCCGCCTGATAATGCCGCCGCATCCTGCCCGCGATGCCAGGCCCGAGGAGCGCCGGGCGCGGTTCCGCCTGGCCCGCAACGACAGGTCGCCAAAGCCGCCCGGCACTCGCCCTGATCTCGGAACCGGCCTCTGCCGGCGCGCATGAACCGGCGCGCATGGACTGGCGCGCATGGACTGGCGCGCATGGACTGGCGCGCATGGACTGGCGCGCATGGACTGGCGCGCATGAAAAAGGGCGGCAGGGCCAAGGCCCGCCGCCCCTGTCATTTCCCGTCGCGCCGGGTTCAGCCGGCCTTGGCCTGCCGGCTTGCGCCGTTGACGCGGCGGCTGCGCAGCTCTTCAGCCACCAGGAAGGCCAGTTCCAGCGACTGGCTGGCGTTCAGCCGCGGATCGCAGGCGGTGTGATAGCGGTTCGACAGATCCTCGTCCGTGACCGCGCGCACGCCGCCGATGCATTCGGTGACGTCCTGCCCGGTCATCTCGAAATGCACGCCGCCGGGGATGGTGCCTTCGGCGCGATGGACGGCGAAGAACTCGCGCACCTCGCGCAGCACCGAATCGAAGGGACGGGTCTTGTAGCCCGAGGCCGACTTGATGGTGTTGCCGTGCATCGGGTCGCAGGACCAGACGACATTCGCCCCCTCTTCGCGCACCGCCTTGATCAGCCGCGGCAGGTGGTCGCCGACCGAGCCGGCGCCGAAGCGGGCGATCAGCGTCAGCCGGCCCGGCTCGTTTTCCGGGTTCAGCCGGGCGATCAGCGCCTTGAGGTCGCCCTCGCTGATCGAGGGGCCGCATTTCAGCCCGATCGGGTTCTGCACGCCGCGGCAGAACTCGACATGCGCGCCGTCGACCTGGCGGGTGCGGTCGCCGATCCAGATCATGTGCCCCGAACCCGCGACGGGCAGGCCGGTGGTCGAATCGATCCGCGCCAGCGCCTCTTCGTATTCCAGCAGCAGGGCCTCGTGGCTGGTGTAGAAATCCACCGTCCCCAGCCCATGCGCGGTTTCCGAGGTCACGCCCGCCGCCGCCATGAAGGCCATGGCGTCGCTGATCCGGTCGGCAATGTCGCGATAGCGCGCCGCCTCCTCTCCGCCGGTGAAGTCGCTGATCCAGCTTTGCACCCGGTGGATGTCGGCATAGCCGCCGGTCGAGAAGGCGCGCAGCAGGTTCAGCGAGGCCGCGGCCTGGGTATAGGCCGCCAGCATGCGCTGCGGGTCGGGGATGCGCGCCTCGGCGGTGAAGTCGAAACCGTTGATGATGTCGCCGCGATAGCTGGGCAGCTCCTGCTCGCCGATCTTCTCCATCGGGGCCGAGCGCGGCTTGGCGAACTGGCCCGCCATGCGGCCGACCTTGACCACCGGCAGCTGCGCGCCCCAGGTCAGCACGACGGCCATCTGCAGCATGACCTTGAAGGTGTCGCGGATGTTGTCGGCCGAGAACTCGGCAAAGCTTTCGGCGCAGTCGCCGCCCTGCAGCAGGAAGGCGCGGCCCGCCGCGACCTCGCCCAGCGAGGCTCTCAGCCGGCGCGCCTCGCCGGCAAAGACCAGCGGCGGGTATTTGGCCAGAAGCGCCTCGACGGCGGCGACGGCGTCCTGGTCGGGATAGTCGGGCATCTGGACGCGCGGATAGGCGCGCCAGCCACGCTTGTCCCATGCCTGTGCCGGGGTCGCGGAACTGGAATTCGTCGGTGCCATGATCCTATCCTTCATGCAAGCGGTGCCTGCCATATAGAGGGTGCAGGACCAAAGGAAAAGCCTTGCGCGCGCCGCGATTGCCTGCTGATCTGCCGCGAATTCCTGACGCGCGACCGACATGCCAGACCACGATCCAGCAGTCCCCCCCGCTCCGGGGCCGAATCCGGCCCCCGCGCTGCGCTATGTGTTTATGTTGCTGGACCGCTTCACCATGGTCTCATTCGCCGCCGCGATCGAGCCCCTGCGGCTGGCCAACCGGCTTTCCGGGCGCGAGCTTTACGAATGGCGGCTGATCGGCGAACAGGGCGAGACCGCGCTTTGCTCGAACGGGGCGCGCATCCTGCTGGACGGCCCGCTGGCCGAGACCCGGCGCGGCGACACGGTGCTGGTCTGCGGCGGGCTGGACGTGGCGCGGGCCGCGACGCGGCCGGTGCTGGCCTGGCTGCGGCGCGAGGCGCGGCGCGGCACCCGCATCGGCGCGCTTTGCACCGGCGCCTGGGTGCTGGCCGAGGCCGGGCTGCTGGACGGCCGCCGCGCCACCATCCACTGGGAAAACCAGGACGGCTTTGCCGAGAAATTCCCCGATGTCACCCTGATCCGCACCGTCTTCGTCGAGGACGGCAACCGGCTGACCGCCGCCGGCGGCACCGCCGCCATCGACCTGATGCTGCGCCAGATCGCCCGCGACCACGGCGCGGAACTGGCCAGCCGCGTGGCCGACCAGATGATCCACACCGCCATCCGCTCGGAAGAGGACCAGCAGCGCCTGTCCAGCCCCGGCCGGATCGGCGCGCACCATCCCCGGCTGGCGCAGGTTCTGGCCCGGATGGAGGCCAATATCGAGGATCCGGTCAGCCCCGCGCGGCTGGCCGCCGAGGCGGGCCTGTCGCCGCGCCAGCTGGAGCGGCTGTTCGCCCGCCACCTGGGCCGCTCGCCCAAGCGCTATTACATGGAGCTGCGGCTGGAACGGGCGCGCCACCTGCTGCTGCAGACCCCGATGAGCGTGATGGAGATCGCCCTGGCCTGCGGCTTCGCCTCGGCCGTACATTTCTCGAAATGCTATCGCGCGACCTATGGTTGCACGCCCTATCGCGAACGCGGCGCGGCCGGGGCGCATTAGCGGAACTTCCGCTGCGGCAAGTGCCCGATCGCGCGCCTTCCGCGGTCGCCAACACGCTTTTCTTTTCATTCGCGCGCTTATAACCTGTCAGACAGGACAATGTTCCACTCAGGGAGACGACTGATGAAAAAGCTTCTTCTGGCCAGCGCCGCCGGAGCCTTGCTTGCCGGTGCCGCCGGCGCCGAGGAAATCAAGATGGGCATTTCGCTGGGCCTGACCGGCCCCTTGGAATCGATCTCGCCGGCAATGCAGAAAGGCGCGGAACTGGCGATGAAGGAGGTCTCGGACAGCGGCAAGCTGCTGGACGGCTCGACCGTGACCCCGGTGGTCGCGGACAACACCTGCATCGACGCGGCCGCCTCGGTTGCCGCCGTCACCCGGCTGGTGACTGCCGAAGGCGTCAAGGGCGTCATGGGCGGCATGTGTTCGGGCGAAACCATCGCCTCGCTCGAACAGGTCGGCGTGCCGCAGGGCGTGGTGATGATCTCGCCCTCGGCGACCTCGCCCGCGCTTTCGACCATCGACGACAAGGGCTTCTTCTTCCGCACCTCGCCCTCGGACGCGCGCCAGGGTGAAGTCATGGCCGACATCGTGCTGGAACGCGGCATCAACAGCGTCGCGGTGACCTATACCAACAACGACTACGGCAAGGGCCTGGCCGACAGCTTCGCCGACGCCTACAAGGCCAAGGGCGGCACCGTCACCGTGGTTTCGGCCCATGACGACGGCAAGGCCGACTATTCGGCCGAGGTCGCGGCGCTTGCGGCCGCGGGCGGCGATGCGCTGGTCGTGGCGGGCTATGCCGACCAGGGCGGCTCGGGCGTCATCCAGGGCTCGCTCGACACCGGCGCCTTCGAGGTCTTCGTGCTGCCCGACGGCATGGTCAACAACGTGCTGGTCGAGAAGTTCGGCACCCAGCTGGAAAACTCGTTCGGCCAGAACCCCTCGGCCGAGGGCGAGGGGCATGACAAGTTCGACGCGCTCGCCAAGGAAGCCGGCTTCGACGGCACCTCGGCCTATGCCGGCGAATCCTACGACGCCGCCGCGCTGATGCTGCTGGCCATGCAGGCCGCCAAGTCCTCGGACCCCACGGTCTACAAGGACAAGGTGATGGAAGTCGCCAACGAGCCGGGCGAAAAGATCTATCCGGGCGAGCTGGCCAAGGGGCTGGAGCTGCTCGCGGCGGGCCAGGACATCGACTATGTCGGCGCCACCTCGGTCGAGCTGATCGAGCCGGGCGAAAGCGCCGGCGTCTATCGCGAGGTCGATTTCAAGGGCGGCAAGCTGAACGTCATAGGCTACCGCTAAGGCCCGCAGGTCGCGGAAAGGGTCCGGTCTCCGGGCCCTTTTCACAATCAAGAACAATCCCGTAAGGGAAATTCTTCATGCAACGCATGAAGCTGGGGAGCACTATGATCCAGGTCCACGACCTGCACAAGCATTTCGGAGGCTTCCGCGCCGTCGATGGTGCCAGCCTGACGATCGAGACGGGCTCGATCACCGGATTGATCGGCCCGAACGGCGCCGGGAAATCCACGCTTTTCAACGTCATCGCCGGCGTTCTGAAACCGACGGCCGGCCGCGTGACCATGGCCGGCGAGGACATCACCGGCCTGCCGCCGCACGAGCTGTTCCACAAGGGGCTGTTGCGCACCTTCCAGCTGGCGCACGAGTTTTCCTCGATGACGGTGCGCGAGAACCTGATGATGGTGCCCGGCGGCCAATGCGGCGAGACGCTGCTGAACACCTGGCTCCGCCGCGGCCGCATCCGCGAGGAGGAGCGCGCGCTTCGCAAGAAGGCCGACGAAGTGCTTGAGTTTCTGACCATTTCCCATGTCGCCGACGAAAAGGCCGGCAACCTGTCCGGCGGGCAGAAGAAGCTGCTGGAACTGGGCCGCACCATGATGGTGGATGCGAAGATCGTCTTTCTGGACGAGGTCGGCGCCGGGGTGAACCGCACGCTGCTGGGTACCATCGGCGATGCCATCGTGCGGCTGAACAAGGAGCGCGGCTATACCTTCTGCGTGATCGAGCATGACATGGATTTCATCGGCCGGCTTTGCGACCCGGTGATCGTCATGGCGGCGGGCAAGGTTCTGGCCCAGGGCTCCGCCGACAGCATCATGAAGAACGAGGCGGTGATCGAGGCCTATCTGGGCACCGGCCTGAAGAACAAGGTCGCGGCCGAGGTGGCCGAGGAAGCCGCCTTCGGCGAAAGCCACGGCGCCCAGCCCGGCCTGGGGGCCGAGGCCGGCCGTGGCGGCGACGGCAAGCCAGCGGGAGAGCTGTGATGGCAGAGCCCTATCTTTCCGCCACCGACATGCGCGGCGGCTATGGCAAGGCCGACATCCTGAACGGCTGCACCCTGACGGTCGAACGTGGCCAGATCGCCGTGATCGTCGGCCCGAACGGCGCCGGCAAGTCGACGGCGATGAAGGCCGTCTTCGGCATGCTGGCCCTACGCGAGGGCAAGGTCGCGCTGGCCGGCGAGGACATCACCCGGCTGACCCCGCAGGAGCGGGTGCGCAAGGGCATGGGCTTCGTGCCGCAGACCCACAACATCTTCCCGACCATGACGGTCGAGGAAAACCTGGAGATGGGCGCCTTCATCCGCGAGGACGATTACCGCGACACCATGGCCCAGGTCTATGAGCTGTTCCCGGCCGTGGCCGACAAGCGCAGGCAGAACGCCGGCGAATTGTCGGGCGGCCAGCGCCAGCAGGTCGCCGTCGGCCGGGCGCTGATGACCCGGCCCAGCCTGCTGATGCTGGACGAGCCGACCGCTGGCGTCAGCCCCATCGTCATGGACGAGCTGTTCGACCGCATCATCGAGGTCGCCCGCACCGGCATCTCGATCCTGATGGTGGAACAGAACGCCCGCCAGGCGCTGGAGATCGCCGACATCGGCTATGTGCTGGTGCAGGGCGCCAACCGTTACACCGACAGCGGGCAGGCGTTGCTGGCCGATCCCGAGGTCCGCCGCACCTTCCTGGGGGGCTGAAGATGGACATGCTGAACGCCCTCGTGGCCATCCTGAACTTCGTGGTGATCCCCGCCGCCTCCTATGGCGCGCAGCTGGCGCTTGGGGCGCTGGGGGTGACGCTGATCTACGGCATCCTGCGCTTTTCCAACTTCGCCCATGGCGACACCATGGCCTTCGGCGCCGCGCTGGTGATCCTGATCACCTGGGGGCTGCAGGCCATCGGCATCGGCCTGGGCCCGCTGCCCACGGCGCTGCTGGCCCTGCCCTTCGGCATCGCGCTGACCGCGGTCTTCATCCTGGGCACCGACCGCGTGGTCTATCGCTTCTATCGCAGCAAGCGCTCGGCCCCGATCATCCTGGTCATGGCCTCGGTCGGGGTCATGTTCATCATGAACGGGCTGACGCGGCTGATCATCGGCGTCGACGAGATCCGCTTCGACGACGGCGCGCGCTTCCTGGTCAGCGTGCAGCAGTTCCGCGCCTGGACCGGGCTGTCCGAGGGGCTGTCGCTGCGCGTCAGCCAGGCGCTGACGCTGGTGGTGACGGCGCTGGCCTGCTGGGCGCTGTTCCGCTTCCTGAACCGCTCGCGCGCCGGCAAGGCGATGCGGGCCTATTCCGACAACGAGGACCTGGCGCTGCTGTCGGGCATCGACCCCGAGCGGGTGGTGCGCCTGACCTGGCTGATCGCCACCGCGCTGGCGGTGACGGCGGGCACGCTTTACGGGCTGGACAAGTCCTTCAAGGTCTTCAACTATTTCCAGATCCTGCTGCCGATCTTTGCCGCCGCCATCGTCGGCGGCCTCGGCAATCCGCTGGGCGCGGTGGCGGGCGGCTTCATCGTCGCCTTCTCCGAGGTGGCCGTGACCTATCCCTGGCGCAAGATCGCGACCTACCTGGGCTTTGAGCCCCAGGGGCTGCTGCAGCTTCTGTCCACCGAATACAAGTTCGCGGTCAGCTTCGTGATCCTGATCGTGGTCCTGCTGTTCCGGCCGACCGGCCTGTTCCGCGGCAAATCCGTCTGAGGAGGGCGTTTATCCATGTCGAATACACGTCAAGCCGAAGCGGTCAGCCCCTGGCGCGCGCCGGTGCTGTTCCTGATCCTGGCCGCGCTGTTCCTGGCCGAGGGCAGCTTTCGCAACGCGCTGTTCTCGGGCAGCTGGAACACGGCGCTGGCCATCCTGAACATGGGGCTGATCTCGGCCGTCATGGCCCTGGGCGTCAACATGCAATGGGGCTATGCCGGGCTGTTCAACGCCGGCGTCGTCGGCTTCCTGGCGCTTGGCGGGCTGGCGCCGGTGCTGGTCTCGACCGCGCCGGTGCAGGGCGCCTGGGCCGCCGGCGGGCCGCGGCTGATCCTGGCGCTTCTGGTTGGGCTCGGCACGCTGGTGCTGGCGGCGCAGGTTTGGCGGCGCATCTCCGGGGCCTGGCGCGTCCCGGCGCTGGTCGCGGTGCTGGTGGCGGGCTTCGTGGCCTATCGCTGGCTGTTCGATCCGGCGGTGATGGCGATCGAGGCGAACAATTCCGCCCGCGCCGGCAATATCGGCGGGCTGGGCTGGCCAGTGCTGCTGTCCTGGCCGGTGGGGGCGCTGTTTGCCGCCGCGGCCGCCTGGGGCGTCGGCAAGGTGGCGCTGGGGCTGCGCTCGGACTACCTGGCCATCGCCACGCTGGGCATCGGCGAGATCATCGTCGCGGTGATGCGCAACGAGGAATGGCTGTCGCGCGGGGTCAAGAACGTCTCGGGCATCCCGCGCCCGGTGCCCTATGAGCTGGACCTGCAGGGCAATGCCGATTTCGTGGCCCGCGCCGCCGAATGGGGGATGAGCCCGGCCGTCGCCTCGGGCGTCTGGGTCAAGCTGCTTTACGCGGGCCTGTTCGGGGCGGTGCTGCTGGCGCTGATCCTGCTGGCGGAACTGGCGCTGAAATCGCCCTGGGGCCGGATGATGCGCGCGATCCGCGACAACGAGACCGCCGCCGAGGCCATGGGCAAGGACGTGACCCGCCGGCATCTGCAGATCTTCGTCATCGGCAGCGCGGTGATCGGCCTGGCCGGCGCGATGATGGTCACGCTGGACGGGCTTTTGTCGCCCAACAGCTTCAATCCGCTGCGCTATACCTTCCTGATCTGGGTGATGGTGATCGTCGGCGGCTCGGGCAACAACTGGGGCGCGGCGCTCGGGGCGATCCTGGTCTGGTTCCTGTGGATCAAGGCCGAGGTCTGGGGGCCCGAGCTGATGCGGCTTGTCACCGGGCCGCTGCCCGCGGGCGCATTGCGCGACCACCTGCTGGGCAGCGCGCCGCATATGCGCTTCATCGCGCTGGGGCTGGTGCTGCTGCTGGTGCTGCGCTTTGCGCCGCGGGGGCTGGTGCCGGAGAAGTGATGAAAGGACGTCGCGGGGGCTTTGCCCCCGCACCCCCAGGGTATTTGGAAAACGGAGAAAGGCGCAGACCCGCGCCTTTTCTCACGCTGCGGTGAGGGTGATCGGCGTCCGGTCGCCCTGGGCGAAGCGGCGCAGCACCGCGGGGTAGAGCCGGTGTTCCTGGACCAGGACGCGGGCGGCCAGCGTCTCGGCCGTGTCGCCGGGCAGGACCGGCACCCGCGCCTGGCCGAGGATCGGGCCGGCGTCGAGTTCGGGCGTGACCAGGTGGACGGTGGCCCCGGCCTCGGCATCGCCGGCCTCGATGGCGCGGCCATGGGTGTGCAGGCCGGGATATTTCGGCAGGAGCGAGGGGTGGATGTTCAGCATCCGGCCCTGGAAGCGCTGCACGAAATCCGGGGTCAGGATGCGCATGAAGCCGGCCAGGCAGAGGATGTCCGGTTCCGCCGCCAGCAGCGGTTCCAGCAGCGCCGCCTCGAAACCGGCGCGGTCGCCGGGATAGGCGCGGTGGTCCACCGCGAAGCTCGGCACGCCCAGGGCCTGCGCCCTGGCCAGCCCCGCCGCCTGCGGGTCGTTCGAGCCGACGATCACCGGGCGGGCCGGGTGGCTGCCGGTCATCGATTCGACCAGCTGGACCATGTTCGAGCCGCCGCCCGAGATCAGGATGGCGACGCGTTTCACCGCAGCCGGCCGGAGTAGCGCACGCCGGCGCCGGGGCGGACATGGCCCAGGCGGACCACCGTTTCGCCCTGCGCCTTCAGCAGCGCCTCGAGTTCGGCGGCGCGGTCGGCGGCCACGGCCAGGATCATGCCGATGCCGCAGTTGAAGGTCTTGAGCATCTCGGCATCAGCGATGTCGCCGGCCCCGGCCAGCCAGTCGAAGACCGGCGGCAGGCTGAAGCTGTCGCGGTCCACCTCGGCCCCGAGGCCCTGGGGCAGGACGCGCGGCAGGTTCTCGGTGATGCCGCCGCCGGTGATATGGGCCGCCGCATGCACGCCACCGGCGCGGATCGCCGCCAGGAGCGGGCGCACGTAGAGCCGCGTCGGCACCAGCAGCGCCTGGCCCAGCGTGCCCGCGGCAAAGGGCGCGGGCGCCGACCAGTCGAGCCCGGCGTGGTCGGCCACCCGGCGCACCAGCGAGAAGCCGTTGGAATGCACCCCGTCCGAGGCAAGGCCCAGCAGCACGTCGCCATCCGCGACGCCCGCCGGCAGGGCCGTGCCCCGCTCCATCGCGCCGACGGCGAAGCCCGCGAGGTCGAAATCGCCGCGCGCATACATGCCCGGCATCTCGGCCGTCTCGCCGCCGATCAGCGCGCAGCCGGACCGGCGGCAGCCCTCGGCGATGCCGTTGATGACCCGCGCCGCCTCATCGACCGACAGCTTGCCGGTGGCGAAATAATCCAGGAAGAACAGCGGCTCGGCACCCTGGCAAACCAGGTCGTTCACGCACATCGCCACCAGGTCGATGCCCAGCCCGTCAAGCTCGCCCGTGTCGATGCCGATGCGCAGCTTGGTGCCGACGCCGTCGGTCGCGGCCACCAGAACCGGGTCGTCGTAGCCGGCCGCGCGCGGGTCGAAGAGCGCGCCGAAGCCGCCCAGCCCTTCCATCACGCCGGGGCGGCGGGTGGCGGCGGCGGCGGGCTTGATCCGCTCGACCAGCGCATTGCCCGCGTCGATATCCACTCCGGCCTCGGCATAGGACAGGCCGCTCTTGCGCTGCTCGGTCATCTTCGGGATCCCCTTTGCTTTGACGCCCCGATAGCGCAGGCGGGCCGCGCAGGCAATGTGCCCGCTGCGACCGGGCGCGGATTTGGCCCCGGCGCCCCTGCCGCGATCCGGCGCGGCGGCTGTTGTCGGCCCCCGCCGCCGGGCATTAAGATCAATATGCGACCATAACGAAGCCATGCGGCGAATCAAATGCCTGCCACGCTGAGTCTGATGGGATCCGTGCGCCTGCGCGGCGCCGGCGGGGCGGATCTCACCCCCCGCAGCCAGAAGGCTCGTGGCGCGCTGGCATTGCTGGGCACGGCGCCGGACCTGCGGCTCAGCCGCGCCCGGCTGCAAGACCTGCTGTGGAGCGAGCGGGGCCGGCAGCGCGGTTCCGACAGCCTGCGGCAGATGCTGCGCGAGCTGCGCGCCGCGCTGGGTGCCGAAAAGGGCATCCTGCTGACCGGCGTGGGCTGGGTGGGGCTGGACGCCGAGCGGCTGCGCATCGACCTCACCCCGGTCTATGACGCCGGCGGCGCGCCGATCGAGTTCGCCGCCGATATCGACGTGCCCGACCCCGAGTTCGAGACCTGGTTGCGCGACATGCGCCTGCGGCTGACGCCGGATTGCGACGGTCCCAGCTTCCTGCAACGGCCCCTGCCGCCCCCGCCCCTGCCCGAGCCCTGGTGCGCGGGCGAGCCCGCCCCCGGCGATTACGTCGTGGCCTTGCAGCCGGTCGAAAGCAACGACGCCCGCGCCCATGTCATCGGCGAGATGATCCTGAACGAGGCCGCCGCCCGCGCCTGCGAGATGATCCCGGCGGTGCTGGCCGACCGGCACTCGGCCGGGGCGCCGCAGGCCGGCATCCAGATCGGCGCCATCTGCTATGCGGCGGGGACCGACTGCTCGCTGATGGTGGTGATGCGCGACCTGGCCACCGGCGCGCGCGGCTGGACGCGGCGCTTCACCATCCGCGCCGCCGACGAGACCGCGACCATGCGCCATGCGGTGGCGCAGATCGCGGTGGCGCTGCTTGACCGGGCGCGGCGGACCGCCCCGCCGGCGCAGGGGCTGACCTTCCCGGTCTGGGACGTGTTCAGCTATTCCCGCGACCGGCTGGAATCGGCCGACCGCATCCTTGCCGCGATGCCGCGGGAACGGCAGAGCGGCGTGGCGCTGGCGCTGCGTTCCTATCTGCGCAACACGCTGATCAGCGAGCGGCTGACCGAGGATCCGGCGCGCTGCTCGGACGAGGCCGAGGCCTTTGCGCGGCAGGCGCGCGACCTGGCGCCCGCCAACCCCTCGGTGCTGGCGGTGGCCTCGCTTTCCGCCTCGTGGCGGCGGGATGCGGTAGGGGCGCTGGAGCTGGCGCAGGCCGCCTGCCGCAACGATCCCGACAACGAGCTGGCCTGCCATGCGCTGTCCCAGGCGCTGACCGATGTCGGCCGCGACCTCGAGGCGCTGGAGGCGACCGAGCGCGGCGCCCGCGGCGCCCTGGCCGAGCTGGGCCCGGCCTCGTGGCTGATGCGCCGCGCCGTGGTGCAGCTGCGGCTGGGCCGGCTGGGCGATGCCGAGAACTCGGCCGCGGCCGCCTTTGCCTTTGCCCCGGACAACCGGCCCTCGCTGCGTTTCCTGGCGGCGCTGCGCTATCATCGCGGCGACGTGGCCGGCGCCGCCGACGCCCTGCGCCACCTGCGCCGGATCGAGCCGGATTTCTCGCTCGAGCTGATGGCCGAGCCGGATTATCCGGTCGCGCCGCTGCGCATGGCCCGGCTGATGGGGATCACCCGCTCGGGGCTTTGAGGCCGCGGCGGTCAGGGCGAGACCAGCACCTCCAGCACGATGGGCGCCCCGCCCCGGCCCGGCTCCAGCACCAGCCGGGCGCGGCCGGGGGCGACGGCGACAAAGGCCAGGACAAGGGGCGGGCCTGCATCCAGCCGGGGCAGTTCGGGGCCGGCAAGGATCGGGGCGCCCTGCAGCCGGGCCAGGCGGGGGTCGCGGGCCGCGGCCTCGGACAGGCTGTTCAGATGCACCTCCAGCCGGTCGCCGCAGCGCAGGGCCACGGGGCCCGAGATGTGGTCCTCGTGCAGCACGCAGGTCATGGGCCGGTGCCGCGGCGGATAGCGCAGCGGCGGCGCGCCCGTCGCCATCGCCCGCTGCATGCTGTCGAGCCAGGCGCCGCGCAGCCGCGCGGCCGTCAGGTCCGCGCGGTCCAGCCGCGCGCCGGTCAGGTCGGCGCGCTCCAGCACCGCGCCGCGCAGGTCGGCATCGGACAGGTCCGCCAGACCCAGGCTGGCCCGCGACAGGTTGGCGTTGCGAAACCGCGCCCGCGGCGCGCGGGCCGACCACAGGCTTGCATCCGACAGCTGCGCGTCGGTCAGGTCGGCCTCGGTCAGGTCGGCATAGGACAGGTCGGCACCCACCAGCGTCATGCCCGACAGGTCCAGCCCGGCCAGGTCGGACCCGGCCAGGTGCAGACGGCCCATCGTCGCGATGCGCCGGACGATCTCGGCGCGGGTGTATTCCGCCATGCTCCCTCTCTCGGACAGTCCTCGCCAAGAGTGTGCGGCCAGTCAAGTGCCCGGAGGCGGCTGCCTCCGCCTCCGGGCTACCGGATCGTCAGTCACCCAGGTCAGACTGGATCCAGTAACGCTTGCGAAAGCCGCGCACGCATTCGATCTCGATGCCCTGGCGGGCGACGAGACGGGCGGTGTTGCTGCGGATTCCGTATCCGATTTCCGTGGTGCCCGGCAGGGTGCGCAGGCTCAGCGGCGCCGCGCCGCGCGCGGCCAGGTCGCGCATCAGCCGCGCCGAATGCTGCGCCAGGATGCGGGTGATCGACTGCGGCTCGGGCTCGGGCAGGCCCTCGGGCCGCACAGGCGGCGGCGGGTCGTCGGGCAGGCCGTGGCGATGGGCGCGCACCGGCATCCGCTCGGCCACCCGGCGCAGGGTCGATTCGATGCGCAGCACGGTGCCGTCCGGCCGCATCGCCA
Organism: Paracoccus versutus; assembly: GCF_000763885.1. Lineage (GTDB taxonomy): Bacteria > Pseudomonadota > Alphaproteobacteria > Rhodobacterales > Rhodobacteraceae > Paracoccus > Paracoccus versutus. The sequence continues at coordinate 38,870 of NZ_JRKO01000018.1, read as the reverse complement.
GCCGCAGCGTGCCGGCATCCGGGGTCAGCACCGGGATGCCGTCGATCGCCTGGCGGAATTGCACGATGATCTCGTCCAGGCTTTCCGCCGCGGGCTCGTCCAGCCGGCGCAGGCTGGCCGTCGCCGAAAGCGCCAGCGAGACGCGGTCGAAGACCAGCTCGATCCCCGCCGGCAGAAAGCCGTATGACCGCAGCACGGACCGGGCGCGGCTGACCAGGGCGCGGCGCGGCGGCATCTCGCGCAGGCCGCGCCCCGGCGCGGCGGGCTCCAGCTCCAGCAGGATGTGCCCGTCCGGCCGGCGCTGGAAGCGCAGCGCCCCCTGGCCCACCGAAAGCGCGCCCTGCGCATCGAGGGCGGCCAGGGCCGGGTCCAGCCCCAGCCGCGACAGCACCGAGCGGGCCAGGGCGCGATCCTCGGACACCGGGACCAGCCGCACGGCGCCGAACTCGGCCGGGGGCTCGGTCAGCGCCGCCTCGCGCTGGTAAAGCGCCTGGGGCGCGTGCCAGCGCCAGGCCCAGCATTGCGCCGCGCCGCGCTGCGCCGCAAAGCGCCGCTCGCCGAACAGCATGGCCAGCGCCGCATCGCGGTCGGGCGCGCAGGCGCAGGCGACCGGGCTTTGGTCGGGGGCCACGTCCCAGGCCCCGTCCAGCCAGGCCTGGGCAAAGGGCTTGCCCATCTGCCAGTGGCGCCAGAAATTCGCGCCATAGCGGCCGGAATCCCAGCAGATCGAATCGAAGCCGAACAGCATCCGCAGCCCGGCATTGGCCCGCGCCCAGCTGTAAAGCGGGCTGAAGCCCCGCCCGACGCGCAGCGACTGGCTGGTGGACCAGAACAGATAGCGCAGGCCGTCGGTGCCAAGCCGCATCCGTTCGGCGGTCAGGCAGGCGTCCGTCCCGGTCCAGAGCGCCCCCATCGGCAGGTGGAACACCCCGTCGTCGCCCATCCGGCCATGGCCGGCGTGATAGAACACCCGCACCGAATCCATGTCCCGGCCCGGCGCATGTTCCATCGCCTGCCGGTCGTAGATCCAGGACTTCACCGCCGCGTCCCGGCGCCAGAAATCCGGCGTGGCGAACCGGTCCACCGCATCCAGAAACCCGCCCGCATCGCGATGGGCGGCATGCAGCGCACCGGCGGCGCGATAGGTCTCGACGCTGCAGGCGCCGTAAAGCCGGCTGGCGGGGCCGGGCATGTCCGCGGCTTCCGCAGGATCCGCCGCCGCCTCCGTTTCCCAACCCGGTCGGGGGTGCAATTGCTGCATCCCATCGAATCCGGGACCGGATCGGGAAACGAAATCTTCCATGCCGAAGCTCCTTGCAGGACACGCGCCGGATCCTTCGGACCCGGCAGGCGGACGCGGTCACAGGTTGCGTCGAAGCTAGGCCGGGCGGCGTGAACTGAACGTGAATCGACGGTTAATGCACAAATGGCCGGGAAATCCCCGCATCAGCCCGGAAAGAAAAGGTCCGGTCCGGGCGCAATTAGACGAATCAGCGCTCCTCGCCCGCCCCCGCATGCGGCGCCATGCCCAGGGAAAGCTCGCGCGCGGCCTCGATCACCGCCTCGGACATGGCCTCGAGCCGTGCGTCCGACATGCGTAGGCTCGGCCCCGAGACCGAGATCCCCGCCGCCGCCTCGCCGGCCAGGTCGAAGATCGGCGCGGCGATGCAACGCATGCCGGGCGTGCGCTCTTCGTTGTCCAGGGCATAGCCGCGGGCGCGGATGCGGGCCAGATCGTCCAGGAGCGCCTGGGGGTCGGTCAGCGTCATCTCGGTGAACCGCTCCAGCCGCATCTCGCGGATCATCCGCTTCAGGTCCGCCGGCCGGGCATGGGCCAGAAGCGCCTTGCCGATCCCCGAGGCATGCAGCGCCGAGCGCGTGCCGGGCGGAAAGAAGGCGCGGATCGTCTCATGCGTCTCGGCCTGGCTCAGGAACAGCACGGCATCGCCGTTCAGGATGCCCAGGTTCGCCGTCTCGCCCGTCACCTCCATCAGCCGGCGCAGCAGCGGCCGCGCCCGCTCGACCAGGCCCGAGCGGCGCATGAAGGCCGAGCCGTGGCGAAAGGCCGTCGGCCCGACATGCCAGGCCTGGGTCTGGCTGTCGCTTTCCGCCACGCCGCGCGCCGCCAGCGTCACCAGCACCCGATGCACGGTCGAGGGCGCCATCTCCAGGCGCTGCGCGATCTCGGTCAGCGTCAGCCCGCTGGAGACCGCGATCAGGTCGAGGATGTCGAGCGCCCGGTCCAGCGCCCGGATGCCGCCCGAATCCTCGGCGCCAAGGCCGCCGGCGCGGCCCCTGGGACGGCCCCTTTTGCGGATCTGAACCGACATTCAATTTTTCCTTTCGACAACTTTTCCATTTTCTTGAAAATCACGGCTTAGCTTTGGAAAAGACCAACCGGCTGATTCCACGTCACTTTAGGCCATTTTTCCGCGATTGCGAAATATTTTTCAGAAAAATTGCATCAATGGACAGCAAAACGTAGCTTGGTCCACAAGCGCAGGAGGAATTGCCATGACCAGTCAGAACCCGATCTTCATCCCCGGCCCCACCAACATCCCCGAGGAGATGCGCAAGGCCGTGGACATGCCCACCATCGACCACCGCTCGCCGGTGTTCGGCCGGATGCTGCATCCGGCGCTGGAGGGGGTGAAGAAAGTCCTCAAGACCACGCAGGCGCAGGTTTTCCTGTTCCCCTCGACCGGCACCGGCGGCTGGGAAACCGCGATCACCAACACGCTGTCGCCCGGCGACAAGGTGCTGGCGGCCCGCAACGGCATGTTCAGCCACCGCTGGATCGACATGTGCCAGCGCCACGGGCTGGACGTGACCTTCGTCGAGACCCCCTGGGGCGAGGGCATCCCCGCCGACCGTTTCGAAGAGATCCTGGCCGCCGACAAGGGCCACGAGATCCGCGTCGTGCTGGCCACGCATAACGAGACCGCAACCGGGGTGAAATCCGACATCGCCGCCGTCCGCCGCGCGCTGGACGCCGCCAAGCACCCGGCCATGCTGTTCGTCGACGGCGTTTCCTCGATCGGCTCGATGGATTTCCGCATGGACGAATGGGGCGTCGACATCGCCGTCACCGGCTCGCAAAAAGGCTTCATGCTGCCGCCGGGGCTGGCCATCGTCGGCTTCTCGCCCAAGGCCATGGCGGCGGTCGAAAGCGCGCGCCTGCCGCGCACCTTCTTCGACATCCGCGACATGGCGACCGGCTATGCCCGCAACGGCTATCCCTATACGCCGCCGGTCGGCCTGATCAACGGGCTGAACGCCAGCTGCGAGCGCATCCTGGCCGAGGGGCTGGAGAACGTCTTTGCCCGCCACCACCGCATCGCCGGCGGCGTGCGCGCCGCGGTCGAGGCCTGGGGGCTGAAGCTCTGCGCCGCCCGCCCCGAGCTTTATTCCGACAGCGTCAGCGCCATCCGCGTCCCCGAGGGCTTCGACGCCAACCTGATCGTCAGCCATGCGCTGGAGACCTATGACATGGCCTTCGGCACCGGCCTGGGCCAGGTCGCAGGCAAGGTGTTCCGCATCGGCCACCTGGGCAGCCTGACCGACGCCATGGCGCTGTCCGGCATCGCCACGGCCGAGATGGTGATGGCCGACCTGGGCCTGCCGATCAAGCTGGGCTCGGGCGTCGCTGCCGCGCAGGAACATTACCGCCAGACCACCGCCGCCGCGCAGAAGAAAGCCGCGTGATGAAGGACAGCGAGATGTATATCCCGACCTACGAGGACATGCTGGCCGCGCATGAGCGGATCAAGCCGCATATCCGCCGCACGCCGATCCGCACGTCGGACTATCTGAACGAGCTTGCCGGCGCGCAGCTGTTCTTCAAATGCGAAAACTTCCAGGAGCCGGGGGCCTTCAAGGTCCGCGGCGCCACCAATGCGGTCTTTGGCCTTGACGAGGCGCAGGCGGCCAGGGGCGTCGCCACGCATAGCTCGGGCAACCATGCCTCGTGCCTGAGCTACGCGGCCATGCTGCGGGGCATCCCCTGCAACGTGGTCATGCCGCGCACCGCGCCGCAGGCCAAGAAGGACACGGTGCGCCGCTATGGCGGCAAGATCACCGAATGCGAGCCCTCGACCTCGTCGCGGGAAGAGACCTTCGCCAAGGTGCAGGCCGAGACCGGCGGCGATTTCGTCCACCCCTATAACGACCCGCGGGTGATCGCGGGCCAGGGCACCTGCGCCAAGGAGCTCATGGAGCAGACCGACGGGCTCGACGCCGTGGTGGCCCCCATCGGCGGCGGCGGCATGATCTCGGGCACCTGCCTGACGCTGTCGACGCTGGCGCCCGAGGTGAAGGTGATCGCGGCCGAGCCCGAGCAGGCCGACGACGCCTATCGCAGCTTCAAGGCCGGCTACATCATCGCCGACGACGCGCCCAAGACCGTCGCCGACGGCCTGCTGGTGCCGCTCAAGGATCTGACCTGGCATTTCGTCAAGAACCACGTCCACGAGATCTATACCGCCTCGGACGCCGAGATCGTGGACGCGATGAAGCTGATCTGGAAGCACCTGCGCATCGTGATGGAGCCCTCCAGCGCCGTGCCGCTGGCCACCATCCTGAAGAACCCGGATGCCTTTGCCGGCAAGCGCGTCGGCGTCATCGTCACCGGCGGCAATGTCGATCTCGACAAGCTGCCCTGGAACTGAACCCGAATTGAGGAGAGCCCCATGAACGCGAAAACGGATTTCGCCGGCTACGAGGTCGGCTATGACATCCCCGCCCTGCCGGGCATGGACGAGGCCGAGATCCAGACGCCCTGCCTGATCCTCGACCTGGACGCGCTGGAGCGCAACATCAGGAAGATGGGCGACTATGCCAAGGCGCATGGCATGCGCCACCGCAGCCACGGCAAGATGCACAAGTCGGTGGACGTGCAGAAGCTGCAGGAGTCGCTGGGCGGCTCGGTCGGCGTCTGCTGCCAGAAGGTCAGCGAGGCCGAGGTCTTTGCCCGTGGCGGCATCGGGGACGTGCTGGTCACGAACGAGGTGCGCGAGCCGGCCAAGATCGACAGGCTGGCCCGCCTGCCCAAGACCGGCGCGACGGTGACGGTCTGCGTCGACGACGTGTCCAACATCGCCGACCTGTCGGCGGCGGCGCAAAAGCACGGCACCGAACTGGGCATCTTCGTGGAAATCGACTGCGGCGCCGGGCGCTGCGGCGTGACCACCAAGGAAGCCGTGGTCGAGATCGCCAAGGCCGCCGACGCCGCCCCGAACCTGGTCTTCAGGGGTATCCAGGCCTATCAGGGCGCCATGCAGCACATGGACAGCTACGAGGACCGCAAGGCCAAGCTGGACGCCGCCATCGCCCAGGTCAAGGAAGCCGTCGCGGCGTTGGAAGCCGAGGGCTTGCCCCCCGAATTCGTCTCGGGCGGCGGCACGGGGTCGTATTACTTCGAAAGCAATTCGGGCGTTTACAACGAATTGCAATGCGGCAGCTACGCCTTCATGGATGCCGATTACGGCCGCATCCACGATGCCGAGGGCAAGCGTATCGACCAGGGCGAATGGGAGAACGCGCTGTTCATCCTGACCTCGGTCATGAGCCATGCCAAGCCGCACCTGGCGGTGGTCGATGCCGGGCTCAAGGCGCAGTCGGTCGATAGCGGCCTGCCCTTCGTCTATGGCCGCGACGACGTGAAATACATCAAGTGCAGCGACGAGCATGGTGTGGTCGAGGACAAGGACGGCGTGCTGAAAGTCAACGACAAGCTGCGGCTGGTGCCCGGCCATTGCGACCCGACCTGCAACGTCCACGACTGGTATGTCGGCGTTCGGAACGGCAAGGTCGAGACGGTCTGGCCGGTTTCGGCGCGCGGAAAGGGCTACTGATGCTCGTCGTCGCCGAAAAGGAAATCGCGGGTCTGATGACCCCCGAGGCGGCCTTCGAGGCCATCGAGGCCATCTTCGCCTCGATGGCCCGTCGCAAGGCCTATAACTTCCCGGTGGTGCGCGAGGCCATCGGCCACGAGGATGCGCTTTACGGCTTCAAGGGCGGCTTCGACGCCTCGGCGCTGGTGCTGGGGCTGAAGGCCGGCGGCTACTGGCCGAACAACCAGAAGCACAACCTGATCAACCACCAGTCCACCGTCTTCCTGTTCGACCCGGACACCGGCCGGGTGACTGCCGCGGTGGGCGGCAACCTGCTGACGGCGCTGCGCACCGCGGCAGCCTCGGCGGTGTCGATCAAGTATCTGGCGCCCAAGGGGGCCAAGGTGCTGGGCATGATCGGCGCCGGCCACCAGTCCGCCTTCCAGATGCGGGCGGCGGCCAATGTGCATCCGTTCGAGAAGGTCATCGGCTGGAACCCGCATCCCGAGATGCTGTCGCGCCTTGCCGATACCGCGGCCGAGCTGGGCCTGCCCTTCGAGGCGGTCGAGCTGGACCGGCTGGGCACCGAGGCCGACGTGATCATCTCGATCACCTCGTCCTTCTCGCCCCTGCTGATGGACCAGCATGTGAAGGGTCCGACGCATATCGCCGCCATGGGCACCGATACGAAAGGCAAGCAGGAGCTGGACCCGGCGCTGGTCGCGCGCGCCCGGATCTTCACCGACGAGGTCGCGCAGTCGGTCAGCATCGGCGAATGCCAGCATGCCATCGCATCGGGCCTGATCCGCGAGGATCAGATCGGCGAACTCGGCGCCGTGGTCGCGGGCGACCATCCGGGACGCGTCGACGCCGAGGTGACGCTGTTCGACGGTACCGGCGTCGGGCTGCAGGATCTGGCGGTTGCGCAGAAAGTCCTTGAAATCGCAAAGGAAAAGGGACTGGCGCAAGAAGTCGAGATCTAAAGAGACATAACGTCCTGAAACTAGGGAGGTATAGGACGAATGCAAGCAATCGATACCAGCCCCGGCTTTGATCCGGTCGAGGAGCGCATCGTCGCGCCTCGGCTGCTCGCCCTGGGCTTCCAGCATGTTCTGGTCATGTATGCCGGCGCCATCGCGGTGCCGCTGATCGTCGGCCGCGCCCTGCAGCTGTCGCCGCAGGACGTGGCCTTCCTGATTTCCGCCGACCTCTTCGTCTGCGGCATCGTCACCATCATCCAGTCCTTCGGCGCCACGCAATGGTTCGGCATCCGCCTGCCGGTGATGATGGGCGTGACCTTCGCCGCCGTCGGGCCGATGGTCGCCATCGCCTCGTCCAATCCGGGGCAGGAGGGGGCGCGGATGATGTTCGGCGCCATCATGGCCGCCGGGCTCATCTCGATCTTCTTCGCGCCGCTGGTCAGCCGGCTGTTGCGCTTTTTCCCCAGCGTCGTCACCGGCACGGTGATCCTGGTGATCGGCGTCAGCCTGATGCCGGTGGGCATCAACTGGATCTTCGGCCTGCCGGTCGGCCCGACCGCGCCGCAACTGGTCGATCCCGCCGCCCAGGCCTGGCTGGAGGCCGCCCGCGCCGCCGGCGACGTCCCCGACAGCGTCAAGCTGATGCCGACCGTCGCCAATCCCGAATATGCCTCGCTGCCGCGCATCCTGATCGGCATCACCGTGCTGGCCGCGATCCTGCTGATCGCCCGCTACGCCCGCGGCTTCGTCGCCAATATCGCGGTGCTCCTGGGCATCGTCATCGGCGGGCTGCTGGCCGCCGCGCTCGGCATGATGCATTTCGAGGGCATCGCCGAGGCCGCCTGGTTCGCCCCGATCAAGCCCCTGCATTTCGGCATGCCGATCTTCGACCCGGTGATGATCCTGACCATGCTGCTGGTCATGTTCGTGACCATGATCGAATCGACCGGCATGTTCCTGGCGCTTTCCGACATCTGCGGCCGCCGCATGACGCCCAAGGCGCTTTCGGCCGGGCTGCGCGTCGACGGGCTCGGCACCGCAATCGGCGGGCTCTTCAACACCTTCCCCTATACCTCCTTCAGCCAGAACGTCGGGCTGGTGGGCGTGACCGGCGTGCGCTCGCGCTTCGTCTGCGTGGCGGGCGGCGCGATCATGATCGTGCTGGGCCTGATCCCCAAGATGGGCGCGCTGGTCGAATCGCTGCCGACCACGGTGCTGGGCGGCGCGGGGCTGGTGATGTTCGGCATGGTCGCCGCGACCGGCATCCGCATCCTCTCGACGGTGGATTTCAAGGGCAACAAGCACAACCTGTTCATCGTCGCCGTCTCGCTGGGGCTGGGCATGGTCCCGATGATCGCGCCCGACTTCAACCAGTGGCTGCCGCATTCCATGCACACGCTGATCCACTCCGGCATCCTTCTGGCCGCCGTGGCCGCGGTGCTGCTGAACTGGTTCTTCAACGGCGCGCCGCACACCAGCGACGAGGAAATCGCCGCCGCCGCCCACGCAGCCGAGGCGCATTGATGACGAAACGCCTGCTCATCAGGGGCGCCGAAGTGGTCGTGACCATGGACGGCGCCCGGCGCGAGATCGCCGGCGGGGACGTGCTGGTCGAGGGCGGGGTGATCTCCGCCGTCGGCCCCGGCCTCTCGGCCGAAGGCGCCGAGGTGGTCGAGGCGCGGGGCTGCGTCGTCACCCCCGGCCTCGTCAACACCCATCACCACCTGTTCCAGACCCTGACCCGCGCCGTGCCCGCGGCCCAGGACGCGGCGCTGTTCGGCTGGCTCAGGACGCTTTATCCGATCTGGGGCCGCATGGGTCCCGAGGACATCCGCCTGTCGACCCGGATCGGCCTTGCCGAACTGGCGCTCTCGGGCTGCACCTGTTCCTCGGACCATCTCTACCTGTTCCCGAACGGCGCCCGGCTCGACGACAGCATCGAGGCGGCGGCCGAGATCGGCATCCGCTTCACCGCCACCCGCGGCGCCATGTCGATCGGCGAGTCCAAGGGCGGCCTGCCCCCCGACGCCCTGGTCGAGGACGAGGCCGCGATCCTCAAGGACAGCGAGCGCCTGGTCGCCGCCTTCCACGACCCCAGGCCCGGCGCCATGGTGCAGGTCGGCCTCGCCCCCTGCTCGCCCTTCTCGGTCAGCCGGGAACTGATGCGCGACGCGGCGATCCTCGCCCGCGACAAGGGCGTGCGGCTGCACACCCACCTGGCCGAAAACGACGAGGATATCGCCTATTCGCTGCAAAACTTCGGCATGCTGCCCGGCGATTACGCCGAAAGCCTGGGCTGGACCGGCGAGGATGTCTGGCACGCGCATTGCGTGAAACTGTCGGACAAGGAAATCGACCTCTTCGCCCGCAGCGGCACCGGGGTCGCGCATTGCCCCTGCTCGAACGCGCGCCTCGCCTCGGGCATCGCCCCGGTGCGGCGGATGCGCGACGCGGGCGTGCCGATGGGCCTGGGCGTCGACGGCTCGGCCAGCAACGATTGCAGCCATCTGGGCCTCGAGGCGCGCCAGGCCATGCTGGTCGCCCGCCTCAAGGACGGCCCCGCCGCCATGGGCGCGCGCGAGGCACTGGAGATCGCCACGCTCGGCGGCGCCCGCGTGCTGGGCCGCAGCGACATCGGCGCGCTGGAACCCGGCAAGCGCGCCGACCTGGTGCTCTGGGACGTCTCGGAACTGTCCGCCGCCGGCCAATGGGATCCGGTGGCGGCGCTGGTCTTTTGCGCGCCGATCCGCCCGCGCGCGGTCTATGTGGAAGGCCGCGCCGTGGTGCAGGATCACCACCTGCTGACCGCAGACACGAATCGCCTGAACGAACAGGCCCGCGCCGCCATCGCCCGGCTCGCCGATTGACTAAGGAAAGGACCACAATGCCCGGCTATCTGACCACCCATGTGCTCGACACCGCCAACGGCACGCCCGCGCAAGGCATGCGGATCGAGCTTTACCGCCTCGACCCCGAGCGCCGGCTGATCGCCCAGACCGTCACCAACCACGACGGCCGCACCGACAAGCACATCCTGCCCGAGGCGGAGTTCCAGACCGGCGAATACGAACTGGTCTTCCATGTCGGCGCCTGGCTCGACGCCCAGGGACACCAGGCGGCCAAGCCCCGCTTCCTCGACCAGGTGCCCCTGCGCTTCGGCATGTCCGAACAGGACCATTACCACGTGCCGCTGCTGATCTCGCCCTACGGCTTTTCGACCTATCGCGGCAGCTGAGCCCAGGCTTTCTCCGTTTTCCAAATACCCTGGGGGTGAAAGGCCCGGCACGGGCCTGAGGGGGCAAAGCCCCCTCTTTTTCATTTCCGCAGCACCCCGCGAAAGATTTTCAACGCATCGTTAAGACAGCAAGGGGAAATGCGTGAATACTCGCAACCCCGCGAAGCGGCTAGTCTTTCCCCAGCTAGACAGGAGACAAAGTATGTCCGATTTCGCCGTCATCTGGGATTGGCTCGCCTTTGCCATCCGCTGGACGCATGTCGTCACCGCCATCTGCTGGATCGGCTCGTCCTTCTATTTCGTCGCCCTCGACCTCGGGCTGCGCAAGGTGCCGGGCCTGCCCCCCGGCGCGCATGGCGAGGAATGGCAGGTCCATGGCGGCGGCTTCTACCACATCCAGAAATACCTGGTCGCGCCCGAGCGCATGCCCGAGCATCTGATCTGGTTCAAATGGGAAAGCTACATGACCTGGATCTCGGGGGCGGCGCTCCTGATGGTCACCTATTGGGTCGGCTCCGAGCTGTTCCTGATCGACCCCGCCAAGATGGAGCTGGCGCCCTGGCAGGCGATCCTGATCTCGGCCGGCTCGCTCTCGATCGGCTGGCTGATCTATACCAACCTGTGCAAGTCCAGGCTGGGCGAGACCCCGACCCTGCTGATGCTGATCCTCTTCGCGCTGCTGATGGTCATGGGCTGGGCCTACAACCAGGTCTTCACCGGCCGCGCGGTCATGCTGCACCTGGGCGCCTTCACCGCCACGATCATGACGGCGAACGTGTTCTTCATCATCATGCCGAACCAGCGCATCGTCGTCGCCGACCTCAAGGCCGGGCGTCCCGCCGATCCGAAATACGGCAAGATCGCCAAGCTGCGCTCGACGCATAACAACTACCTGACGCTGCCGGTCGTCTTCCTGATGCTGTCGAACCACTATCCGCTGGCCTTCGCCACCGAATACAACTGGGTGATCGCCGGGCTGATTTTCCTGATGGGCGTGACCATCCGGCATTTCTTCAACACCATGCACGCCGGCGGCGGCATGAAGTGGTGGACCTGGGCCGCGACCACGATCCTGTTCATCATCGTCATGTGGCTCTCGACCGCGCCCATGTTCCGCCAGACGCTCGAGGAGGCCGAGGCCCGCGTCCTGACCCCCTCGCAACAGGCGATGCTCGACGCGCCGGGTTGGGATGACGCCTATAACGCGGTCATGGGCCGCTGCTCGATGTGCCATGCCAGGGAGCCCTCGTACGAGGGCATCCACACCGCGCCCAAGGGCGTGCTGCTGGAAACCCCCGACGACATCACCCGCGCCGCGCGCGAGATCTTCATCCAGGCCGGCGTGACCGATGCCATGCCGCCCGCCAATGTCAGCTTCATGGAGCCGCAGGAACGCCAGGCGATCATCGACTGGTATCGCGGCCTGCCCAAGACCTTCGCCTGGAACTGACCTGTTTGCCTCTGCCCGCCGGATCGGCTAGCTGCACCGTTCGGCAGCATCGAGGGAGGCAGGCATGGACCGCGGGAATGGCTGGGAGGATTCCGCCGAGGCCTGGATCGCCGACATGGGCGAGGAAGGCGATTTCTCGCGCCGCCACGTGCTCGACGCCCCGATGCTGGCCCGCATCCGCGGCCGCGGCTTTCGCAACGCCCTGGATGTCGGCTGCGGCGAGGGGCGTTTCTGCCGGATGCTTGCCGCTGAAGGCATCGCCGCGACCGGCATCGATCCCACGCCGAAGCTGATCGAGGCCGCGCGCAGCCGCGACGACAAGGGCCGCTACGTGCAGGCCCGCGCCGAGGCCCTGCCCCTGCCCGATGCCGGCTTCGACCTGGTGGTCAGCTACCTGACGCTCATCGACATCGACGACATCGGCGCCGCCATCGCCGAGATGGTGCGCGTCCTGCGTCCCGGCGGCAGCCTGCTTGTCGCCAACCTGAACTCATTCAGCACGGCGGGCGGCTGGAACGGCGATCCCGGCACCGGCTACCTGATCGACAACTACCTGGACGAGCGCGCGGAATGGGTCAGCTGGCGCGGCATCCTGATCCGCAACTGGCATCGCCCCTTCAATGCCTACATGCAGGCGCTGCTGGCGCAGGGGCTGCGGCTGGTGCATTTCGACGAGCCCGCCCCGCAGGGCGGCGATCCCGAGCGCGTCGCGCGCTATCGCCGCGCGCCCTATCTGCACCTCATGGAATGGGTGCGGGACTAGGGCTCAGGCAAACACCCCCCGCACCTCGCGCGCGATGAAATCGGCAAACAGCCGCACCTTGGGATCCTGCAGGCGGCGATGCGGCGTCAGCACGCCGAATTGCGAGGGGATCGGCGGATGGTCCGGCAGCACCTCGACCAGCCGCCCGGCGGCCAGATGCTCGGCCACCTCGTAGCGGGGACGGTTGACGATGCCCCTGCCCGCCAGCGCCCAGCCGCTCAGCACGTCGCCATCGTCGGCGTCGAACTTGCCGTTCACCAGCAGCTTCTGCGGCCCCTCGGAGCTTTCCAGCACCCAGTAGTATTCCGGGCTCCTCGGATAGCGCAGCAGCAGGCAATTATGCGCGGCCAGATCCTCGGGGCGCTGGGGATGGCCATGCTGCTCCAGATAGTCGGGGGTCGCCACCAGCGCGCGCCGGCATTCCGCGATCCGCCGCCATTTCAGCGCCGAATCCTGCGGCTCGCCCAGGAAGAAGGCCAGGTCGATCCCGTCGGCGATGATGTCGACGTTGCGGTCCGACAGCCGCAACCGCACCTCGACGCCGGGATATTCGTCGCAGAACTTCGGCACCAGGGGCGCGATCAGCCGCCGCCCCAGGCCCAGGGGCGCCGTCACCCGCAAGGCGCCATGCGGCATGCCGGAAAAGCCCGAGACCACCGCCTCGGCCTCGTCCAGCGTCTCGATCACCCGGCGGGCATTGTCGTAGAAGGCCCGCCCCACCTCGGTCGGCACCAGCTTGCGGGTGGTGCGGTTCAGAAGCCGCACCCCGTAGCGCGTCTCCAGATCCTTGATCCGGTTCGAGGCGACGGCCGGCGACATGCGCAGGTCGCGCCCGCCCGCGGTGATCGAGCCCAGTTCGACCACGCGGACGAAGACCCGCAGACTTTCAAGATATGGCATGGTCTCAACCCGCCTCTTTCAAGGAATCGCTGAAAGTCTTATGCTCAATCCGAGATTTCGCAAAGAGCAATTCGCATCTAGGCTTTTCCCATACCCAGCCATGCGAGCGAGGACCGAATGGGCCACGAATTGCGCTTTTTTCTGAACGACGCCGAGATCCGCCTGACCGAGGCCGGATCGCGCGACACACTTCTGGACTTCCTGCGGCTCAACCGCCGCCTGACCGGCACCAAGGAGGGCTGCGCCGAAGGCGATTGCGGCGCCTGCACCGTCCTGGTCGGCCGGCTGCACGAAGGCCGGCTGCATTACGAGCCGATCAATGCCTGCATCCGCTTCCTGGCCTCGTGCCATGGCTGCCATGTCGTCACCGTCGAGCATCTGCGCGGCGCGGACGGGGGCTTGCACCCGGTCCAGGCCGCCATGGTCGAGCATCACGGCAGCCAATGCGGCTTTTGCACGCCGGGCTTCGTCATGGCGCTTTACGGGCTGTGGATGTCCAAGCCGCGCCCCGACATGCTGGCGATCGAAACCGCGCTGCAAGGCAACCTGTGCCGCTGCACCGGCTACGAGCCGATCGTGAAGGCGGCCTTCGCGGCTTCCGAGGCCGGCGGGCAGCACATGGACGCGCTGAATGTCGAGCGCGACCGCATCACCGCCGCGCTGGCCGCGATCCCGCGCGACCGCGTCGAGGTGGCGCGCGGCGAGGATCGCGCCATCCTGCCGGCCGACGCCGCCGACCTGGCGCAGGTTCTGGCCCAGAACCCCAAGGCCACCATCGTCGCCGGCGCCACCGACGTCGGCCTGTGGGTGACGAAATTCCTGCGCGACATCTCTCCGGCGGTGTTCATCGGCCATCTTCAGGATCTCAAGCGGATCGAGATCGCCCCCGGCCATGTCACCATCGGCGCCGGTGTGACCTATTCCGAGTTCGAGCCCTTCCTGCGCCAGCATTTCCCCGAGGCGGTGGATTACTGGCTGCGCATCGGCGGCTGGCAGGTCCGCAATGCCGGCACCATCGGCGGCAATGTCGCCAACGGCTCGCCCATCGGCGAGACGCCGCCCCTGCTGATCGCGCTTGGCGCGACCCTGCGGCTGCGCAGCGCCGAGGGCACCCGCGAATTGCCCGTCGAGGATTACTTCATCGAATACGGCAAGCAGGACCGCCGCCCCGGCGAATTCGTCGAGGCGATCACCGTGCCCCTGAAGGGCGAGGCCAGGATCGCCGCCTACAAGGTCTCCAAGCGCCACCATGCCGACATCACCGCCTCGGCCGCCGCCTTCCGGGTGGAAACCGACGGGGCGACGATCATCGACGCGCGCGTGGCCTTCGGCGGCATGGCCGGCACGCCCAAGCGCGCCACCCAGGCCGAGGCGGCGCTGAAGGGCCAGCCCTTCACCGCCGAGACCTTCGAGGCCGCGGCGCGCGCGGTCGCCAATGACTTCCAGCCGCTCAGCGACTGGCGGGCCAGCAAGGAATATCGCCAGCAACTCGCCGCCAACTTCTTCCGCCGCTTCTGGCTTGAACAGCAGGGCGCAGACCACCGCCTGAGGAGGGTCGAATGAAACAGGACGTCTTCGTCAAGGGCGCCGCCCATACGCCCATCATCCACGATTCCGCCGAAAAGCACGTCACCGGCCGGGCCGACTATACCGACGACCTGATGGAGCCGGTGGGCACGCTGCACGCCTATCTGGGGCTTTCGACCGTGGCGCATGGCCGCATCGTCTCGATGGACCTCGATGCGGTGCGCAAGGCCCCCGGCGTGCATCTGGTGCTGACCGCCGCGGACATTCCCGGCCATAACGACATCTCGCCCACCGGCCTGCACGACGAGCCGCTGCTGGCCGGGGACGAGGTGCAGTTCCACGGCCAGCCGATCTTCGCCGTGGTGGCCGAGACCCGCGACCAGGCCCGCCGCGCCTGCCAGCTGGCCCGCGTGGAATACGAGGAACTGCCCTTTGCCATCGACGCGATCAGCGCCCGCGACGCCGGGCTGGGCTATGTGACCAAGCCCCTGAAGCTCAAGCGCGGCGACATGGCCGAAATGGACCGCGCGCCCCGGCGCATCGAAGGCCGGCTGACCGTCGGCGGGCAGGAGCATTTCTACCTGGAAAGCCAGATCGCCTTCTCGATCCCCGGCGAGGACGACGAGGTCGTGGTCAACGTCTCGACCCAGCATCCCAGCGAGGTGCAGCACATGGTCGCCCATGTGCTGGGCGTGCCCTCGAACGCCGTGGTGGTGAACGTGCGCCGCATGGGTGGCGGATTCGGCGGCAAGGAATCGCAGATGAACCCCTTTGCCTGCATCTCGGCGCTGGCGGCCAAGAAGCTCGGGCGCGCGGTCAAGCTGCGCCCCGACCGCGACGACGATTTCTCGATCACCGGCAAGCGGCACGATTTCGTCATCGACTACCAGGTGGGCTATGACGAGACCGGCAGGATCCACGCCGTGGACGCCGATTTCTACGCCCGCTGCGGCTGGTCCTCGGACCTGTCGGGCCCGGTGACGGACCGGGCGCTGTTCCACGCCGACAACGCCTATTATTACCCGGCGGTGGAACTGCGCAGCCATCCGATGAAGACCAACACCTGCTCGAACACCGCCTTTCGCGGCTTCGGCGGCCCGCAGGGCGTGGTCATGGCCGAGCGCATCGTCGAGGACATCGCCTATGCCCTCGGCCGCGACCCCCTGGAGATCCGCAAGCTGAACCTCTACGAGAACGGCCAGCTCACCCCCTATCACCAGGAGGTCGAGGACCAGATCCTGCCGCGCATCTTCGAGGAACTCGAGGCCAGCAGCGACTACCATGCCCGCCGCCAGGCGGTGCTGGATTGGAACGCCCGCGCCCAGGAACAGGGCGGCGCGATCCGCAAGGGCATCGCCCTGACCCCGGTCAAGTTCGGCATCAGCTTCACCGCGACCTGGTACAACCAGGCCGGCGCGCTGATCCACATCTACTCGGACGGCTCGATCCACCTGAACCACGGCGGCACCGAGATGGGCCAGGGCCTGAACACCAAGGTCGCGCAGGTGGTGGCCGAGGCGCTGGGGGTCAGCATCGACCGCATCCGCATCACCAAGACCACGACCGAGAAGGTGCCGAACACCTCGGCCACCGCGGCGTCCTCGGGCTCGGACCTGAACGGCATGGCGGCGCTGGACGCCTGCCGCCAGCTGATCGAGCGGCTGACCGCCTTCGCCGCCGAGGCCAAGGGCGTGCCGCCGGAACTGGTCAGCATCGGCGAGACGGTGCAGATCGGCACCGAGGAAATGCCCTTCCAGGATTTTGTCAACACCGCCTATCTGGCGCGGGTCCAGCTGTCGGCCGCGGGCTTCTACAAGACGCCCAAGATCCACTGGAACCGCGACACCGGGCAGGGCCGGCCCTTCTACTACTTCGCCTATGGCGCCGCCTGCTCCGAGGTCTCGGTCGACACGCTGACCGGCGAATACGTGATCGAGCGCGCCGATGTGCTCCATGACGTGGGCCGCAGCCTGAACCCGGCGCTCGACAAGGGCCAGGTCGAAGGCGCCTTCGTGCAGGGCACCGGCTGGCTGACCAGCGAGGAACTGTGGTGGGACCAGAAGGGCCGGCTGCGCACCCATGCGCCCTCGACCTACAAGATCCCGCTGGCCTCGGACCGGCCCAAGGTCTTCAACGTGCAGCTGGCCGACTGGTCGGTGAACCGCGAGGCGACGATCAAGCGCTCGAAGGCGGTGGGCGAGCCGCCCTTCATGCTGGGCATCTCGGTCTTTCAGGCGCTGAACATGGCGGTGGCCTCGTTCAACGGCTATGCCGAGAACCCGCGCATCGACGCGCCCGCCACCCCCGAGCGCGTGCTGATGGCCATCGAGCGGCTGCGGCCATGATCCGGGTCGAGATCACCCGCACCCGCGGCTCGTCCCCGCGCGAGAAGGGGGCGGCGATGTTCGTCACCCCCCAGGGCCTCAGCGGCACCATCGGCGGCGGCCAGCTGGAATACATGGCCATCGACCGCGCCCGGCAGATGCTGGCGCGCGGCGAGGCGCAGGCCGTGATGGACGTGCCGCTGGGCCCCGAGATCGGCCAATGCTGCGGCGGCCGGGTCGAACTCTCGCTGATCCGCGTGGCCGAGGCCCCGGCCGGGCCCGAATATCCGCAGGTGCTGATCTTCGGCGCCGGCCATGTCGGCCGCGCGCTCGCCAAGGCCCTGGCGCTGCTGCCGCTGCACCCGATCCTGATCGACCAGCGCATGGGCGAACTCGGGCAGGCCACGGGCGAAACCCGCCTGACCCCCCTGCCCGAGGCCGAGATCCGCAACGCCCCCTTCGGCACCAGCCATGTCATCGTCACCCATGACCACGCGCTGGACTTCCTGCTGGCGGCCGAGGCGCTGCGCCGCATGGACGCGCCCTATATCGGCATGATCGGCAGCCGGACGAAACTGGCGCAGTTCCGCCGCTTCGCCCGTGCCCAGGGGCTGGACACCGACCGGCTGACCTGCCCCATCGGCGCGGGATATTCGCGCGACAAGCGCCCCGAGATCATCGCCGCCTTCACCGCCGCCGAGCTCATCGGCCGCCTTACCGAAACCGCTTCTTCGTTGAAAAAATACCCATGCGACAGCTGATCCGGGGGCGCACGCTCTCCTTCCACGCCGACCCCGCCGAAACCGAGGACGCCTTCGCCTATCACGAGGACGGCGCCATCGTCACCGAAGCCGGCAAGATCGTCGCAATGGGCGATTACGCCGCCCTGCGCGAACCCGGCCTGCCGGAAATCGACCACCGCCCGAACCTGATCCTGCCGGGCTTCATCGACCCGCATATCCATTTCCCGCAGGTGCAGGTGATCGCCAGCTGGGGGGCACAGCTGCTCGACTGGCTCAACACCTATACCTTCCCCGAGGAATCGCGCTTTGCCCAGCAAGGCCATGCCCCGCTCATGGCCGGGAAGTTCCTCGACCTGCTGCTTTCGCACGGCACCACCACCGCCGTCGCCTTCTGCTCGGTGCATCCGCAATCGGCCGAGGCGCTGTTCGCGGCCGCCGAGGCGCGCGACATGGCGATGATCGCCGGCAAGGTGATGATGGACCGCAACGCCCCCGAGGCGGTCCTCGATACGCCGCAGCAGGGCTATGACGACAGCAAGCGGCTGATCGAAAAATGGCACGGCCGCGGCCGCCAGCGCTATGCCATCACCCCGCGCTTCGCCATCACCTCGACGCCCGAGCAGATGGCGATGGCCGGGCAATTGGTGCGCGAACATCCCGACTGCCACATCCAGACGCATCTGTCGGAAAACCGCGACGAGATCGCCTTCACCCTGGAGCTCTATCCCCAGGCGCGCGACTATCTCGACATCTACGAAAGCTACGGGCTGCTCTCGGACAAGCTGCTGCTCGGCCATTCCATCCATCTCGAGCCGCGCGAGATCGCCCGCATGGCCGAGACCGGCAGCCGGGCGGTGTTCTGCCCGACCTCGAACCTGTTCCTCGGCTCGGGGCTTTTCGACGAGGCGGGCCTGCGCGCCGCGGGCGTGACCAGCGGCATCGCCACCGATGTCGGCGGCGGCACCAGCTATTCCATGCTGCAAACCCTGGCCGAGGGCTACAAGGTGTTGCAGCTGCGCGGCCAGAAGCTGCATCCCCTCGCCGCCTTCCACTGGATCACCCGCGGCAATGCGCTGGCGCTCGGCATGGCCGACCGCATCGGCACGCTGGAGCCTGGCTCTGACGCCGACCTGGTGGTGCTGGACAGCCGCGCGACGCCGGCGATGGCGCTGCGCATGGAGCGGGCCGAGACCCTGGCCGAAGAGCTGTTCATCCTGCAGATTCTCGGCGACGACCGCGCCATCGCCCAGACCTATGTCGCGGGAAAACCCATGCTCGGCTGACCCCGGCGCAACTTTTTGCCGATTCGACCGCCGAAAGCCTTGGGCGGTCGGATCGGCATCGCCCCAGGCAGGAAACCCGCACCTGCCGAAGCCAACCGCATGCCGGGAGCGGCCTGCGCAACGGGGCGCGGCACGGGAAACCCCCGCATCCCACGGCAAAAACAATGGCCAGCCTGGAAGGATGGAGCGGGTGAAGGGAATCGAACCCTCGTCTTCAGCTTGGGAAGCTGCGGCTCTACCATTGAGCTACACCCGCGAGGCCCGGATTGCTTACTGTCTCGCGCTGGCCGCCGCAAGACCAATCTGCGCCCGGCGCTTCTTCGTTCCCCAAATACTCCATCGGCAGCGCAGCCGGGCGGCGGGCAGGCCCCCCTTGCCCCCAAGCCTGCGGCCGGGTTTCGCCGGTGGCGCAACGTCGCGGTCCGAAACGGTTTTGGGATTGATCATCCCGTGCGAAACTGTTCGTTATGCAACCGTCAGCAAATAGCCGGAGCAAAACGATGTTCGCGCTATCGCGCCGCATGGCGATTTCCGTGATCCTTCCGCTTGCGGCGGGGCTTGCCCCCATGGCCGCCCTGGCGCAGGATCCCTCGCAGATGCCGCCGCCGCCCGTCACCGTGGTGACGCTTCACGCCCAGGACGTGGCCCTGACCACCACGCTGCCCGGCCGCGTCACCGCCTCGGCCGAGGCCGAGGTGAGGCCGCAGGTCAACGGCATCGTCACCGAACGGCTGTTCGACGAGGGCAGCCATGTGAAGGTCGGCGATCCGCTGTTTCGCATCGACGCCACCACCTACCAGGCCGCCGTCGCCCAGGCCGAGGCCGCCGTGGCCCAGGCCCGCGCCCAGGCCGAGGCGGCGCGCCGCGAGGCCGAGCGCGTGGGCGCCCTGCGCGACCGCCGCGTCGCCAGCGAAAGCACGACCGACAATGCCATCGCCGCCCGCGATTCCGCCGAGGCCGCGGTCAAGGTCGCCGAGGCGCAGTTGCAGACCGCCCGGATCGAGCTGGAGCGCACCACCATCCGCGCCGAGCTGGACGGCGAGATCGGCCTGGCCCAGACCAGCCAGGGCGTGCTGGTGACGGCCAGCCAGCCGACGCCGCTGGCCGTGATCCGCAAGCTCGACCCCGTGCATGTGGACGTGACGCAATCGGCGGCCGAGCTGATCCGATTCCGCCGCGAGATGGCGGCGCAATCCGCCGAGAGCCAGTCGGACCGCAAGGTGACGCTGCGCCTGGCCGACGGCACCGAATACGACCAGGAAGGCCGGCTGACCGCCGCCGAGCCCTATGTGAACGAGACGACGGGCGTGGTGACGCTGCGCCTGGCCTTCGCCAATCCCGACCGCACCCTGCTGCCCGGCATGTATGTCCAGGCGGTCGTGCAGCAGGCCACGGCGCAGAACGTGATCCTTGCCCCGCAAGAGGGCGTCAGCCGCGACCGCCGCGGCCAGCCCATCGCGCTGGTGGTCAATGCCGACAACGCCGTCGAGCAGCGCCAGCTGACCATCCTGCAGGACATGGGCAACAGCTGGATCGTCAGCGAGGGGCTGCATGACGGCGACCGCATCGTGGTCGAGGGCCTGCAGAAGATCGGCCCGGGCATGACCGTGACCCCCGAGGAACGCCAGGCCGCCGCAGCCGAAGCCGCGCAAGACGGGGCCGCCGAGGGCGCTGCGCCCGAAGCCGGGACGGGCGCCGATGCCTCGGCAAGCGCCGGCGAACAGCCTGCGCCCGAAGCCGGGAACGCGGAACAGCCCGCAGAGGAATCCGCAGAGCAACCCGCAGACCAGCCCGCCGCCGAAGGCGCGGGTGCAGAGAGCGCAACCGAGACCGGCGCCGGACAGCCGGCGAACTGACCCGAACGCCGCGAGGGAACAGCACAGGAACCGCACATGGCCCGCTTTTTCATCGACCGTCCGGTCTTCGCCTGGGTGATCTCGATCCTGATCATGGGTCTGGGGCTCTTGTCGATCGTCTCGCTGCCGGTGGCGCAATATCCGCAGATCGCGCCGCCCTCGGTGACGATCCGCGCCACCTATCCCGGCGCCTCGGCCGATACGGTCGCCAATACCGTCACCCAGATCATCGAGCAGCAGATGACCGGGCTGGACGGGCTGCGCTATTTCTCGTCCAGCTCGACCTCGGCCGGAACCTCGACGACGACGCTGACCTTCGAGACCGGCACCGATCCCGACATCGCCCAGGTGCAGGTGCAGAACAAGCTGGCGCAGGCCACCGCGCTCCTGCCCGAGCCGGTGCAGCGCCAGGGCATCACGGTCGAGAAATCCGCCTCGGGCTTCCTGATGGTCGTCGGCCTGACCTCGTCGGACGACCGCTATGAACAGGTGGACCTGGCCGACTACCTGATCTCGAACCTGGTCAACGACCTCAGCCGGGTCGAGGGCGTGGGCTCGGTCCAGGTCTTCGGCGCGCAATATGCCATGCGGATCTGGTTGGACCCGTCCAAGCTGGCCGCCTATGAGCTGACGCCCTCGGACGTGGTGGCGGCGGTCTCGTCGGAAAACGCGCAGATCTCGGCCGGCTCCTTCGGCAGCCAGCCGGCGCCGCAGGGGCAGATGCTGAACGCCACCATCACCGCGCAATCGCTGCTCTCCACCCCCGGCGATTTCGAGCAGATCGTGCTGCGCGCGGAACAGGACGGCGGCCTGATCCTGCTGAAGGACGTGGCCCGCGTCGAGATCGGCGCCCAGGACTACATGACCAATGCCCGCTACAACGGCCAGCCGGCCTCGGGCATGGCGATCAGCCTGGCCTCGGGCGCGAACGCGCTGGACACGGCCGAGCGGGTCAAGGCGCGGATGGAGGAATTCGCCCGCTTCTTCCCCGAGGGCATGGATTACGTGATCCCCTTCGACACCACGCCCTTCGTGCTGATCTCGATCGAAGAGGTGGTCAAGACGCTGATCGAGGCCATCGTGCTGGTGTTCTTCGTCATGCTGCTGTTCCTGCAGAACTGGCGCGCGACGCTGATCCCGACGCTGGCGGTGCCGGTGGTGCTCTTGGGCACCTTCGGCGTGCTGGCGGCGCTTGGCTTCACCATCAACACGCTGACCATGCTGGCCATGGTGCTGGCCATCGGCCTTCTGGTGGACGACGCCATCGTCGTGGTCGAGAACGTCGAGCGCATCATGGAAGAGGAAGGGCTCGAGCCGCGCGAGGCCACCCGCAAGTCCATGGGCCAGATCACCGGGGCGCTGATCGGCATCGCGCTGGTTCTGTCGGCGGTCTTCGTGCCCATGGCCTTCTTCGGCGGCTCGACCGGGGTGATCTACAAGCAGTTCGCCATCACCATCGCCTCGGCCATGGGTCTGTCGGTGCTGGTGGCGCTGACGCTGACCCCGGCGCTTTGCGCCACGCTGCTGCGCAATGAACACGGCCACAAGACCCGCGGCTTCTTCGGCCTGTTCAACCGCGGCTTCGACCGCACCATGCAGGGCTATGGCAATTCGGTGAACTGGCTGGTCCGCCGGCCGCTGCGGATGATGCTGATCTATCTGTGCATCGGCGCGGCCATGGTGTTCCTGTTCCTGCGCACCCCCACCGGCTTTCTGCCCGACGAGGACCAGGGCATCATGTTCGTCCTGGTCCAGGGCCCGACCGGCGCCACCTCCGAGCGCACCGATGCGGTGATCGACCAGATCCAGCGCTACTTCGCGGAAAACGAATCCGACAATGTCGAATCCTTCTTCGGCGTCTCGGGCTTCAGCTTCGCCGGCTCGGGGCAGAACATGGGCATCGCCTTCCTGCGGCTGAAGGACTGGGACGAGCGGCCGGGCGCCGGGCAATCGGTGCAGGCCATCGCCGGGCGCGCCTTCCCGGCGCTGATGGGCATCCGCGACGCCATGGTCTTTCCCATCGTGCCGCCCTCGGTGATCGAGCTTGGCAACGTCTCGGGCTTCGACTTCTACCTGCAGGCCCGCGCCGGACAGGCGCACGAGCAATTGCTGGACGCGCGCAACCAGCTGCTGGGCATGTCGGCGCAGGACGGGCGCATCGCCTCGGCCCGGCCGAACGGGCTGGAGGACGCGGCACAATACAACCTCGACATCGACTGGCGCAAGGCGGGCGCCATGGGGGTCACGGCGACCGACGTGGGCAGCCTGCTCTCGGTGGCCTGGGCGGGGCGCTATGTGAACGACTTCATCGACCGCGGCCGCATCAAGCGGGTCTATGTGCAGGGCGAATCCGAATCGCGCGCGCTGCCGACCGACATCGACAAGTGGCGGGTCAGGAACAACTCGGGCGGGCTGGTGCCGTTTTCCAACTTCGCCGAGGGGCGCTGGAGCTATGGGCCGCAGGGCCTGGACCGCTATAACGGCGTGCCCGCCATGCAGATCCAGGGCAGCCCGGCGCCCGGCGTATCCAGCGGCCAGGCCATGGCCGCGATCGAGGAACTGGCCGGGCAGCTTCCAGCCGGATTCGACGTGGCCTGGACCGGGCTTTCGCTGGAAGAGCAGCAGGCCGGCAACCAGACCATGCTGCTTTACGGCCTGTCGCTGGCGGTGGTGTTCCTGTGCCTGGCCGCGCTTTACGAAAGCTGGTCGATCCCCTTCGCGGTGATGCTGGCCATGCCCATCGGCGTGTTGGGCGCGCTGGTCGGGGCCTGGCTGGGCGGCTTCGACAACGGCGTCTTCTTCCAGGTCGGCCTGCTGACGGTGATCGGCCTGACCGGCAAGAACGCCATCCTGATCGTCGAGTTCGCCCGCGAGCAGGCCGAGCAGGGCAAGCCGCTCTATGAGGCCGTGGTCGAGGCGGCGCGCCAGCGCTTCCGGCCGATCATCATGACCTCGGTCGCCTTCTCGCTGGGCGTGCTGCCGCTGGTGCTCTCCGCCGGCGCCGGCGCGAACGGCCGCAACACCATCGGCGCCACGGTGCTGGGCGGCACCGTCTCGGCCACGGTGCTGGGGGTGCTGTTCGTGCCGCTGTTCTTCGTGCTGGTGCGCCGCGCGCTCGGCCGCCCCGAACCGACCGAGCCCGCCGGCTCGCGCGCCTGAGCCGGGGTCGCGGGAAACGACAGGGGGGCCGGGGCCAGCACGCGTGCGCCCCGGCCCTTTCGCTTTGCCCCCGCAGCCCGCTTGCCCCGCCCCGATCCGCATCCTAGTCTTTCCCCGAGGAGCCGCCGCCGCCGGCAGGGAGAAAGATGGACGCAACCAGCCACATCGCGGCTGCCGATGACGCGCCTGCCCGGCGCGGGCGGTCGCATGGCGTGGCGTTGCGGCTTCTGGCGCTTGGCGGCTCGGCCTTGGCTTGGCTCGCGATGTGCGCCATCGTCGCCTCGGTGCTGATCCTCAATGCCCGCGGCTCGGTCAGCGACGAGACCGGCTCGGCCTTTCGCCTCGCCAATGCCTTTGCCACGCTGCACCTGCCCACCTCGTTCGAGCGGCGGGACATGATGGAGCAGGCCGCCCGCATCGCCGCCGAGATCGAGGCGCAGCGCCACCTGTCGGCCGAGCTGCGCGATGCGTCCGGCCAGCCGGTCGCGCTGGCCTTGCCGCCGCGCCTGCCGCCCGAGCGGGTGCCGGAATGGTTCGCCGCGCTGATCCGCCCCGAGCCGCAGCGCGAGCTGATCGCCATCGCGCAATATCCCAATGTGCTGGGCGTGCTGGAGATCCGCAGCGATCCCCGCGACGAGATCGCCGAGGCCTGGGCCGATTTCCGGCTGATCCTGCCGCTGCTGGCCGCCATGGCGCTGGCGGCGATCGGCGTGACCATGGCGATCACCGGGCTGGTGCTGCGGCGGCTGGGGCTGCTGGGTGCGGCGCTTGGCCGGATGCGGGCGGGCGACCTGGACCATCCCGCGCCGCAGACCGGGCTGGCGGAACTGGCGACGCTGACCGAGGGGGTCAACGCGCTGGCCGCCCACCTGGCCGCCGAGCGGGCCGAGAACCGCCGCCTGCAAGGCCGGATGCTGACCCTGGCCGAGGCCGAGCGCGCCCGCATCGCCAGCGACCTGCACGACGGCATCGGCCCGCAGCTCTTCGCGCTGCAGGCGGCCGTGGGCCAGGCCGGCCGCGCCGCCGACACCGCCCGCGACCCGGCGCTGGCCGAGGCGCTGGCCGCCGTCTCGCGCCACGCCCAGGCGATCCGGCAAAGCGCCCGCGCCGCCATCGACGACCTGCGCCTGGCCCCGGCCGAGGGCGCGAGCCTGGCCGAGATGCTGCAAGAGCTGCTGATCGAATTTTCCGAGATCGCGCCCGATACCGCCATCACGCTCGACTGCCCGCCGGACCTGCCCGAACCGGGCGAGGCCGGGCGGATCGCGCTTTACCGCTTCGTGCGCGAAAGCGTGCTGAACGCGCTGCGCCATGCCGCGCCGGCGAGGGTGCGGGTCCGGCTGGCGCGCGAGGGCCGGGGGATCACCGCCCAGGTCGCCGACGACGGCGGCGGCCCGCCGGCGCAGGACCGCGCCCGGCTGGGCCAGGCAGGGCTGGGCCAGACCGGGATGCGCGACCGCGCCGGCGCGCTTGGCGGGCGCTACCGGCCGCCCCGGCGCGAGGGCGGCTGGACCCTGACCGAATGCCATCTGCCCTGCCCGACCGACCAAGGACCAGCCCGATGAACGCAACCGCCCTTGCCCCGCCCAAGCCCCTGCGCGTGCTGATCGTGGACGACCACCCGGTCGTGGCCGAGGGCTGGGAATGGATCACCCGCGGCCGCCTGGATTGCCAGGTGATCGCCGCCGCCACCCCCTCGCAGGGCTGGCGGGCCTGGCGGCGGCAGGCGCCGGACGTGATCGTCGTGGACCTGACCATGGGCGAGGCCAAGCTGGCCGGCGCCCGGCTGATCGAGCGGCTGCGCGCCGCGGGCGCGACCCAGCCGATCCTGGTCTTCACCATGCATCGCAGCCCGCTGGTTGCCCGGCGCGCGCTGCAGGCCGGCTGCAACGGCATCATCATGAAGGATTCGCCCTCGGACGAGATCTGCGAGGCGCTGCGCGCGGTGGCGGGCGGCGGCGATTACGTCCCGGCCGACCTGGCGCGCCGCATCGCCCTGCTGGAACGGCCCGGCGCCACCCCGCCCCGCCCGCGCCTGACCCCGCGCGAGCTGGACATCCTGCGCGCCATCGCCGAGGGGCTGAGCTATCGCGAGATCGCCGAGCGGGCCAACATCAGCTACAAGACCGTCTCGAACGTCAGCCAGACGCTCAAGGACAAGCTGTCGGCGCAAAGCTTTGCCGACCTGGTCGTCAAGGCGATCCGCCACCTGGAGGAGACCCGCGACGGGATCTGAGCCATCATGCCACGTTCCTTGCCCCGCCATCCCGTCGCCCGCCCCCTGATCGGCACCCGCATCCGCGAGCGCCGCCTGTCGCTTGGCCGGCGCCAGACCGAGGTGGCGCGACGGGCCGAGATCTCGGCCGCATATCTGAACCTGATCGAGCATAACCGCCGCCCGGTGGGCGAGGAACTGCTGTCGCGGCTGGCCCAGGCGCTGGAGATCGACGCGACCGAACTGGCCTCGGACCGCGAGGAGGCACTGGTCGGCGCCCTGCGCGAGGCGGCGGCCCGCGCCGCCGACCAGCCCGGCGCCCCGGTCGAGCTGGACCAGATCGCCGAATTCGCCGCCCGCTTTCCCGGCTGGGCCTCGGCGCTGGCCGGGGCGGCGCGCCGCGCCGATGCGCTGGAGCGGCGGCTGGTCGCGCTGTCGGACCGCATGACCCGCGACCCCTATCTGCTGGCCACGCTGCACGAGGTGCAGTCGGCGGTGACGGCATTGCGCTCGACCGCCTCGATCCTGGCCGAAACGCCCGAGATCGAGCCGGAATGGCGCGACCGCTTCCATGCCAACCTGGACAGCGACAGCCAGCGCCTGTCGCGCACGGCGCAGTCGCTGGTGGCCTATCTGGACAGTTTCGAGGACGAGGCGGTGCCGATGTCGCCGCAGGAAGAGGTCGAGGCCTGGATCGCCGCCGGCCAGCCCGAGCCCTCCGAGGCGGCGGAGCTCGCCTCGGACGCGGCGCGGGCCATGGCGCAGGATCTGCTGGCGGCGCAGGCGCGCGACCGCGCGGCCCTGCCCGACGCGGCGCTGGCGGCGGCGGTAGACGGGGCGGGCGAGGCGGCCGACGACCCGGCGCTGATCGCCGCGCGGCTGGGACGGCCGCTGGACCTGGTGCTGCGCCGGCTGGGCATGCTGCGCCCCGGCCCCTGGGCGCAGGCCGGGCTGGTGGTCTGCGACGGCTCGGGCGCGACGCTGTTCCGCCTGGCCGCGCCCGGCTTCGAGCTTCCGCGCCCCGGCGAGGGCTGCGCGCTCTGGCCGCTGTTCGAGGCGCTGGCCCAGCCGCAGCTGCCGGTGGCGCGGCTGATCGAGACCGCGAACGGCAACCGCTTCGCCGCCTGGGCCGTGGCCGAGCGGCTGCTGCCCATGGGCTTCGACGGCCCCGCGCTCAGCCGGGCGCAGATGCTGATCCACCCCGCCGCCGGCCGCGACGCCCGGCCGGTGCTGGGGGTGGGGCCGGCCTGCCGCATCTGCCCGCGCCCCGCCTGCACCGCGCGGCACGAGCCCTCGATCCTGGGCCCCGTGTGATCTGGGGCGCCCCGTGATTTTGACAACGCCCCCGCCCGCCCGCATGATCGCCGCAAAACCCCAGGAGGGCCGCTCGTGACCACAGGTGTCGATGTGCTGCTGATCGAGGACGAGCCGAGCATCGCCGAGGCGGTGCGCTTCATCCTGTCGCGCGAGGGCTGGCAATGCGAGCAATGGCCCGAGGGCAGCGACGCGCTTCAGCGCATCCGCGCGCTGGCGCCGCGGCTGGTCATCCTCGACGTGATGCTGCCCGGCCGCAGCGGCGCCGAGGTGCTGGCCGACCTGCGCGCCGATCCCGATCTGCAGGCGCTGCCGGTGCTGCTGCTCAGCGCGCGCGGCATGGCCAACCTGCCGCAGGGCGCCGACCGGACGCTGGCCAAGCCCTTTGCCAATGCCGACCTGCGCGCCATGGTGCGCGAGCTTCTGGACGCGGGCTGAGGTCGCGCATGCGCCGCCTGTTCCTTGGCCGCGACGCCTATCGCCAGCGCCGCCTGGGCGACGCGATCCGCGTCCTGCCGGTGCTGTTTGCGGTGCTGGCGGTGCTGCCGCCGGTCTGGCTGCCGCAATATTTCAGCTATGCGCGCGGCGCGGTCTGGCTGGCGGCAAGCTGGGCGCTGACCATCGCGGCCACCGCCGTCCTGCATCGCGCCATCGGCCGCGCAAAGCCGGAGGACGAGGATGACGCCTGAAACCCTGGGCGCCGCCTCGGTGGTCTATGTCGCGCTGATGTTCCTGCTGGCCCATGCCGCCGACCGCGCCGCCGCGGCCGGCCGCTGGCGCTGGATGGACCGGCCGGTGATCTATACCCTGTCGCTGTCGGTCTATTGCTCGGCCTGGACCTTCTACGGCGCCGTCGGCTACGCCACCCGCTCGGGGCTGGAGTTCCTGACCATCTATCTTGGCCCCGGCATCGTCTTTGCCGGCGCCTGGTGGGGGCTCAGGCGGCTGGTGCGGGTGGCGCGGCTGCATCGCGTGACCTCGATCGCCGACCTGATCTCCAGCCGATTCGGCAAATCCGCCGCGCTGGCCGCGCTGGTGACGCTGATCGGCGTGCTGGCCTCGACCCCCTATATCGCGCTGCAATTGCAATCGGTCTCGATGGCGCTGTCGGCCTTCGCCACCAGCGGCCATCCGCTGCCCGGCAATATCGCGCTGTGGGTGGCGGTCGGGCTGGCCGCCTTTGCCATCCTGTTCGGCACCCGCAACCTGGCCGCGAACGAGCGCCACCACGGCGTCGTCATCGCCATCGCGGTCGAGGCGGTGGTCAAGCTCGCCGCCTTTCTCGCCGTCGGCGCCTTCGTGCTGTGGGGCATCGCCGACGGGCCGGCCGACGTGCTGGCGCGCATCGACCGCATGGCCGTCTCGGCCGGGGGCGAGGGCTGGCAGATCCGGCCCGAGCGCTGGTTCACGCTGATCGCGCTGTCGGGCGCCGCGGTCATGGTGCTGCCGCGCATGTTCCACGTCCTGGTGGTCGAGGCCAGCGACGAGAACCGCCTGCGCCAGGCCGGCTGGGCCTTTCCCGCCTATCTGGCCGCCATGTCCTTCCTGGTCCTGCCCATCGCCGTGGTCGGCATGGACCTGCTGCCCAGGGGCTCGAACCCCGACCTCTACGTCCTGGCGCTGCCCTTGTCGCAGGGCCGCGACACGCTGGCGGCGCTGGTGTTCCTGGGCGGCTTTTCCTCGGCCATGTCGATGGTGGTGGTCAGCGCCATCGCGCTGTCGACGATGATGGCGAACCATTGGCTGGTGCCCTTGTGGCTCTGGCTGCGCCAGACCGCGCTGTCCGAACCGGCGCAGGCGCGCGAGGATCTGGGCACGTTGATGCTGAATGCGCGGCGGCTGGCCATCGTCGCGGTGATCGGCGCGGGCTGGCTTTACCACCGCACCACCGGCGGCACCACGGCGCTGGCCGCCATGGGCACGGTCGCCTTTTCCGGCATGGCGCAGGTGCTGCCGGCCATGGTCGCCGGGCTGGTCTGGCGCGGCGCGACCCGGCGCGGCGCCATTGCCGGCATCGTCGCCGGCGCGCTGATCTGGGGCGGGGCGATCTTCCTGCCCTCGCTGGGCCTCGCTGCGCCGCCGGCCTTTCCGGCG
Organism: Paracoccus versutus; assembly: GCF_000763885.1. Lineage (GTDB taxonomy): Bacteria > Pseudomonadota > Alphaproteobacteria > Rhodobacterales > Rhodobacteraceae > Paracoccus > Paracoccus versutus. The sequence goes on along the minus strand of NZ_JRKO01000018.1, from coordinate 9,196 downwards.
GGAATCGACGCCTTCGCCGGCGCGGTGCTGCTGGCGCTGGCGGTGAACCTGCTGCTTCTGGTGCTGATCTCGCTGGTCGATTTCCCCGACCCGACCGAGCGGCTGCAGGCGCTGTCCTTCGTCCATGCCATCGCCCCCGATGCCGCCGCCAGCGAAACCGCCCCCGCGGTGCAGGCCGAGGCGCTGCTGACGCTGGCCGGGCGGATCTGGGGCAACGACCACGCGCTCGAGGTGTTCCGCAAGGCCGCCGAGAACCAGGGCAAGTCCGGCTATCTTCCCGACCTGACCCCGCGCTTCCTGGCGGATTTCGAACGCCATCTGGCCGGGACGGTGGGCGCGGCCACCGCCTCGGCGCTGATGGCGCGGGTCGGCGGGCGCGGCTCCGTCACCGTGGCCGAGCTGATGGAGGTTGCGGGCGAGGCCAGCCGCGCGCGCGAGGACAACCGCCGGCTGGAGCTGACCTCGGCCGAACTGGCCAGGACCGCCGCCATGCTGCGGGAAAGCAACGAGAAACTGACCGTGCTTTCGGCGCAGAAGGACGCCTTCCTGGGCCAGATCAGCCATGAATTGCGCACGCCCATGACCTCGATCCGCGCCTTTTCCGAGATCCTGATGGAGCCGGACCTGCCCGCCGCCGACCGCAGCCGCTTTGCCGGGATCATCCAGGACGAGGCCGCCCGCATGACCCGGCTGCTGGACGACCTGCTGGACATCTCGGTGCTGGAATCGGGCCGGGCGCAGCTGAAGCCCGGCGTCGTCAACCTGCACGACCTGATCGAGCGCGCGCTGGCCGCGGGCGGGGCAAGCGCCGCGGGACGCGATTTCGCCATCCGCCGCAACCCCCTGGCCGAGCATCTGCCTGTCATCACCGACCCCGACCGGCTGTTGCAGGTGCTCATCAACGTGATCTCGAACGCGCGGAAATATTGCGACGCCGGCGAGCCGGCAATCCGCATCGACACCCGCCGCAGCCCCCAGGGCGGGACCGAGATCGACATCCACGACAACGGCTCGGGCATCGGCCCCGAGAACCGCGCGCTGATCTTCGAGAAATTCGCCCGGCTGGACGATCCCTCGCGCGCCGGCGGCGCCGGGCTGGGGCTGGCGATCTGCAAGGAAATCATGGGGTTCCTTGGCGGCTCGATCAGCTATCTGCCGGGCCAGGGCGGCGCCTGCTTTCGCATCGCGCTGCCGCCCCGCCCGCCGCGCCGGGCGGAAAATGCCGAAAATGCGACGGGTTAAACCTTTCGGCAACCAGTCCGTGCCATCTTGCGCCAAAGGCAGCATCGATTCGGGCCGCAATGGAAAGCGTAGCAAGGCAACAGTCGGACGACCCCGGACAGGCCGGGGCGGATCGGGACGGGTCCGCCGCCCCGGCCCCCGGCCAGGTGCTGCGCCGCCTGATCGCCGAACGCGACCGGGCCCGCGCGGCGGCCGGCCCCTCGGCCCGGCAGGTCGCCGAATTCCGGCTGGAGCGTGCCGCCGCCACCGCCCTGGCCCGCGCGGCCGAGAAGCAGCTGCGCCTGCCGGTCTTTGTCGAAAAGGTGGAACGCTCGGGCATGGTGCCGGCCGAACTGCCCGAACTCCTGCCCGAGCGCGCCTTGCTGGCCGTGATCGGGGGGCGGCGCGACGCGCTTGGCGTGGTCGCAGTCTGCCCCGACCTGCTGGCCGCGCTGATCGAGATGCAGGCGATCGGCCGCGTGACCTCGCGCCCCGCCCCGCCGCGCAAGCCGACGCGAACGGATGCCGCGATCTCGGCCGATTTCGTGAACGTGCTGCTGGCCGAACTGGGCCGGGAATGCGCGGCGCAGCCGGGCTGCCCGGATTTCGGCGCCTTCCGCTATGCGACCTATCTGGACGATCCCCGCCCGCTGTTGCTGATGCTGGAAGAGGGCGAGATGGCGCGGCTGGACTTCCGCCTCCGCCTGGGCAGCGGCGGGCAGCGCGACGGCCGGCTGATGATCGCCCTGCCGGTCGAGCCGGGGACGCTTGCCGATCCGCCTTCGCCCGGCGCCGGGAACCAGGCGCAACTGCCCGCCCCGGCCGGGACCCCGCCCGTGCCGGCAACGCTGACCGGGCCGGTGCAGCAGGCGCCGGTGCGGCTGGCCGGCATTCTCTGCCGCCGCAGTCTGAGCCTGCACCAACTGCGCAGCCTGACGCCGGGATCGCTGTTGCCCCTGCCGCAGAACGTGCTGGACGAAGCCAGGGTGGAAACCGCGCGCGGCCAGCTGCTGGCCCGCGGACGGCTGGGCGAAAAGGACGGGTTCCACGCCATCCGCCTGCGCGACATCAGCCAGGACGCGGCGCCCGCCACCCCTTCGCCCGCGCAGGACGGCTGGCGGGCGGAAGGCTTCGGACCGCCGCCCGAGGGGATGACGCCCGCCGACCAGGCCGAATTGCCGCTCGCGGATCTCGACCACCCCGATGCCTTCCGCCCCGCCGAGCCAGAACCACCGATGGTCAAGGCCGGATGACCTGTCGTCGCACAGCCCTGCCCCATGGCCGCTCGCGGATCTTGGCCGCCCGGCGCATTCCGCGCTGCCGAGCCGGAGCCGCCGTTGCTCAGGGGGATAATCCTGGCGCGCAGTTCCGCCCGACTACCGCTCGCGAATCTTGCTCCTCGACGCCCCTGCGCTGCCGAGCCGCTGCCGCCCATGGTCAGCACCGGATGAACCACCGACACATAACCCTGCTCAATTGCCGTTCAGGGATCTTGGCCATCCGGCGCATTCCACACCCCCGAGCCAGAACCGCCATTGGTCAGGGAGATGATCCTGGCGCACGACCCCGACAGGTTGCCACTCGCAGATCTTGACCACATGATACCCCCGCACCGCCCAGCCGCTGCCCACCATGGTCAAGCCTGGATGACCTGTCGTCGCACAGCCCTGCCCCATGGCCGCTGGCGGATCTTGGCCGCCCGGCGCATTCCGCGCTGCCGAGCCGGAGCCGCTGTTGCTCAGGGGGATAACCCTGGCGCGCAGCCCCGGCCGACTACCGCTCACGGATCCTGGCCACCCGATCCTCCTTCGCACCGCCAAGCAGATGTCGGCCATGGTCAAGGCCGGCCAACCCATCCGGCGCAGCCTCGCCCCTATAGCCGCAATCGCGCAACTTTTCTGCGAAATAGCCACGCTGACAGGCCATCCGGCCCAGGAAAGCCCGCCCAGGTCCAGATTCCCCTTGAAAAACCGCCCGTCTGGACGCATGTAGCTTGCGCCCGCCCAAGGCGCGGGTCATCCTACAGGAGAGAACATGGCCAAGGAAGAAATGCTCGAATTTCCCGGTGTCGTGAAGGAACTCCTGCCCAACGCGACATTCCGGGTCGAGCTAGAGAACGGCCATGAGATCATCGCGCATATGGCAGGAAAGATGCGCAAGAACCGCATCCGCGTCCTCGCCGGCGACAAGGTCCAGGTGGAAATGAACACCTACGACCTGACCAAGGGGCGGATCAATTACCGCTTCAAGTAAGCCCGCCGACCGTCCGGGAGCCTAGGATGACGGCGCCGCAAGACCTGCGGGGCGCTGCCCAGTCCCCGCCGCAAAGCGCCGCCGCGCCGGCGCTGATCCTCGGCTCGGCCAGTCCGCGCCGGCTGGAACTGCTGGCCCAGATCGGCATCGTGCCGGACAGGATCCTGCCGGCGGAAATCGACGAATCCCCGCATCGCGGCGAAAACCCGCGCGACTATGTCCGGCGCATGGCGCGCGAAAAGGCCGCGGCGCTTGCCGGCCGGGCCGAGGACGCCGTCCTTTGCGCCGACACCGCCGTCGTGGCGGGGCGCCGGATCCTGGGCAAGCCCGCCGATGCCGCCGAGGCGCGGCGCTTCCTGCAGCTGCTCTCGGGTCGCCGGCACCGGGTGCTGACCTCGGTCGCGCTGGCCCATGGCGGCCGGCTGCGCGAACGGCTGGTGGACACCGCGATCCGCTTCCGCCCCCTTACCGCCACGCAGATCGAAGCCTATCTCGCCACCGGCGAATGGCTGGGCAAGGCCGGCGCCTATGCCATCCAGGGCCATGCCTCGGCCTTTGCCATCTGGATGCAGGGCTCCTACAGCGGCGTCGTCGGGCTGCCGCTGGCCGAAACCGCGGCCCTTCTGGCCGCCATCGGAATCCAAGGAAAAACGACATGAAGGGACGCCAGATCGTCCTGGGACGGATCTTCGGCCGCGATGCGGCGGCGCTGATGCAGGACGGCCGGCTGGAGGATCTGATCGTCGATCCGGCGGGCGCGACCCCGCTTGCCCCCGGCGCGATCTGCCGCGCCAGGGTGGACCGGCTGGTCAAAGGCCAGGGCGGCGTCTTCCTGCGCCTGCCGAACGGCGCCCGCGGCTTCCTGCGCGACCGCTCGGGGCTGCGCGAGGGCCAGTCGCTGCTGGTCCAGGTCAGCGGCTGCGCCGAGGACGGCAAGGCGGTCCCGGTCTCGGCCCGGCTGAATTTCCGCGGCCGGCACGTCATCGTGACGCCCGGCGCGCCGGGCGTGAACGTCTCGCGCCGGATTCGCGACGCCGCGCTGCGCGAGGGGCTGGTGCGCCTTGGCTCGTCCGCCCTGGACGGCCATGAGGATGCGCCCGGCATCGTCTTTCGCTCCGTCGCGGCCACGGCCCAGGAGGACGAGATCGCGGCCGAGCTTGGGCAGCTGCTTGAGCTGGCGCAAGCCGTCACGGCCGATTGCGAAGGGGCACCCGAGCTGCTGCTCGACGCGCCCGAGCCCGCCGAACAGGCTTGGCAGGATTGGGCCGACCCGGCGCCCGACGCCGTCGAGGACGGGCCCGATGCCTTCGCGGCGACCGGGGCCGAGGCGGCGGCGCTGCAACTGCTGCACCCGCGGCTGGACCTGGGCGGCGGCGCCTGGGCCGAGATCGAGGCGCTGCGCGCGCTGGTCGCCATCGACGTCAACACCGGCAGCGACCATTCGCCGGCGGCGGGGCTCAAGGCGAATATTGCCCTGGCGCGCGACCTGTCGCGGCAATTGCGGCTGCGCGGTCTTGGCGGCCAGATCGTGGTGGATTTCGCGCCCATGCCCAAGCGCGACCGCGGCACGCTGGATCAGGTGCTGCGCGCCGCCTTCCGCCCCGACCCGGCCGAGACGGTGCTGATCGGCTGGACCGCGATGGGGCTTTACGAGATCAGCCGCAAGCGCGACCGCGTGCCGCTGGCGCGCCTTGCCCGGCCGGAGGACATGGCATGAAATGCCCGATCTGCGGCAAGCCCGCCGCCGAGCGTTATCGCCCCTTCTGCTCGCGCCGTTGCGCGGATGTGGACCTGGCGCATTGGCTGCGTGGCGACTACCGCATTCCCGGCGAGCGGGTGCCGGATAATGACAGGGAAGAGTGAAAATTTTGTTTTTTGGCTCTGGACAGCGGAGCGGCCCTGCCATAACAACGCGCCAGTCCGAAGCAAGACGCTCGGCGCCCGGATAGCTCAGTTGGTAGAGCAGCGGATTGAAAATCCGCGTGTCGGTGGTTCGAATCCGCCTCCGGGCACCATTTAACTTCTTGAAAGAATAGCGATAATTTCAAGGCGTTTCTTGGCGCTTTCGTGGCGCAAGAGTGACACAAAGCCCCTCATCTGCTGTCGTTTGACACGAAGATCTGCAGGACGCGGAAGAGGGCGGATAGACCCAACAAGGCCGCGTGACACCAGCAGAAGCCGTCCTGAACGGCCGTGCAGCGAGTCATGCAAGGTAATCGGGACGGCCGATAAACTCGGCGATCCGACGCTGGCCCCGAGGCCGCACGAGGCTGGCGCCGCCCCCCAACCTGACATCGCAGACCCCGACCTCGGGACCACGCCGGCGGAGGGGAAAGTCCCGGCAGGGAACTGCAAACAGGGGGACCGACCGCTTTCCTAGCGGCCCGGCGGCAAGCGGGAACCGATCCGGGCAGGCGCAGGGTGGCGCCGGCCCGGCCGTTTCCGGCATTCGTCAGCCGCGGCGCAACTGCTCGAGCAATGCGGCCGAGGGCTCGCCCGTCACCGGCAGCCCGCGCGAGGCCTGATAGGCCCGGATGGCGCTGGTCGTGTTCGAGCCGACGTTGCCGTCCACCCCCTGCGTGTCGAAGCCGCGGGCCGTCAGCAGGCGCTGCATCTCCTTGCGCTGCTCGATGCGCAGGCCGGGATGGTCGGCCGGCCAGGGATTGGCCAACCCCGGATAGCCCTTGAGCCGGTCCGCCAGATGCGACACCGCCAGCGCATAGCTGTCGGCATTGTTGTAGCGCAGGATGGCGTGGAAGTTGCGGGTGATCAGGAAGGCCGCGCCCGAGGCACCGCCGGGAACGATCAGCTCGGTCGAGGTGCCTGCGGGCGGCAGCGGCCGCTGGTTGGCCTGGCGCACGCCCAGAGACTGCCATTCCGCGACGCTGCGCCGCTTGCCCTTGCCGGCCAGCGCGGTGTTGAAGCCGGGCGGCAGAGTGACCTCGACCGCCGCCGGCAGGCCGCGCTGCCAGCCCGATTTCGCCAGGTAGTTCGCGGCCGAGGCCAGCGCGTCGGACGGGTCGTTCGACCAGATGTCGCGCCGGCCGTCGCCGGTGAAATCGACCGCGAAGCTGAGATAGGTGGTCGGGATGAACTGGGTGTGGCCCATGGCGCCGGCCCAGCTGCCGGTCATGTGGCCGGGGTCGATGTCGCCCGATTGCAGGATCTTCAGCGCCGCCATCAGCTGGCTGCGGAAGAAGGCGCCGCGATAGCCCTCATAGCCCAGGGTGGCCAGGCTTTCGATCAGGGGCAGGTCGCCGCGCCGCTCGCCATAGGTCGATTCCATGCCCCAGACCGCCGCGACGACCTCCTTGTCGACGCCATAGGTCGCCTCGATCCGGCTCAGCACGCCGCCATATTGCGCCAGCGCCGCCCGGCCGTTGGTCTGGCGCTTTTCCGAAACCGCGTTCTCCAGGTATTCCCACAGGGATTTCTTGAACTCGGCCTGGTTCTGCGAACGGCGCAGCGCCTCGGGGTTGTAGGTCACGTCGCGGAAGGCGAACTCCAGCGTGCTGTCGCTGATGCCCTGGCCGCGGGCGCTGGCCTTGAAGCCTTCGACCCAGTTGCGCAGCCCGGCGACCTTTTCGGCCGGCGGGCTCTGGTAGCGGCCCCATTTGATCTCCTGGCTTTGCTGGGGAACGCCCGCGCCGGGATATTGGCCGGCGCAGCCGCCAAGCAGCAGAGCCATGGCCGTGAGCGTTGCCGAAAGTCGCAATGAAAGCCGCATTCCTGTCCCCTTGGTCGAGCCTTTTGTCCTAGCCTAGCGTCCGTTTTCCTGCGCCGAAAGCCGGAAAACCCGCGGCGGCAAGAGGCCGCCTTTCGGCAGGCTCGGGCGGCACCAGGGCCTTATTCGGCTTGCAGCGGGGTCCAGATCACCTCGTCGATCCGCGGCGCGCCGGTGGCCAGCATCACCAGCCGGTCGAACCCCAGCGCGCAGCCCGCGGCCGGCGGCATGAAGGCCAGCGCGGCCAGGAAATCCTCGTCCAGCGGGTAACGCTCGCCATAGATGCGGACCTTCTCCGCCATCTCCAGCTGGAAGCGGCGGCGCTGTTCGGCGGGGTCGGTCAACTCGCCGAAGCCGTTGGCCAGCTCGACGCCGCAGGCGTAAAGCTCGAACCGCTCGGCCTCGCGCGGCTCGTCCGCGGCAGGCCGCGCCAGCGCCGCCTCGGCCGCCGGGTAGCGGTCGAGGATCAGCGGGCGGCCATGGCCCAGATGCGGCTCGACCCGTTGCACCAGCACGCGCGACAGGATGTCGGACCAGCCGTCGTCCGCGGCCAGGCGCACCCCCTGCACCTCGGCCTGGGCGCGCAGGGCGGCCACGTCTGTCTCGGCCCCGTCGCAGGTCGCCAGCAGGTCGATGCCGGCAAATTCGCGGAAGGCCTGCGCCACGGTCATCACCTCGGGCGTGGCATAGGGATCGCATTCGGCGCCGCGAAAGCGCAGCATCTCGGCGCCCGCGACCTCGGCGGCATGGCGCAGGTATTGCGCGCAATCGTCGAAAAGCACGCGATAATCCTCGCCCGCGCGATACCATTCCAGCATGCAGAACTCGGGGCTGTGCAGCGGCCCGCACTCGCGGTTGCGCCAGACATGGCTGAAGGCGAAGATGCGCGCCTCGCCCGCTGCCAGAAGCTTTTTCATCGCGAATTCCGGGCTGGTATGCAGATACATCCGCCGCGGCACGCCGTCGTTGCCGATCTGGTCGGTGGCGAAGGCATGCAGATGCGCCTCGTTGCCGGGACTGACGGCCAGGGCCAGCGGATCGACCTCGACGAAATCCTGCGCGCCCAGCCAGTCGCGGATCGCGGCCTGGATGCGGTTTCGCGCCAGCAGCAGCGGCCGGCGCCCGGCATGGCGGCCCTGGTCCCACCAGGGGCTTTCGTCGGCGGGTTTCATGCGCGCACCTCTTGCATCTGTGTCGTTTTCCGCTTGCGGCTGGCGCAAAGCTGGGAAAAACGCTATGGGATGTCATCTGCCGGACTTGGTATCCGGCATCCCGGAATTTGAAAAGCAGGCAAGGGAACCGCCTTGAAAGTCATCGCCTCCAGCCTTCGCAAAGGCAATGTCGTCGAGATCGACGGCAAGCTCCATGTCGTCCTGACCGCGACCAACTTCCACCCCGGCAAGGGCACGCCAACGACCCAGGTCGAGCTGCGCCGCATCTCGGACGGCAACAAGGTCTCGGAGCGCTGGAAGACCACCGAACAGGTCGAGCGCGCCCATGTCGACGAACGCGCCTATAATTTCCTCTACGAGGACGGCGAGGGCTTCCACTTCATGGAGCCGGAAAGCTATGAGCAGGTCGTGGTCTCGCCCGACGTGGTCGGCGACGACAAGGTGTTCCTGGAAGACGGCATCAGCGTCTTCCTGCAGGTCCATAACGGCGTCGCCATCGCCATCGAGCTGCCGCAGAAGGTGACGGTCGAGGTGGTCGAGACCGAGCCGGTGGTCAAGGGCCAGACCGCCTCGTCCAGCTACAAGCCGGCGATGGCGCATAACGGCGTGCGCATTATGGTGCCGCCGCATATCGGCGTGGGCACCAAGGTCGTCATCAACACCGCCGACCTGACCTATGTCGAGCGCGCCAAGAGCTGATTCCTGATCCGGTGCGGGGCGCGCGTTCCGCCGCCCCACACCTTGCCTTTCACAGGGCCTTTCAAAAGGCATTTCACCGGGCGCTGCCGCGGGTCAATCGGCAGTCGCGGCCCCGATGGTTCCACCC
>NZ_JRKO01000017.1 GCF_000763885.1 Paracoccus versutus | reverse complement strand
CCCCACCACCGCCACGCTGCACCCAAGGGAAGGCTACGACGATGCCGACCGCGCGGCGCTGGCCGGGCTGGCGGCACGCCATCCGAACCTGACCATCGGCGGCGACAGCATGCGGCTCTTGCGCGACTGCGCCTTTGTGGCGACGCAGAACAGCGCGGTGGCCTTCGACGGCTACCTGCTGGGCAAGCCGGCGGTGCTGTTCGCCCAGATCGACTTCCACCACATCGCGCTGAACGTCGCCCAGCTGGGCGCGACCGAGGCGCTGGCGCAGGCCGAAACCCATGCGCCGGATTTCGACCGCTACCTGTTGTGGTTTCTTCAGGAAAAAGCCATCAACGCCACGCGGCCCGAGGCAGGCGCGCGGATCCTGGCGGCGATGCGCCGGGGCGGCTGGCCGATCGGGACCGCCCCCGGCACCTGAAATCAGATGGATTCGTCGATCCAGGCCTTCAGCGCGGCCTTGGGCGCGGCGCCGATCTTGTTCGACACGACCTGGCCGTCCTTGAACAGGAACAGCGCCGGGATGCCGCGCACGCCAAGCGCGGCGGGGCTTTCGGGGTTCTCGTCCACGTTGACCTTGACGATCTTGACCCGGCCCTCGTATTCGGCGGCCAGCTCTTCCAGCGAGGGGCCGATCTGGCGGCAAGGCCCGCACCATTCGGCCCAGAAATCGACCACGACCGGGGTCGGGGACTGACGGACTTCGCTGTCGAATTCGGCGTCGGAAACGGCTTGGGTGTTGGCCATCGGGCTCTCCTGCAATGTGCCGGCAGGGCCGGCAGGGCGTATCCGTCAACAGCTAGGCACCGGGGCGGTTGGGGTCAAGGCCCGCCATCACCCGATCCAGCAAGTCGTCGGGCAGCGCCATCAGGCTGCGCGCAGCCGTCCAAAGCACCGCAACCTCGACCCGCGCCTGCGGCCAGATCGACCGCAAAGCCGCGCGATAGGCGGCCATCTGTCGCAGGATGCCCAGCGGCACCGCCTGCGGCGTCCCCGGCACCTCGCGGTTCGACTTGTAGTCCACCGCCAGGATGCGGCCGGGCTCGACCACCAGCCGGTCCACCGCACCGGTCAGGATGCCGATGCCCGGCACCGGCGCGGCCAGCGCTACCTCGGCCATCACCTCGGCCGCGTCGGAAAGCGCAAAGACCTGCGCCAGGTCCGGCGCCTCGATCACCGCGCGCGCCTCGGCCAGCAGCGCCGCCAGTTCCTCGGGGGCCGGCAGGCCGCCCTCGGCATCGGCCAGCACGTCGCGGGCCAGATCGGGCCATTCGGCGGGATCGCGGCCCGGCAGATGCTCCAGCAGCAGATGCAGCCGCGTGCCGAACAGCATCGCCGCCGCGGCATCGCCTTCGCCGGGCGCGCCGATCACCTTGGCGCCGCCCAGAGCCGTCGCGGCGACGGGGCGCAGCTTTTCGGGCGCGGGGGGCGGGGGCGCGCGCAGCCAGTCCGGCTCGGCCAGCACCGGCCTTTCGGCCGGCACCGCATCCGGCGCGTCCTCGGGCCAGTCGCCAAAGGACAGCCGGCGGATCTCGCCCCCCCAGGGCGCGGGCAGGCGCGCCTGGGCCAGGTCGGAGCGGCCCAGCCCGGCCTCGACCATGGCGTGCCAGCTGTCCTCGCCCTGGCCGGTCTCGCCCGCCGCGGCAACGATCAGCCAGCTTTCGGCGCGGGTCAGGCCGACATAGAGCAGCCGCTTGCGTTCCTGCAATTGCCGCTCGGTCTGGGCGGCGGCCAGTTCCTCGACCGGATCGGGCCGCTCGCCCTTGCGGCCGCGCCACAGCGCCAGCCCGTCCGGGCCGGGCAGCACCGGCGCCTCGCGCGGGGGCTTGCGCTTGGCGGCGTCGGGCATGATGACGATGGGGCTTTCCAGCCCTTTCGAGCCATGCACGGTCATCACCCGGATCAGCCCCTCGCCATCCCCGGCCGAGCCGGGCTGGCGGCGGACCTCGACATCGTCGCCGGTCAGCCAGACCAGGAAGCCGGTCAGCGAGGGCGTCTCCGAGCTTTCATAGCTCAGCGCCTGCGACAGCAGCTCGTCGATGCCGTCCTGCGCCTCGGGGCCCAGCCGGGCGATCAGCCGCTCGCGCCCGCCGTGGCGGATCAGCAGGCGCTGGACCAGGTCATAGGGACGCATGAAGCCGGTCTGGCCCATCAGGTCGGCCAGCACATCCACCACATGGCGATGCGTCGATTCCCGCAGCCGCCGCCACAGGTATTCGCCGCGCCTGCGCCCGGCGGCGAGGCGATAAAGCTGCTCCTCGGTCAGCCCGAACAGCGGCGAGCGCAGGCAGGCCGCCAGCGACAGGTCGTCCTCGGGCGTGGCCAGCACCGACAAGAGGGCGCGAATGTCCTGCACCGCCATTTCCCCGGCCAGCTTCAGCCGGTCGGCGCCGGCGACGGGCAGGTTCGCCGATTTCAGCGCCGCGATGATCTCGGCAAACAGTTCCGAGCGGCGCTGGACCAGGATCAGCACGTCGCCGGCGCGGATGCGGCGCCGCTGGCCGGTCTTGGCGTCCAGGATCGGCTGGCCCAGCATCTCGCCCACGGCGCGGGCGATGGCGCGGGCCAGCTGCACGGTTTCCGAATTCTCGGCCGGCTGGTCCACCGGGTCGGTCCAGTCGCCGGGCTCGGGCTTGTCGGGCTTGGGGATCGCCGGCCACAGGTCCACCCGGCCCGGCATCCCGGTGCGAAAGGCGCGGTGCTGCGGCGGATCGCCCAGGCCGCGCGCCGCATCGCCGGCAAAGACCTGGTCGACCAGCGACAGGATCGCGGTCGAGCTGCGGAAGGAATGCCGCAGCTCCAGAACCTGCATCGGGTTCTGCACCGCCTGGAAGGCTTGCGCAAAGCCGGTGCGGCGGGCCTCGAACACCGCGATGTCGGCACCCTGGAAGCTGTAGATCGACTGCTTGGGGTCGCCCACCACGAACAGGCTGCGGCTGCCGGGCCGCGCGCCCTGGCCGGCGGTGAACTCGTCCGTCAGCCGCTCGATCACCTGCCATTGCGCCGGGCTGGTGTCCTGCGCCTCGTCGACCAGGATATGGTCGATGCCGCCGTCCAGCCGGAACAGCACCCATTGCGCCATGCTGTTTTCCGACAGAAGCCGCGCGGTGCGGTCGATCAGGTCGTCGAAATCCAGGTGGCCATGCGCCGCCTTCTGCGCCCGGTAGCGGGTCAGGAAGCCATGGCCGAAACGGTGCAGCGCCAAGGTCCGCTCGGCATGGGCCAAGGCGATGCGGCGGGGGCGGGCGGATTCGACCCGTTCCATCAGGATCGCCAGGTCGTCGAGCAGGTCGGCGCAGGGGCCGCTGCGCAGCGCCTTGGTCGGGAAGCTGTCGTATTTCGCGGTAAAGGGCTCCTTGGCGCCGGCGCCGGTCAGCAGCACGGATTCGAGGATCGCCAGTTCCGCCAGGCCCGGCTGCGTCCAGTTGCCGGGGCCAAGCTTCGCCGCCGCCTTCTGGTCGGTGGTGCTGCCCTTCAGCAGATGCGGGACCAGCGCGGCGACGACCGTGGCGCCATCGGCGAAGCATTCCGCCAGGAGCGCCCGCATGTCCTCGCCCGGCGCCAGCCCGCAGGCCGCCCAGAGCGCGTCCCGGTCCGCGGGGGCATCGAACCCCCGCAGACCGGCGAGGAAGGCGTCGAGCTTTTCGCCCGAATGCAAGGCCAGCAGGTCTTCCAGCTCGGACGCATGGTCTCGGGCCATTTCCTCGATGATCTCGGCGCGGATCAGCGCGGCGCTGCGGTCGTCAAGCTCGGTGAAGCCGTGCGGCACCCCGGCCTCGATCGGAAAGCGGCGCAGGACGCCCGCGCAGAAGCTGTGGATGGTCTGGACCTTGAGGCCGCCCGGCGTCTCGATGGCGCGGGCGAACAGCCGGCGCGCGGCGGGCAGGTCGGGGGCGCCCGCCTCGCCCAGCCGCGCAAGTTCCGCGCGCAGCGCCGGTTCGGGCAGCATGGCCCATTGGCCCAGCCGCGCCAGCAGGCGGTTCTGCATCTCGGTCGCCGCGGCCTTGGTATAGGTCAGGCACAGGATGCGCTCGGGCGCGGTCCCGGCCAAGAGCAGCCGCGCCACCCGGTCGGTCAGCACCCGCGTCTTGCCCGAGCCGGCGTTGGCCGTCAGCCAGGTCGAGCGATGCGGGTCCGCCGCCCGCACCTGCGCCAGCGTCGCCTCATCCATCATCGGCGAACCTCTGCGGCTGGGGGATTTCGGTCGTGTCCCATTCGCCATGCCGCGACAGGTGGTCGTAGTCGCTGGCATGGTCGGACCGCTCCATCGCCAGCCGCGCGGTAAAGCCGCGCTCGCCGCCCAGATAGCGGCGGATCAGGGTGACGAAGCCGGCCCAGGTTTCCTCGGCGAAGCCGGGGCTGAACTCGCGCGGCTCGGTCTTTCCCTCGCCGCCCAGCTGGATATAGCTGATGCCCTCGACCTCGGCCGGTCCCAGCGCCTTGAAGGCGCCGTGCCGGACCATGGCGGCCTCGAGCGGCAATTGCTTGTCGAAATGCGCGATCTGCTTGTCCGAAGGCGGCTTGCCGGACTTGTAGTCATAGACATGCACCCGGCCATCCTGCAGCAGGTCCAGCCGGTCGGGCCGGGCGATCAGGCGGAAATCCAGGCCGGGGACGCCCTGTTCGCCATATTCCTCGACCAGGATCGGCCGGCCGCGCGCCAGCCTTGCGGCCTCGTCCGCCATCAGCCGGTCGGCGATGCCGGCGATGCGCGCGCGCCAGAACAGCCGGGCCGAGGGCCAGGGCACCTCGGCCTCCAGCACCGCATCAGTGATGGAAAGCAGCCGCGCCGCCATGACCTGCGGCGCCTCGGGCAGGTCGGGCAGGCCGCGCAGGAAACGGTCCATGATGTGATGCAGCACGTTGCCGCGTTCGGCCGCGTCGGGTTCGGGGCGCAAGGGGTCCAGCGCGCGCAGGCCCAGCACGCGGCGGGCATAGACAGCATAGGGGTCGCGGATCAGCGTCCTGACCTCGGTCACGGACAGTTCGCGCAGCGCCGGCGGCGGCGGGATGGGCGAGGGGCGATGCGCCGGCGCCAGCCGCATCCGCGGCCGGGCCTGCAACTCGGCCAGATCCAGCCAATGGCGGCCGCGATCCCGCATCGCCGCCAGCGCCTGCGGCCCCTGCTGATCGGGCAGCCCGCCCAGCAGATTCACCAGCCGGTTCAGCCAGCGCGAGGGGATGGTCTCGGCCTCGGCATCGCGGCGGGCGCGGGTCAGCACCACCCGGCCCGCGCCAACGGCCTGCTGGAAGTCATGCGCGGCCAGGCCCACCTGGCGTTCGGGCAGGGTCAGTCCGGCGGCCAGCCGCATCGGCCGCGACAGCCACGGATCGGGCGGCAGGGCCTGCGGCCAGCCGCCCTCGTTCAGCCCCGACAGGATCACCAAGCCGGCGGCCTCATCCACCGCCTCGGTGCGGGCCTCGCGCGGGCCGCGAAAGCGGACCAGCGGATGGGCGGCCACGTCCTGCCGCACCGCCTGTCCCTGCAATTCGTCGTAAAGCAGGTCGCAGAACTCGCCCTGCCGCAGGTCGTGGCCCAGATGCGCATGGGCGGCCAGGTGGTCCAGCACCGACCGCGCCAGCCCGCCCGAGGCCTTGGCCCAAAGCTCGGAGGCATCGGCGCTGCCGCCGGGACCGGCGGCCAGATCCTCGGCCAAGGCGCGCAGATCGCGCAGCCGATCTGCCAGGGGCCGCGGCGCCCGATCCTGCGCCAGCGGCACGATGCGGTCCAGCAACTCGGCCAGCCATAGCGCCCAGGGCTTGCTGGAGCCGTCGCCCCGGTCCGCCCAGGCCCGCAGCGCCGCGCCGTCGGGAAAGGCGGGGCCGTTGCGGCGCAGGTGCAGTTCCAGGTCGCGGGCATGGCGGTTGTGGTCGCGCCGGTAGTCGGGGCCAAGGCCCGTCGCCGTCACCGGGTGCTTGAGCAGCACCAGCAGCGCGTCCAGCATCATCTCGGCCCCGAAAAGGTCGGCGACATGGCGCAAAAACAGGCCGGGCGCGGTCAGCGGCAAGGGCTGGCCGGCGGAATCGTCGGGGATGATGCCCCAGCGGTCCAGCGCCGATTGCACGCGGCGCGTCAGCATCCGGTCGGCGGCGATCAGCGTCACCGGCTGGCCGCGCTCGACCGCCTCGCGGATGATCAGCGCCACGGCCTCGGCCTCTTGCCCCGGCTGCTCGGCCTCGATCAGGGTCAGGCGTTCGGTCGCGGGGACCAGCGGACCAAGGCGCGGGCCTTCCTCGATCCATTGGTCGGTGACGGGCGCCGGGCGCAGCGCCAGCGAGATCAGCCGGTTGCGCGCCGGGTCGGGGGCGGTGCCGGGCAACCATTCGCCGGGCGGCCCGAACTCGGCCAGCAGCGGCGCATAGCGCGCCTGCGGGTGATCCTCGGACAGCGCGTCGAGCCCGTCCCAGACCGCCTGCGGCAGGTCGGCATCGAAGCCCGGCAGCACCACCGCGCCCATCGGCAGCCGGGCGACGGCGCGCATGAAATCCCGCGTCGCGCCATGCGAGCCGGTCGAGCCGGCGACGACCACCGGGCCCTGCGGCAGATCCTCGCCCCGCGCCCAGGCTGCGGCCAGCGCCTGGGCCGCGGCGCGCTGGCGGGCCTCGCGGTCCTGCGGCGGGTCGGACAGGTAATAGCCGGCGGCGATCTTGAGGAAGGCCAGCGCGCGGCCCCAATGCTGGGCATGTTCGCTGGCGTCGATGCGGTCCAGCGCCTGCGCGTCCAGCCCCTCAAGCTGCATCTCGGCCATCAGCGCCGCCAGCGAGGCGGCCAGTTCCGGCACCGATTGCCCCTGCGCCAGGTCGGGGTCGGCCCGCAGCGCGGCATCGATCAGGCGGCCCAGCTCCAGCCGGCGCGCCAGCGGCGCCGTGGCCGCACCGCCGCCCAGGTCGGCGATCAGCCGCAGCCGGGGCAAAAGCAGCGGCCCGCGCCGGATGAAGGCCTGGCGCAGCGCCGTCAGCGACTGGCCGGAGTTGGCATAGACCGTGACCCGCGCCATGTCCTGCGGCGGACGGTCCGCCATGCGCCGGACCAGCCCCTCGGCCAGGCCGCCGGCAAAATCGGCGCCGCAGGGCAGGGCGAAGACGCCGTTCTGCCAGTCAGGCATCGAGCAGGCTCTCGGCCAGCGGGATGCAATCGGGCCGGCCCACGTCGCACCATGCGCCGGGATGGACCAGGCCGTAAGCGCGGCCCTCGGCGATCATCAGATCCCAGAGCCGGTTGAGCGAGAACACCTGCTCGGGGATCTCGGCCAGCCGCTCGGGGCGGATGATCTGCACGCCGCCATAGACCAGGTCGCCCTTGCGGATCAGCCGGCCGGCAGAGCCAAGGCTGAAATCGCCGCCGCCCTGCCGGCCATGCGTCCGCGCCAGCGGCACCAGCATCAGAAGCGCGTCCATGTCCTCGCGCCAGCCGTCCAGCAGGGCGCGGACCGGGTTCGGGCCGGTCCAGACCACATCCGGGTTCATCGTGATCACAGGGCCGGGGCCAAGCAGCGGCAGCGCCTTGCGCAAGCCGCCCCCGGTCTCCAGCAGCAGGTCGGCTTCGTCCGAGACGGCGATGTCCTGCCCGGCGACGTGATCGCGGATCTGCTGGCCCAGGTGGTGGATGTTCACCGCCACCGGCCCGACGCCCGCCTGCCGCCCCAAGGCCAGCGCGCGATCCAGCAGCGTCTGGCCACCGACCGCGATCAGCGGCTTCGGCACCCTGTCGGTCAGCGGTGCCATGCGGGTGCCCTTGCCCGCGGCAAAGATCATCAGCGGCAAGGTCATCCGGCGATGCCCTCGATCACCTCGGGGGTCGGGGCCGGGATGCCCTCCAGCGCCTCGGCCAGCGGCGCCAGGGCCGGATGGGCCAGGTCGCGCTGGATCGCCGCCCAGACGCGCGGCATCATCGCCAGGTAGCGCCGCTTGCCTTCGCGCTGCGCCAGCCGGGTGAAAATGCCCATGATGCGCAGGTTGCGCTGCGCGCCCAGAAGCGCATAGGCGGCGCGAAACCGTGCCTCGTCCACCCCGGTCGCGGCGATGTAGCGGGCGATCTGCGCCGCCTCGATCCCGGGGGCGACGTCCCGGCGGGCGTCCTGCAGGGCCGAGACCAGGTCATAGGCCGGATGCACCGCCACCGCGTCCTGGAAATCCAACAGGCCCAGCGGCGCATCGGCCCGCCAGACCACGTTCTCGGCATGGAAATCGCGCAGGCCCAGCACCGGCGGCATGTCGGCGGCCAGCTTGGCATGCAGGTGCTCGATCACCGCGGCGACCTCGGCCCCCTTGCCGGGCGCGCCGGCGGCGGGGGGGTAGTATTCGGCGAAAAGCCCGACCTGATGCGCCAGTTCCGGCCCGTCGAGGCGCGGCACGAAATCCGGCGGCTCGTGGCCATGCAGCTGCACCAGCAGGTCGGTCATGCGGTCATAGATGCGGGGCGCAAGCTCGGGCCGCTGCTCCAGCACGCGGGCGACCAGGTCGTCGCCCAGATCCTCGATCAGCAGCAGGCCCTGCGCCTGGTCGGTGGCCAGGATCTCGGGCGCGTGCAGGTCCAGCGCCCGCAGCCATTGCGTCATCGCAACATAGGGCGCGGTCACGCCGGGCGAGGCATCCATCAGGACCGCGCTGCGCCCGCCGTCCTCGACCAGCCGGAAATAGCGCCGCGACGAAGCATCGCCCGCCAGCGGCCGGAGCCGCGCCCCGGACCAGCCGGCGCGGTGGATCAGCCGGGCGATGGCGGGCAGGCGGGTCATCAGGCCCCAATGCGGCTCGGAGCCCGCCAGGGTGATGCGGCGCAGGTCGGGCGCATCCGCCAGGGGCTCCAGCCCCACGGTCAGCGCGCCCTCCAGCGGGCTGCCATGCTCGGGCCATTCGACCAGCACGATGGCCTCGCGCATGGCCTCGTCGAGGCCAAGCTCGGCCAGTTCCTCGGGATGGGTCAGGCGGTAGAGGTCGGCATGCCAGATCTCGGTCCCCATCGGGTCGGCATAGGTCTGGACCAGGGTAAAGGTGGGGCTGGGCACCTCTTCGGCCGCCTCGCCCTGGCGGGCGCGGATGAAGGCGCGGGCGAAATGGGTCTTGCCGGCGCCGACCGGCCCCTGCAACGCCACCACGTCGCCCGGTTTCAGGACAGCCGCCATCACCCGCGCCAGGCAGGCGGTCAGGTCGGCATCGGCATCGTCAAGCGTCGCAAGCAGGGTCATGGCGTGAACCTAGACGCTGGAGCCTCAAAGACCAAGCACATCCGCCATGTCGTATTCGCCCGGCCCCTTGTCCTGGCCCCAAAGCGCCGCACGCAGCGCGCCGCGGGCAAAGATGGCGCGGTCGGTGGCGACATGGCGCAGCACCACCCGCTCGCCCGTCGTGGCGAAGATCACGTCATGCTCGCCCACGATGTCGCCGCCGCGGATGGCGGAAAAGCCGATGGAGCCGGGCACGCGGGCGCCGGTGATGCCTTCGCGCGCGGGGGTGCGCAGTTCGTCCAGGCTGTGGCCGCGCCCGGCGGCGGCGGCCTCGCCCAGCATCAGGGCGGTGCCCGAGGGCGCATCGACCTTGCGGTTGTGATGCGCCTCGACCACCTCGACGTCCCAGTCCTCGCCGAGGGCGGCGGCGACCTTGCGGGTCAGGCCGACCAGCAGGTTCACGCCCAGGCTCATGTTGCCGGCGCGGATGATCGGCGCGTGACGGGCGGCGGCACGCAGCTTGTCCAGGTCCGCGGGCTCGAATCCCGTGGTGCCGATCACATGCACGGCGCGGGCCTGCGCGGTGAGCTCGGCGAAGGCCACCGTCGCCGCCGGGGCGGTGAAGTCGATCACCGCCTGCGCCTTGGCGATGGCCTCGACCGCGTCGTCGGTGACGGTGATTCCCAGCGCCGCGCCGCCCATCGCCTCGCCCAGGTCGCGGCCGACCCAGGGGTTGCCCTCGCGCTCAATGGCACCGACAAGGCGGGCCTGATCCGACCCCAGAATGGTGCGCACCAGCATCTGCCCCATGCGGCCCGACGCGCCCGTGATGACGATTCCCGGTTTTTCCATGCTCGATCCCCCGTTTGCGGCATGTCTATCCCGTTGCGGCGCGGGCCGCGACCCCCTACATCTGCGCGCATGGCACAGAACCGCTTTCATTCCGGCACCGGCCCCTCGCAGCGCCAGCTTCGCGTGGGCGAACTGATCCGCCGCACGCTTTCCGACGTCCTCCTGCGGGGGGATGTCCACGATCCCGACCTGAACCGGCATTCGATCACGGTCGGAGAGGTGCGGACCTCGCCCGACCTCAAGGTCGCGACGGCCTATGTGCTGCCCCTGGGCGGGCAGGGCGCCGAAGAGGCGCTGGCCGCGCTGCGCCGCAACGCGGGCGAGCTGCGCCACCTGGTCGCCAAGGCGATGACGCTGAAATACGCGCCGCAGCTGCGCTTTGTCCTCGACGAGACCTTCGACCGCATGGACGACACCCGCCGGCTCTTGTCCGAGGACCGGGTGCGCCGCGACGTCGAATCGCACCCGGAAGACGATGAAGATTGACCTCAAGCGCCGGCTGGGCCTGGCCCTTGGTGCGCTGATCGCCATGACCCTGCCCGCCATGGCCGGGATCTGCGAAAAGCGCGACTTCGACGGGCAGGGCTATGTGATCTGCACGCTGACGGCCGGGCAGGAGCCGGGGCTGCGGCTGTGGCTGAACGGCCCGGACGGCCGGGTCTTGGGCGATTTCACCGCCGTCCGCCGCACGCTGGCCGAGGGCGAGGTGCTGGGCTTTGCCATGAATGCCGGCATGTATCACCCGGATTTCACCCCGGTCGGGCTTTACGTCAGCGACGGCGTCAGCCAACACGATCTGGTGACGGCCGGCGGCGGCGGCAATTTCGGCATGCTGCCGAACGGCGTCTTCTGCACCGGCGGCGCGCGGCCCTATCAGGTGATCGAAAGCCGGGCCTTTGCCAGGGCCGCCCCGGAATGCCGCATCGCCACGCAATCGGGGCCGATGCTGGTCATCGACGGCGCGCTGCATCCGCGTTTCCTGGTGGACAGCGACAGCCGCTATGTCAGGAACGGCGTCGGCGTCTCGCCGGACGGGCAGACGGCGTGGTTCGCCATCTCGGACCGGGCGGTGACGTTCCACGAATTCGGCCGGCTGTTCCGCGACGGGCTGGGGGCGCAGGATGCGCTGTATTTCGACGGCTCGATTTCGCGGCTATACGCCCCGAGCCTGGGCCGCGCCGATTTCGGGCGGCGGCTGGGGCCGATCATCGGATATGTAGGACAGAACTAGAATGGCGCGAAAAAAGGGACGCGAGATCCACGGTTGGCTGATCGTGGACAAGCCGGCGGGCATCGGCTCGACCGATGTGGTCAGCAAGGTCCGCTGGGCGCTGGACGCGAAGAAGGCCGGCCATGCCGGGACGCTGGACCCGGACGCGACCGGCGTGCTGGCCGTGGCGCTGGGAGAGGCGACCAAGACCGTGCCGATCCTGGCCGAGGCGCTGAAGGCCTATGACTTCACCGTGGCCTGGGGCGCCGAAACCACGAGTGACGACGCCTCGGGCCAGGTGGTCAAAACCAGCGACGCGCGCCCGGACGAGGCGGCGATCCGCGCCGCGCTGCCGGACTTCACCGGCGAGATCATGCAGGTTCCCCCCGCCGTCTCGGCCGTGCGCGTCGATGGCGCGCGGGCCTATGACCTGGCGCGCGAGGGCGAGGTGGTCGAGCTTGCCGCCCGGCCGCTCTGGGTGGAATCGCTGGAGCTGCTGGGCGCGACCCGCGACAACGCCGCGCTGCGCATGGTCTGCGGCAAGGGCGGCTATGTGCGCAGCATCGCCCGCGACCTGGGCCGCAAGCTGGGCTGCCTGGGCCATGTCGCGCAGCTGCGCCGCATCTGGTCGGGGCCGTTCGAGGCCGATGACGGCATCGCCTTCGACCGCATCGACCGCGCCAACCAGGCCGAGATCGAGGCGACGCTGCTGCCCCTGCAAGCCGCGCTGGCCGACCTGCCCGAGATGCAGGCGACCGAGATCGGCGCCACCCGCATCCTGAACGGCAATCCCGGCCAGGTGCTGGGCCATGCCGAATTCGGCGAGGAAGTCTGGGTCAGCCGCAACGGCCGCGCGCTCTGCATCGGCCGCTACATGGGCGGCGAGGTGCAGCCCTCGCGCGTGTTCAACCTGGGCTAGATCCCCCCGTCGCCCGGCGCCATGATCCGGGCGACCGTCGCGCCGGGCAGGGCCTCGGCGGCATAGGTGAAGGTGCCGGCGGATCGGACCTCCTGGGCGGCACGCATCAGCGCACCCAGCGCCGCCCGCGCGAAAGAGCCGCCGACGCTGATCCGCCGCACCCCGGCCTGCGCCAGCTCGGCCACCGACCAGGTCGGGCCCTTCAACCCCATGACCACGTTGACGGGCTTGTCCACGGCGGCGCAGACCGTGCGGATCGCCTGCAGGTCCGGCAGCCCCGGCGCATAAAGCACATCCGCCCCAGCGGCGGAAAAGGCTTGCAGTCGCCGGATCGTGTCGCCCAGGTCGGGGCGGTCCCAAAGGAAGTTCTCGGCCCGCGCCGTCAGCAGGAAGGGCAGGCCCCGCGCCGCCTCTGCCGCGGCCTGGACGCGCTCGACCGCCAGGGACAGGTCGTGGATCGGATTGGCGGCATCGCCCGTCGCATCCTCGATCGAGCCGCCGACCAGCCCGACTTCGCAAGCCAGCCGGATGGTTTCGGCGCAGGTCTCGGGCGCGGCGCCGAAACCGTCCTGAAGATCGGCCGAGACCGGCAGCTTGGTCGCGCGCACGATCTCGGCGGCGTTGTCCAGGATCTCGTCGCGCCCGAGACCGGCGATGGAATCCAGCTTGCCCCTGGAAAAGGCATAGCCGGCGCTGGTCGTGGCCAGCGCCTGGAACCCCAGGCTCGCCAGCAGCCGCGCCGAGCCGGCATCCCAGGGGTTGGGCATGACGAAGGCGCCATCCCCCTGGTGCAGCGCCTTCAGCGCCTCGAACCTGGCCTGTTGATCCGGCATCGCGCCTCTCCTGCAAGAACTCCACGCATGAGCCTAGCAGGATGGAACAAATTGTGAACGATTTTCTCGGCCCCTGTCGCGCCACGGAGCCTGCCGTGGCGCGAAGGCCGTCAGCCGGCGAATTGATAGGTCGCGGGCACGAAGCGATAGGAACCCTCGCCGTTCGGGGCGATGAAACCCAGCGCCGGGAAGGGCATGTGATAGCCGATGAAGGGGATCCTCTCTTCGGCCAGCCGGGCCAGCACCGCCTGGCGCGTGGCCGCGCCCTGGTCCTTGTCCACGTCGAAGCGCACATGCCAGGCCGGGCGCTGCACCGAATAGACATAGTGGTTGAAGCTGTCGCCGGTGATCAGCAGCCGCTGCCCGTCGCTTTCCAGCAGATAGGTGGTATGGCCGGGGGTGTGGCCATGCGCCTGCTCGGCCTTGATGCCGGGCAGGATTTCCTCGGTCCCCTCGATCTGCTGCGCCTTGTCGAGCAGCGGCACCACCTTGGCGGTATAGGCCTCGCTGGGATTGGCCGCCCAATAGTCGTTCTCGGGGCGGGGCAGGATCAGCTGGGCGTTGGGAAAGGCCGGGCTGTCGCCATCCATCAGCCCGCTGACATGGTCGCCATGCATATGGGTCAGCACGACATGGGTCACGTCCTCGGGCTTGACGCCGGCCTGCGCCAGCGAGGCGGCGTTGTTGGCGGGAACCATGCCCGCGTCGAACAGCACCAGCGCATCGGCGGTGCGCACCAGCGTCATGGTATAGGAGCCGCCGCTGCGGTCGGCGGGAATGAAATTCTCGGCACTGAGGCTTTCGAACTCGGCCGGCTCGGCATTCAGGCCGAAGGTCTCGATCGGATTGTCGCTCATGCCGCCGCCGCCCAGCAGCGTCGTCACCTGGAAGCCGCCCAGCTGGATGGTGTGGGCCCGGCCCGGAAAGGCCGGCGCCTCGCCCGCAGGCTGGGCGGGGGCGGTCTGGGCATGGGCCGGCAGCACCAGCGCCATGGGCAGGGCGCCGCCCAGCATCATGGCACCGCGGCGGGTCATATCGGTCCTGAACATCTCTCCCTCCTCGTTGGTTCTTTTGCAAGCTTACGCGAGGGCGGCGGGTTCGGGCATGAAACCTGCGTGAACTAGAACGGGGCGGGCGCGGTAAAGCCTTGCATCACCCCGGTTTCGGGATGCTTGAAGCGCAGGCTTTCGGCATGCAGCATCAGCCGCGGGAAATCCGCCGCCGCGCCGGTCGCATAAAGCGGATCGCCCAGGATCGGATGGCCCAGCGCGGCCATATGCACGCGCAGCTGGTGGCTGCGGCCGGTGACGGGCATCAGCCGCACCCGCGTCTCGGCATCGCTGGCCTTGACCACCCGCCATTCGGTCTGCGCCGGCCGGCCCTGTTCGTGATCGACCTTTTGCCGCGGGCGATTCGGCCAGTCGACGATCAGCGGCAGGTCCACCGTGCCGGTCTTCGGCTCCAGCCGGCCCCAGAGCCGCGCGACATAGGTCTTTTTCGTCCGCCGGTCCTCGAATTGCTTGGACAGGTGGCGCTGCGCATGCGGCGTCAGGGCAAAGACCATGACGCCCGAGGTGTCCATGTCCAGCCGATGCACCAGCAACACGGTCGGGAAGGCGGCGCGCAGCCGCTCGATCAGGCAATCGGCGCGATCCTCGCCCCGACCCGGGACCGAAAGCAGGCCCGCCGGCTTCTCGACCACCAGGATCTCGTGATCGGCATGGATCACGCGCGGCTGTTCGTCGGTGGGCTGGTAGAGGAAGCTCATTTCCAGACCAGCCGCAGGGCAAGGCCCGCGAACATCACCGCGGCGATGCGGTTCACGATGCCCAGCCGCTTGCCGATCACATGGCCGGCCAAGCCGCCGACCACGCCGTAACCTATCGTCACCAGCGTGCCCGACAGGGTGAACATCAGCCCCAGTCCCAGGATCTGCTGCCAGACCGGGCCGTATTCCGGCTTGGTGAATTGCGGCAGGAAGGCCAGCAGGAACAGCACCGGCTTGGGATTGAGCAGGTTCGACAGCGCGCCGCGGCGGATGATGTTCCAGGGCCGGCTGGCGGCACGGGCGCGGGGATCGA
Organism: Paracoccus versutus; assembly: GCF_000763885.1. GTDB lineage: Bacteria > Pseudomonadota > Alphaproteobacteria > Rhodobacterales > Rhodobacteraceae > Paracoccus > Paracoccus versutus. The sequence continues at coordinate 85,284 of NZ_JRKO01000017.1, read as the reverse complement.
CCTCGCCCGCGTTCCAGCTTTTCCAGGCCAGGAACAGCAGATAGGCCGCGCCGACATATTTGATCGCGACCAGCGCGCCGGGATGGGCGGCGACCAGCGCGCCAAGGCCCACGGTCGCCATCACCACATGGCAGATCACGCCCAGCCCGACGCCGAAACCGGCCAGCGCGCCCGCACGCGGCCCGTTCTGGATGCCGCAGGCGCTGGCGAAGAACACGTCCTGCCCAGGCGCCAGGTTCAGCACCAATGCCCCGGCCATGAAGGCCAGCAGCTGTTGCAGCGGAAAGTTCGCCAAGGTGTCCCAGATCATCGCGCGCCCCCTTTTCCTGCCGCCTAGGCCGGGCGGCGCGGCGCGTCAACTATTCGCGCGGGTCTTGCGGCAGCCCGTCGGCGATGTCGTAATAGTCGCCCTTGTCGGCGACGAAGATATGGCCCAGCAGCCGCAGCCCGGTCGGGCTGTCGATGGCGCCCGCCGCCACGTCGATGATGTCCGAGCCGTCGCGCTGCCAGAACAGCGAGCTGCCGCAGTCCGGGCAAAAGCCGCGCCGGGCGAAGTCCGAGGCGCGATACCATCTGGGCTCGCCCTCGATCTCCAGCGAGCTGGGCAGGATCGCCGCCCAGTAATGCCCCGACCAGCGCCGGCACTGGCTGCAATGGCAGGCCTTCAGGTCGTTCGTGGCGTCATGGGTGCCGCGGAACCGGATCGCGCCGCAAAGGCAATGGCCGGTAAACGCGGTCACGTCCGAATGTGTCATCCAGGATCTCCTGCAAGCGGTCGGCATCGTCCTGCGTGAAAGCGTCCGGGCGGTCGCTGTCGATGTCAAGCACGCCGATCAGCCGCTCGCCCTTGCCCACCTCGCCCTTGCCCACCACCGGGATCACCAGTTCCGAACGGGTCGAGCTGGCGCAGGCGATATGGCCGGGAAACGCCTCGACATCGGGCACCAGCTGGACCTGCCGCGTCCGCGCCGCGGCACCGCAGACCCCGCGCGAGAACGGGATCACCAGGCAGCCGTGGCCGCCCTGGTAGGGGCCGATCTTCAGCATCTCCGGCGCGGTGACGCGATAGAAGCCGGTCCAGTCGAAGCGCGCGTCCGAGTGGTGGATTTCGCAGGCCAGCGTCGCCATCAGCGCGACCTCGTCGGTCTCGCCATGGGTCAGGGCGCGGATGCGGGCGGCAAGGTCGTCGTAATCGGGCATGGCGCCAGACTAGCCCGGCGCGGCGGTCCTGTCACGGGGCTGCCTTCTCAGCCGGGCACCCGCCTATAGCTGCGGGGCGCACGCACCAGCGGCACCCCGGCGGGGTATCGCCGGCCACCCCCCGCCAGCAGGTCAGAAAGATGCCACAGCCGATCACCTGCGCCAGAACCGCCCAAGGACAGCGGGACGAAGCCGACGGCTCGCAGGGGCATGTCGCCAGGCATGACCAGGACCGAGCGGGCAAGGAAGCAACCGGCCATCATCGCAAAGGACAGGCAGAACGGGATGGAAAGGATCGCATGGGGCAGACCAACCAGAACAGGCCGCGGATTGGCGCAAAGGCGCATCTTGCCGCAACCGGCGGGAATCGGGTCTGGGAAATTCTGCTATGGTTGCAGGTCGTCCAGGATCGCCGGCAGATCCCGGCGCAGCAGCGCCATGCCGCCCGGCTGCCAGCCCAGCACCTGCAACCGCGCGCAAAGCGGACGGCGCAGCGCGGCGGCATCGGCGCGCGCGGGCAGGGGCGTGGCGCAGCCGGTCAGGCGGGCGACCTCGGCCAGCAGGTCGCGGCGGTCCAGCACCAGGTCGCTGGCATTGTAGCTGCCGGCCATGGCGGGATCCTCCAGCACCAGCAGCACGGCGCGGGCCAGGTCGGCGCCATGCAGTTCGGTCGCGACGCGCGGCGGCGGCGTGGTGCCGCGCAGGAAATCCCCGATCAGCCCGGCCCATTTCTGCGGTGCGCCCGGACCATAGACCCCGGTCGGGCGCAGGCTGGCGGTCGCGAAATCCGCGCCGGCCATGGCGGCCAGCGCGGCCTCGGCCTCGGCCTTGACCTGGCCGTAGAGGCTGGTCGGGGCCGGTGAAAGCGCGTCGGGCAGCGCCATGCCCTGGGGGTGGCCGTCATGCACGGCGCGCGAGGACAGGAAGACCACCCGCCCGACGCCCTGGTCCCGCGCCGCCCGGAACAGCATCAGCGAGCCGTCCAGGTTGGCGCGGACGAAGCCCTGCGGATCTTCGCCCTCGCCGCCGCGATAGCGGCCGGGGGCGTGCTGGAAGGCGGCATGGACCAGCGCGTCGCAGCCGCCCAGCTCGGCCGGATCGCCCAGGCGCCAGCCGGGCAGGGTGGCGACCTCATGTCCCGCCTGCTCCGCGGCGCGGTGGATCCAGCGCCCGACAAGGCCCGAGGCGCCGGTCAGCGCGATCCTCATGCCGCACCGGATGCGCGGCCGGGCGGGGGCGGCAGGTCGCGCGGATCGGGCACCGGCCCGTCGCCGGCATGGGCGCGCCACAGATCGACCAGCGGGCGCAGGGCCTCGGCCTTGGCGTGGTCCTGCCAGGGCTTTTCATATTGGTAATGCAGCACGCGGATGTCCTGCCAGCGCCACAGCTGCGGCAGGTTCAGCCAGACATATTGCAGCATGTTGTCAAAGACCGGCAGCCCGTGCCAGTCCGGGAAATAGCTTTCCAGAAAGGTCTGGTCGGTGCGGCGCCAGAACCGGCCGGGCTGGTCCAGCCGGGCCAGCATGGCGCGGAAGGTCTGTGCCGAGGGCCGGGCGGTGAAGACGCCCGAGTTCAGGCGGTGGAAATCGGCCAGGCTTTCATAGACATTCGGCGCGGCGGAAAATTCCGGGTAGTCGAACAGCCGGTCGATATTCTGCAGCACGATGGCATCGGCGTCGATGAACACCACGCGGTCGTAATCCAGCTGCCACAGCCGCAGCTTGGCGAAATTGTCCAAGGGCGTGTGGAAGGGCGGCTTTTCGCCCTTGGTGAAGGGCGCGGCGCCGTGCAGCCGGTCGCGGGCGTGCAGGGCGTTGAACCCCTCGGAGGTGGGCAGCAGGTCCACCCGCACCGGGCGCACGTCCAGCGCCCGCAGCGCCTCGACCGCATCCTGCGGCAGGTCGGTGTAAAGCAGGACCAGGTCGGCGGTGGTCCCGGTCCGGCGCAGCGACCGGAACAGCGCCGCCGCCCCGGTCGCATAGTCGGGATTGGTCGCCAGCGTGACAAAGGCGCGGCCGGACCGCGCCTTGCCCTGGGGGTGAATGCCTTCGGGGATCACGATACCGAACGCAGCCTCTTGCCTTCGGGATCATGCTCGACCCGCTGGGCGATGTCGCGGGTCCAGGCCGAGACGGCGGGCACGCGCGAGCGGTCGATGCGATGGGCATATCTGCGCGCCACGTCGACCACCTCGGAAAGCAGCCCCTCGGCCAGGGTGATGGGCTTGAGGCCCAGCGCCAGGAACTGGTCGTTCTTGACCACCAGCTCGTTCTCGTCGGCCTCCTTGCGGGGGTTGGGCAGATAGGCGACCTCGGCCCCGGTCATGCGGGCGACCAGCTCGGCCAGGTCGCGGACGCGATGCGTCTCGGTCATCTGGTTGAAGATGCGCACCCGCTCGCCGGCCGGCGGGGCGTCCCGCAGCGCCAGCTCGATGCAGCGCACCGAATCCTGGATGTGGATGAAGGCGCGGGTCTGGCCGCCGGTGCCATGCACGGTCAGCGGATGGCCGATGGCGGCCTGGATCAGGAAGCGGTTCAGCACCGTGCCATAGTCGCCGTCATAGTCGAAGCGGTTGATCAACTGCTCGTGCCGGCGGGTCTGGTCGGTATGGGTGCCCCAGACGATGCCCTGGTGCAGGTCGGTGATGCGCAGCCCGTCGTTCTGGGCATAGAACTGGAACAGGATCTGATCGAGGCTCTTGGTCATGTGATAGACCGAGCCGGGCCGGGTCGGATACAGGATCTGCTGCGCGCGCGGGCCGGCGGGCGTCTCGATGGAGACGTCCAGATAGCCTTCCGGGATCGGGGCGCCGATGGTGGAATAGCCATAGACCCCCATGGTGCCCAGATGCACCAGATGCGCGTCGATGCCGGTTTCCACCAGCGCCGCCAGCAGGTTGTGCGTGGCGTTGATGTTGTTGTTGACCGTATAGACCTTGTGGCGGTCGGTCTTCATCGAATAGGGCGCGGCGCGCTGTTCGGCGAAATGGATCACCGCGTCGGGGCGATGCTCGGCCAGCCAGGCTTTCAGCCGCTCGTATTCCGTGGCCAGGTTCAGCAGGTGGAAATGGATCCGCCGCCCCGTCTCCTGGTGCCAGATCCGGCAGCGTTCCTGGATCGAATCCATCGGCGTCAGCGACTGCACGCCCAGCTCGGTGTCGATCCAGCGCCGCGACAGGTTGTCCAGGATGTGAATGTCATGGCCCAGATTGGACAGGTGCAGGGCGGTCGGCCAGCCGACGAACCCGTCGCCGCCAAGAACTGCGATGCGCATGAGCTACTCCTTGATGTTGCCCCGCAGAAATGCGCGGTCAATGTGACAAAACGATGACGCTTTGGCGATGGTTCCTGAACAGAAGGCGGGGCGCCCTGCAATTTCTTGCCGAAATCATTGCATGACGGGACGGCGAACACTAAGGATTCCCCTATGATCTCGCAGAAAACGAAATATGCCATCAAGGCGCTGATGGCCCTGGCAGATGAGGTCGCCGCCGGCGGCAATGCCCTGACGATCGAAGAGATCGCGCAGCGTTCCGGCGCGCCCAAGCGTTTTCTGGAACATATCATGCTGGAGCTGCGCAATGCCGGCTATGTCGGCTCGCGCCGCGGCCGGGCTGGCGGCTATGTGCTGATCAAGCGCCCGAACGAGATTTCCATCGGCGAATTGCTGCGCCAGGTGGACGGGCCCATCGCGCCGCTGCCCTGCCTGTCGCGCCGGTCCTATCAGCGCTGCGAGGATTGCACGGACGAGGCGACCTGCCGGCTGCGCCGCATGTTCGGCCAGGTGTTCTGGTCCTATCTGCTGCTGATCGAATCGCTGACGCTGGAGGATCTGGTGGCCGAGGGCGGCCTGCCCGAGATGAGCGTGGTCTGAACGCGACGCCCGGCCGGGGTTGCATTCTTGCCATGGCCCAGGCCGCGAAGGGCGATACGGCTTGACCCCAGGGCAGCCCGATAGCAGTTGTGACATGACATTCGATCAATCCCGATGCCGGGGCGACGCCCCCGAGAAAGCACCGCAGGTCTGCCATGGTTGACAGTTTGCCCGCCCCCAAGCATGCGCCCCTTGCCGGGGTCATCGGCTGGCCCATCGCGCATTCCCGCTCGCCCCGGCTGCACGGGCATTGGCTGCAGCGCTATGGCATCGCCGGCCATTACGTGCCGCTGCCGGTGATGCCCGAGCATCTGGCCGAGGTGCTGCGCGCCATGCCGCACATGGGCTTCGTCGGCGCCAACGTCACCATCCCGCACAAGGAAAGCGTGCTGGCGCTGGCCGATGTCGTCACCGACCGCGCCGCGCTGATCGGGGCGGCGAACACGCTGATCTTCCGCGCCGACGGCAAGATCCATGCCGACAATACCGACGGCTACGGCTTCATCGCCAACATCCGCCAGCACGCGCCGGACTGGATCCCCGGCCTGGGCCCGGCGGCGGTGATCGGCGCGGGCGGCGCGGCGCGGGCCGTGGTCGCCTCGCTGCTGGAAAGCGGGGTGCCCGAGCTGCGCATCGCCAACCGCACCCGCATCCGGGCCGAACAGATCCGGTCCGAGTTCGGCGCCAAGGTCGTGGTCTATGACTGGGCGCAGGCCGGCAACATGCTGGAAGGCGCGATGACCGTGGTCAACGCCACCTCGATGGGCATGGAGGGCAAGCCGCCGCTGCGGGTGCCCTTGGACGCGCTGTCGCCGGGCACGCTGGTCACCGACCTGGTCTATACGCCGCTGACGACGCCGTTCCTGGCCGAGGCGCAGGCGCGCGGCTGCGAGGTCGTGGACGGGCTGGGCATGCTGCTGCACCAGGCCACGCCCGGCTTCGAGCGCTGGTTCGGCCAGCGCCCCGAGGTCGACGACGAATTGCGCCGGATCGTGCTGGCATGAGCTACCGGCTGGGCCTGACCGGCGGCATCGGCATGGGGAAATCCACCGCCGCGCAGATGTTTCGCGACCTGGGCCATCCGGTCTGGGACGCGGATGCGGCGGTGCATCGGCTTTACGCGCCCGGCGGCGCGGCCGTCGCGCCGGTGGCCGCCGCCTTTCCCGGCGTGCTGCGGGAGGGCGGCATCGACCGCGCCGCGCTGCGCGAGGCGCTGGCCGCCGACCCCTCGGGCTTTGCCCGGCTGGAGGCCATCGTGCATCCGCTGGTGGCCGAGGACCGCGCCGGCTTCATCGCCGCGCACAAGGACGCGCCCATCGTGGTGCTGGACATCCCCCTGCTGTTCGAGGGCGGGTCCCAGCGCCAGATGGACGGGGTGGCGGTGGTCTCGGCCCCGGCCGAGGTGCAACGGGCGCGGGTGCTGGCCCGGCCCGGCATGACCGAGGCGGATTTCCGGATGATCCTGTCGCGGCAGATGCCGGATGCGGAAAAGCGCAAGCGGGCGGATTTCCTGATCCCCTCGGACACGCTGGACGGCGCGCGGGCGGCGATCATGGACATCTGCGCCCGGATCATGGCAGAACGGCCCCATGCGTGAGATCGTCCTCGACACCGAAACCACGGGCTTCGACCCCGATACCGGCGACCGCATCGTCGAGATCGGCGCGATCGAGCTGATGAACCACCTGCCCACCGGGCGCACCTTCCACGTCTATATCAACCCCGAGCGCCCGATGCCGCAGGAGGCGTTCGAGGTGCATGGCCTCGGCGACGACTTCCTGCGCGACAAGCCGAAATTCGCCGAGATCGCGGCGGATTTCGCCGCCTTCATCGGCCAGGACACCCGGCTGGTGATCCACAACGCCAGCTTCGACATGAAATTCCTGAACGCCGAGCTGCGGCTTTGCGGCTTTCCGGTCATGCCCTTCAGCCGCGCGGTCGATACGCTGGAACTGGCGCGCAGCCAGTTCCCCGGCGCGCAGAACTCGCTCGATGCGCTGTGCCGGCGCTTCCGCATCGACAACTCGAACCGCACGCTGCACGGCGCGCTGCTGGACAGCGAGCTTTTGGCCGAGGTCTACCTGGCGCTGCGCGGCGGCCGCCAGCCGGGACTGGTGCTGGAGACGGGGCCGCTGCACGGCGCCTCGGGTCCGGGCACGGGGGCGCAGGGCGCCGCCGCCCCCAGGGGGCAAAGGCCGCGCCCGCTTGCCCCCCGCATCACCGAGGCCGAGGCCCAGGCCCATGCCGCCTTCGTCGCGAAACTGGGCGAAAAGGCGGTCTGGCTGCGCTATCGGGACGTGAACCACTAGAGGGGCCGGAACCTTTCCCGCGGGGAAGCGGGTTTCCCCGCAGGGCCGGCGACCGAAACGGAAAAGGACGGGAACCTTGATCAGGGATTGGTGGCAGTTCGTCCTGGCGATCTTCGAGCGGATGGACAAGATCCACATGAGCCTGATTGCCGCCGGCGTGGCCTTCTATGCCATGTTCGCGGTCTTTCCGGGAATGGCGGCGCTGTTTGCGCTATGGGGGCTGTGGAACGACCCCGAGGTGATCGAGCAATACGTCCATACGACGGACGGCTTCATCCCGCAAAGCGCCGCGGACATCATCTATGGCCAGATCAGCGCGCTGGTGGCGGCGGGGCGCACGCAGCTGGGCTGGACCACGGCGATTTCCTTCATCATCGCCACCGTCTCGGCGCGGGCGGGGGTGGACGGGCTGATCCGCGGGCTGAACGCGGCCTATGGCGTGCGCTCGCATTCCACGGTCATGGGCTTCCTGCTGGCCTATGTGCTGACGCTGGTCATCGTGCTGGTGATCGCGCTGGGGCTGCTTACCATCGTCGTGGTGCCCATCGCCTTCAACTTCCTGCCCGACGTGCCCCTGCGCAACTGGCTGATCGGCGCCCTGCCCTGGATGGCGATCTTCTTCATCGTGCTGGTGGTGATCGGCATCCTCTATCGCTATGGGCCGAACGTGAAGACGCCGCGCACGGCGATCTTCACCTGGGGCTCGGTCTTTGCGGCGCTGGCCTGGGCGGCGGCCTCCTATGGCTTTTCGGCCTACCTGGCCAGCTTCAACAGCTACAACCGCATCTATGGCTCGATCGGCGCGGTGATCGCGCTGCTGATGTGGTTCTACCTGGGCGGCTTCACCGTCATGCTGGGGGCGCTGATCAACGTGGAGCTGTCCCGCCGCCGCCGCTTCATCGCCGCCAAGAAGCTGCGGCAGGCGACGCGAAAGGACGCGGGCAAGGCATCGTGAACCGCCCGCCCGCCCGATCCTGAAGGAGGCGCGGCATGGACCGTTTCACCGGCGGCTGCCTGTGCGGCCAGGTCAGAATCACCGCATCCGGACGCCCCTGGCGGGTCGGCCTGTGCCATTGCCTGGACTGCCGCAAGCATCACGGGGCGCTTTTCCACGCCTCGGCGGTGTTTCCGCAGGACGCGGTGACGATCGAGGGCAAACCCCGCGACTACGCCGGGCGGTTCTTCTGCCCCCGCTGCGGATCGTCCGTCTTTGCCCGCAGCGGGGATGAGGTCGAGGTGAACCTGGGATCGCTGGATGCCCCGGACCAGCTGGTCCCGACCTATGAGCTGTGGACCATCCGCCGCGAATCCTGGTTGCCGCCGTTTCCGCTTGCCCGGCGATACGAGCGGGATCGGGACGGCCCTGGCCGCTGCGAGGACTAGAGGAGTCAGCGCCGGGTCTCGGCCATCATCCGCAGCGCAAGCCCGGCCAGGACCGTCCCCATCAGCCAGCGCTGCACGACCAGCCAGAACGGCCGGCCGGCCAGGAAGACCGCGACGCTGCCCGCCGCAAGCGCGATGAGCGCGTTCACGCTGACGCTGACGGCGATCTGCGTGGCCCCCAGGGCCAGCGACTGCGCCAGCACGCTGCCCTGGCCGGGCGTCACGAACTGCGGCAGCAAGGACAGGTACATGACCGCGATCTTTGGGTTCAGCAGGTTGGTCACGAACCCCATGGCGAAAAGCCTGCGGGCGCTGTCCCTGGGCAGGTCGCGGACCTGAAAGGCCGAGCGCCCGCCCGGCCTGACCGCCTGCCAGGCCAGGTAAAGCAGATAGGCGGCCCCGGCGAGCCGCAGGGCGTCATAGGCATAGGGCACGGCCATGACCAGGGCCGTGATCCCGAAAGCCGCGCAGAGCATGTAGAACACGAAGCCCAGCGCGACGCCCCCCAGCGAGATCAGCCCCGCCAGCGGCCCCTGGCAGATCGAGCGCGAGACGAGATAGATCATGTTGGGACCGGGCGTCAGCACCATGCCCAGCGAGATGGCGGCAAAGGCCAGCAGGTTCACAGGATCGGGCATGGCGTTTCCTTCGCGGATGGCAAGGCGGCGCAATCGGCCGACTGCGCCGCAGCCATGACGCTAGCAGCCGGCAGGCCGCGCAGCAATGCCGAGCGTCGGCCGGCAGGCTTTGCCGCCCGCTCGATTCCAAAGGATCGCCCTGCGCCGGGGAAAGCCGCCCCTCCAGCTTTCGCCGGTCGGACCGATGCCACCGGGAAGCGAACCGCCTCTTCTAACAGGCTGCTGAAAAGGGATTTTGAGAGGGACGCAGCGGAAATCGTTCTGGATCCAGCTGATATCAGCCCGAAAATGGGGTGTTTTCGGCAAATTTGAAGCGGATTTCCCGGTTCCCCGCCCGCGCTGTCCTGTCGCAAGGACTTTTTCAGCAACCTGCTAATGCCGCGAGCCCGGCCGCGCGGCCGAGGTCAGCACCACCTGCGGCATCTCGGCCCCTTCGCGCTTGTGCAGGTTCTCGACCTGGAAGCGCAGGCGCAGAAGGAAGCGGCCCTCGCCCATCTCCTGCTCGGCCTCGCCTTCCAGCTGGGTGGCGAAGGCCTCGATCAGCTGGCTGCCAAGGCCGGTGCCCTCGGCCAGGCTGCTGGCGCCGATCGAGTTCTCGACCTCCAGCACCGCATGGCCCGGCCCGTCCGCGCGCAGCGAGACGCGCACCCAGGGCTCGGCATCGGGGTCGGAAACGCCGGAATATTTCAGCGCATTGGTGAAAGCCTCGGTCGCCAGCAGGCTCAGCGGCACCGCCTGGTCGGGCATCAGCACCAGGGGCTCCAGCCGGGTGTTGATGCGCAGCCCGGCGCCGGGGCCGACCGAGGCATTGGTCATCTGGTTGATGATGTCGCGGATCAGCCGGTCGGCCTGGACCGAATCCAGATGCTCGGCCTGGTAGAGGTTGCGATAGATCGTCGCCAGCGACGCCACCCGGTCCTGCACCGAACGCAGCACGCGCCGGGCATCGTCATGCTCGATCACCCGGATCTGCATGTTGATGATCGAGGCGATCAATTGCAGGTTGTTCTTGACCCGGTGATGCACCTCTTTCAGCAGCACGGTCTTTTCGTTGACCGCGGCCTCCATCGCCTCTTCGTCGCGGATCAGGATGCGCGCCATGTTGTGGAAGGTCTGGCTCATGTCCTCGATCTCGGCGGGCGCGTCGGCCAGCACCGGCGGCGGGGCCGAGCGGTCGCCGATGGCAAAGCGGCGCATCTGGCTGCGCAGCTCGCGGATATGGCGCAGCACCAGGCGATAGACCGCGAAATAGGCCACGGCCAGCGAGGCGGCCCACAGGATCAGCGGCAGGATCAGCGCCGTGCGCCGGGTGATGTCGATGCCGGTGATGCCGGATTCGGCGCGGTTCCACGACCCCAGCGCATAGACGAGGCCGGGCACCACCGGCACGACGCTGAACACCCGCCGCTCGCCCGAGTTGGAAATGTCGCGGAAGGTCGTCTCGCTGCGCGACAGAAGCGAGGGCAGCGACTTGCCGCGCGGCAGCACCTCGGTGATGTCGCCCGCGCCCTCGCGGTCCGACGAAATCACCTCGCCCTGGTTGTTGAAGGTCAGGATGCGCGCCCCCTCGGTCCCCAGCCCCGAGACATGGGTCGAGCGCAGCAGGTCGTGCGACATCGAGACGGCGATGAAGCCCAGCAGCTCGACCCCGCGGTAAAGCGGCTGGATCACCACGACCACCGCCTTGCCCGTGACCGGCCCGTCGGCGCTGGTCGTGACCAGCGTGCCGGGGCTTTCGCTGAACTGGCGAAAGGCGGATTCGCCGGAAAGGTCGTGCACGCCGCGCACCGAGGAACATTCCGTCACCCCGTCGAGCCGGGTGAAGCCGGCATAGACGAAGTTCACCGTGCGCTGGACCAGGCCGCGCATGATATCGGAACAGGCCTGCGGCCGGTCCATCGTCTCCAGCACCGCCGGGCCCAGCGCGTCGGCGGTGCCGAGCGCGCTTTGCAACAGCGCCCTTTCCCCGGCGGCGGCGGTGGCGGTGCGGCCCAGAAGCGCGATTTCCGAGGATCGCTGGTATTCGCGCGACAGGTGCAGCGTCTGGATGACCGAGATCAGCCCGATGGGCAGGATCGCCACCGACAAGAGCCCGCCCAGCCGAAAGCCGAGGCCCTTGGTGAATTCCAGCTTGTCCAACAGCCGCCGCAGCACGACGCCATCTCAGCGCAGGATCGGCGTGTTCTGCGCCATCACCGCCAGCGTGGCCCGGTCGGTCATCTCCAGCTCCTCGCCCTCTTCCAGATGCAGAAGCTCGGCCAGCTTGCGCCGGCCGCGATTGGCGCGCGACTTGACGGTGCCGACGGCCACGCCGGTCATCGCCGCCGCTTCCTCGTAGGAAAAGCCCGAGGCGCCCACCAGGATCAGCGCCTCGCGCTGTTCGTCGGGCAATTGCTCGAAGGCGGCGCGGAAATCGTTCAGCGCAAGGCGGCCGTCGTGTTCGGGGCGGGTGGCCTGGCGCGCGGCATGGATACCGTCGGAATCGCTGACCTCGCGCTTGGTCTTGCGGCGGGCGGAATAGAAGGTGTTGCGCAGGATGGTGAACAGCCAGGCGCGCAGGTTGGTGCCGGGCTGGAACTTGTCGATATGCGTCCAGGCCTTGACGATGGTGTCCTGCACCAGGTCGTCGGCCGAGGCCCCCTCGCGGGTCAGCGACAGCGCGAATGCGCGCAGCGCCGGCAGGTGATCGACCAGTTCGTCCCGAGGATCGCCATGGTCCTGGGAACGGGTCGTCCGCGCCGGTTTTCGATCGGTCATCCGGTTCACTCCTGCTCGCGCAATTTGTCGAGCAGTTGCAGGAACCTGTCGGGTATCTGCTGCGTCGCGTCCTGCTCATAGACGCGGCGCAGATTCTCGTCGATCTGCTTTTCTATGGCTGCTCGCCTGCGTTCCTCACGCCTGGTATTCATTTTTTAGTTATTCCCGGTAATCTTGTGCGCACCTTGCCTAACCGTTACCTATCCGATCAGGTTCCGACACACGACGCTTTTTTCGAGGTAGACATGACCGCAGCGGATCTTGCCCAGTCCATCAGCCGGGAACTGCCCTATCTGCGTCGCTATGCGCGCGCGCTGACCGGCAGCCAGACCGCCGGCGACAATTACGCCGCCGCCACGCTGGAGGCGATCCTGACCGATCGCAGCCTGATGGATGGCGAGGACACCCGCATCGGGCTGTTCCGCACCTTCCACGCCATCTGGCAAAGCTCGGGCCAGCCGGTCGAGTTGGAGGCGCAGACCCCGCGCGAGGCCCGCGCCCAGGCGCATCTGCGCGGCCTGACCCCCAATTCGCGCGAGGCGCTGCTTTTGCGCACCATCGAGGAACTGCGCTACGACCAGATCGCGCAGATCATGCAATGCCCGCAGCCCGAGGCCGAGGAGCTGGTGCAGATCGCCCTGAACGAGATGGGCCAGTCGCTGACCGGCAAAATCATGGTGATCGAGGACGAGACCATCATCGCCATGGACCTGAAGGGCATCGTGCAGGCCATGGGCCACGATGTCACCGGCATCGCCCGCACCCATGCCGCCGCCGTCGACCTGGCGCATCAAAGCCGCCCGGACCTGATCCTGGCCGATATCCAGCTGGCCGACGGCTCGTCCGGGATCGAGGCGGTGAACGAGCTGCTTGCCAGCATGGGCGACATCCCGGTGATCTTCATCACCGCCTTCCCCGAGTGGCTGCTGACCGGCGACCGGCCCGAGCCGGCCTTCCTGATTTCCAAGCCCTATTCCGAGGAACAGGTGCGCTCGGCCGTCAGCCAGGCGATGTTCTTCGCCTCGACCGAGGGGCTGGCGGTGTCCTGACGCACCGCCGCCGCGCCGGGTGGCGCGGCGGGGAGGAGTTTTTGGCAGACGGTGAAAGGCGCGAGCCTTGGCGCCCCGCCGCGCCGTTGCAGGAGTATTTGGGGAACGAAGAAGCCGGGGGTCAGGCGCAGAGGGCGGCGCGGGCTTCGGCATGTTCGCGGGCCAGGCGGTCGATCAGCCGGGCGGCGGGCAGGATTTCGCGCACCGCGCCGATGCCCTGGCCCGAGCCCCAGACCTGGCTCCAGGCCTTGGGCCGCGACGAGGCTTCGGCGAAGTTCATGTCCGACACGTCGCCGCGCTCCAGGCTGGCCGGGTCGAGCCCGGCGGCGCGGATCGAGGGCGCGAGGTAATTCCCCGACACCCCGGTGAAGAGCGAGGAGGTGACGACGTCCTCGGCCCCGCAATCCACGATCATGCGCTTGTATTCGGGCTGGGCGTTGGCTTCCTGGGTGGCGATGAAGGGGCTGCCGACATAGGCCAGGTCCGCGCCCATGGCCTGCGCCGCCAGCACCGCGCGGCCGGTGGCGATGGCGCCCGACAGAAGCAGCGGGCCGTCGAACCATTCGCGAATCTCCTGCACCAGGGCAAAGGGCGATTGCGGCCCGGCATGGCCGCCGGCGCCCGCCGCGACCGCGATGAGGCCATCGGCGCCCTTTTCGATCGCCTTCTTGGCAAAGCGGTTGTTGATGACGTCGTGCAGGGCGATGCCGCCGCAGTCATGGGCCGCCGCGTTCACTTCGGGGCGGGCGCCGAGGCTGGTGATCCAGATCGGCACCCGGTGGCGGTGGCAGATCTCGATGTCGCGTTCCAGCCGCGCGTTCGAGCGATGCACGATCTGGTTCACCGCGAAGGGGGCGGCCGGGTTGTCGGGATTGGCCTGGTTGTGGCGGTCCAGTTCCTCGGCGATGCGGGTCAGCCAGGCGTCGAGCAGCACCGGCTCGCCGTCCTTTTCGCGGGCGTTGAGCGCCGGGAAGCTGCCGACGATCCCGGCCTTGCATTGTGCGATCACCAGTTCGGGCCCCGAGACGATGAACATGGGCGAGGCGACGACGGGGATGCGCAGGTGCGACAGGATCGGGGGCAGCATGAAATCCTCGTGGGGCAGGTGACGCGGGCAGATTGCCCGCGCCGCGCCATGCTGCCAACCCTGCCGTGGCGTCGCGGGGGCGCTTCAGTAGGGCAGCGGGTGGCTGCGGTGCAGCTTGTCGATGCGCTTGAGCGCCTCTGCCGGCAGCCGCAGGTCCAGCCCGGCCAGAAGATGGTCGAGCTGCGAAAGATCGGTCGCGCCGATGATCGGGATCGCGTGGAACGGGCGCTGGCGGGTGAAGGCGATGGCCATGTGGACCGGGTCCAGCCCCAGTTCGGCCGCCAGCCCGTGCCAGGCGGCGACGGCGGCATCGGCGCGGGCAGTGCGCCGCCCGCCCAGGTCGCCCGGTCCCCCGCTGGCGCGATCGGTGGCCGCGCGGCTGCCAGCGGGCTCGGCCCCGCCTTGGTATTTCCCGGTCAGCAGCCCCGCCGCCAGCGGCGAATAGGCCAGCAGCGTCACCCCTTCGTTCACCGCCAGCTCTGCCAGGTCGGTGTCGAAGGCGCGATAGAGCAGCGAATATTCGTTCTGGATGCTGGCCATGCGCGGCGCGCCCATGCGCTCGGCCGTGTCGATCCAGCGCGCCGTGCCCCAGGCCGATTCGTTCGACAGGCCGATGGCACGGACCTTGCCGGCGCGCACCGCCTCGTCCAGGGCGCCCAGCACGTCCTGCATATGCGCCAGCGTCGCGGCGCGGTCCTGTTTCGAGGGGTCGTAGCGCCAGTTCTGGCGAAAGGCATAGCTGCCGCGCACCGGCCAGTGCAGCTGGTAAAGGTCGATGTAATCGGTCCTGAGCCGCCGGAGCGAGGCGTCGATGGTGCGGCGCAGGATGGCGCCGTCGAAGCCCTCGGCCCGCACCTTGTCGCCGGGGCCGGCGGCCTTGGTGGCGATCTGCACCCGGTCGCGGCCGCCGCGCGCGGACAGCCAGTCGCCGACGATTTCCTCGGTCCGGCCCACGGTCTCGCGCCGCACCGGGTTCACCGGGTAAAGCTCGGCCGTGTCGAGGAAGGTGATGCCGGCGGCCAGCGCCCGGTCCATCTGGGCATGGGCCTGGGCCGCGCCCGTCTGGTTGCCGAAGGTCATCGTGCCCAGGCAGACCGCGCTGACCCGAACCTTGCTGCTGCCAAGCACCGTGCTGTCCATTGCCGTCCTTTCGTCGCATCTGGCGGAAGAGAGTGGGAGTCGAACCCACCCGAGACAGGCTCACTGCCCCAACCGGATTTGAAGTCCGGCCGCCCCACCGGGGACGCTTCTCTTCCCTATTCCCGCTCGTCCGACCCGTCCGGCGTGAACAGGTCGACCCGGTGCGGGTTGATGCGACGAAGATCGCCCCGACGCAAGGTCAGACCGAGACGGTCGAAGAAGTCAAGGATCTGGATCGCCACCTTGCGCCCGTTCCGCACCCGGTCGCGAAAGGCCGGGGCCGAGAACCAGCCGTCGGCGCTGGCGGCGGCGAGGTCGCGGATGATGCCGACCATCTCGACCGTGGTGGCGCGGGCAAAGAAATGGTCCTGCGCGATCTGGTCGATGCGGCCCTGGCGCGCGGCCATGCGCAGGATGCGGCGGACCTCGGGTTCCTCGGCACCGAACGCATGGGCAAAGTCGCGCACGCGGGGCGGGCGAAAGCGGTCCTCGCCGGCAAGCTGCGGCAGGATGCGCTCCAGCAGCGCCTCGTCCTCGGGCGCAAGGCGGGGCAGGTGGCCAGGCAGGCGGATGAAGGCGCCGTCCAGCGCGATGCGGCCCGCCGCCGCCTCGGCGCGCAGGAAGGCGGCGAAATCGGGCTTGGGCAGGCGCGGGTCCAGCATGAGCCGCAGCTTTTCCCGCCCGAGCCCCTGGAGATCGGCATTCTCGGCGTGAAAGGCGGCCAGTTCCGCCTGCATCTGCCGGCGCAGCGCCGCCAGCCGGTCGGGGCCAAGCGCCTGCCGCGTGCCGGGGACGATGGCGATGCCCGAGGCGGCGATGGCGCGGTCAAGCTGGGCCGGGGCCAGCGCGCGGTCGCGGGCAAAGCCGTCCAGGTCGATCAGCGCCGCGCCTGCCAGCGCGGCCAGCGCATCGGCCGGGTCGGGCAGGGCCATGGCGCGCAGCACCGCCAGGCGCTCGGGCCGGGCGCGGTGGCGGGCGGGGGCGCGCAGGTCGATCAGCCTCCCGCCGCCGATGGTGCGCCGGGCCGAGACGTCGCGCAGGATGAAGCGTTCGCCCAGCGTCGCGGCCAGGGAACGGTCAAGGACGAGCTGCGCCAGCCCCTCCTCGCCCGGTGCCAGCGGCCCTTGCAGCGGCACGATGCGGGCGCCGGTTTCCGCCGCGCCCAGATGCAGGCGGGCGGGAAACCAGGTGGCCAGCGGCTTGGGCTCGGTCCCCAGAACGCGCAGGCTGACGTCGATGCGCTGGGTCGGCGCGTGCAGCGCCGGGTCCAGCGCCACGTCGCCGCGATGGATCGCATCGCGCGTCACGCCTTCGCCGGCCAGGTTCAGGGCACAGCGCTGGCCCGCGAGGCCAGCCTCGGCCTTGCGGTTCTGGGCGTGGACGGCGCGCACGCGGGCCGGCAGTCCCGTGGGGCTGAGGACGATCTGGTCACCCGGCGCGACCCGGCCCGACAGCACCGTGCCGGTGACGACGGTGCCCGTCCCGGCCAGGGTAAAGCTGCGGTCGATGGCCATGCGAAAGCGTGCCGCGGCAGCGCGGGCGGCGGTCTGCGCCTCGGCCTGCACCAGCGCGGCGCGCAGGGCGTCGATGCCCGCCCCGGTCAGGGACGAGACCGGAAAGACCGGCGCCCCGGCCAGCCTGGTCGGGGCCAGCAGTTCCGCGATCTGGGCACTCAGGGCGGCAATGCGGGCAGGGGGCGCAAGATCGGACTTGGTCAGCGCGACCATGCCGCGGCTGATGCCCAGCAGGTCGAGGATCGCCAGATGCTCGCGCGTCTGCGGCATGATGCCATCATCGGCGGCGACGACCAGCAGGGCCAGGTCGATGCCGCCGGCCCCGGCCAGCATGGTGTGGACGAATTTCTCGTGCCCCGGCACGTCGACGAAGCCGGTGACAGCGCCGCCGCCCAGGTCGGCATAGGCGAAACCCAGCTCGATGGTGATGCCGCGGGCCTTTTCCTCGGCCAGCCGGTCGGTCTCGATGCCGGTCAGCGCCCGGACCAGCGCGCTTTTGCCATGGTCGATATGCCCTGCCGTGCCGACGATCATCGCCCGCGCCGCACCGCCGTCAATAACCGGCGAGGAAGGGGTTGAAGCCGCCCCGCTTCCATTCGGTGTCCCGCATCATCAGGTCGAGGCCAAGGCTGGCCACGTCGTCGGCGATGGGCTCCAGCGAGGGGTTGCGGTTCTGATACAGGATCTTGACCCAATGGTCGCATTCGCGGCAGACCTCGGCCTTGACCGTGGCCTCGCCGGTTTCGACCGAGCGGTAGCTGATGCCCTTGGTCGAGCCGCAGCAGAGGCATTTTACCCGCACCTCGTTCCACAGGGTCTGGCAGGTGGCGCAGGAACAATAGCGCGCGCCCTCGGCGCCGATGCTTTCGGTCACCAGGCTCGTCGCGGGGCGGCCGCCGCAGGCAGGGCAGATGCCGGTGCGGATCGGCACCAGCTTCTCGGCGTCCAGCGCCGCCGCCTGCATCGCGGCATGGACCTGCAGGGCGGCGGTGGCGAACAGATGCGGGGCCACGCTGTCCTCGGGGATGGTGTCGGCCAGCACATTGTCCATGACCCAGTCGCGATCCGCGGGCTCGGCCACCTGCAAGGCCGCCAGCGCCAGCCGCGCAGGCTCGGGCATGTCCAGCGCCGCCAGCCGCCCAAGCAGCAAGGGCAGCGCCTGCGCCAGCCCCTCGCGCATGGCGTTGCGGTCCAGCGGCGGCATGCGGCTGGCGCGGGCCAGTTCGATCCGCTCGGGCGGCAGCGGCGGGGGCGGCGGCAATTTGCGCGCCAGATCGGCCTGCGCCCGGCAAAGCCCGGCCAGGAAGCGCAGGTAGGGCGCAAGGTTCGGGCTGTGGCCGGCCAGGAAATCGAACCGCTCGGCGCGGGTCAAGAACAGCGCCGCGGGATCGGGCAGGCGCGCCAGGGGAACCTTGGCGACGCCGCCGATCATCGCGGGATCGGGTTTCAGGGCGGTGGACATGGCTTCCTTTCGGGTCGCTTGCGCCTACTCTGCCGGGCCGCCGCCCTCGCGTCCAGCCACTTCGCGCAGCCATTTGCGATGGTGCCGCCAGGCCCAGCCGCCGGTCACGGTGCCGCGGGTCATGGCCCGGATGGTGCCGCGGGTCCAGATCGCCGCATAGACATGCAGGATGAAGGTCAGGATGATCGCGACCGCCGCCACCGCATGCACCAGCACCGCCCAGCGCCGCACCGCGATCGAGACCAGATGCGGGAAATATTCCTGCCAGATCATCACGCCCGAGACGATCAGCACCACGATCAGCACCGACATGGCCCAGAAGACGAATTTCTGCCCGGCATTGTATTTGCCAAGCTCGGGCAGCTTTTCCTCTTCGCCGCGGACGACCTCGCCGATATGGCTGACCCAGGTGCGGTCCTCGGGGCGGGGCAGGTTCAGCCGCCACATCTGCAGGAACAGCAGAAGGAAGCTGAAGAACAGCAGCACGCCCACGAAGGGATGCAGCCAGCGCGTCATCTGCCCGCCGCCGAACAGCCCGGTCAGGAAGTAGAGCGAGGGGTGGAACAGCGCCAGGCCGGACAGCAGCAGCGCGATCAGGCTGGCGGCCGTCACCCAATGGTTCAGCCGGGTGATGCCACGATAGCGGCTGACCGTCACCGGGCGGCGGCTTTCGATATGGTCGCCCGCTTCGGAGAACATGCGCTTGGCCATCACAGCACCTCCCTTCCCGGCGGAACCGGGGGTTCACGCCCCTCGACCAGTTGCTCGGCATGGGTTTCATCCTCGGTCGAGACCTTGTTGGCGCGCGTCATCAGCCCGTGCAGGACCGAGCCGATGGCCGCGGCGCCGATCGCGGCCAGGCCCAGCGTCTTGGTCACGCCCTTCCAGCCCTCGACCACCGGAGAGATGCGCGGCTCTTCCGGCAGGTCGGAGTAAAGCGAGGGCTGGTCGGCATGGTGCAGCACATAGAAGACATGCGTGCCGCCCACCCCCTGCGGGTCGTAGATGCCGGCATTGTCGTAGCCGCGCGACTTCAGGTCGTCGACCCGCGCCTCGGCATGGGCCAGCATGTCCTCCTTGGTGCCGAAGACGATGGCCTGGGTCGGGCAGGCCTTGGCGCAGGCCGGCCCCTGGCCCACCGCCACCCGGTCCGAGCAGAGCGTGCATTTGTAGCTGACATGGGTTTTCTGGCTGATGCGCGGGATGTTGAAAGGACAGCCGGTCACGCAATAGCCGCAGCCGATGCAGTTCTCGTGGATGAAATCCACGATGCCGTTCGAATATTGCACGATGGCGCCGGGGGCGGGGCAGGCCTTCAGGCAGCCCGGATCGGCGCAATGCATGCAGCCGTCCTTGCGGATCAGCCATTCGAAATCGCCGGTCTGCGGGTTCTCGTATTCCGAAAACCGCATCAGGGTGAACATGTCGGGCGTCAGGTCGTGCGGGTTCTCGTAGAGGCCGACGTTCTGCTCGATCTCGGGATAGGTGTCGTTCCATTCGGCGCAGGCCGACTGGCACGCCTTGCAGCCGATGCATTTCGACACGTCGATCAGCTTGGCCACCGGCGTCAATTCGCGCGTCGGCGGCGGCAGGTCGGGCGTGGCCGAGGCGCGGACGACGTCGCCCGGCCCCAGGTTGGCCTGCATCGGTTGCACCGGCGGGTTCGAGACCGCGGTGCGCGGGCTGTCGAGGTTCGGATCGGTCGTCATGACACCGCCTCCCCTGTCGCGGGTTCGATATTGACCAGGAACGCCTTGAATTCAGGCGTTTCCACATTGGCGTCGCCGACGAATGGCGTCAGGCTGTTCGGGCCGAAGCCCTTGCGCGCCGCGCCCATGAAGCCCCAGTGCAGCGGGATGCCGATGACATGCACCAGCTTGTCGCCGCATTGCATCGGCTTTAGCCGCCCCGTCACCAGCGCCTTGGCCTTGACCTCGCCGCGCTTGGACCAGACCCGGACCCAGCCGCCGCGCCGGATGCCTTTCTCGGCCGCCAGTTCCTCGCTGATCTCGACGAAGAACTCGGGCTGAAGCGCGGCATTGATGCGGTTGTGCTTGGTCCAGTAGTGGAAATGCTCGGTCAGGCGATACGAGGTCGCGGCGATCGGGAACTCTTCGCTGGTGGCGAATTGCTCGGCGTCGCCGACAAAGACCCGCGCCACCGGATTGCCGCGCATCTGCGGGTTGAACACGTTGGCAAGGGGCGATTCGAAGGGCTCCATATGCGTCGGGAACGGCCCGTCGCGCATCATGCCCCGGCTGAACAGGCGCGAAACACCTTCCTGGTTCATGATGAAGGGGCCGACATCGCCGGGCTTCGCCGTGGGGGCGATGTCGGGCACGTCATAGCCGGTCCATTTCTCGCCGTCCCATTCCAGCAGCTTGCGCGAGGGATCCCAGGGCTGGCCCTGCAGATCCGCCGAGGCCCGGTTGTAGAGGATCCGCCGGTTCAGCGGCCAGGAAAAGGTCCAGTTCGGATAGGCGCCGGTCTCGTCGGGGTCGGCATTGTCCCGGCGGGCCATGTTGTTGCCGTCCTCGTTCCAGCAGCCGGAATAGATCCAGCAGGCGCCCATGGTGGTGCCATCGTCGCGATACTGGCTGAAGTTCAGCAGCTGCTTGCCCTTGGCGGTCAGCACCTTGGCCGGGTCGGCGGGGTCGCGCACATCCTCCAGCGCGCGGCCGTTCAGCTCCTTGGCCAGTTCCTCGGGCGTCGGCTCGTCGGGGTCGGCATAGTCCCAGGTCAGGTTCAGGATCGGGTCGGGGAACACCCCGCCTTCGTCCTGGTAGAGCTTTTTCACCCGCAGGAAGATCTGCGCCATGATCCAGGTGTCGTGCCTGGCCTGGCCGGGCGGGGTCGCCGCCGACCAGTGCCATTGCAGCCAGCGGCCCGAGTTGACCAGCGCGCCGTCGTCCTCGGCAAAGCAGGACGAGGGCAGTTCCAGCACCTCGGTCTGGATCGAGGCGGTGTCCACGTCGTTGTGTTCGCCGTGGTTTTCCCAGAAATGCGCGGTTTCGGTCGCCAGCGGGTCCATGACCACCAAGAGCTTCAGCTTGCTCAGCGCCGAGGTCAGCTTGGCCCGGTTCGGGAAGGACAGCAGCGGGTTGAAGCCCTGGCAGAAATAGATGTTGACCTGGCCGGCATCCATCAGCTCGAACATGCGCAGGATGTCATAGGTCGGCACATCCAGCTTGGGCAGGTAGTGATAGGCCCAGTCGTTCTCGGCCTTGGCCGCGTCGCCCCACATGGCCTTCATGAAGCTGACCATGAACTTGGGATAGTTCTGCCAATAGCTGGTCTGCCCCGGCCGCAGCGGGGTAAAGCTGCGGCTGGACATGTAGGTCTGCCAGTCCGGCTCCTTCTCGGTCGGGATGTTCAGGTAGCCGGGGATCAGGTTCGACATCAGCCCGATGTCGGTCAGCCCCTGGATGTTGGAATGACCGCGCAGCGCGTTCATCCCGCCGCCCCGGACGCCGATATTGCCCAGGATCAGCTGCAACATCGCCATGCCGCGGATGTTTTGCGAGCCCTTGGCGTGCTGGGTCCAGCCCAGCGCATACATCGAGGTCATGGTCTTGTCGGGGGCCGAGCATTCGCCGATCATCTCGGCGATCTTCAGGAAGCGGTCGCTGGGCGTGCCGCAGACCTGCTCGACCAGTTCGGGCGTATAGCGCGAGACATGTTCCCGGAGCAGGTTCCAGACGCAGCGCGGATGCTCTAGCGTCATGTCCACCTGGGCAAAGCCGTCCTCGCCGATGACATAATCCCAGCTCGACTTGTCATAGTCGCGCTTTTCCGGGTCATAGCCGGTGAACAGCCCGTCGCTCCAGCCGAACTCGTCCTTCACGATGAAGGCGGCGTTGGTGAAGGCCTTCACATAGTCCCATTGCACCTTGTCGTTCTGGATCATCCAGTTGATCAGGCCCATCAGGAAGGCGATGTCCGAGCCGGGACGGATCGGCGCATAGTAATCCGCCACCGAGGCCGTGCGGGTAAAGCGCGGGTCCACCACGATCAGCCTGGCGCCACGATTGGCCTTGGCCTCCGTCACCCATTTGAAGCCGCAGGGATGGGCTTCGGCGGCATTGCCGCCCATGACGACCACGAGGTCGGTGTTCTTGATGTCGGTCCA
Organism: Paracoccus versutus; assembly: GCF_000763885.1. GTDB lineage: Bacteria > Pseudomonadota > Alphaproteobacteria > Rhodobacterales > Rhodobacteraceae > Paracoccus > Paracoccus versutus. The sequence goes on along the minus strand of NZ_JRKO01000017.1, from coordinate 62,743 downwards.
GGAGTTGGTCATCGCTCCACGGCCAAATGTCGGGCCCAAACTGGACACCGTGGGGCCGTGTCAGACGCGCGCCTGGTTGTCGAATCCGACGATCCCCATGGCGCGGACCGTCTTGTAGGTCAGCCATGCGGTTTCATTGGTGGTGGCCGAGGCCGCCAGATAGCCGGTGGTCGTCCAGCGGTTGACGGGCACCCCGTCGTCGTTGGCCAGCACCATGTTGGCGTCGCGGTCGTCCTTGAGCGCGCGGGCGATCTTGTCCAGCGCCTCTTCCCAGGAAATCTCCTCGAAGCTGGCGGCGCCGGGGCGGCGGATGCGCGGCGTGGTCAGCCGCGTCTCGGCATTGACGAAATCCTTCAGCGCCGCGCCCTTCGGGCAAAGCGTGCCGCGGTTGGTCGGATGGTCGGCATCGCCCTCGATATGGACGACCCTGGCCTCTTCGCCGGCCTTCAGGTCGCCGTCGGAATAGATGATGACGCCGCAGGCGACCGAGCAATAGGGACAGGTGTTGCGCGTCTCGGTCGTCGAGGCCAGCTTGAAGGCACGCACATGCGCCTGTTCCGCCGCCTCCGCCCCGCCGAAGCCCATGGCCCCCAGCGATGTCGCCGCGACACCCGCACCCGCCAGTTTCAGGAAACCGCGCCGCGAGAGGTCGATATTCATCGTGCCCTCCTTTTGCCTGTCGAAGAGATAGGTACGGGGTCAGGATCGCGCGGTATGGTAGTTCTGTCAAGCTTGGCACGAAAAAGGCGCGGCCATGGCCGCGCCCCCAAGCTCTTGTTATTTCGTTATGTTTATGCTTGCATAACGAAAGTTCAGACCTCGACCGAGACCGCACCGATCGGATGCGAGCAGCAGGCCAGGATATAGCCCTCCTCGATGTCCTCGTCGGTGATGCCGCCGTTATGGACCATATGCACCTCGCCCGCGGTCTTTCTGATCTTGCAGGTGCCACACAGGCCGAAGGTGCAGCCCGAGGGGATGTTCAGCCCGTTGGCCTTGGCCACCGCCAGCACGGTGTCGGTCTCGGCGCATTTCGCCACCACGCCCGAGCTTTCGAAGGTGATCTGGGCGGCGCTTTCCTCGTCCGGGACCACGTCGTCCAGCACCGGGGCCTCGGCCTCGTTGCGGATCGGCGCGCCGAAGCTTTCCTGGTGATAGCGCTCCATGTCGAAGCCCAGCGCGATCAGCATGTCGCGCACCGCCTGCATGAAGGGCTCGGGGCCGCAGCAGAACACCTCGCGCTCCAGGTAGTCCGGCGCCATCAGGCCCAGCATGATCTGGTTCAGCCGGCCGCGATAGCCGTGCCAGGTGCGGAACGGATCGGCCTCCTCGACGGTGAAGCGCAGCTGCAAGCCGGGCACCCGGTCGGCCATGCCTTCCAGCCGCTGGCGGAAGATGATGTCGGCGGGCGCGCGGGCGGCATGGACGAAGACGATGTCCGGCATCTCGCCGGAATCCCAGGCCCAGGTCGTCATCGACATCATCGGCGTGATGCCCGAGCCGGCCGAGATGAACAGGTATTTCGGCGCCTCGTGCTGGACGAAGGAAAAGATCCCCGCCGGCCCGAAGGCTTTCAGCCTCATTCCCGGCCGCAGGTGGTCGATCATCCAGCGCCCGCCGACGCTGCCCGGCTGCGCCTTGACGGTGACTGAGATGGACAGCGGCCGCGACGGGCTGGAACTGATGGTATAGGTCCGCTGCACGTTGCCGCCCGGCACCGGCAGATCCAGCGTGACGAACTGGCCGGGCTGGTAGTCGAACCAGGAACCCGAGGGCGCGCGGAAGGTGAAGGTGGCGGTGTCCGAGGTCTCGGGCACCACCATCGCGCATTCCAGCGGCTCGTCGTCCTTCCACGGGCGGTCGCCGAATGCCTTGACCAGGACCGCCATTATTCGGCCGCCATCGCCGGACGCGGGGACAGGCGGTCCATCATCTGCCGCACATACCAGTCGACGAAATGGATCACGCCCTCCTCCTGGCTGGGGGAATAGGGGCCGGGCTCGTAGGCCGGGGACAGGATGCCCTTCTGGTTCTCCTCGACCACGCGGCGGTCCTCGTCATTGGTCGCCAGCCACACTTCGGTCAGCTTTTGCAGGTCGTAGTCCACGCCCTCGACCGCGTCCTTGTGGACCAGCCATTTCGACGTCACCTCGGTCTCGGTCGGAGAGATCGGCAGCAGGCGGAAGACGATGGCATGATCGGGCAGGAAGTGGTTCCAGCTCGACGGGAAGTGATAGAACATCAGGCTGCCGGCGTCGTTCCACGGGATCATGCCCATGCGCCGGTTCACCGCCGCCTTGGTGGACATGGTGAAGCTTTCGGCATTGTTCAGCAGCGGCACGCGGGCAAAGCGCCATTGCATCCCCGGATCGTTCACGAAGCGCGCGGGCAGGCCGGCCTTGTCGCAGCGGTCCCAATGCGACAGGATCTCGGGCGAGGCGGCGTTCGGCCCCTCCATCACCGTCATCAGCGGGTTGTCGGAATAGGTCCGGCACAGCGAGGGGTGGCTGCCGCCGCAATGGTAGCACTCGCGGTTGTTCTCGATCACCAGCTTCCAGTTGCCCTTCTCGACGATGGTCGAGGTGAAGGCGACCTTGGCGTTCGACAGGTCGCTGGCGCCGACATAGTCGCGCAGGAAGCCGCCCAGCCGTTCGAAATCCGGCGGGTTGTCGGCCAGGCAGATGAAGACCATGCCACCCTCGACCCGGCAATGCACCGGCTTGAGGCTGAATTGCGACGGATCGAAGTCGGGGCCCATGTCGCGGGCGAACAGAAGCCTGCCGTCGAGGTCATAGGTCCATTGGTGATAGGGGCAGACCAGCTTGGGCGAGGTGCCGTTCTGCTTGGGGCACAGCCGCTGGCCGCGGTGGCGGCAGACGTTGTGGAAGGCGCGGATCTGCCCGTCGGCGCCGCGCACGATCACCACCGGATATTCGCCGATCTGCAGGGTGGCGTGGTTGCCGGTCTTGGGGATGTCGCAGGTCGGAATGGCAAAGAGCCATTCGCGATACCACAGATTCTCCAGGTCGGCGTGATAGGCGCCCTCGTCGCAGTAGAGATCGCGGCTGAGCGAGAAGTTCTTCCGCCGGTTGGCGAGCTGGTCCAGGATTTCAGCTGTGTTCAGCATGGCTTGATTCCGTCACAAAGGGGCATCCTTCGCAAAGCATTGCACCCGTTTTCCCCGCCGTAACTTGCCAAATGCGACGTGCGGATGACGCAAACGAACCTCGGGCGGCTTTGCGTGACCTCCTGTCCGGCCCAAAGCGGCGCGGGACGGGGGCAGGACCGCGATGCGCGCAAGGCATGGGCATAAGCCTGGGGATAAGCCGCGGCGACTCGGAGGGTCGAATCTGTGGAAATCGCGCGGCCTTTTTCCGCCCGTGGATGACCCCGCGGGACAGAGCGGGAACGGATGCGGCTTCTCCACATGTCGATAACCGGGGGGAAACCACCCACAAGCTGTGGAAAAGAAAAATTTTCACAAACTTATCCACAGTCGGTTTTTTCCTATCACGCTGTTTATATTTGGTTTTTTCGTTAACAAATCGTTAATGATATTTTTTTCCCCAAGCGGCGTGAGTTGGGGAATGTCGGCGCGGAGCGAAGATTTCCAGTCATCCACAGCCCCAACCACAACATCATCCTTTCTTTATCTTCCTTTATTTTTAATAGAGAGATGGCGCCGGAGGTGTGCCATGAACGATTTCCTGCCCCTTGCTTACCCCTGGATCAAAGCCCTGCATGTCATGGCGGTGCTTTCCTGGATGGCAGGGCTGTTCTATCTGCCGCGGCTGTTCGTCTATCACGCCGAGCGTGGCCATATCGGGCAAGAACCGGTGCAGTCCTTCCAGATCATGGAGGACAAGCTGCTGCGGATGATCATGAATCCGGCGATGATCGTGACCTGGATCGCGGGCCTGGCGCTGGTGCTGACGCCGGGCATCGTGGACTGGACGATGATCTGGCCCTGGACCAAGGCGGCCGGCGTGCTGGGGATGACCTGGTTTCACATGTGGCTGGCCGGCCAGCGCAAGGCGCTGCTACTGGGCCAGGGGCTGGGCGGCCGGCGCTACCGGATGATGAACGAGGTGCCGACGCTGCTGATGGTCGTCATCGTGCTGTCGGTGATCGTGAAATTCTAGAAGAATTGACTCGCGCGCCGATAATGCCTATGTGACCCGCATCCGCCGTCCGGCGGATTTTTCCTGACACAGTTTCTGCGCGGGCCGATCATGCGTCGGACAGCGCGTGCCCATAGGCTAGACATGACCGAAGAACGCCTCAACCTGTCCGATCTCAAGGCCAAGAGCCCGGCCGACCTGCTCGCCATGGCCGAGGAATGGGAGATCGAGAACGCCTCGACCATGCGCAAGGGCGAGATGATGTTCTCGATCCTCAAGGAACATGCCGAGGAAGGCTTCGAAATCGGCGGCGACGGCGTGCTGGAGGTGGTCCAGGACGGCTTCGGCTTCCTGCGCTCGCCCGAGGCGAACTACCTGCCCGGTCCCGACGACATCTACGTCAGCCCCGACATGATCCGCCAGCACAGCCTGCGCACCGGCGACACGGTCGAGGGCGTGATCCGCGCGCCCGGCGAGAACGAGCGCTATTTCGCCCTGACCAAGGTCGAGAAGATCAACTTCGAGAACCCCGAGAAGGCCCGCCACAAGGTCGCTTTCGACAACCTGACGCCGCTTTACCCGAATGAGCGGCTGAAGATGGAGATCGAGGATCCGACCATCAAGGACCGCTCCGCCCGGATCATCGACCTGGTGGCGCCGATCGGCAAGGGCCAGCGTTCGCTGATCGTGGCGCCGCCGCGTACCGGCAAGACGGTGCTGCTGCAAAACATCGCCCATTCGATCGAGAAGAACCATCCCGAATGCTACCTGATCGTGCTGCTGATCGACGAGCGGCCGGAAGAGGTGACGGACATGCAGCGTTCCGTCAAGGGCGAGGTGATTTCCTCGACCTTCGACGAACCGGCCAGCCGCCATGTCGCCGTTTCGGAAATGGTGATCGAAAAAGCCAAGCGCCTGGTCGAACATAAACGAGATGTTGTGATCCTTTTGGACTCGATCACAAGACTTGGTAGGGCCTTCAACACCGTCGTGCCTAGCTCGGGCAAGGTTCTGACCGGCGGCGTCGATGCGAATGCCTTGCAGCGGCCGAAGCGGTTCTTCGGCGCGGCGCGCAACATCGAGGAAGGCGGCTCGCTGACCATCATCGCCACGGCCCTGATCGACACCGGCTCGCGCATGGACGAGGTGATCTTCGAGGAATTCAAGGGCACCGGCAACAGCGAGATCGTGCTGGACCGCAAGGTGGCCGACAAGCGCGTGTTCCCGGCCATGGATATCCTGAAATCCGGCACCCGCAAGGAAGAGCTGCTGGTCGATGCCAAGGATCTGCAAAAGACCTATCTGCTGCGGCGCATCCTGAACCCGATGGGCACCACCGATGCGATCGAATTCCTGATCTCGAAGCTGAAGCAGACCAAGACCAACAGCGAATTCTTCGATTCGATGAACGCCTGACGGCGCGGAGGATGCGGTGGATACGATCTTTGCCGAGGCGACCCCGCCCGGCCGAGGGGGGGTTTCCGTCGTCCGCCTGAGCGGACCGAAGGCGCGTGCGACCCTGGAATCCCTGGCTGGGCCGGTGGCGACGCCGCGCCTGGCGGCCTTGCGGGCGCTGCGGGACGGCGAGGATCTGATCGACCGCGCCCTGGTCCTCTGGTTCGAGGAAGGCCATAGCTTTACCGGCGAGGAAGTGGCCGAGTTGCACCTGCACGGTGCTCCGGTGATCGCCAACCGGCTGGCGCAGGCGCTTCTGTCGCGAGGGCTGCGAAGGGCCGAGGCGGGCGAGTTCAGCAAGCGTGCTTTTCTCAACGGTCGCATGGACCTGGCTGAAGCCGAGGGGTTGGCCGATCTGCTGTCCGCCGAGACGGAAGCGCAGCGCAAGCTGGCGATGCGGGCGACAGAAGGCGAGTTGGGGCGCAAAGCCGACGAATTGCGCGTCAAGCTGGTTCGCGCTGGAGCCCTGATCGAAGCCAGCATCGATTTCGCGGATGAAGAAGTGCCCGAAGAGGTTCCGCCCGAGGCTTTGGACCTGATTGCGGCGGTTCGCGCTGATATTCGGCTGATGCTGGCAGGCTATCCCGCCACCGAACGCTTGCGGCAGGGCTATGTGGTGGCGATCGTCGGGCCGCCGAATGCCGGGAAATCAACGCTGCTGAACCGGATCGGCCAGCGCGACATCGCCTTGGTGTCCGAGGTCGCAGGGACGACCCGCGATATCCTGGAACTCCATACCGATCTGCGCGGCTTGCCGGTGACCTTCCTGGATACGGCCGGCTTGCGTGAAAGCAGCGATCCGATCGAGGCCATGGGGGTTGCGCGGGGATTGCAGAGAGCGGCCGAGGCCGACTTGCGTATCCACCTTACGGTCGACGGGATTGCCGATGCGGCGACGGCGGGCGACATCGTCGTCCGTGCCAAGGCGGATCTGGGCCGGGCCGAGGGGATCTCGATCTCCGGGCTGACCGGGGAAGGGGTCGCGGAGCTTCTGGATCTGGTTTATGATCGCTTGCGAGTCAGAGCGGCGGATACCGGGCTGGTCGGGCATAAAAGACAGGCGGAAGCCTTGCAGCGCGCCCTGTCGGCCCTGGAGGTCGATCACGACATGGCGCCGGAGTTTCTTGCCGAAGCCTTGCGCCAGGCGGCGCAGGCATTGGCGATGATGGTTGGACGTGTGGGGGCAGAGGATTATCTTGACGAGATCTTCAGTTCCTTCTGCATCGGAAAGTAAGGTTTCACGTGAAACAATTCGACGTAATCGTGATTGGCGGGGGTCATGCCGGCGTGGAAGCGGCCACGGCGGCCGCACGCATGGGCGCCGAAACCGCGCTGATAACGCTGAACCAGGACGATATCGGAACGATGTCCTGCAATCCTGCAATCGGCGGGCTGGGCAAAGGCCATCTGGTGCGGGAAATCGACGCGCTCGACGGGGTCATGGGAAGGCTGGCCGATGCTGCGGGCATTCAGTTCCGCTTGCTGAACAGGCGCAAGGGGCCTGCCGTCCAGGGACCGCGCGCGCAGGCCGATCGCAAGCTTTATCGAGCGGCTGCGGCGCGGGCGGTGGCCGAGCAAGCCCGCTTGACGCTGGTGCTGGGCGAAGCGGCTGAGTTGCTGCATGAGCGGGCTGTGGTTCACGGCTTGCGTCTGGCCGATGGCACGGAACTGCAGGCACGGCAGGTCATCCTGACCACGGGAACCTTCCTTAACGGGTTGATTCATATAGGCGAGATTACCCGCCCGGCCGGCCGCTGGGGCGGGTCGGCATCGGTGCGGCTCGCGGCGTCGCTTCGCCCGCTCAACCTGCCGCTGGGCAGGCTGAAAACGGGCACGCCTCCGCGCGTTCTCCGCAGCAGCATCGACTGGGAAAGCCTGGATCAGCAGCCGGGTGACGACGATCCGGTGATGTTTTCATACCTGTCCTCCGGCCCGGAGGTGGAGCAGATCAGCTGCGCGATCACCCATACGAACCCGGACACCCACGAGATCATCCGTGACAATCTTGCTCGGTCGGCCATGTATGGCGGCCGGATCGATGGGGTGGGGCCACGCTATTGCCCCTCGATCGAAGATAAGATCGTTCGGTTTGCCGACAAGAATTCGCACCAGATCTTCCTGGAACCCGAGGGCCTGGACAGCGACCTGGTCTATCCGAACGGCATTTCGACCTCTCTGCCGGAAGAGGTGCAGCTTGCCTATGTCCGCTCGATCCGCGGCTTGGAAGCGGCGAAGATCGTGCAACCGGGCTATGCTGTGGAATATGACTATGTCGATCCGCGTGCGCTGACGCCGGCGCTGGAGGCCAAGGCCCTGTCGGGGCTGTTTCTTGCCGGGCAAATCAACGGGACGACCGGCTATGAGGAGGCGGCAGCACAGGGATTGGTGGCTGGCCTTAACGCCGCATTGAAGGCGCAGGGGCGGGAGAGCCTGCATTTCAGCCGGTCCCAAAGCTATATCGGCGTGATGATCGATGACCTTACCACGCGCGGGGTCAGCGAACCTTACCGCATGTTCACCTCTCGCGCCGAGTTTCGCCTGTCCTTGCGGGCTGACAATGCCGATCAGCGCCTGACCCCGCTGGGGATCGGGACCGGTTGCGTGGGTCAGGCCCGCCAGGAAGTGTTCTCTGAAAAGATGCGTCGCTATTCGGCAGCTCGCTGTCGGGCGGAATCCGTCAGTTTCACGCCCACGGAGCTTTCCCGCGCCGGGATCGAAGTGCGGCAAGACGGCGCTCGGCGCAGTCTGTTCGCGCTGCTTGCCCAGCAGGAAATACCGCAGAATCAGGTCCTTGCGCTGGACGATGAGCTTTTGTCGCACGACCAGGCTACCATTGCGCAGCTGGCGGCAGATGCGCTGTATCATCAATACATGGACCGTCAGGGCAAGGATGCCGAGCTGCTACGCAAGGAGGAATCGGTCGCTATTCCGGCCGGGTTCGACTATGACGCACTTTCCGGCCTCTCCAACGAACTCAAGTCCAAGCTGAACAAATATCGCCCCGCAACCCTGGCAGCGGCGGCAAGCATCGAGGGCATGACGCCCGCGGCGCTGACGCTCATCCTTGCCGTGATCCGAACCGGCGAGCGGAAAACGGCTTGATGAGTGTTTCACGTGAAACAGAGCGCCTTACCGCCTATGCGGAACTGTTGCGAAAGTGGAACCCGGCAATCAACCTGATTGCGCCGTCCACATTGGACCAGATCGAGACGAGGCATATCGCAGACAGCCTGCAACTGACCGAAATCACCAGAAATGTGTCGGGGAATTGGGTCGACCTTGGCAGCGGCGGCGGTTTTCCCGGTATCGTCATGGCGATCATGCGGCCTGACCTGGATCTGACCCTGGTCGAAAGCGATCAGCGCAAGGCTGCTTTCCTACGTAACGTGGTGCGCGAATTGGCGCTGCCCCGCGCGCAGGTGATTTGCAAGCGCATCGAGGCGGTGGATAGGCTTGATGCCGCCAATATCAGCGCAAGGGCCCTTGCCCCGCTTCCGCTGCTCATGGCATATGTAGACCGGCACCTGAGCGCATCGGGAACGGCATGGCTGATGAAAGGCCGAAACTGGCAAGATGAGGTCGCTCAGGCGCGAACCGATTGGAAATTCGAACTAAAGCCCCACCAAAGCGCGACCGATCCTGACGCGGCCATTCTGGAAATCACGGAAATTCGCCATGCATGACACACGCATCATTGCCGTTGCAAACCAGAAGGGCGGGGTGGGAAAGACCACCACGGCGATCAATCTTGGCGCCGCCCTGGCCGAGCAGGGCCAGCGGGTCGCGATCATAGACCTTGATCCGCAGGGAAACGCTTCGACCGGGCTGGGCGTGGCGCTGGAAGATCGGGTTCTGACCTCTTACGACCTGCTGACCGGCGAGCAAGGGCTGGACGAGACGCTGCGCGACACCAGCATCGCCAATCTTCGCCTTGTGCCGTCCAATCGCGACTTGGCTTCGGCCGATTTCGAGCTGTCCAATCGTCCCGGCCGGACCCAGCTGTTGCGGCGCAAGCTGACGGTTCCTTCGGAGCTGGATTATATCCTGATCGATTGCCCGCCCGCGCTTGGCCTTCTTACCGTCAATGCCATGGTGGCTTCGGACAGCGTGCTGGTGCCGCTGCAAGCCGAATTCTATGCGCTCGAGGGCTTGTCGCAGCTGCTGATGACCGTGCGCGAGGTGCGCCAGACCGCCAATCCCGACCTGCGGATCGAGGGCGTGTTGCTGACCATGGCGGACAATCGCAACAACCTGTCGCAGCAGGTCGAGGCGGATGCGCGCAATACGCTTTCCGGTCTGGTCTATCGCACGGTGATTCCGCGCAACGTCCGGCTGTCCGAGGCGCCATCCCATGCCATGCCGGTGCTGCAATACGATCCGAACTCCAAGGGAAGCCACGCTTATCGCGAATTGGCGACCGAGTTCCTGTCCCGTCAATTCGCGACCGCCTGAGGAGGAATCATGGCAGAGAACAAGCTTGAAAAGCGCGGTCTGGGTCGTGGTCTTTCGGCCCTGATGGCCGATGTCGACCTGATTCCGTCCGAACGTCCCGCGCCGCGGCAGATCCTTCCGGTCGAGCAGCTGACCCCGAACCCGGACCAGCCCCGCCGCAGCTTTGCCCCCGAGGCCTTGCAGGAACTGGCGGATTCGCTGAGGACGCGCGGCATGTTGCAACCGCTGATCGTCCGCCCGCATCCGTCGGATCGCGGCCTTTACCAGATCGTCGCCGGCGAGCGCCGCTGGCGCGCCGCGCAGATCGCCCAGCTTCACGAAGTTCCCGTCATCGTCCGCGAGCTGGACGATACCGAGGTGCTAGAAGTCGCCATCGTCGAGAATATCCAGCGCGCCGACCTGAATGCGATCGAAGAGGCGGCATCCTATCGTCAACTGATGGACCGGTTCGGCCATACCCAGGAAAAGCTGGCCGAGGCGCTGAACAAAAGCCGCAGCCATATCGCCAACCTGCTGCGCTTGCTGAACCTGCCCGAACAGGTGCAGGCCTGGCTCAAGGAAGGCAAGCTGACGGCCGGGCATGCCCGAGCCCTGATCACCGCCGCGAACCCGGTCGAACTGGCGCGGAAAGTGATCGAAAAGAACCTGTCGGTGCGCGAGACCGAGGATCTGGTCCGTCGCCAGGCCGAAGGCACCAAGGCGCAGAAGCCCAAGGGCTCCAAGCAGGAAAAGGACGCTGACACCCGCGCGCTGGAAGGCGATCTGACCGCGCATCTGAAAATGAAGGTGGCGATCAACCATGCCGGAGTCGATGGCGGCCAGATCGTCATCACCTATCGCGACCTGGATCAGCTTGACCGGATTTGCCAGATCCTTGCGGGCAACTGACCACAATATCTGGTATAGGGCGGCAATAAGCCCCCTAGACTTGCTATAAAGCCAAGAAAAAAACCCCGGAGGCGACTCCGGGGTTTCGCGTTTTTCAGCGCAATCGGTTCAGCTTGCGGGGGTGGAGCTGACGCCCACCTTGGCCGGGCGCAGCAGGCGGTCATGCAGCATGAAGCCGTTGTCCATGACCTGGATGATGTTCCCGGCCATGGTGCCCGGAACCGGGGCCTCGAACATGGCTTCGTGCTGCTGGGGATCGAATTTCTCGCCCAGGGCCGGGGTGATGACCTTGATGCCATGCTTGGCGAAGACGTTGTTCAGCTCGCGCAGGGTCAGCTCGACGCCTTCGATCAGGGCTGCCGCTGCGGCGCGCTGCTCGTCGCCGGCGGTATCCAGCGCGCGGGTCAGGGCGTCATGCACCGGCAGCAGGTCGCGCGCCAGGCGCGAGCCGCCGTATTGCTCGGCGTCGCGGCGATCCTTCTCGGCCCGCTTGCGGGCGTTTTCGGCATCGGCCAGCGCGCGCATGAAGCGGTCGCGGTATTCGTCCCGCTCGGCGATCAGCGCCTCGACCCCGGCCGAGGGTTCGTCATCCGCCGGGGGGTCGATGATCTCCTCATCCAGCGGGCTGCCGTTCGGGTTTTCCTTCGTCATGTCCTCATCATCCTTTCCGGCCCGAAATCAACCGGCCGACAAGCTGCGCAGTATAATCCACGATCGGCACGATGCGGCCATAGTTCAGCCGCGTCGGACCGATGACGCCGACCGCGCCAACAATCTTTCGGTCGGCATTCATATAGGGCGAAACGACGAGAGAGGAACCGGAAAGTGAAAAAAGCTTGTTCTCCGAGCCGATGAAAATGCGCACGCCCTCGCCCTGTTCGGCCAGTTCCAGGAATTCGGCGATGTCGCGCTTGCGTTCCAGGTCGTCGAACAGGCTGCGGATCCGGTCCAGGTCGGCCAGTTCATGCGCCAGAAGATTGGCACGGCCGCGCACGATCAGCCGCGGATCGCTGCTTTCGCCCTCCCACAGCGCCAGGCCCGAGGAAACCAGCGCCGCGGCAATGCTGTCGAGCTTTTGCCGGCTGGCCTGGATTTCCTGCGCGATGCTGCGGCGCAGCTCGGCCAGGGTGCGACCTTCCGCCACGGCATTCAGGAAATTTGCCGCCTCGCGCATGGAGCTGGCGGTATGGCCGGGCGGGGGAGCAAAGACCCGGTTCTCGACCCGGCCATCGGCAAAGACCAGCACCACCAGCGCCCGGTCCGGGGCAAGGCTGACGAATTCGATGTGCCGGACCGGCGCTTCCTGCTTGGGCATCAGCACCAGCGAGGCGCCCTGTGTCAGCGCCGACAGCGCGGTGCTGATCCGGTCCAACATGACGCCGGTATTGCCGCTGTCGTCGCCCAGCGTCTCATCGATCATCTCGCGGTCGCTGGCGGCGACCGGCCCGGCCTCCATCAGCCCGTCCACGAACAGCCGCAGTCCCAGCTGCGTGGGCATGCGCCCGGCCGAGATATGCGGGTGGTCCAGCAGGCCCAGCAGTTCCAGGTCCTGCATCACGTTGCGAATCGTCGCGGCGCTGACCCTTTCGGACATCTCGCGGGTCAGCGTGCGCGAGCCGACCGGCTCGCCGGTGGCAAGATAGGCTTCGACGACCCGGCGAAAGACTTCGCGCGAGCGGTCGTTGAGATCGGAAAGCAGCGCGGTTTCAGGCATCGGCATCCTGTCAGGACGTTCTCGGGTTGCGGTCGGGGGCCTCGGACCTGTATCTGAACGGCAAAACCCCCGAAAGGAATGAAAGATGCGTCCCTCTGGCCGGAATTTAAGTGATATGCGCCCGATTTCAATCGAAACGGGCATCATGCGCCATGCCGAGGGTTCCTGCATGATTTCTTGCGGCGATACCCGCGTGCTCTGCTCGGCCACGATCGAGGAAAAGGCGCCGCCCTTCCTCAAGGGCTCGGGGCAGGGCTGGGTGACGGCGGAATACGGCATGCTGCCGCGGGCGACGAACAGCCGCAACCGGCGCGAGGCGGCGGCGGGCAAGCAGTCCGGCCGCACGCAGGAAATCCAGCGCCTGATCGGCCGCGCGCTGCGTGCCGGGGTGGACCGGCGCGCGCTGGGGGAACGGCAGATCGTGATCGACTGCGACGTGATCCAGGCCGATGGCGGCACCCGCTGCGCCGCGATCACCGGCGGCTGGGTGGCGCTGCGCCTGGCGATGAACCGGCTGTTGAAGGCCGGGATCGTCACCACCGACCCGATCATGGACCATGTCGCCGCGGTGTCCTGCGGCATCTATGCCGGGCAGGCGATCCTGGACCTGGACTATGCCGAGGACAGCGAGGCCGGAACCGACGGCAATTTCATCATGACCGGGGCAGGGCGGCTGATCGAGGTGCAGATGTCGGCCGAGGGCGCGACCTTCTCGCGCCCCGAGATGAACCAGCTGCTCGACCTGGCCGAAGCCGGCGTCGCCGCGCTGGTCCGCGCCCAGACCGAGGCCGTCCAATGCGCCGGCTGACCGAAAGGAAGCTGCTGGTCGCCACCCACAACCGGGGCAAGCTGGACGAGATCCGCGCCATGATGGCCCCGCACGGCATCGAGGTGACGTCGGCCGGCGAGATGGGCCTGCCCGAGCCGGCCGAGACCGAGGACAGTTTCATCGGCAATGCCCGTATCAAGGCCCGCGCCGCCATGCAGGCGACCGGCCTGCCGGTGCTGGCCGACGACAGCGGCATCACCGTGGACGGGCTGGACGGCGCGCCCGGCGTCTATACCGCCGACTGGGCCGAGACCCCGCAGGGCCGCGACTTCATGCAGGCCATGACCCGCACCTGGCGCGAGCTGGACGAGCGCGGCGTCCCCGAGCCGCGCACCGCCCAGTTCCGCGCTACGCTGGTCCTGCTTTGGCCCGATGGTCACGAAGAGATCTTCGAGGGCGTCGCGCCCGGTCGCCTGGTCTGGCCGCCGCGCGGGCAGCAGGGCCATGGCTACGACCCGATCTTCGTGCCCGACGGCCATGACGCGACCTATGCCGAGATGCCGCCCGAACAGAAGAACGCCATCAGCCACCGCGCCCGCGCCTTTCGCAAGCTGGAGACGCTGTTTGCATAGGATCTCGACCGGCTCGCCCTTCGAAACGGCGCTGGGTTACAGCCGCGCGGTGGTGAAGGGGCCGTGGTGCTTCGTCTCGGGCACCACGGGCTACGATTACGCGGCCATGGCCATGCCCGACAGCGCTGCCGACCAGGCGCAGAACGCCTTTGCCACCATCTTCGCCACCCTGGCCGAGGCGGGTTTCACGTCCACCGACATCGTGCGCGTGCAATACACCGTCACCGACCCGGCGATCCTGGACGAGATCGCGCCGGTCCTGGGCGAGGCGATGAAGGATGCGTTACCCGCCGCGACCATGGTTGTCGCCGGGCTCATCAGACCCGAAATGAAGGTCGAGATCGAAGTGACAGCCTTTCGGGAGTGACCCAGCCCATGCCAGCCCCTGCCGCCAGCACCGCGCCCGCCCAGGCCCTTGCCGAAGACTGGCGGGCGGGCGGCTTCGGGCTTTACGTGCATTGGCCCTTTTGCGCCGCGAAATGCCCCTATTGCGATTTCAACAGCCATGTCGCGGCCGTGATCGACCAGGGACGCTGGCTGGCCGCCTATCGTCGCGAACTGGCCCGGCTAGGCCGGGAAACGCCAGGTCGGGTGCTGAACAGCATCTTCTTCGGCGGCGGCACCCCCAGCCTGATGGCGCCCGAGACCGTGGCCGGGGTGATCGAGGCCGCACGCGCCGAATGGCCCTTTGCCAATGACATCGAGATCACGCTGGAAGCCAACCCGACCAGCGTCGAGACGGGCCGTTTTCGCGCCTATGCCGACGGCGGCGTCAACCGCGTCTCGATGGGGGTGCAGGCGCTCAACGACGACGACCTGCGCCGGCTGGGCCGGATGCATTCGGCAGCCGAGGCCCGCGCCGCCTTCGACATCGCGCGGGATTGTTTCACGCGGGTCAGCTTCGACCTGATCTATGCCCGCCAGGACCAGGACCGCGCGCATTGGCGGCGCGAACTGACCCAGGCGCTCGGCATGGCGGTCGATCACCTCTCGGCCTATCAGCTGACCATCGAGCCGGGCACCGCTTTCGGCGCCCGCCACGCGAAAGGCGGGCTCAGGGGCCTGCCGGACGAGGATCTTTCCGCCGACATGTATCTGGACACGCAGGAGATCTGCGCGGCGGCCGGGATGCCGGCCTATGAAATCTCGAACCACGCCCGGCCGGGCGCGGAAAGCCGGCACAACCTGATCTATTGGCGGCAGGGCGACTGGGCCGCCGTGGGGCCGGGCGCGCACGGCCGCCTGACGCTGCCCTCGGGCCGCTGGGCGACCGAGGCGCACAGGGCGCCGGGCGAATGGCTGGAGGCGGTCGAGGCGCGCGGAGACGGCGAAAGCCAGCGCGAATTGCTGGACTTGCCGGGCCGGGCGCTGGAATATCTGCTGATGGCCATGCGGCTGGTCGAGGGGCTGGAAATTCCGCGCTATCTTGCCCATGGCGCCGAATTGCCGCAGGGACGGCTGATGAATCTGGCCGAACTGGGCCTTATCTCGCTGCGGGGCGACCGGCTGGCGGCGACGGCGGCGGGACGGCCTGTCCTGAATGCGATCCTGCGTGAACTGGCGGAGTAAGATGCGATACCTGTGGCTCTCGATGGGCTGGCTGACCCTGACGCTGGGAACGATCGGGATTTTCCTGCCGGTCCTGCCCACGGTGCCCTTCCTGCTGCTCGCGGTCTGGGCCTTTGCGCGTTCCTCGCCGCGGCTGGGCGCCCGCATCATGCGCCATCCCCGATTCGGCCCGCCGATCCGCGCCTGGCGCAAGCGCGGCGTCATCGGCCGCAACGCCAAGATCTGGGCGGTGGCCGGCATGACCGCCGGGGTCGCCT
Source organism: Paracoccus versutus (assembly GCF_000763885.1). Taxonomy (GTDB): domain Bacteria; phylum Pseudomonadota; class Alphaproteobacteria; order Rhodobacterales; family Rhodobacteraceae; genus Paracoccus; species Paracoccus versutus. The sequence goes on along the minus strand of NZ_JRKO01000017.1, from coordinate 46,886 downwards.
GGGCGGTCTGGCTGGGGCTGGACATGCGCTTCATCGCCGTCCAGGTGCTGGCCTGCACCGCCATCGCCGCCTGGCTTGTCACCCGCCCCGAGCTTTGAGCCGCAAGGCAATACAACCTTTTGCCCACTTGTTCCTGCGCGGCCACGGCGCAAACTTCGGCGCATGGCTCTGAGGGGAGGAACTGGAACATGGTGGACATATCGGGGGTGAAGATCCACCCCGCAGTCGACAATGGCATCAAGCCCGCGCAGCCCGGCTTCTCGGGCGGCACGCTGCATTGCAAATGCAGCACCAACCCGGTCCGGGTCGCGATCCGGGCGCAGACCGCGCATAACCATGTCTGCGGCTGCACCAAGTGCTGGAAGCCCGAGGGCGCGATCTTTTCCCAGGTGGCCGTGGTCGGCCGCGATGCGGTCGAGGTGCTGGAGGGCGCCGAGAAGCTGGAGATCGTCAATGCCGAGGCGCCGATCCAGCGCCATCGCTGCCGCGATTGCGGCGTGCATATGTATGGCCGGATCGAGAACCGGGACCATCCCTTCTACGGGCTGGATTTCGTCCATACCGAGCTTTCGGACGAGGATGGCTGGGCGGCGCCGGAATTTGCCGCCTTCGTCAGCTCGATCATCGAATCGGGCGTCGATCCCAGCCGGATGGAGGCGATCCGCGCCCGGCTGCGCGAATTGGGGCTGGAACCCTATGACGCGCTTTCGCCGCCGCTGATGGATGCGATCGCCACCCATATCGCCAAGCGGTCCGGCGCGCTTGCGGCCTGAGCGCCGGCTTGGCCGCGACAATTGCGGGGGTCGGTTTACCGGCCCCCGAAACCATGAGAAAACCGCAGGCCAAGGGCCGTCACCGAAGGAGAAGAAGACATGAGAACCCGTGCCGCCGTCGCGCTGGAAGCCGGCAAGCCGCTGGAGGTCATGGAGGTCAACCTGGAAGGCCCCAAGGCCGGCGAGGTGATGGTCGAGATCAAGGCCACCGGCATCTGCCACACCGACGAATTCACCCTGTCGGGCGCCGATCCCGAGGGCCTCTTCCCCTCGATCCTGGGCCATGAGGGCGCGGGCGTCGTGGTCGAGGTCGGCCCCGGCGTCACCTCGGTCAAGCCGGGCGATCATGTCATCCCGCTCTACACGCCCGAGTGCCGGCAATGCGCGTCCTGCCTGTCGGGCAAGACCAACCTTTGCACCGCCATTCGCGCTACCCAGGGTCAGGGCCTGATGCCGGACGGAACCAGCCGGTTCAGCATGCTCGACGGCACGCCGATCTTTCATTACATGGGCTGCTCGACCTTTTCGAACTACACCGTGCTGCCGGAAATCGCGGTGGCGAAGGTGCGCGAGGACGCGCCCTTCGACAAGATCTGCTACATCGGCTGCGGCGTCACCACCGGCATCGGCGCGGTGATCAACACCGCCAAGGTGGAAATCGGCGCCAAGGCGGTGGTCTTTGGCTTGGGCGGCATCGGTCTGAACGTGCTCCAGGGCCTGCGGCTGGCCGGCGCGGACATGATCATCGGCGTCGACCTGAACGACGACAAGAAGCCGATGGCCGAGCATTTCGGCATGACGCATTTCATCAACCCGAAGAATTGCGACAACGTGGTGCAGGAGATCGTCAACCTGACCAAGACGCCCTTCGACCAGATCGGCGGCGCCGACTACAGCTTCGACTGCACCGGCAACGTCAAGGTGATGCGCGACGCGCTGGAATGCACCCATCGCGGCTGGGGCCAATCGATCATCATCGGCGTGGCGCCGGCGGGGGCGGAAATCAGCACCCGCCCGTTCCAGCTGGTCACCGGCCGGGTCTGGAAGGGCACGGCCTTCGGCGGCGCCCGCGGCCGCACCGACGTGCCGCAGATCGTCGACTGGTACATGAACGGCAAGATCGAGATCGACCCGATGATCACCCACACCCTGTCGCTGGACGACATCAACAAGGGCTTCGACCTGATGCATGCGGGCGAATCCATCCGCTCGGTCGTGCTTTACTGATCGTCAAGGGCTGCTTAGGTAAAAGGACGGCGGGGGCGGGCGACCGGCCCCGCCGTCAACATGAAAGGACCGATCATGGCACAGCACATCCGCCTGGACGACGATGACGACGACGAAGACGAGCGCCGCCAGGAGGGCTCGAAGGACGAGGGCCTCGGCCTGCCCGAGGGCGACAAGATCGGCAAGCTCTACTTCAAGTCGCGCACGGTCATCGTCGCCGGGCCGATCACCGACAAGCTGGCGCAGCGCACCGTCGCGCACCTGCTCGCCCTGGCCGAGGACAGCGAAGACCCGATCAACATGCTGATCTCGTCCCCCGGCGGCCATGTCGAATCGGGCGACATGATCCATGACGTGATCAAGTTCATCCGCCCGACCGTGCGCACCATCGGCTCGGGCTGGGTCGCCTCGGCCGGGGCGCTGATCTTCGTCGGCGCGGAGAAGGTAAACCGCTTCTGCCTGCCCAACACCCGCTTCCTGATCCACCAGCCCTCGGGCGGGATCGGCGGCACCTCGTCCGACATGATGATCCAGGCCGAGCAGGTGCGGCTGATGCGCGACCGGCTGAACCAGATCTTTGCCGAGGCGACCGGCCAGACCGTCGAGCGGATCGAAAAAGACACCCAGCGCGACTTCTGGCTGAACACGCAAGAGGCGCTGGACTATGGCCTTCTGGGCAAGGTCATCCGCTCGGTGGACGAGCTGAAGTGACGGGCCCGCGTTGATGGCGGGGCGGGACAGCAGACATGCTGGTCCGTCCCGCCTGTCGCCCAGGCCAGCCTGGTCGCGCGGGGCTTTCGCCACGGCGCCGGGCTGCCGGCACGCCCTGCGCGACCGGGTGGATTTCGCCATCGCGGCCTACGGACCCGGCCATGCGCAAGCCCAGGCTGCCAGCCGCCGACATCCGGCAACGTGGCGACGGGCCGCTGTCGGAATTGCGCCCGCGCCCGCGGCGATTTCGCCGTCGCAGCCCTGCCGGCACCGTTCATTCGTGGCAGAAAGCCGGTTTTGATATTGCCGGCCGGCTGCCCGCCGCGTTTCTTCGGCCCCGGCATGGCCCGTGCCGATGCACCGGCCATGTTCCACGACCTGACAAGAGGGATTGAGCCATGAGTCTGGCCTATGAAACCGTATCGGAAAACCGCAGCTTCGGCGGCATCCAGGGCGTCTATCGCCACCAGTCGCAGGCGACCGGCACGCCGATGACCTTTGCCGTCTACCTGCCGCCGCAGGCCGAATACGGCAAGGTGCCGGTGCTGTGGTATCTGTCGGGCCTGACCTGCACGCATGAGAACGCCATGACCAAGGCCGGCGCGCAGGAATGGGCGGCGGAATACGGCATCGCGGTGATCTTTCCCGACACCTCGCCGCGCGGCGAGGGCGTGGCCAATGACGAGGCCTACGACCTGGGGCAGGGCGCCGGCTTCTATGTCGATGCGACCCAGGCCCCCTGGGCGCCGCATTTCCGCATGTGGCACTATATCACCCACGAACTGCCGGAACTGGTCTTCGGCAACTTTCCCCTGGACCGCGAGGCGCAGGGCATCACCGGGCATTCCATGGGCGGCCATGGCGCGCTGACCATCGCCATGACCCTGCCCGAGCGCTACAAGTCCGTCTCGGCCTTTTCGCCGATCGCGCATCCCAGCGAATCCGACTGGGGGCGCAAGCAGTTCGCCGCCTATCTGGGCGAGGACCGCAGCGCCTGGGAACGCCACGATTCGACCCTGCTGATGCGCCAGCGCGGCTATCCCGGCGAGGTGCTGATCGACCAGGGCGCCAGCGACCAGTTCCTGGACCTGCTGAAGCCCGAGGCGCTGGCCCATGCCATGGCCGAACGCCGCCAGCCCGGCACCTTCCGCATGCAACAGGGCTACGACCACAGCTATTTCTTCGTGCAGACCTTCATGGCGGATCACATCCGCTGGCATGCCGAACGGCTGGGCTAGCTGTCGAAAGGGGCGGCGGGGGGATTGACCCCATACCTATTGCCGAATTTCCCTAATACTTTGGTCTTGTGAGCCTGCCGGCCGCGTTGACGCAAATGCGGCCGGGTCCGAACCTTCCAGCAGAAGGTGCTTGCGCAGGAGGAGCAGCGCGATCACCGGCATGCGGAGGAAAATTCATGAAAACCCTGATGAACGGCGCCTGCCTTGCGCTGCTCATGTCCGGCACGGCGGTGCTGGCCAATGACAGTGTGCTGGCCGAGATCGCCAAGCCCCAGCAATGGGCGATCCAGATGGGCGATTACGCGAACACGCGATATTCGACCCTGGATCAGATCAACAAGGACAACGTCAAGGATTTGCGCGTCGCCTGGACCTTCTCGACCGGGGTGCTGCGCGGGCACGAGGGCTCGCCCCTGGTGATCGGCGACGTGATGTATGTCCACACCCCCTTTCCGAACAAGGTCTTTGCGCTGGACCTGAACGACAACGGCAAGATCCTGTGGCGCTATGAGCCGCAGCAGGATCCGAACGTCATCGCGGTGATGTGCTGCGACACGGTCTATCGCGGCCTTTCCTATGCCGACGGCATGATCCTGCTGGGCCAGGCCGATACGACGGTGGTGGCGCTGGACGCCAAGACCGGCGAGGCGAAATGGTCGACCAAGATCGGCGACCCCGCCATAGGCGAGACGCTGACGGCGACGGTGGTGCCGGTCAAGGACAAGGTCCTGGTCGGCGTCTCGGGCGGCGAATACGGCGTGCGCGGCCGCATGACCGCGCTGAACCTGGCCGACGGGTCCGAGGCGTGGAAAGCCTGGTCCACCGGCCCGGACGAGGAACTGCTGGTCGATCCCGAAACCACCACCCATCTGGGCAAGCCCATCGGCGCCGACAGCTCGCTCAGCAGCTGGGAGGGCGACCAGTGGAAGATCGGCGGCGGTACGATCTGGGGCTGGTTCTCGTATGACCCGGACCTGAACCTGGTCTATTACGGCACCGGCAACCCCTCGACCTGGAACCCCTCGCAGCGGCCGGGCGACAACAAGTGGTCGATGACCATCATGGCGCGGGATGCCGACACCGGCATGGCCAAGTGGTTCTACCAGATGACGCCGCATGACGAATGGGACTACGACGGCGTCAACGAGATGATCCTGACCAACCAGACCATCGACGGGCAGGAACGCAAGCTGCTGACGCATTTCGACCGCAACGGCCTGGCCTATACGCTCGACCGCGAGACGGGCGAGTTGCTGGTGGCCGAGAAATACGACCCGGTGGTGAACTGGACCACCGGCGTCGACATGGACCCCAATTCGGAGACCTATGGCCGCCCGGCCGTGGTGGCCGAATACTCGACCGCCCAGAACGGCGAGGACGAGAACACCACCGGCGTCTGCCCGGCGGCGCTGGGCACCAAGGACCAGCAGCCGGCGGCCTTCTCGCCCAAGACCAACCTGTTCTATGTCCCGACGAACCATGTCTGCATGGATTACGAGCCCTTCCGGGTGGCCTATACCGCCGGCCAGCCCTATGTCGGCGCCACGCTGTCCATGTATCCCGCGCCGAACAGCCATGGCGGCATGGGCAATTTCATCGCCTGGGACAACACCACCGGCGAGATCAAGTGGTCCATCCCGGAACAGTTCTCGGTCTGGTCGGGCGCCCTGGCGACGGCGGGCGACGTGGTCTTCTACGGCACGCTGGAAGGCTATCTGAAGGCGGTGGACGCGCAGACGGGCGAAGAGCTTTACAAGTTCAAGACCCCCTCGGGCATCATCGGCAACGTGATGACCTACGAGCATGGCGGCAAGCAGTATATCGGCATCCTGTCGGGTGTCGGCGGCTGGGCCGGCATCGGCCTTGCGGCGGGCCTGACCAATCCCAACGACGGGCTTGGCGCGGTGGGCGGCTATGCCTCGCTGTCGCAATACACCGAGCTGGGCGGCCAGCTGACCGTGTTCGAACTGCCGGGCTAATACTTTGGTGCCGGAAAGCAAACTGTGACTCGAAACTGGCCGCCCCAGGGATAACCTTGGGGCGAGCCATCATCTTCGGGTGACAGCCAGGGAGGAAATTCATGACCAGCAAGACGACCGCCAGCCTGATGGCGATCGGTGTCGCCTGCATGATCGGCGCACTTACCGGAACGGCCCTTGCGCAATCCGCCGACACGCCCCCGGCCCAGGCCGGGGCAGGCGCTGCCGCCGCCGTCTCGGGCGATGGAGGGCAACAACAGCAACCGGCCGCCGAGGCACCCGCCGGGCAGGAGGCCGGCGGCAAGCAGGCGCTGCCGAACGGCCAGGACATCACCCCCGACCACATGGAGAACGGCCGCTGGTATACGGCCGAGGACATCCCCACCTTCAAGATCGCCGAGGACGGCACGGTGGATTGGGCGACTTTCTCGGGCTATCGCCGCTATTCGGCGGAATGCCATGTCTGCCACGGCCCGGACGGCGAGGGCTCGACCTATGCGCCGGCGCTGAAGAACTCGGTGCTGAATCTCGGCTATTACGATTTCCTGGAAATCGCCGCCTCGGGCAAGCAAGAGGTCAACACGGCCGCCAACCTGGTCATGCCGGCCTTTGGCACCAACAAGAACGTCTGGTGCTATATCGACGACATCTATGCCTATCTGCTGGCGCGGGGGGTGGGCGAGCTGCCGCGCGGCCGCCCCGCCAAGAGAGAGGACAAGTCCGAGGAATTTGTCGCGCAGGAAGATTCCTGCATGAGCGGATGAGACGCGCGCTTGCCCTTGCCGCCCTGCTGGCCTGCGCCGCGCTGCCCGCGCCGGCGCAGGTCGCCGACCTGCGGTCCAAGACCGAATTCCGGGTCTGCGCCGATCCCGCCGCGGTGCCGATGTCGTCCCAGGACGAGCAGGGTTTCGAGAACCGCATCGCCCGGCTTTTCGCCGACAAGCTGGGCCTGCCGGTGGCCTATACCTGGTTCCCGCAGGGGCCGGGATTCATCCGCAAGACCCTGCGCGCCGGGCTTTGCGATGTCGTCATCGGCTATGCCCAGGGCGACGAGATGGTGCAGAACACCAACCATTACTATACCTCGGCCTACGGCATCGTGACGCGCCGGGACAGCCCGCTGGCCTCGGTCGAGGTGTTGGAGGATCCGGCGCTTCAGGGCCATCCGATCGGCGTGGTGGCGGGCACGCCGCCGGCGACCAACCTGGCGCGGGCGGGGCTGGCCAAGGACATGCGCGGCTGGGATCTGTTCGTGGATCGCCGGGTCGAGGATCCGGCGGGCGAGATGCTGGCCCAGGTGAAATCGGGCGCGCTGGCGGCCGCGGTGATCTGGGGTCCGCTGGCCGGTCCGCTGGTCAAGCACGATCCCGAACTGCAATTCACGCCCCTGCTCAAGGAAGCCGGCGGGCCGCGCATGTTCTATCGCATCACCATGGGCGTGCGGCTGGACGAGCAGGAATGGAAGCGGCAGCTGAACAGCCTGATCCGCCGCCACCAGGACGAGATCGACGCCATCCTGCGCGATGCCGGCGTGCCGCTGCTGGACGATTACGGCAAGGGCTTGAAACCATGAGACAGGCCTGGGCGGCGCTGGCGGTCGTTGTGGCCGGCGCGGTCCAGGCCCAGGCTCAGGTGCCCGAGCCGCAGGGTTTCCATGGCGAGCCCTATCGGTCTGAAACCCCGGCCACCCTGGCCGGCGCGCGGGTGATCGGCGCGGCCGAGGCGATGGAACTGCATGCCCGCGGCCTGCCCTTCATCGACGTGCTGCCGCGCACCGCCCGCCCCGAGGGCCTGCCCGAAGGCACGCTGTGGAACGCGCCGCCGCACCTGTCCATTCCGGGCGCGACCTGGCTGCACGGCACCGGCTACGAGCGGCTTTCCCCCGTGGAACAGGCGCGGCTGGCCGAGGGGTTGGCGCGCCTGTCGGGCGGCGACAAGGCGGCGCCCTTGGTGATCTTTTGCAAGCGCGACTGCTGGATGAGCTGGAACGCCGCCAGGCGCGCCGTGGCGCTGGGCTATCGCGGCGTGATCTGGTTTCCCGACGGGATCGAGGGCTGGCAGGAACAGGGCGGCGGGCTGGAGCCGGTCAGCCCCGCCACCCCGTAAGCGACCCCGCTATTCGGCCTTGCCGAACCGTTCCGCCAGCGCATCGAGCCCGGCGCGGTAGACGCCGGTCACGGCCTGGATCGCCGCCTCGTCGTTCAGTTCCGGCGGGGGTTCGTTGTTGGGATAGCCGCGATAGAAGCCGCCCTTCCAGTTGACCAGCGCCTTGCCGCCCTCGTCCCGGACGCAAAGCGTCGCGGCATAGTTCGTCACCGGCAGCACCGTCACCTCGACCTCGGTGATGCGATAGGCATAGCAGCGCTTTTCGGGCTGCCATTTCGAAAGAACCTCGGTGATGGTCGGATCGCCCGCGTCGGCTTTCAGATGCAGCACGCGGGTGGATGTCTCGGGCTGGTCGGCCGAGCCGTCGCCGGTCAGCTCCAGGCTGGCGATGGCCGGGTGCCAGCTCATGTCGTCGAACCGGCCGATCGCGGCCCAGACCTCGTCCGGGGTGGCATCCAGCTTTTGCTGCATCTCCAGCTTCAGCCGCGGCGGGCCATGCGCCTCGGCCGCGGGGGCCAGGGCCAGGGCCGCACCGATCGACAGGGCCAGCAGTCGGATCATCCGTCATTCCTCCCGAAAGATGATGTTTTTCAACAGGTAGAGATAGCCGCGGCGAAAGCTTTCGTCGGTATTGCCGCGAATGTCGACCACGCCGGCGCGCACCGTGTCGCCGCTGGCGGCGTCGCGGACGTAAAGGTTCAGCGACAGGATCAGGTTCGAGACCTTCTGCACCTCGCCCGAGATCGCGTAATGCGCGCCCAGCTCACGCGCGATGCGGCTGTCGCTGCCGTTCGATTGCGTGAGGTTCTTGATCCCGGCCACCTGCTCGGCCGGCGGCTCCAGCAGGGTGAAGCCGCGGTTGCGCAGATCCTCGGCGATGACCGCCTCGGCCATCTCGATGCGGCGGGTCTCATCCGCCCGCACGCCGTTGATCGCGCCTTCGGTCGAGGTGTCGATGAAATGCAGGCCGAACCAGGCGGCGCTGTCGGGCGGCGGCGGCGATCCGCGTGCCGGCTGGTCCGCCCCGGCGCCGGATCCGGCCAGGACGACGGCGCAGGCAATCAGGATGAGCCGCGGGAATCCCATGCGCAGAACCATGCCCTCGGCCCCCCGCATGCGTCCATAGGACGAAAGTCCCTAAGACTTAGGTATCAGGGGATTTCACCCGGCTGGAACCGGGGCATCTGCCGGGTTGGCGCAGGCGGATTGACCCGGCATGATGCAGGGGGGAGGACGGCCATGAAAGGCAGAATCATCATACTTTTGGCTGGTTTGTCCATGGCAAATCCAGCCCTTGCGCAAGATGCCGCAGCCTCGCAGACCGTGCGCGCCGCCGTGCTGCGGGTGGACGTGCCCAGCCTGCCGCCCATCTCGCGGCTGGACGCGCCGCCCGAGGATCTGGGCTTTGCCGGCGCGCGGCTGGCGATCGAGGACAACGACACCACCGGCCGCTTCATGAACCAGGATTTCGAGGCGCTGGAGATCGCCGCCACGCCCGAATCCGCCCCGGCCGAGATGGACAAGCTGCTGGCCCAGGGTATCCCCTTCATCGTCACGCTGGCCGATGATGCGCAGACGCTGGCCCTGGCCGATCAGGCCGGCGACCGGGCGCTGGTGCTGAATGCGCGGGCGCGCGGCGACGGCCTGCGCGGCAAGGACTGCCGCTTCAACGTGATCCATGCCGCGCCCAGCCACGCCATGCTGGCCGATGCGCTGGCGCAATTCCTGATGTGGAAGCAATGGCCGAACTGGTTCCTGATCGCCGGCAGCCATCCCGAGGACGTGGCGCTGGCCGACGCCTATCGCCGCGCCGCGACCAAGTTCGGCGCCAAGATCGTCGAGGCCCGCACCTATGAGGATACCGGCGGCAGCCGGCGCAGCGACAGCGGCCATGTGCAGGTCCAGCAGCAGATGCCGGTCTTTACCCAGCGCGCGCCGGCCCATGACGTGCTGATCGCGGCGGACGAGAACGGCGTCTTTGCCGACTGGCTGCCCTATGCGACCTGGGATCCGCGGCCGGTCGCCGGTTCGGCCGGGCTGGTGCCGCGCAGCTGGGCGCCCTCGCTCGAGGCCTGGGGGGCGACGCAGTTCCAGAACCGTTTCGAAAAGCTCGCCGGCCGCCCGATCCGCGAGGAGGATTACCAGACCTGGATCGCGCTGCGCATGATCGGCGAGGCGGCGACGCGCACGCAAAGCACCGACCCCGTCGCGCTGAAAGAGTTCATGCTGTCCGAGAATTTCGAGGTCGCGGGCTTCAAGGGGCAAAAGCTGACCCTGCGCGACTGGGACCACCAGCTGCGCCAGCCGATCCTGCTGGCCACCGATTCCGTCACCGCCTCGGTCAGCCCGCAGGACCAGTATCTGCACCAAAGCTCGGCGCTGGACACGCTGGGCTTCGACCGTCCCGAAACCGAATGCAAGTTCTGAGGCCAAAGATGAAAGCTGCAACCGCCATCCTGACCTCGGCCCTGTGCCTGGGTTTCGCCCTGCCCGCCGCCGCCAACCGGGTCTTCGTCAGCAACGAAAAGGGCAATGACGTCACCGTGCTGGACAGCGAGACGCTGGAGGTGATCGGCACCTATCCGGTCGGCGCCCGCCCACGCGGCATCACCATCAGCCCCGACGGCAAGGAGCTTTACGTCTGCGCCTCGGACGACGACCTGGTGCGGGTCTTCAACCCCGAGACGATGGAGGAAATGCACACGCTGCCTTCCGGGCCCGACCCCGAGCTGTTCGTGCTGCATCCCTCGGGCAACCCGCTTTACATCGCCAACGAGGACGACAACCTCGTGACCGTGGTCGATACCCAGACCCACAAGGTGCTGGCCGAGATCCCGGTCGGCGTCGAGCCCGAGGGCATGGGCGTCAGCCCCGACGGCAAGGTGGTCATCAACACCTCGGAAACCACCAACATGGCGCATTTCATCGACAGCGAAAGCTTCGAGATCTTCGCCAACGTGCTGGTGGATTCGCGGCCGCGCTTTGCCCAGTTCAACGATGCCGGGACCAAGCTTTACGTCAGCTCGGAAATCGGCGGCACGGTCAGCGTGATCGACCCGGCGACCCAGGCGATCACCAGGAAGATCAGCTTCCAGATCCCCGGCGTCCTGCCCGAGGCGATCCAGCCGGTCGGCGTGCGCGTGACCGGCGACGGCAGCAAGGTCTTTGTCGCGCTGGGCCCCGCCAACCGCGTCGCCGTGATCGACGGCGAGACGGACGAGGTCCAGGACTACCTGCTGGTCGGCCAGCGGGTCTGGCAGATGGCCTTTACCCCGGACGAGAAATACCTGTTCACCACCAACGGCAATTCCAACGATGTCTCGGTGATCGACGTGGCGACGCTGAAGGTCGTCAAATCCGTGCCCGTGGGCCAGCAGCCCTGGGGCGTGGTCGTCGCGCCCAACTGATGAGAGTTCAAGAGGGAGGAAGAACCATGACCCGTTTGCTGACCGTCCTGCTGATCATGGCCGGGCTGGCCTTGCCCGCCACGGCGCAGGAGGCCGCGCCCGAAGCCAGCCCCGAGGCCGGCGCCGCCACCGATGGCGCCCCCGCCGCCGAACAGGACGACGATGATGACGACGACGACGATGCCGCAGAGGCAGGCGGCGCCGAGGGCGTGCATGAGGCCGGCTCCAAGTTCGACTTCGGCTTCTCGGGGATCATGGCGCGCGACAACCGCACCGACCTGGCGCCGCTGACGCTGGCCTCGGGCAAGCCGGTGGCGACGGCGGAATACAAGCTGAAGTCGGGCGGCTTCTATCGCCTCGACATCAATGCGGACGGCAGCCAGGAGCTGGCGCTGTCGGGCGGCGACTTCTTCCGCGCGATCTGGGTGAACGAGATCGTCATCAACGACATCGAGATCCGGCCGATGGGCGTGCATTCGCTGGAGTTCGACGATGCCGGCACCGCGACAATCAGCTTCATCGCCATCGTGCCGGGCCGCTATACGCTGTCGATCCCCGGCTCGCAGGGCGAAACCCAGCAGGCGGTGTTCAACATCCAGTAAGCCAGGCGGGCGGGGGGCCATGCGCGCCCCGCCCCTTTGCCAGATGCCGCAGGACGCGCTTTCCATCCAGCATGTCAGCCACAGCTTCGGCCGCTTTCAGGCGCTGAAGGACGTGTCGCTGACCGTGCCGCGCGGCGGTTTCACCGCGCTTCTGGGCGTGAACGGCGCCGGCAAGACCACGCTGTTCTCGCTGATTACCCGGCTTTACGACAACCGCTCGGGCCGGATCGAGGTGGCGGGGCACGACCTGCGCCGCCAGCCCGGCGCGGCGCTGGCGCGGCTGGGGGTGGTGTTCCAGTCCCGCGCGCTGGATGCCGACCTGACCGTGGCGCAGAACCTAGAATACCACGCCGCGCTGCACGGCATCCCGCGGCGCGAGGCGCGGGCGCGCAGCCTCGAGGTGCTGGCGCAGGTCGAGCTGTCGGACCGGCTGCATGCCAGGGTCTCGGCCCTGTCCGGCGGCCAGCAGCGCCGGGCCGAGATCGCCCGCGCCCTGATCCACCGCCCCGAGATCCTGTTGCTGGACGAGCCCACGGTGGGGCTGGACGTGAAATCCCGCGCCGAGGTGGTGGCGCTGACCCGCGCGCTGGTGCGGGGCGGGGTCTCGGCGCTTTGGGCCACGCATATCCTGGACGAGATCCGCCCCGAGGACGGGCTGGTCATCCTGCACCGGGGCGAGGTGTTGGCCTGCGGCAATGCCGGCGCCATCGGCGGCGACGACCTGACCGCCACCTTCCTGCGCCTGACGGGGGAGGCGGCATGAGCCATCGCCTGACCCCGCGCATGTGGCTGACCGCATTCCTGGGCATCGCCCGGCGCGAGACGCTGCGCTTCGTCAACCAGCGCGGCCGCTTCCTGGCGGCGCTGGTGCGGCCGCTGGTCTGGCTGTTCATCTTTGCCGCCGGGTTCCGCGCCGTTCTGGGCCTGTCGATCACGCCACCCTACCAGACCTATGTGCTTTACGAGGTCTATGTGACGCCCGGCCTTTGCGCGATGATCCAGCTGTTCAACGGCATGCAAAGCTCGCTCTCGATGGTGCATGACCGCGAGACGGGGGCGATGCGCACCCTGCTGGTCAGCCCGTTCCCGCGCTGGTTCCTGCTGGCGGCCAAGCTGGTCGCGGGGGTGATCGTGTCGATCATCCAGGTCTATGCCTTCCTCGCCATCGCCTGGTTCTGGGACGTGCAGCCGCCCGCCATCGGCTATCTGGCGGTGCTGCCGGCGCTGTTCCTGTCGGGGCTGATGCTGGGGGCGATGGGGCTGTTCCTGTCATCGGCCATCCGCCAGCTGGAAAACTTTGCCGGGGTGATGAATTTCGTCATCTTCCCGATGTTCTTCGCCTCCAGCGCGCTTTACCCGCTGTGGCGGATGAACGAAAGCTCGCCGCTGCTGCATGACATCTGCGCGGCCAATCCCTTCACCCATGCGGTTGAGTTGATCCGCTTTGCCCTTTACGCGCGCTTCGATCTTCTGTCCTTCTTGGTGGTGTCGGGTTGCCTGATCCTGTTCTTTGCAGGGGCCGTGATCATGTATGATCCGGCCAAGGGGCTCTGGGCCCGGCGAAAGGGGGGAGCATGAGATACCTGGTTCTGGCGCTTTGCCTTGCCGCGGGCGCAGGCGCGGCGCAGGCGGAAAGCGGCACCGATCCCGACTGGCCCTGCGTGCAGCGCAAGCAGCCGCACCTGTCGCTGGGCCAGATGTGGTCCGGGCCCGAGCCGGACGAGGCCGTGCGCGACCTGGCCCGCACGCCCGAGATCGCCGCCCTGGCCGACCGGCTGGAGCAGCGCCGCCTGCCGCTGCCCGAGGCCGAGGCCGAGATCGCCGCATTCGCCGAGGGCGCCGACGACCGGCAGCTGACCGCGCTGATGGTGGCGATCTTCGACCGGATCGAGCCGCATCGCACCGCGCTGATCGCCGGCATCGCGCGCTATGGCCACAAGCAGGTCGATCTGGCACAAAGGATCGACGCCCACCGCGCCAGGATGGAAGAGTTGCAAAAGGCCGAACAACCCGATTTCGACGCGATCGACGCCGAGGAGGAACGGCTCGACTGGGACATGCGCATCTTCCAGGACCGCCAGCACGCGCTGACCTATGTCTGCGAGACGCCGGTGATCCTCGAACAGCGGGTCTTTGCGCTGGCCCGCGCCATCGCCGCGGGGCTGGAATGAGCGCGCTGCCCGCCGTCATCCTGGCCGGGGGCCTGTCCACGCGCATGGGCGGGGGCAACAAGGCCTTGCGGATGCTGGCGGGCGAGACGCTGCTGTCGCGGGTGATCGCGCGGCTTTCGCCGCAATGCGGGCGGCTGGCGATCAATGCCAATGGCGAGCCCGAGCAGTTCGCGGAATACGGGCTGCCGGTGATCGCCGACGGCATCGGCGGCTTCGCCGGGCCGCTGGCCGGGGTTCTGGCCGGCATGGAATGGGCGGCGGCCGAGGGGGCCGACAGCGTCGTCAGCGTCAGCGTCGATACGCCCTTCCTGCCCGAGGATCTGGTGCATCGGCTGCGCGAGGCGGCCGGCCGCTCGGGCGTGGCCATCGCCGCCAGTCCGGACGACAGCGGGCAGCTGCGCGACCATCCGACCTGCGCGCTCTGGCCGGTGTCGCTGCGCGGCGAGTTGCACGAGGCGCTGGAATCCGGGCTGCACCGGATCGGCCAGTTCGCGGCTGCGCATGATCCGGGACGGGCGGTGTTCGACAGCCGCCCGCTGGATCCGTTCCTGAACCTGAACACGCCCGAGGATCTGGCCCGCGCCGCGCGCCTGGTCTAGCAGGCTGCTGAAAAAGGATTCTGAGAGGGCGACGCAGCGGAAATCGTTCTGGATCCAGCTGATATCGGCCCGAGAATGGGGTGTTTTCGGCAAATTTGAAGCGGATTTCCCGGTTCCCCGCCCGCGCTGTCCTGTCGCAAGGACTTTTTCAGCAGCCTGCTAGACGCCGTAGCGGCGCAGCAGCCGGTGCAGCGCGATGGCGACGAGCCGGGCGAAGATCACCGTCATCACCGACAGCACCAGCAGGGCGGCAAAGACCAGGTCGGTCTTCATCCGGCCGTTGGCATGGATCATCAGCGCGCCAAGGCCGCGGGCCCCGCCCACCCATTCGCCGATCACCGCGCCGATGGGCGCATAGACCGCCGCCAGCCGCAGCCCGGTGGCGAGGCTCGGCAGCGCGGCGGGGATGCGCAGGTGGCGCATGATGCGGGTGCGGCCGGCGCCCATCACCTGCGCCAGGTCCAGCGCCGCCTGCGGCGTGCGCATCAGCCCGTCCAGGAAGGCGCTGGCGACCGGGAAGAACACGATCAGCACGGTCATGGCGATCTTGGGCGCCATGCCGAAGCCCAGCCACAAGGTCAGGATCGGCGCCAGGGCAAAGACCGGGATGGTCTGGCTGAAGGTCAGGATCGGCCGCAGCACGCCGGTCAGTTTCTGCGAAAACCCCATCGCCACCGCCAGCGCCGCGCCCAGGGCCGAGCCCAGGGTGAAGCCCAGCACCACCTCGGCCAGGGTGAAGCCGGCATGGCGGGCGATCTCGGCCCGGTTGATCCACAGCGCGTCGGCCACGGCCAAGGGCGAGGGCAGCAGGAAGGGCGGCATGCCGGCCAGCCAGATGACCCCCTGCCAGAGGGCCAGGATGGTGACGACCAGGGCCGCGACGGTTCTCATGCCATCATCCCCCGCATCAGCTCGGCCTGCAGGGCCAGCACCTCGGGCGCGTCATAGGGTCGGGCGGCGCCTTTCGGGCGCGGGTCGGGCCGGGGCCATTCGTTCAGCCCCGTTTCCCGCAACAGCAGGATGCGGTCGCCCAGCCGTGCCGCCTCGGCCGGGTCATGCGTGACCAGCAGCACCGTGCGGTCGTCGAGCAGGCGGGCCGCCAGATCCTGCATCTGCGCCCGCGTGCGCGCATCGAGCGCCGAGAAGGGCTCGTCGAGCAGCACCAGCGGCCGGTCCTCGAAAAGCGTGCGGGCCAGGGCGGTGCGCTGGCGCTGGCCGCCGGACAGGTTGGCGGGCAGGTGATGGGTGCGGTCTGCCAGGCCCACGGCCTCGATCAGATGGGCCGCGCGGGCTGCAGGGGCGGCCGGGGGCTTTGCCCCCCGCCGGAGCGGCCCCTCGATGGGGCCGCTCCGGCGTCCCCCAGGATATTTGGACACGGAAGAAGCCCCCAGGCTGCCGCGCAACCGGGCGCCCAGGGTGACATTGCCGGTCACGTCGAGCCAGGGGATCAGGCCGGGATCCTGCGCCATCAGGGCGACCGGGCAGTTGCGCACCACCTCGCCCTCGAAGCGCGCGCCGGTTTCCAGCCCGGCGATCAGGCGCAGGATGGTCGATTTGCCGACGCCCGAGGGGCCGAGCAGGCAGGTCCAGCCCCCGAGTTCCAGCACCAGCTCCACCGGCGCGAACAGCGGCGCCTCGCCGACCCAGGCGCGGCCGCGGACCGAGGCCGCGGCGGTCATGCGCGGCCAAGCTCCCAGAAGGCGACCTCGAGCCGGGTGGCGGTGGCGAAGCGCTGCGACAGCGCCGTCCAGCGCGGGCTTTCCTGGGGCGCCGCGCCCAGCCGCTTGCGGATGGCGCTGTCCAGCAATTCGCCGGCCGAGATGCAGGCGGCCTGGTATTCGGCGCCGGCATAGGTGTCGATCCATTCGCGATAGGGGGTGTCGGGCGCCGCCTCGGCCTGGAGCCGCAGCCCGATTTCGCCATAGCCCAGCACGCAGGGCATCAGCGCCGCCAGCAGGTCGAGGAAATCGCCCGAATAGCCCGCCTCGAGCACATAGCGGGTATAGGCGATGTTGGTCACCGCCTCTTGCGCATTGGCCAGCACCTCGGGGCCCATGCCGGCGCGGGCGCAGGTCTGGACATGCAGGCCCATTTCGTGATCGAGCAGGGTGTGGACCGTGGCCGAACAGGCCCGCATCTCGTCGAGGTCGCCGGCCTTGACCACCGCCAGCGCCCAGGCGCGCGAGAAGTTCTTCAGGAACAGGTAGTCTTGCACCAGGTAGGTCAGGAAGCAGGATTGCGGCAGCGTGCCGTCGCGCAGCCCCTCGACGAAGGCGTGGCGGGTATAGGCGTCCCATTCCGGCTGCGCGTCGGCGCGCCAGGCGGCGAAGGCGTCTCCGTAGCGGTTCATTGTGCCGCCCCCACGTCCAGCGCCAGGTCCGAGACCGGCAGCACGCCGTCCACCAGCCCGGCCTCGTGCAGGAAGGCCTCGAACCGCGCATAGCGGCCCTGGTCCAGCGCCGCCGGCGATTGCGAGAAGCGCGGCAGCGTGTCCTTCCACGCCTCGGCGTTCAGTTCGTCGCGAAGGTCGGGGGCGGTGGCCGAGAACAGCTCCCATGCCTCGTCGGGGTGGTTGATCATGTATTGCGCGCCGCGCTCGACCGCGTGCAGCAGGCGGCGGGTGCGGTCCGGATCCATGCGTTCGGGATTGGCGACGAAGATCAGCTCGTCATAGGTCGGCACGCCCTGTTCCTCGACGAAGAAGCATTTGCCCTCGGCGCCTTCCAGCCGCATCTGCGTCAGCTCGAAATTGCGATAGGCGCCGATGGTGGCATCGACCTGGCCGGCGATCAGCGCGGGCGAAAGCGACCAGTTCACGTTCACCATCTCGATGTCGTCCATGGTCAGCCCGGCGGTCCTGAGGATCTGGCCGACCAGCGCCTCCTCGACGCCCGAGACGGAATAGCCGATCTTCTTGCCCTTGAGGTCGGCGATCTCTTGCACCGGGCCGTCGGCCTTGACCATCAGGCAGTTCAAGGGCGTCGCGACCAAGGTGCCCACGCGCTTCAGCGGCAGGCCCTCATGCACTTGCAGGTGCAGTTGCGGCTGGTAGCTGATGGCGTAATCGGCCTTGCCGGCGGCGACCAGCTTGGGCGGGTCCGAGGGATCGGCGGGGGCGACGACCTCGACCTCCAGCGCTTCCTCGGCGAAGAAGCCCTTTTCCTGGGCGACGATGATCGGGCCGTGGTCGGGGTTCACGAACCAGTCCAGGATCAGCGTGACCTTGTCCTGGGCCAGCGCCGGCTGGGCCAGGATCGCGAGGGCGGCGGCAAGGGTGAAATGTTTCATCGGTCGTCGTCTCCAAGGGCCAGAAGGGTGATCTCGCCGCTCCAGCGGCGGGCAAGGGCGTCGGCGGCGCGCCAGGAGCGCAGGCCGGAACGGCAGGCCAGCACCACGCGGCCGCCGGGGTCGGGCAGGGGGCCGGTCGCGCCGTAATCGGGCAGGCGCAGCGCGTCCGGGGTGGCCTTGCGCGGGGCCTCGTCCTCGGGGCGCAGGTCGATGACCAGGTCGGCCGGGCGGATTTCCTCGGGGGCGATGAAGCGCGGGCCAGTCGCCTCGGGCGCGGCGTCGAAGCGGAACTGGGTGAAGCGGCCATTGTCGAAGCGGATAAACTCGCCCAAGGGCGAAGGGGCCAAGCCCAGCAGCAGCCGCAGCGCCATCTGCGCCTGGATGCAGCCGAGCATGCCCACTACCGGGCCCAGCACGCCGGCGGTGGCGCAGGTCTGGCCGCTGTCGGGTGGGTCGGGGAACAGCGCGCGCAGGCTGGGCGCGCGCCCGCAGAAGCCGCCGACATAGCCCGCAAGCCCCAGCGCCGAGGCCGAGATCAGCGGCTTGCCCGCCGCCAGGCAGGCGTCGGACAGCGTGTAGCTGGCGGCATAGCTGTCGGCGCAGTCCAGCACCACATCCGCCGCCGCGACCAGCGCGGGCGCGTTCAGCGGGGTCAGGCGCTCCTCCAGCGTCTCGACCCGGACCGAGGGGTTCAGCCCGGCCAGGGCCTGCGCCGCGGCGCGGACCTTGGGCTGGCCCAGATCCGCCATGCGGTAAAGCGGCTGGCGGTGCAGGTTCGATTCCTCGACCGTGTCGGGGTCGATCAGGGTGATGCGGCCGATGCCGCTGCCTGCCAGGTATTGCAGCACCGGCACGCCAAGCGCGCCCGCCCCGACCACCAGCGCATGGGCGGCACCGATGCGGTCCTGCCCCTGGGCGCCGACCTCGGGCAGGACCATCTGGCGGGCATAGCGGTTCATGCCGTCACCCGTAGCCATTCGCGGATGCGGCCCTCGGGGTCGGGGTTCAGCGTGATGTCGGTCACGGCCGAGGCCACGTCGGCGCCAGCGGCGAAAGCCTCGCGCGCGCGGTCCGGGGTCACGCCGCCGATGGCGACCAGGGGCGTCGCGCCGACCAGCCGGCGCCATTCGCGGACCCGGTCCAGCCCCTGCTGTTCCCATTTCATCTTCTTCAGGATCGTCGGCCAGACCGGACCCAGCGCGACGTAATCGGGCCTGAGCGCCAGCGCCCGGTCCAGCTCGGCATGGTCGTGGGTCGAGAGGCCCAGCCGCAGCCCCGCCTTGCGGATCGCGGGAATGTCGGCCGTGTCCAGATCCTCTTGCCCCAGGTGGATGAAGTCGCAGCCCAGGTCGATGGCGGCCTGCCAGTGGTCGTTGACGACCAGCGTGGCGCCATGTTCGCGGCAAAGCTCCTGGCACAGCGCCAGTTCGCCCAGCAGCCGGGCGGGCGGCTGGTCCTTGATGCGGATCTGCACCAGCTTCACGCCCAAGGGCAGGGCGCGGCGCAGCCAGTCGCTGTTGTCGAAGATCGGATAGAAGCGCGGCAGTTTCATCCCAGCACCGCCATTCCGAAGAGCGGGGTCGAGGGCGCGGCCATGTCCCGCGCCTCGATCGCGCCGGCGGCATGGGCCAGCTGGCCCGCCTCGATCGCCAGCGCCATGGCGCGGGCCATGGCCACCGGATCGCCGGCCTTGGCGACGGCGGTGTTCAGCAGCACGGCGTCATAGCCCAGCTCCATCGCCTGGGCGGCGTGGCTGGGCAGGCCGATGCCGGCATCGACCACCAGCGGCACGTCCGGGAAATGCGCCCGCAGGCTGCGCAAGCCGTAGGGGTTGTTCAGCCCCCGGCCCGAGCCGATGGGCGCGCCCCAGGGCATCAGCACCTGGCAGCCCGCGTCCAGCAGCCGGCCGCAGACCGACAGATCCTCGGTGCAATAGGGAAAGACCTGGAAGCCGTCGTCGGACAGCACCCGCGCCGCCTCGACCAGGGCGATCACGTCGGGGCAAAGCGTGTCGTCGTCGCGGATCACCTCCAGCTTGATCCAGGGCGTCTCGAACAGCTCGCGCGCCATCTGCGCGGTCGTCACCGCCTCGCGCACCGAATGGCAGCCGGCGGTATTGGGCAGGACCGGGATGCCCAGATCCTTGATGAGGTTGTGGAAATCCTGGCCGGCGCCGCCTTCGCGCCGCAGGCTGACGGTGGCGATGCCGGCGCGGGAGGCGCGGAACGCCTGCGCCATGATCGCGGGCGAGGGGTATTGCGCCGTCCCCAGCATCAGCGGGCTTTCGACCGCGGTTCCGTAAAAGACCGGCATCTCAGCCCCCCTGCATCGGCGCCACGACTTCCAGCGCGTCGCCATCCTTCAGCGTGGTTTCCGCCCGTGCGGCGGCGGGCAGGAAGGCGCCGTTCAGCGCCGTCGCCACCTTGGCCGCGCCCAGTCCGATCTCGGCCAGCGCGTCCTGCACGGACGGGCCGTTCAGGTCGCGCGCCTCTCCGTTAAGGGTGATCTTCATCCATGAACTCCGGTTTCCGGCCCTCGAGAAGGTAATCGGCGGCCATGCGGGCCACGGCGGGGGCCAGAAGATAGCCGTGGCGGTAAAGGCCGTTTGCGTAAAGCGTGCCGCCGCGCCGGCGCAGGCGGGGCAGGTTGTCCGGGAAGGCCGGGCGCGCATCCGAGCCAAGCTCCAGGATCTCGGCCTCGGCAAAGCCGGGATGCAGGGCATAGGCGGCCGACAGCATCTCGACCGCCGAACGGGCGGTGACGCGATACTTGCCGCCGGTCTCCAGCATGGTGGCGCCGATCATGTAGACGCCATCGCCGCGCGGCACGAGGTACAGCGGGATGCGCGGATGCAGCAGGCGGATGGTGCGGGTCAGGGTCACTTCCGGGCAGCGGATCACCAGCATTTCGCCGCGCACGCCGCGCAGGTCGGCCAGTTCGTCCTTGGCCGCCAAGCCGCGCGCGTCCACCACAAGGCCGGTGGGCGTCCCCTCGGTCTCGATCTGGATGCCGCGTTCCTCCAGCCGGTCGCGCAGCGCCAGCAGGGCGGCGCGCGGGTTCAGGTGCGCCTCGGTCGCGAAATGCAGCCCGCGCGGGAAGCGGCCGGACAGTTCCGGCTCCAGCGCCGCGATCTCGTCGCCGCTCACCGGCTGATGCGCCTCGGTCAGCCGGGCGAAACGGTCGAGTTCCGCCCGGTCGCGCGAGGGCGCCAGTACCAGCGTGCCGCGGCGGATGACCTCGGCCCCGTTCGCCTGCCACCAGTCGGCGGCATCGACGCCCAGGCGCAGCACCACCGGCTCGGCGCTTTCGGCCTCGCAATAAGGGGCGAGCATCCCGCCCGCGCGCCAGCTGCAAGCCTGCGATCCGGGCTTGCCGGCCGGGTCGATGATGCGCGGCAGGGTGCCGCGCTGGGCCAGTTCGGTGGCGATGCAAAGCCCCATCACCCCGGCGCCAAGGATGGTGATCTGGTTCATGCCTGCCCCCAGAGCGCGTGGAAATGATGCACCGGGCCGTGGCCCAGCCCGACCGACAATTCGTCGGCGCGGGCGATGGCGGCCTGCAGCCAGCCATGGGTGCGGGTCACGGCCTGCGCCACCGTCATGCCCTGCGCCAGCCCGGCCCCGATGGCCGAGGAAAGCGAACAGCCGGTGCCATGGGTGTTGGGCGTCTGCTGCCGCGGCGCGGTCAGGACCAGCGGCTCGGGACCGATCAGCAGGTCGGTGCAGCTGTCCTCGGTGGCATGGCCGCCCTTCATCAGCACGTTGGCGGCGCCCAGGGCGCGCAGCGCCTCGCCCTGCTGGCGCATCTCCTCGGGGGTCGCGGCGGGGGCAAGGTCCAGCAGGCGCGCGGCCTCGGGCAGGTTCGGGGTCAGCACGGTCGCCAGCGGGATCAGCTGCTCGCGCAGCGCCGAGACGGCCTCGTCCGGCAAAAGCGCGTCGCCGGATTTGGCCACCATCACCGGGTCCAGCACCACCGGGACCGGGTTGTCCGCCAGCAGCGCCGCCAGCCGGCCGGCGACGACCGTGATCGCATCCACGCCGCCGACCATGCCGATCTTGACCGCGCGCACGTCCAGGTCGCCGAAGACCGCGTCGATCTGGGCGGCGATCATGGCAGGGCTGACGGGTTCGACCGCGGCGACGGTGCGGGTGTTCTGCGCGGTGATCGCGGTGATGACCGAGGCGCCATAGACGCCCAGCGCCGAAAAGCTTTTCAGATCGGCCTGGATTCCGGCACCGCCGCCGCTGTCCGAGCCGGCGATGGTCAGTGCGATGGGATGGGGCTGCAATCCCGACATGGCCCGCCTTTCGTTTCGGCCGGGCACGCGGACGCTGGGCGGATGGGTGGCGGCTTGGGATTGCGGGCCGCGTCACTCTACCCTTCCCTACGCCGGCATGACCCGGATCAGGTTCGATGGGTCGGTGCCCGGCACCTCTCAGCCCCGTGCGGGGCTCCCCAAGTGTATGAGTCTTCCGCGCGACACTAGGCCCCGGCGCCCCGTATTGCAAGGGCCGCGCGCGGCCGGCCCCTCGCTGTCGCGGATCCGTCGGCCTTGCCGGCTGCATGGCGGGGCACGGGGCGCGGTTTTCGGGCTTTACAGCGCCGGGATTTCCGGCCGATCTGGGCGCGGCGAAATGCGGAAGGATGCGATGAAAAGCGTGATCTTCGACCTGGGCGGGGTGCTGATCGACTGGGATCCGGCGCTGGCCTTTGCGGATGTGTTCACCAGCCGGGCCGAGGCCGAGGCCTGGATGGCCCGCATCGACTTTCCCGGCTGGAACCGGATGCAGGACGGCGGGCGCAGCTTTGCCGAGGGGCTTGCCGCCGCCCGCGCCGCCCATGGCGACGAGGCGCGCCACCTGGCCGGCTATCTGGCGGCTTTCCCCGTCACCATCGAAAAGACCGTGCCGGGCAGCTGGGCGATTGCCGAGGCGCTGCTGGCGCGCGGGGTGCCGCTTTATGCGCTGACCAACTGGTCGGCCGAGACCTGGCCCCATGCGCTGGAACTGCATCCCCGGCTGGGCGGGCTGTTCGCCGACATCCTGGTCTCAGGCCAGGTCGGCGCGCTGAAGCCCGAGCCCGCGATCTTCCGGCTGCTGATGGACCGCAACGGGCTGCGCCCCGAGGACTGCATCTTCATCGACGACAGCCCGGCCAATGTCGAGGGCGCCCGCGCGCTGGGCATCGACGCGATCCGCTTTACCAGCGCCGAGGCGCTGGGCGAGGATCTGGCGCGGCGCGGGGTGTTTTGAGGGGGGTGGCTAGTCCGCTTTGCGGGACCGGAGCGGTCATTCGCAGCCTGCATGAGCAGGAGAAATCTATCAGCAAAGACCTCACGTTGGCATTTAAGAAAGCAACTCAATTAAAACACTGCTTTTAATAAGATACGATAGTCCAGCATGTGCGCCCGACCCATCCGCAACCTTTATGTGGCCAGCATTCACGCCAATCATTTTACTTCCTCGAAATCCGCCGCCGTAAGTAATGCCGGCGCCAGACTGAAGTCCTCTATCTAAAGTAAAAACAGGTGAGCCAGAATAGCCGCCCCATGAGAATCCCTCAATTGCAATGCGCCTTGCGTCGCCGCTGAGACCATGCCCGATAAAATTCTGCGATGGATCACTTGCCACCCACCCGGTTCGCATTACCGGCTGATTAGACGCTCCATGATACACTGGGAAAGCCACAATGTCGGAGATATCTACCTCGGAAAAGTCGGCGTCTGCCGCTAAGTAGCTTTCCTCAATCGGTACCACGCTGCCTGGCAACGCTCCGTCAATTCTGACATTGCTCAGATCAACCGCGGCAACATCTTCCTTCTCATTTTTTGGAAACAGAATCTGTGGTGGGCTAAAGGAAAAATCAAACGGCAGCAGATTTCCGTCACAATATCCCGCAGCGACTACCTTTCTCAAAGCCCAATTTTTCTTGCGGGGGTCACTGTAGCTTGCATCGAAGACATGCCTGTTTGATACAAGATACAACTTTCCGGCGCTTGTCCTTAGGAAAAATGCCGTACCGGAAGCAGACTTCTCGTTACCGTATTCGTCAAAATACATAGAAACCCTCGTTGCGCTGTACAAGTGCTTCCGGGTCAGCGGGTGATACATATTCACGCCTCAAATGTTCTGAATGGGTTCACGATACAGATTGCTGCGTTTTCCTCGTGAGTCGCAAACAATGCTTTGAATTCCAGGAGGTTGAACGTGCGTCTAGGTAGTGCGGCTACGGTTCGGCCGTCCGCTTCGGGCTCAAACCACCGCCGCAGCCTTACCCCACCAGCTTCGCCACATGGCGCAGCGCCAGCAGGTAGCCGTGGATGCCCAGGCCGGCGATCACGCCCTCGGCGCGCAGGCTGACATAGGAATGGTGCCGGAAGCTCTCGCGCTTGTGGACGTTCGAGATATGCACCTCGATCACCGGACCGTCGAAGGTGTTCAGCGCATCCAGGATCGCGACCGAGGTGTGGGTGAAGGCCGCCGGGTTGATGACGATGGCCTGGGCCGATCGCCGCGCCTCGTGGATCAGGTCGATGATCGCGCCCTCGTGGTTCGACTGGTGGAAGGCGATCTCCAGACCAAGCTCGGCACCCAGCGCCCGGCAGTCGCGTTCCACGTCGGCCAGCGTGGTGCTGCCATAGATCTCGGGCTGGCGCTGGCCCAGGAGGTTCAGGTTCGGGCCGTTCAGGACATAGACGGTGGGCATGGCGTTCTCCGGCAGATCGGGGGCAATCTAGCCCAGTTCGGCCAGAAAGATATAGCCCGCGCCGTAGATCGTCTTGATCAGGCGCGGGTTCTTGGGATCCTCGCCCAGCTTGGTGCGCAGGCGCGAGATGCGCACGTCCATCGCCCGGTCGAAGCTTTCCCCCGCCGTGCCGCCCAGCGTTTCCAGCATCTGCGCGCGCGAGATCAGCCGGCGCGGGTTGTCCAGGAACAGGCGCAAGACCTCGGCCTCGGCATGGCTGATCGGGGTCTCGGCGCCTTCGGGCGAGATGAGCGTGTAGCGGTCGAAATCGGCCGACCAGCCGGCAAAGCGGACCTGCTGGCGGCCGGGCCCGGTTTCGCGCTGGGGCTTGCGCAGCCGGGCGCGGATGCGGGCCACGACCTCGGCCGGCTCGAAGGGCTTGATGATGTAGTCGTCGGCGCCAAGCTCCAGCCCGGTCACGCGGTCCTGCACCTGCGCCCGGCCCGAGATGATGATGATCGCCGCGCCGGATTCGCTGGCCAGCCGGTGGACCAGCGCCAGCCCGTCGCGGTCGGGCAGGCCCAGGTCGATCAGGCAGGCATCGGGCTGGATGCGGCGCAGCGCCGCCTCGAACTCGGTGGCGCGGGCGAAGCCTATGGTGCGAAAGCCCGCCTCCTCCAGCGCCGAGGACAGCAGGCGGCGGATTTCGGGCTCGTCGTCGAGAATGGCGATCAGGGGGGCGTCAGTCATCTGTCTCTGCCATGGCCACGGCCAGTTCGGTGTCGCCAAAGGGCTTGGTCAGGACCGGGCAGTCAAGCCCCGATCTGCGCGGATCGCCCGGCGGCAGCGCCGTCATCAGCACCAGCGGCAGGCCGCGGCCCCGCAGATCCGCCCCCGAACCGTCGCCCAGTTGCAGGTCGGAGAGGATCATGGTCAGCCCGGCCAGGTCGGTCAACCCGCGCGCCTCGGCCAGCGAGCCGGCCTCGATCACCGAATGGCCCTGGGCGGTCAGCATCTCGCGGATATGGGCGCGGATGGCGTCGTCATCCTCGACCAGCAGCACCAGTTGCGGGCGGGCGGCGCGCAGCGGCAGGCGGATGGTCACTTGCGCGCCGCCACCCTCGGCATTGCCCAGCCGCAGGGTGCCGCCCGCCAGCTTGATCTGGTCATAGACCATCGACAGGCCAAGGCCGGTGCCCTGGCTGCCCTTGGTGGTGAAGAAGGGCTCGGTCGCGCGCGCCAGCGCCTCGTCGGAAAAGCCGGGGCCGGTATCGGCGACCGCGATCTCCAGCCAGCGGCCGGCGGGCCGGACGGTGACGCCGATGCGCCCGCGGCCCCGCATGGCGTCGCGCGCGTTCAGGATCAGGTTGAGCAGCACGTCCTGAAGCACGCCGGGGTCCAGCATCACCCGCGCCGGCAGATCGCCGATGCGGGTGTCCAGCGTGACGCCCGCGCCCAGCGTCGGCCGGGTCATCGCCGCCAGGTCGTCCAGCATGGCGCGCAGCCCGACCGGCTGCGGCTGGTGTTCGCGCCGGCCGGTCAGCGCCGAGATGCCGTCGAGCAGCCGCACCCCGCGCCGGGCGGCGGCCAGCGTGGCCTGCACGTCCTCGGCCTGTTCGGGCGGCAGTCCGGCGCGGGCCAGCCGGCCCTGAAGGCCCAGGATGATGGTCAGCAGGTTGCCGAAGTCATGCGCCAGCCCCGAGGTCATCTGCGCCGCCACCGCGCGCTTGGCGGCATGGGTCAGCGCCTCGCGCGCCTGCACCTCGGCGGTGACGTCGGTGGACAGGATATAGACGCCGCGCCCGTTCTGGTCCGGGGTCAGCGCGATGCGGATCCGCCGCCCCGAGGGCGGGTGCGTGATCTCGAACACCTGCGGCTGGCCGGCGATGGCGCGGTCCAGGTGCGGGCGGATGCGGGCGAAGGTCTCGTCGCCCAGCACGGTTTCGCATTGGCAGCCGATGATCGAGCGATTCGCGCCGGGAAACACCATCGAGATCTGGTTGTTCGAGAAGGTATAGCGATAGTCGCGGTCCATATGCGCGATATGGGCCGGGACCATGGCGGTGACGTGGCGGGTGCGGGCCTCGGATTCGGTCAGGATGCGCTTGGCTTCCTCCAGCGCGGCATTGGTCGCGGCCAGGGCGCGGTTCGCGGCCGACAGCCGCTCGGCATTCTCCAGCACCAGCTCCGAGAGTTCCTCGGACCGGGCGCGCAGCAGCGCCTCTTGCCGCTTGATATGGGTGATGTCGGTATAGACCGCGATCCAGCCGCCCTGGCTGAGCGGCGCCCCCTCGACCGAGATCCAGCGGCCGTCGGCGCGCTTTCGTTCCATGTAATGCGGCTGGAAGGTGCGCGCCTGGTCGACGCGCTCGCGAATCGCGGCCTCGGGGTCGTCCTGGGGGCCGTATTCGCCGCGGTGGACCAGGTAGCGGATCGTATCCTGGAAGGTGGCGCCGGTGCGGGTCAGCTCGTCCGGCAGGCCGAACATCGCCTGATAGGGGCGGTTGCAGACCGCCAGCCGCAGATCGGCGTCAAAGATCGAGATCGCCTGCTGGATCAGGTTCAGCCCCGAGCGGGTCAGTTCGGCGTGCCGGTCGTTCGTGGGCGTGACCATTCCTGGCATTGCGCGGTCCCTGTAACAATTCGTAGGATTCAGGAAAAACTGACGCAAGAATTGCCGCAGTAAGCTGCGATTGCCAGAGGGAAGAGGAGCCCTGACGGCAAGGGGAGGAACCATGCAGAACGCTGAGGCGGCCCAGGCCGGTTTGCAGTCGATTCCAGCGTTGCTGGCGCGCAATGCCGAACGCTTCGGCAACCGGCCCGCCTATCGGGAAAAGGAATTCGGGATCTGGCAAAGCTGGACCTGGGCCGAGGCCGCGGACGAGATCCGCGCCTTGGCGCTGGGCTTCCTGGTGCTGGGCCTGAACCGCGGCGATCATGTCGCCATCATCGGCCGCAACCGCCCGGCGCATTACTGGGCCATGGTCGCGGCGCAGATGTGCGGCGCGGTGCCGGTGCCGCTGTATCAGGACGCGGTGGCCGAGGAGATGGCCTATGTGCTGGACCATTGCGGCGCGCGCTTCGTCGTCTGCGGCGACCAGGAACAGGTGGACAAGGTGCTGGAGGTCGGCGCCCGTGCCCCCTCGGTCGAGCATGTGGTCTATACCGACAAGCGCGGGATGCGGAAATACGACCATTCCCGCATGAACGCGCTGGCCGATGTCCAGGCCGAGGGCCGCGCCGCCCAGCAGCGACTGGGGCACGAACTGGACGCGCGCATCGCCGAACTGGGCTATGACGATACCTGCGTGATGCTGTATACCTCGGGCACCACCGGCAAGCCCAAGGGCGTGGTTCTGTCCAATCGCAACATCATCGAGACCGGCAAGAACACCGCCTCCTTCGACCACCTGACCGCGCGCGAGGAAGTGCTGGCCTATCTGCCCATGGCCTGGGTCGGCGACTTCATCTTTTCGGTCGGGCAGGCCTATTGGGCCGGCTTCACCGTGAACTGCCCCGAGGGCGTGCATACGATGATGACCGACCTGCGCGAGATCGGGCCGACCTATTTCTTCGCCCCGCCCCGCGTCTTCGAAGGCCAGCTGACCTCGGTGATGATCCGCATGGAGGATGCCGGCCGCTTCAAGCGCTGGCTGTTCCGGCATTACATGGAGATCGCCCGCCGCGTCGGCCCGGCGCTTCTGGACGGCAAGCCGGTCGGCGCGCTGGACCGGCTGCGCTACGGCCTGGGCAACCTGCTGGTCTATGGGCCGCTGAAGAACACGCTGGGCTATTCCCGCATCCGCGTCGGCTATACCGCGGGCGAGGCGATCGGGCCCGAGATCTTCGATTTCTACCGTTCGCTGGGCATCAACCTGAAACAGCTCTACGGCCAGACCGAGGCCAGCGTCTTCATCACCCAGCAGCCGGACGGGCAGGTGCGCTCGGACACGGTCGGCGTGCCCTCGCCCGGCGTCGAGCTGAAGATCGCCGAAAGCGGCGAGGTCTTCTATCGCTCGCCCGGCACCTTCGTCGAATATTACAACAATCCCGACAGCACCGCCTCGACCAAGGATGCCGAGGGCTGGGTGGCGACCGGCGACGCCGGCTTCTTCGAGGAGGCGAGCGGACACCTGCGCATCATCGACCGCGCCAAGGATGTGGGCCGCATGGCCGATGGCCGGATGTTCGCGCCGAAATATGTCGAGAACAAGCTGAAGTTCTATCCGAACATCCTGGAGGCGGTGGTCTTCGGCGCCGGCCGCGACATGTGCACGGCCTTCATCAACATCGACCTGACCGCGGTCGGCAACTGGGCCGAGCGCAACAACATCGCCTATGCCAGCTACCAGGAACTGGCCGGCCATCCGCAGGTCTATGCGACGATCAAGCAGCATGTCGAGGCGGTGAACGAATCCGTCGCCGCCGACCCGATGCTCTCGGGCTGCCAGATCAGCCGCTTCCTGGTGCTGCACAAGGAACTCGACCCCGACGACGGCGAGATGACGCGCACCCGCAAGGTGCGCCGCAACATCATCGCCGAGAAATATGCCGACCTGATCGAGGCGCTCTATGACGGCCGCGACACGGTCAGCACCCGCACCGAGGTGACCTACGAGGACGGCCGCAAGGGCGAGATCCGCGCCACGCTGAAGATCGAGGACGCCCGGACCTTCCCGACCCAGACCATGCAGAAGGTGGCCGCGGAATGACCATGCAAGAAGGCTATACCACCGCCGACGGCCGCCAGATCGGCGGGGTGCTGATGGATCTTCGCAACATCACCCTGCGCTTCGGCGGCGTGACGGCGATCAAGGACATCAGCTTCGACATCCGCGAGGGCGAGATCCGCGCCATCATCGGCCCGAACGGCGCCGGGAAATCTTCGATGCTGAATGTGATCTCGGGCTTCTATGTCCCGCAAGAGGGCGAAATCTGGTTCAAGGGCTATCGCCGCGGCCCGATGAAACCCTATGAGGTGGCGCGGCTGGGCATCGCCCGCACCTTCCAGAACATCGCGCTGTTCGACGGCATGTCGGTGCTGGACAACATCATGACCGGGCGGCTGAACATGATGAAGGCGCCGATCTGGAGCCAGGCGCTGTGGTGGGGCCGCGCCGAGCGCGAAGAGGTCGAGAACCGCGAGCAGGTCGAGAAGATCATCGACTTCCTGGAAATCCAGAACATCCGCAAGACGCCGGTCGGCCGGCTGCCTTACGGCTTGAAGAAACGCGTCGAACTGGCCCGCGCGCTGGCGGCCGAGCCGCGGATCCTGCTGCTGGACGAGCCGATGGCCGGCATGAACGTCGAGGAGAAAGAGGACATGTGCCGCTTCATCCTGGACGTGAACGACGAATTCGGCACGACCATCGCCCTGATCGAACACGACATGGGCGTGGTCATGGACCTGTCGGACCGGGTGGTGGTGATGGATTACGGCCGCAAGATCGGCGACGGCACCCCCGACGAGGTGCGCAGCAATCCCGAGGTCATCAGCGCCTATCTTGGCGTGGCGCACGAGTAAGGGGGCGGGGATGGAATTTCTCTACGCAAGCGAAGTCCTGGCGAACGGCCTGATGGCCGGGGTGATGTATTCGCTGGTCGCGCTGGGCTTCGTGCTGATCTACAAGGCCTCGGGCGTCTTCAACTATGCCCAGGGGGTGATGGCGCTCTTCGCCGCCATGACGCTGGTCGGCATCATGGAGGGCCGCGTGCCCTTCGCCCATCTGATCAACGCGGCCTTCGGCGTGCATGTGTCGAGCTTCGGCTGGACGGTGCCGGGACTGTTCGCCATCCTGCTTACCGCGCTGATCATGGTCGGCCTGGCCATCGCCATCGAAAAGCTGGTGCTCAAGCACCTGGTCGGGCAGGAACCGATCATCCTGTTCATGGCCACCATCGGCCTTGCCTGGTTCCTGGAAGGGCTTGGCGACGTGATGTGGGGCGCCGACGTGAAGGTGCTGGACGTGGGCCTGCCGCAAGGCATTTCCGAGACGGTCGAGACGATGACCGACAACTGGCTTGGCTACGGCTTCTTCATCGACCGGCTGGACATCTGGGCGGCGGTGATCGCGGCGGCGCTGGTCGCGGCCCTGGTCGGGTTCTCGCAATATACCAAGCAGGGCAGGGCGATGCGCGCCGTGGCCGACGACCATCAGGCGGCGCTGTCGGTGGGCATCAGCCTGCAGTTCATCTGGATCATGGTCTGGTCGATCGCCGGGTTCGTGGCGCTGGTCGCGGGCATCATGTGGGGCACGAAATCGGGGGTGCAGTTCTCGCTCTCGCTGATCGCGCTCAAGGCGCTGCCGGTGCTGATGCTCGGAGGCTTCACCTCGATCCCCGGCGCCATCGTCGGCGGGCTGATCATCGGCATGGGCGAGAAGCTGTTCGAATATTTCGTCGGCTCCATGGTCGGCGGGGCGACCGAGAACTGGTTCGCCTATGTGCTGGCGCTGATCTTCCTCGTCTTCCGGCCGCAGGGGCTGTTCGGCGAGCGCATCATCGAGCGGGTCTGAGGATGAAAAGATTCTATGCCTCCGGCGGGGATATTTGGACACGAAAGAAGCGCGGAATCTTGCGTTCTTCCGTGGAGAAATATCCCGCGGGGGCGTGGGGGCGCGAAGCCCCCACGGGCAAGGCGTGACGCTGGGAGGAACGGATGTTTTACCGCGAGGCGGGTGATTTCAAGACGAGCTATCGCGACGATGGCCAGACCTTTCCGATCCGGCTGGATCGCTGGGGCTATTACGCGATCCTGGCGGTGGCCTTCCTGGTCGTGCCCTTCGTCATCGACAGCTACTGGGCCAATGCGGTTCTGGTGCCCTTCCTGATCTATGCCATCGCCGCCATCGGGCTGAACATCCTGACCGGCTATGCCGGCCAGGTCAGCCTGGGCACCGGCGGTTTCATGGCGGTGGGCGCCTATGCGGTCTACAAGCTGATGACGAGCTTTCCGGGCGTGCCGATCGTCGTCCATATCGTCCTGGCGGGGGCGATCACCGCCGTCGTCGGCGTGCTTTTCGGCCTGCCCAGCCTGCGCATCAAGGGCTTCTACCTGGCCGTGGCGACGCTGGCCGCGCAGTTCTTCCTGGTCTGGCTCTTCAACAAGGTGCCGTGGTTCTACAACTATTCCGCCTCGGGCCAGATCAACGCGCCCGAGCGCACCATCCTGGGTTGGGCGGTGACCGGGCCCGCCACCACGGCCTCGGCGAAATACCTGATCTGCCTCGTCTTTGCCGTCGTGCTGGCCTGGGTCGCGCGCAACCTGACCCGCGGCAGCGTGGGGCGCAAGTGGATGGCGATCCGCGACATGGACATCGCGGCCGAGATCATCGGGGTGAACCCGCTGACCGCCAAGCTGTCGGCCTTCGCCGTCTCCAGCTTCTTCGTCGGCATCGCGGGGGCGCTGCTGTTCTCGGTCTACCTGGGTGCGGCCGAGGCCAGCGAGGCCTTCGGCATCAACAAGAGCTTCCTGGTGCTGTTCATGATCATCATCGGCGGGCTTGGCAGCATCTTCGGCAGCTTTGCCGGCGCGGCCTTCCTGGTGCTGCTGCCGGTGCTGCTGAAGAACGTGCTGGTGGCGCAGTTCGGCTGGCCCACCGACCTGGCCGCCCACATCGAGCTGATGATCGTCGGCGCGCTGATCGTGTTCTTCCTGATCGTCGAGCCGCATGGGCTGGCGCGGCTCTGGGCGCTGACGAAGGAAAAACTGCGGCTCTGGCCGTTCCCGCATTAACGACCGGACAACCGGCACAATCAAAACCTTGGGGAGGAGACCAAGATGAAACTGAAGCTTGCAACTGTCGCACTGGGCGCCGTCATGGCGGCGGCGCCGGCCATGGCCGACCTGGTGGTGCCCAACCTCAGCTATCGCACCGGGCCTTATGGTGCGAACGGCACGCAATATGCCGATGGGTTCAACGATTACTTCACGCTGCTCAACGAACGCGACGGCGGCATCGGCGGCGAGAAGATCCAGACCCCGGAATGCGAGACCGCCTATAACACCGAGAAGGGCGTCGAGTGCTACGAGGCGACCAAGGGCTCGGGCGCGCTGGTCTACAACCCGCTGTCCACCGGCATCACCTATCAGCTGATCCCCAAGGTCTCGGCCGACAAGATCCCGCTTTATACCCCCGGCTACGGCCGGACCTCGGCCAAGAACGGCAAGGTCTTCGAATGGGTGTTCAACGCGCCGGCGAACTATTGGGACGGCGCCAGCGTCGCCATCAAGTATCTGCTGGACCAGAACGGCGGCGACCTGAACGGCAAGAAGATCGCGCTGGTCTATCATAACTCGGCCTATGGCAAGGAGCCGATCCGCACCTTGCAGGAACTGTCCAAGAAGCACGGCTTCACCCTGACCGAACTGCCGGTCGACCCGCCCGGCCAGGAACAGAAAAGCCAGTGGCTGCAGATCCGCCGCGACAAGCCCGACTACGTGCTGATGTGGGGCTGGGGCGTGATGAACCAGACCGCCATCCAGGAAGCCGCCAACATCCGCTTCCCGATGGAGAATTTCATCGGCACCTACTGGTCGGGCTCGGAAGTGGACGTGAAGCCGGTGGGCGCCGGCGCCAACGGCTACAAGGCGCTGACCTTCCACGGCGTGGGCATGGACTATCCGATCTACGAGGACATGAAGAAACATGTCATCGATCCGGGCAAGGCCTCGCAGGGCGGGCAATATGTCGGCTCGGTGCTGTATTCGCGTGGCATGTATGCGGCGGTGGTGATCGCCGAGGCGATCGCGAAGGCGCAGGAGCTGGCCGGCACGGCGCAGATCAACGCTACGCAGCTGCGCGACGGGTTCGAGGCGCTGGACATCACGCCCGAACGGCTGGCCGAGCTGGGCCTGCCGGACTTCGGCCCCGAGATCAAGATGACCTGCGACAACCATGGCGGCAGCGGCATGGCGCGCTTGCAGCAATGGGATGCCTCGGCCGGCAAGTGGAGCCTGATCACCGATTTCACCGAGCCGGACCAGGAAGTGCTGGACCCGCTGATCCTCGAGGACAGCGAGGCCTATGCCAAGGAAGCCGGCATCTCGCCGCGCTGCTGAGCCGCTTTTCCCCGGCGGTCCGCCGCCGGGGGCCTTTCACCCGCGCCTGGAGGGAAAGTCCATGTTCGACGCCGCGCCGCAACGCGAGACCCTGCTCGAGGTCAACAATATCGAGGTGATCTACAATCACGTCATCCTGGTGCTGAAGGGCGTCAGCCTGTCGGTGCCCAAGGGCGGCATCACCGCGCTTCTGGGCGGCAATGGCGCGGGCAAGACCACGACGCTGAAGGCGATCTCGAACCTGCTGCATTCCGAGCGCGGCGAAGTCACCAAGGGCGCGATCAGCTATCGCGGCGAGCGGGTGCAGGAGCTGGACCCGGCCAGCCTGGTCAAGAAGGGCGTGATCCAGGTGATGGAGGGGCGCCATTGCTTCGAGCACCTGACCATCGAGGAGAACCTGCTGACCGGCGCCTATACCCGCGGCGACGGGCGCGCCGCCATCGCCCGCGACCTCGAGATGGTCTATTCCTATTTCCCCCGCCTCAAGGAGCGCCGGAAAAGCCAGGCCGGCTATACTTCGGGCGGCGAGCAGCAGATGTGCGCCATGGGCCGCGCGCTGATGTCGCGCCCCGAGATGATCCTGCTGGACGAGCCCTCGATGGGCCTGGCGCCGCAGCTGGTCGAGCAGATCTTCGAGATCGTCAAGGCGGTGAACGAGGGCGAGGGCGTGACCTTCCTCTTGGCCGAGCAGAACACCAATGTCGCGCTGCGCTATGCCCATTACGGCTATATCCTGGAAAGCGGCCGGGTGGTGATGGACGGGCCGGCGGATGCGCTGCGCGAGAACCCGGACGTCAAGGAATTCTATCTCGGCATGTCCGACCAGGGCCGCAAGAGCTTTCGCGACGTGCGGTCCTATCGCCGGCGCAAGCGCTGGCTGGCCTGAGGGCAGAAAGGCACCCCCATGACATTCTATGACAAGCTTGAAACCCGCAGCGCCGACGAGCGGGCCTCGTGGCTGGCGGCCGAATTGCCCGCCGCGGTCGCCCGCGCCCGCACGGCGCCGGGGCTGGCGCGCCTTCTGGGCGATGTCGAGCCCGAGCGGATCGCCACGCGCGAGGCGCTGGCCCGGCTGCCGGTGATCCGCAAGTCCGAACTCTCGGCCGCGCAGAAGGCGTCTCCGCCCTTCGGCGGCTTCACCACCCGGCCGGCGCCGGATTTCGAGAACGTCTTCCAGAGCCCCGGCCCGATCTATGAGCCGGGCCGGCGCGGCGACGACTGGTGGCGGCTGGGCCGCTTCCTGCATGCGGCGGGCGTGGGGCGGGGCGACATCGTCCACAATTGCTTCGGCTATCACCTGACCCCGGCGGGGATGATGTTCGAAAGTGCCGCCCGCGCGGTCGGTGCCGCGACCCTGCCGGCCGGCACCGGCCAGACCGAATTGCAGGTCCGCGCCGCCGTCGATATCGGCACCACCGTCTATGCCGGGACGCCGGATTACCTGAAGATCATGCTCGACAAGGCCGGGGAACTGGGCGAGCGGTTGCGCTTCACCCGCGCCGCCGTCTCGGGCGGGGCGCTGTTTCCCAGCCTGCGCCAGGCCTATGCGGATCGCGGCATCGCCACGACGCAATGCTATGCCACCGCCGACTTGGGCCTGATCGCCTATGAATCCCCCGCCATGGAGGGGATGATCGTGGACGAGCGGGTGATCGTCGAGATCGTCCGCCCCGGCACCGGCACCCCGGTCCCGGATGGCGAGGTGGGCGAGGTCGTCGTCACCACGCTGAACCCGGACTATCCGCTGTTGCGCTTTGCCACCGGGGATCTTTCCGCGGTGTTGCCGGGGGCCAGCCCCTGCGGGCGCACCAACATGCGCATCAAGGGCTGGATGGGCCGCGCCGACCAGACCACCAAGATCAAGGGCATGTTCGTGCGCCCCGAGCAGGTGGCGGCGCTGGTTGCCCGCCACCCGGAAATCTCACGCGCTCGTGTTGTCGCGGACCGGTCCGGGGACATGGATGTGATGACGGTGCTGCTGGAAACCGGGGCCGAGGATGCGGCAAGATACGAAGGAACGGTGTTGGATACACTGAAACTTCGCGGCCGGGTGGAACTGGTTGCGCCGGGCTCGCTGCCGAACGACGGCAAGGTGATCGAGGACCGACGCAGCTACGACTGATTCCGGCCCCCCGGAATGAGGTCGCCCGATGCGCATCGCCGTCGTCCTGCTTGCTGCCCTGGTCGGGGCCGTGCCCGCCTGGGCCGAGAATCGCGCCGTCATCATCGGCAATGCCGATTATCGCAGCGCCCCCGACCTGGCCGGCTCGGACACCATGGCCCTGGCGAAGGCGCTGCGCGAGGCGGGCTTCACCACCCAGCAGGGCGTCGACCTGGAGGCGCGGCCGCTGCGCCGGCTGCTCGAGGCGCTGGCCCGTGCCGATGCCGATCCCGGCGCGCACATCGTGGCGCTGAACGGCCGCTTCCTGCATGACGCGGACGAGACCTGGTTCATGGGCACCGATGCCGATGCGCCCGGCCCGGCGGCGGCCGGGGTGCAGGGCGTGCCGTTGTCGCTGGTGATGCGGCTGATGGCGGGGGGCGAGCCGGGCTCGGTGCTGATCCTGGGCACCGATGCGCAGCAGATGCCGCACCGGCCGGGGCTGGAAAACGGTATCGGCGCGCTTCGGCCGCCGGCCGGGGTCTCGGTCGTCACCGGCCCGCCCGAGGCCGGGGCCCGCGCCCTGGCCGGGCTGCTCGGCGGGGCGACGCTGGCCCAGGCCACCGCTGGCCGGGCACTTGCCCTGCTGCCCGAGGATGCGGGCAACCTGCGCCCGGTGCCATCCCGCAATACCGCCGATGCGCTGGCCGACGACCGCGATGCCTGGGCCGAAGCCGCGGTGGCGGACGGCGCCCCGGCCTACCGCGACTATCTGGCGCGCTATCCGCAGGGGATCTATGCCGCGGATGCGCGCGAACGGCTGGCGCAGATCGGCCGCGCGCCGGGTGTGCGCTATGCCGACCGTGCCGCCTGGAGCCAGGCCGTCGCGGCCGATACGGCCGCAGCCTATGCGACCTATCTGAAAGAGTTTCCCGTCGGACGCCATGCCGGCGCGGCGCGCAAGCGGCTGGCCGAATTGCGCCCCGCCCCGCCGGCAAGGCCCGCATCGCAACCCTCGCCGGCGGTGGCGGCCGAACAGGCGCTTTCGCTCGGCCCGGCCGGGCGCGCCGCCATCCAGCGCCAGCTGTCGCGGCTCGGCCGGCAGCCGGGCCCGGCCGACGGCGTCTTCGGCCCGCGCACGCGCCTGGCGATCGCGGCTTGGCAGCGCGCCAACGGGCTGACGGCGACCGGGCACCTGACCGGGCCGCAGGTGCGGATGCTCGCCGCCCAGGCGGAAGGCAGCGCGACCGATACCGCCGCCCAGGACCGCGCCTTCTGGCAGCAAAGCGGCGCGGCCGGCGAAGCCGAGGGGCTGCGCGCCTATCTCGACCGCTATCCCCAGGGCATCCATGCCGAAGCGGCCCGGCGCCAGCTGGCCAATGCCGGCCGCGACACCCCCCAGGGCGACGAGGCGACCTGGCGCTGGGCCCGCCGACAGGGCTCGGCCGCGGCCTACGAGACCTACCTGGAACGCTTCCCGGCCGGCACCCACGCGCCTGCCGCGCGCGACCGCCTGGCCACCCTGCGCGCCGGCATCGAGGCGGCGCGGCGCGAAGAGGCGGGGCTCGGCCTGGCCCCCTCGACCCGCCGCCTGATCGAAGAGCGGCTGCGCATCGCCGGCATGCAGCCGGGCCCGGCCGACGGCGAATTCACCGAGGAAACCCGCGCGGCGCTGCGCCGCTACCAAGCGGCGCGCAACCTGCGCGTCACCGGCTATGTCACCCGGCAGACGGTCTCGGGCCTGCTGGCGGATGTCCTGCGCTAGCCCCGGCGGGACGACGTCTCGGCGTCCTCTTCGTCATGCCTCTCAACGCGTGCCAAGCGCGCTGGCAGCGATGATCCCTTTCGGGTTTTTTCGTGCTGCTTGTGCCCTCGGCCGCCGCCATCGGCCAGGGCCGCGCCCTTGCGCATGCCGCCTCGCCCGGCTGGGCGCGCGACACACATGCCGCCTTCCCTGGACCATGGCTTGAAGCCTGCCGCGCCCCGGCACCCCGGCCGCGATTTGCGGGCTCGCCCTGGGCCAGGCCGCTGCGGCGATCCTGCTGGGCCGCTTCGTCTCGCCCGAATCCTCGCCGCGCGGCCCTGACGCGCTTCCGATTTTCTTCCGTGTGGAAATATCCACGGGGGTGTGGGGGCAGTCAGCCCCCACCTGCTGCGCACCAACCGCGCAATGCGAAAACGCCCGCGGCACGGGGCCTGCGGGCGTTCCTCAATTTGGCTGACCGCCGGTTCTCAGCCCTGGCGGGCCTTGAAGCGCGGATTGGTCTTGTTGATGATGTAGATGCGGCCCTTGCGGCGCACGACTTGGCAGTCACGGTGGCGGCTCTTGAGCGAGCGGAGCGAATTGCGAACCTTCATCGGTCTTCTCCTATCGCGGCGCATCGCTAGGTCGCGCCTTGAAAACGAAATACCCCCGAAAAAGCCTCGGGGGCGCGAAATGAATGGTGGGCGGTACTGGGATCGAACCAGTGGCCACTACGATGTCAACGTAGTGCTCTACCGCTGAGCTAACCGCCCCCCGTCAGGTGATTCTGCCGGCCTGCGCCGCCAGATCGCCTGGATCGGCGTGTCTATAGCCACCTCGCCCAGGGGTTTCAAGCCCTCAATCGACGGCTATTGGCCTTCCTCGAACATGGTTTATAAATCTTCCTGTCTCGACCGTCCAGAATGGCGCCCTCTGCGCCGCCGGGGAAAGCCAGGATGACCAGGGAAGAGCCGACTTTCGATCTGATGCGGCCGCGATCGTGGCTGGGCGGGGTGATCTTTGCCTCGCCGCATTCGGGCCGCGCCTATCCCGACTGGTTCCTGGCCGAATCGCGCCTGGACCCGCAGCAGCTGCGCTCGTCCGAGGATGCCTTCGTGGACCGGCTGATCCAGCCGGCGCTGGACCATGGCGCCGTGGTGCTGACCGCGCGGGTGCCGCGCTGCGTGGTGGACCTGAACCGCGGCCCCGAGGAAATCGACCCGCTGGTGGTCTCTGGTGCCACGCCGGCGGTCAGCAATCCGCGCATCATGGCGGGGCTGGGGGTGATTCCCCGCGTCGTCTCGCAGGGGCGCGCCATCCACGACCGGCCGATCCCGCGAGCCGAGGCCGAAAGCCGCATCGCCCGGCTGTGGCATCCCTATCACCGCGCGCTTTCGGCGCTGATCGGCGAGGCGGTGGCGCAGTTCGGCGGCGCCATCCTGATCGACATGCATTCCATGCCGCGCGATGCGCTGACCCACCTGCCGCGCCCGCGCCCCGACATGGTGCTGGGCGACCGCAACGGGGTCTCGGCCGCGCCGCGGATCAGCGCCGGCGTGGCCGAGGCGGTGGCGGCCGAGGGTTTCCGGCTGCGGCGCAACTCGCCCTTTTCCGGCGCCTATATCACCCAGACCTATGGCCGGCCGCGCAACAATGTCCATGTCGTGCAGCTGGAACTGGACCGCTCGCTCTACATGGACGAGGGCCGGATCGAGCCGCGCCCGGACTTCGAGCTGTTCCGCGCCCGTTTCGCCCGCGTCGTCGCCCGGCTGGCGCGGCTGCGCCCGGATGCCAGCGACGCGGCCTTCGCCGCCGAGTGACCAAGGAAAGGAAATGCGATGCCGCCCGAAATCGCCGAGATGATCGGCCAGAACATCGCCCTGATCGTGCTGGCGCTGGTGATCCTGTTCGCCGTCAGCCGCGCCGTCCGCATCGTTCCCCAATCCGAGAAATACGTCGTCGAGCGCTTCGGCCGGCTGCATGCGGTGCTGGGGCCGGGGATCAATTTCATCGTCCCCTTCCTTGACCGGGTGGCGCATCGGATCTCCATCCTGGAACGCCAGCTGCCGACCTCGCGCCAGGATGCGATCACGGCGGACAACGTGCTGGTGCAGGTGGAAACCAGCGTCTTCTATCGCATCATCGAGCCGGAAAAGACCGTCTATCGCATCCGCGACGTGGATGCGGCGATCACCACCACGGTGGCGGGGATCGTGCGCTCGGAAATCGGCACGATGGAACTGGACCAGGTGCAGTCGAACCGGGCCCCCCTGATCGAGCGCATCCGCGAATCGCTGGCCAATATCGTCGACGACTGGGGCATCGAGGTGACGCGGGCCGAGATCCTGGACGTCAACCTGGACGAGGCGACGCGGGCCGCCATGCTGCAACAGCTGAACGCCGAACGCGCCCGCCGCGCCCAGGTGACCGAGGCCGAGGGCCGCCGCCGTGCCGTGGAGCTGGCGGCCGACGGCGACCTTTACGCCGCCGAGCAGCAGGCCAAGGCCAAGCGCATGCTGGCCGATGCCGAGGCCTATGCCACCGCGGCCATCGCCACCGCGATCCGCGAGGGCGGGATCGAGGCGGCGCAATACCAGGTCGCCATGCGCCAGGTCGAAGTGCTGGCCGAGGTCGGCAAGGGCCAGGGCAAGCAGACGGTGATCGTCCCGGCCTCGGCCGTCGAGGCGCTTGGCGATGCCTTCCGCATGCTGCGGGGTGGCAAATGAGCTGGGCGAACGGCTGGATCTGGATCATCGCGGCGCTGATCCTGGCGGCGGTGGAGCTGGCGCTGCCGGGCTGGTTCTTCCTGGGCCTGGCCGGCGCGGTGCTGCTGATGGGGCTGGCGCTGCTTCTGGGCCTGTGGCCGGGCGGGCTGCCGATGGCGCTGGTGGTCGCGGCGGTGCTGACCGGCGTGATCTGGCTGGCGTTGCGGCGCATCTTCGGCGCCAAGCGGGGCGAGGTGCGGCGCTGGACCCGCGACATCAACGACAACTAGGCTTTGTCGGTGCCAAGCTGGTGCTGACCCATGGCGCGGGCCTTTTGACCTGCCTGCGCGACGATTACGACTGGATCCCCTTTCCGGCGCATTGGGACCTGCCCGGCGGCGGGGCCGAGCCGGGCGAGACGCCGGTCGAATGCGCCCTGCGCGAACTGGACGAGGAATTCGGGCTGCGTCTGCCGGAAGGGCGGCTGGCGGGGCGGGCCTTTCCCTCGGTCCTGGACCCTGGCCGCCTGTCCTGGCTGTTTCGCGGCACCATCACCGCGGCCGAGATCGCGGCGAT
The DNA here is from genome assembly GCF_000763885.1 of Paracoccus versutus. Lineage (GTDB taxonomy): Bacteria > Pseudomonadota > Alphaproteobacteria > Rhodobacterales > Rhodobacteraceae > Paracoccus > Paracoccus versutus. Next base: position 5,914 of record NZ_JRKO01000017.1, on the reverse strand, counting down.
CCGCTTTGGCGACGAGGGGCAGGAATGGCGCATGATGCCGGTTGCCGAATTCGTCGCCCATCCGCGCGCCGTGCCGCATTTTCGCGACCGCGTGCGGCTGGTCCTTGTCGGCGCGGGCTGCGGGATTTGAGAATCGCCCCGCGGCGTGCATGATCGGCCCATCGCAGCAAGGAGGCATCCATGTCCCGCATGCAGCTTTATCGTCGCAACGGCTGGGGCTCGGCCATCGTCGAGGCCCAGCTGGCGCATTACGGGCTGAAGGCCGAGGGGATCGAGGTCGCGGACCTGTTCCTGGACCCGGCCGCCAGGCGCGAACTGATGCGGATCAGCCCGGCAGGGCAGATCCCGGTGCTGATCCTGCCCGACGGCCGGGTCATGTCGGAAAGCGCGGCGATCACGCTGCACCTGGCCGACATGACCGAAAGGGACGATCTGGTGCCCGAGGCCGGGGCCGCCGAGCGGCCGCGCTTCCTGCGCTGGCTGATCTTCCTGGTGGCGCAGGTCTATCCCTGTTTCACCTTTGGCGACGATCCGGCGCGGTTCCTGACCGACCCGGCGGCGCAGAAGGAGCTGGGCGAGGCCACCACGGCGCGGTTGCAGGAGCTTTGGACCGCGGTGGAGGGCGTGGTGGGCGCGCCCTGGTTTCTGGGCGAGCGGTTCTCGGCGCTGGACATCTACTTGGCGGCGATGACCAACTGGAAGCCCGGCCCGGAATGGTTCGAGCGCCATGCGCCCAAGGTCTGGTCCATCGCCCGCGCCACGGCGGCGCGGGAGGATCTGGCGCCGGTCATGCAGCGCAATTTCGGCTGATTACGCCCCGGCCAGTTCCGCCTGGATCGCCTGCGCCGCGGCGCGCGGGTCGGCCGCCTGCCAGATCGGCCGGCCGACGACGATATGGTCGGCGCCTTGGGCGATGGCGGTGGCCGGCGTCTCGATCCGCTTCTGGTCGCCGGCATCGCTGCCGGCCGGGCGCACGCCGGGGGTGACGATCAGCCGGCCCGCCGCCTCGGGCAGGGCGCGGATCAGCGCTGCCTCGCGCGGGCTGGCGATGACGCCGTCCGCCCCGGCCTCGAAGGCGCGGGCGGCGCGGGTCGCCACGATCTCGGCCAGGTCGCCCGGCACGATCAGCCCGGCATCCAGGTCGGCGCGGTCCAGCGAGGTCAGGATGGTCACGGCCAGGATCTTCAGCCCCGAGCCGCTTGCCCCCTGTTTCGCCGCCCTGACCACATGCGGGTCGCCATGCACGGTCAGGAAATCCAGGTCGTATTGCGCGATGCCTTTCACCGCCGCCTCGACCGTGGCGCCGATGTCGAAGAACTTCATGTCCAGGAAGATGCGCTTGCCGTGTTCCTGCTTCAGCTCGTTGGCGAGCGCGAGGCCGCCGCCGGTCAGCATGCCCAGGCCGATCTTGTAGAAGCTGGCGGCATCGCCGATCCTTTCGGCCAGTTCCAGCCCGGCCAGCGCGTTCGGCACGTCCAGCGCCACGATCAGACGGTCGTCCATGTTTTCCCTCGGCCCCTGCGACAAACGGGCCGCTTATAGGCGGGAACCCTCTGTCTTGAAACCCCGTTTGTTCCTGCCCATGTGACTGGCAAGACCCGAGCCGGATCGTGCCAATGCGGGCGATCCAAAGCGGGGGCTGAGGAAAGGATTTTCATATGGATATGGAAAAGTTCACGGAACGGTCGCGGGGCTTCCTGCAAGCGGCGCAGACCATCGCCATCCGCGAGGAAAACCAGCGCGTGATGCCCGAACATCTGCTCAAGGCGCTGATGGACGACGAGCAGGGCTTTGCCAGCAACCTGATCGCGCGGGCCGGGGGCGATGCCCAGGCCGTGCGCCAGGCCGTCGACCAGGCGGTGGCGAAACAGCCCAAGGTCAGTGGCGGGCAGGGGCAGGTCTATGTCGACCCCTCGCTGGTGCGCGTGCTGGACGAGGCCGAGAAGCTGGCCAAGAAGGCCGGCGACAGTTTCGTCCCGGCCGAGCGGGTGCTGACCGCGCTGGCCGTCGTCAACACCAATGCGCGCGACGCGCTGGCGGCCGGCAAGGTGACGGCCCAGGGGCTGAATTCGGCGATCAACGATATCCGCAAGGGGCGCACGGCCGACACCGCCAGCGCCGAGGACAGCTACGAGGCGCTGTCGAAATACGCCCGCAACCTGACCGAGGCCGCGGCCGAGGGCAAGATCGACCCGATCATCGGCCGGGACGAGGAAATCCGCCGCGCCATGCAGGTGCTGTCGCGGCGCACCAAGAACAACCCGGTGCTGATCGGCGAGCCCGGCGTGGGCAAGACCGCCATCGCCGAGGGGCTGGCGCTGCGCATCGTCGATGGCGACGTGCCCGAATCGCTGCGCAACAAGCAGCTTTGGGCGCTGGACATGGGCGCGCTGATCGCCGGCGCGAAATACCGCGGCGAGTTCGAGGAGCGGCTGAAATCCGTCCTGAAGGAGATCGAGAACGCCGCCGGCGAGGTCGTGCTGTTCATCGACGAGCTGCACGTTCTGGTCGGCGCCGGCAAGACCGACGGCGCCATGGATGCCGCGAACCTGATCAAGCCGGCGCTGGCGCGGGGCGAGTTGCATTGCGTCGGCGCGACCACGCTGGACGAATACCGCAAGTATATTGAAAAGGATGCGGCCCTGGCCCGGCGCTTCCAGCCGGTCATGGTCGAGGAGCCGACGGTCGAGGACACCATCAGCATCCTGCGCGGCATCAAGGAGAAATATGAGCTGCACCACGGCGTCCGTATCTCGGACGCTGCGTTGGTGGCTGCTGCGACGCTGTCGCATCGCTACATCACCGACCGCTTCCTGCCCGACAAGGCCATCGACCTGGTGGACGAGGCCGCGAGCCGGCTGCGCATGGAGGTGGACAGCAAGCCCGAAGAGCTGGACCAGCTGGACCGGCAGATCCTGCAGATGCAGATCGAGGCCGAGGCGCTGAAGAAGGAAGACGACGCCGCCTCCAAGGACCGGCTGGAGAAGCTGGAAAAGCAGCTGTCGGAATTGCAGGAGAAATCCGCCTCGCTGACCGCCCGCTGGCAGGCCGAACGCGACAAGCTGGAAGGCTCGCGCACGCTGAAGGAGCAGCTTGACCGCGCCCGCGCCGAACTGGACCAGGCCAAGCGCGAGGGCAACCTGGCCCGCGCCGGCGAGCTGAGCTATGGCATCATCCCCGGACTCGAGCGGCAGCTGGCCGAGGCAGAGGGCCATAACGACGGCCTGCTGGTCGAGGAGACCGTCCGCCCCGAGCAGATCGCCGAGGTGGTGGAACGCTGGACCGGCATCCCCACCAGCAAGATGCTGGAGGGCGAGCGCGAGAAGCTGTTGAAGATGGAGGACGTGCTGGGCCGCCGCGTCATCGGCCAGTCCGAGGCGGTGACGGCCGTGTCGAACGCCGTGCGGCGGGCGCGGGCGGGGCTGAACGACCCCAAGCGGCCCCTGGGCAGCTTCCTCTTCCTCGGCCCGACCGGCGTCGGCAAGACCGAGCTGACCAAGGCCATCGCCGAATACCTGTTCGACGACGACTCGGCCATGGTCCGCATCGACATGTCCGAGTTCATGGAGAAGCATTCGGTCGCGCGGCTGATCGGCGCGCCCCCCGGCTATGTCGGCTATGACGAGGGCGGCGTGCTGACCGAGGCGGTGCGGCGCCGCCCCTATCAGGTGATCCTGTTCGACGAGGTCGAAAAGGCGCACCCGGACGTGTTCAACGTGCTGCTGCAGGTTCTGGACGACGGCCAGCTGACCGACGGCCAGGGCCGGACGGTGGACTTCAAGCAGACGCTGATCGTGCTGACCTCGAACCTCGGGGCGCAGGCGCTGTCGGCCCTGCCGGAAGGCGCCGATTCGGGCCAGGCGCGGACGCAGGTGATGGACGCGGTCCGGGCGCATTTCCGGCCCGAGTTCCTGAACCGGCTGGACGAGATCGTCATCTTCCACCGGCTGACGCGCGAGAACATGGACGCCATCGTCCGCATCCAGCTTGCGCAGCTGGAGGGTCGGCTGGCCCAGCACAAGATCGGGCTGGACCTGGACGAGGCGGCGCTGAAATGGCTGGCCGACGAAGGCTATGACCCGGTCTTCGGCGCCCGGCCGCTGAAGCGGGTGATGCAGCGCAGCCTGCAAAACCCCCTGGCCGAGATGATCCTGGCCGGCGAGGTTCTGGACGGCCATACCGTCCATGTCACCGCCGGGCCCGAGGGGCTGGTCGTCGGCAACCGCGTCTCCTCGGCCCACCTGGGCTCGGCGGATGAAAGCGGGCCGCGGGTGCCGCTGCACTGAGACGCGAAAGGGGCGGATGCGCGGCATCCGCCCCTTTTTCCTGCCCGGCGCTCGCGCGGAAATCACGCCGAGTTTCATCGGCATCCTGCGCGCCGGGTGGCATGATATGCGGGCGACAGGGAGAGAAGCGCCATGAAGCTGAAATGGTCCGATGTGACGCCCGAGGCGGATTACCTGAACCGCCGCGCCTTTCTGGCCGCGGGCATCGCGGCGCTGGCGACGCCCGCCCTGGGGCTGCAGGGGCGGCCTTCGGCCTTCTCGACCGACGAGACGCCGAACAGCCTGGAGGACATCGCGCATTACAACAACTTCTACGAATTCGGCACCGGCAAGAGCGATCCGGCGCAATATTCCGGCAGCCTGAAGACCTCGCCCTGGTCGGTGGCGGTCGACGGCATGGTGGACCGGCCCGGCAGCTACGGCGTCGAGGATCTGGCCCCGGAATCGGCGCTGGAAGAGCGCATCTATCGCCTGCGCTGCGTCGAGGCCTGGTCCATGGTCATCCCCTGGCTGGGCGTGCCGCTGGCGGCGGTGCTGGACAAGGTGGGCGTGCAGCCCGGCGCGAAATTCGTCGCCTTCCGCACCCTGCACGACCCCGAGCAGATGCCCGGCCAGCGCGCCCGCATCCTCGACTGGCCCTATCGCGAGGGGCTGCGGCTGGACGAGGCCATGCACCCGCTGACCATCCTGGCGACCGGGCTTTACGGGCGCGTGCTGCCCAACCAGAACGGTGCGCCGATCCGGCTGGTGGTGCCGTGGAAATACGGCTTCAAGTCGATCAAGTCGGTGGTGGCGATCACCGTGACCGATACGCAGCCGCCCTGCAGCTGGCAGATGATGCAGCCCGGCGAATACGGGTTCTATGCCAATGTGAACCCGCAGGTGGACCACCCGCGCTGGTCGCAGGCCACCGAAAGGCGGATCGGCCGCGGTCTTTTCGGCGGCCGGCAGGATACGCTGATGTTCAACGGCTATGGCGAACAGGTGGCCGGGCTCTACGCGGGCATGGACCTGGCAAAGCATTACTGATGGTGCAGCACCTTAATCGCTGGCTGCGGCATGTCCCGGTCTGGGCAGTCTGGCTGGCGGGGCTGATCCCGCTGGGCCTGCTGGTCTGGGACACGCTCCAGGGCAATCTGGGCGTCGATCCGGTGCGCGACATCGAGCACCGCCTGGGCCGCACCGCGATCTATTTCCTGCTGACGACCCTGGCGGTGACGCCGCTGCTGCGGCTGACCCGGCTGAACCTGATGCGCTTTCGCCAGGCGCTTGGGCTGATCTGCTTTGCCTATGTCGCCTGCCACCTGGCGGCCTGGGTGGTCTTCGACATGGCCTTCCTCTGGGCGCAGATGCTCAGGGACGTGGTGAAGCGGCCCTATCTGGTCTTCGGCATGCTGGCCTTCGTCATGCTGCTGGCGCTGGCGGTGACGTCGAACCGATTCTCGATCCGCCGCATGGGCGCGCGCTGGCGGCAATTGCACCGGCTGATCTATCCGGCGGCGATTCTGGCGGCGGTGCATTGGCTCTGGGCGCTGAAGGTGTGGGACTCCTGGCCTTTGTTGTTATTTGGTTTGATTCTCGTGTTTTTGTTCCTGCGTTTGCTGGGGAAAGGGGGGCTGGTTTGGGGG
>NZ_JRKO01000016.1 GCF_000763885.1 Paracoccus versutus | reverse complement strand
GGGTTCGGGGCGGGATGGGGATGATGGAACGGCGCAGGCCGGCCTTTGCGGCGCCGCGCGCGGTCAGGGCGTGTCCAGCTAATCCATCTGCAAGGCTCCTCCCTCGCATTGTCGCCTGCAGCTTGGTCGGGCCGGGCAAGGCTGTCAACCAAGGGCACAGCCCCGCCTATGAATGGCATAGGGGCGGCTGCTTGTTGCGCCCCGGCCTTGCGCCGTGGTTGGGTTCATGCATGCCCGCCCGCATCGGCGGGCGCGACCAGGAACGGAGAGACCCATGATCGAGACGCTGGAGCTGCGCGGTGACTTCCCGATCCTTGCGCGCAGGGTGAACGGCAAGCCGCTGTGCTATCTGGACAGCGCCTCTTCGGCGCAGAAGCCGCGGGCGGTGCTGGATGCGGTGATGTCCGCCTATGCCGAGGATTATTCCAACGTGCATCGCGGGCTGCACCACCTGTCCGCCGTGATGACCGAGCGCTATGAATCCGTGCGCGGCATCGTCGCCGATTTCCTGAACGCCGACGAGGACGAGGTGGTCTTCACCTCGGGCGCGACCGAGGGGATCAACCTGGTCTCTGCCGCCTGGGCCGCGCCGCGGCTGGGGCCGGGCGACGAGATCGTGCTGACCGCGGCCGAGCATCACGCCAATGTCGTGCCCTGGCATTTCCTGCGCGAACGCCAGGGCGTCGTGCTGAAATGGGTCGATTTCGATGCCGGCGGCTGGCTCGACCCGCAGGCGGTGATCGACGCCATCGGACCGCGGACGCGGCTGGTCGCGGTCACGCAGATGTCGAACGTGCTGGGGGTCGAGGTCGACCTGGCCGCCATCTGCGCCGGCGCGCGGGCGCGGGGCGTGCCGGTGCTGGTCGATGGCGCGCAGGGCGCGGTGCATGCGCCGGTGGACGTAAAGGCCATCGGCTGCGATTTCTATGCGCTGGCGGGGCACAAGCTCTATGGTCCCTCGGGCTCGGGCGCGCTGTGGGTCCGGCGCGAGCGGGCGGCCGAGATGCAGCCCTATCGCGGCGGAGGCGACATGATCCGCGAGGTCACGCGCGAGGCCGTGACCTATGCCGCGCCGCCCCTGCGGTTCGAGGCCGGAACCCCGGCGATCGTCGCCCAGATCGGCCTGGGCGCCGCGCTGCGCTATCTCGGCGGCATCGGCATGGCGCGCATCCGCGCGCATGAGCAGGCCGTGGTCGCCCATGCGCAGGCGGAACTGGCCAAGGTGCCGGGGATCGAGCTGTTCGGCATGGCGCCGGGCAAGGGGCCGCTGTTCTCGTTCCGGCTGGAGCGGGTGGGATCGCCGCAGCGCCTGGCGGCGCTGCTGGACCAGGAGGGCATCGCCGTGCGCGCCGGCTCCTTCTGCTCGCAGCCGCTGATGGCCTCGCTGGGGGTCACGGCGCTGTGCCGCGCCAGCCTGGGCCTTTATACCACGCGCGAGGACATCGACCGGCTTTGCGCCGCGCTCTGCGCCCTGTGACCCTCGAAGCCGCCTGACATGCCCCGCCGGTGCGACAGGCCGGCGGCGGGGCGAGGCCGAAAGACGCCCCGCTGCGGCCCTTGGACAGGCAGGCATCCGGGACCGGAACGCCTGCCCGAGGGGGTTGCTCAGACCTCTTGCGCGGTCATCTCGTAGGAGAATGCCTTGGCGTCCAGCTCGTCCAGCCGTCCCTGGGCGTTCAGGCCCTGCGGATACATCAGGAAGGGCAGGGCCGGGGCGCCGTTCGCGCCGGGCAGGGACACGTCGCTGGCGGTGTTGTAGGCGACCCAGTTGCCTTCCCAATTGCCGAAAAGCGCCGCATTGACGGGTGCGACCAGCGGGTCGGCCGGATCCTTGATCCAGCGGTCCGTCTCGGCCCGCATCACCTTCAGCACGTCCGCCGGGTCCATCGCCACCCAGCCGTGGCCCGCCAGCCAGACTTCGGCCCGGCAATGTTGCGCGCCGGTCACGTCGGGGCTGTTCGCGCCCAGCTGCTTGTAGCCGAAGGCCGAGGGCGCCACCCGTACGCCGTAGATGTCGCGCGCCGGCACGCCCGCGGCGCGGGCAAGACCCACGAAAAGCCCGTTCAGGTCGGCGCATTTGCCGCCAAGGCCCGCGCTGGTCAGCGTGGCCTGGATGTCGCCGGGGCCGCAGCCGGGGGTGTCGAGGTTGCGATGGCAATTTGTGACGATCCAGGCATAGATCGCGGCGATCTTCTCGCGGTCGGTGGTGGCGCCCTGGGTGATCTCGCGCGCGCGGTCCAGCACCACGCCGTCCAGCGGCTTGAAGCTGGAGCCCTTCAGCGCGGCTTCCAGCACCGCCGGGTCTTCCTGCACCTCCGAGGTGCGGCTCCAGTCCACGGTGCGGTTGCGGGTCTGGATGCGGCTGACCAGCTCGACCGTGGGCTCGGCGACCGAGGCGTCGAAGCGCGCGTGCAGCATCCGTGCCCCGCTGGCCGGATCGGTGACGAAGGCGGCTTCGCTGGCATTGCCGGTCACGCTGTCGTCCAGCGAGCGCTGGTAGTCCGACTGGGCCGAGGGCACCGGCAGCCAGATCTGCGCTGGGCCCTGCGGCGCAAGCCTGACCCGCGTGCGCAGCTCGAAGCTGCGCCAGTCGCCGGGCGCGGGGGCGAAGCCGCGGGGTTCGGGCGCCGCCCGCAGCAGGCCCGGCACCGCGGGGATCGCGGCGGCGGCCAGGGCGAGTTTCAACAGGTTGCGTCGGCTGGTGCTGGGCATGGTCTGGTCCTCTGGTTGCGGGAGGGTGCCGGGATGATGCGGGGTGCTGCCGCAACTGCCATCGGAACCTCCGACGTTGCACGGGGTCGCGTTCGGCTGGACAGCCACGACACATGCAGCCTAGTCGGCGGCGGCCGGCACCGTCAACGAATCTGAAGCGGGCCTATGAATGCCATAGGAGCCAGGGGAGGCCGTTCCGGCACGTCGCCGGCCTTGCCCCATGCGAGCGCCCGCGCCGCGCCGACCCAGGGCCGGGCCTGTCCCCCCGCCATGCCTAGGCGCGCCGCGGCTTTGGCATAGGGGGCGCCTATGCGGCCCGCTCGGCGATTGCCTCACGGGCCGTTCTGCCGGATCATCCAGGGCACCAGGGCCATCGCGCCCCCCGCGTTTTCAGGAGGGAACCATGACGGAACGACTGTTTATCCATGATCCGCGTGCCAAGGCCCGCGATGCCGCGGCGCAGCTTTATCCCAAGATCGACGGCTTGCAGGGCAAGACCATGGTGGTGCTGAACAACCACTGGACCTGCATGGACGAGATGATCGACCATCTGGGCACCGCGCTGAAGTCGCGCTATGGCGTCAAGGACGTGATCCAGTTCGACGTCCCGGTCAGCACCGCCGTCGACGAGGCCGTGATCGCCGAGGCCGCCCGGCTGGGCGATTTTGCCGTCGTCGGCCTGGCCAACTGAGGCTCATGCACGTCGTGGAGTGTCCATGACTGCATCGAATTGACCAAACGCGGAATCCCCTCGGTCGTCTTTGTCACCGAACGCTTCACCGCGCTTGCCAGGATGGCGCGCACGGGACGGGGAATGCCGGATCTGCCCACCATCGTCTTTCCGCTCAACCCGCAATTCTACGCGGAGGGAGAGGTGGCGCGCGTCACCGAAACCATCGTCGAGACCTATGTCGGCCTGATCGCACCGGGCGCTGTCGGGGCGGGGCGGCAAGGCGGGGGAGATACGGAATGAACCAGCAGAACGCCGCCATGATCGAGGCGCCGGCCGATCCGGCCGAGCTGTTCGACACGCTCTATCGCATGGGACTGACCGACGGCATGCCGGTCATCCCGCCTACCGACGACCTAGTGCAGCGGTTCATCGCCGCATCGGGCCGGCCCGGCTCGGACGAGATCGCCGTGATCCCGCCGGCCAACCATCTGGCCACCGTGACGGGGATCGCGGTCAACGCCGTCATGGCCGGCTGCCTGCCGGAATACATGCCGGTGCTGATCGCGGTGGTCGAGGCGCTGGTCGAGCCGCAGTTCAACCTGTTCGGCGTCGCCACCACCACCAACCCGGTCGGGCCGCTGATCCTGGTCAACGGCCCGGTCCGGCAGCAGCTGGACCTGAACTGCGGGCGCAATGCGCTGGGTCCGGGGCGGCGGGCGAATGCCACCATCGGCCGGGCGATCCGGCTGATCATGCTCAACATCGGCGGCGCCATCCCCGAAGAGGTGGACAAGGCCACCCTGGGCCAGCCGGGCAAATACACCATGTGCCTGGGCGAGGCCGAGGAGGAAAGCCCCTGGGTGCCCTTGCATGTCGAGCGCGGCTTCGAGCCGGAGGACAGCACCGTCACCGTGGTCGGCGTGCAGGACATCGGCAACATGTTCGTGTGCTTCCAGCAGGCCGAGAGCATCCTGCGCACGCTGGCCAGCGGCATGGTGTCCTTTGCCGCCAACAACATGCTGCTGGGCGAAGGCAACCCGATCCTGTTCCTCAATCCCGGCCATGCCGACCTGCTGGCCAAGCAGGGCTACGACAAGCCGCGCATCCGCGAGGAGCTGTTCCGCCGCGCCACCTTTCCGGCCAGCGAACTGCCCCAGGAGGTCAGCGCGGTCGAGCAGAACTCGCGCAACATCATCGACGGCAGGAACATGGTCACGGCCAGGGCCGAGGACATCCTGATCGCGGTGGCGGGGGGGCCCGAGGCCTATCACAACTCGTATTGCGCGACCTTCGGCAACATGGCGGTGACGAAGAAGATCCGGCTGCCCTGAACCAGGCGCGGGGTGCGCCCCGGCGCACCCTGACGCGCCTCAGTCGCCGGCCGGTTTCAGCAGCCGCGCCTTCAGGCGATAGCGGGCGATCATCTCGGCCAGCACCGACAGGATCATCCGCTCGACCAGCAGGCTGGCCGAGGACACCGGCCGGTCGCGCCGGCGCAGCAGATAGGCGGTATGGGTCGGTGCCGGCTCGCGGAAGGGGACCAGCACCAGCGTTCCGTTCGCCACCTCCTTGACCACCGCGGCATGGGACAGGACGATATGCGCGCTGGCCCGGCTGGCGAATGTCACCAGGCTCAGCAGCGAATCCAGCTCCAGCAGCGGTTTCAGTTCGCATTTATGCGCCTTGGCCAGGCGATCCAGCATCAGCCGCATCGGGTTCTGCTTTGCCGGCAGGACCAGCGGCAGATCCGCCAGGCGATCGAAGGCGATGGCCTTCTGAGCCAGGCCGTCGATGACCGGGCTTTCGCTCCAGTTGTCCGAGGCGGCGACCAGGAACAGCTCTTCCTCGAAGATCGGCTGCGCGGCGAAGGCGTCGAAATCCGCCCCGCCATAGCAGACCGCAAGGTCCAGCGCGCCGCTGGCCAGCTGCTCCAGCAGGACCGTGGTGGTCGCCTCGGTGATCTGCACGCGGATGTCGGGATGCTCGTGGGCGATGCTGTCGGCCAGCGGCACCGCCATCAGCCCGGTCAGCGTCATCGGCAGGCCGACCGCGATCTCGCGCCGGCTCTGGTGGCCCAGCTTCTGGACCTGCTCCAGCGCGGTGTCGATGGTGTCCAGCACCTGCCGGCCGGTCTCGGCCAGGGTGGCGCCGGCCTCGGTCAGGATCACGCCATGCTTGCCGCGCACCAGCAGCGCGGTGTCGAGATCCTGTTCAAGCCGGGACAGCGCCTCGGACAGCGAGGGCTGGGCGATGCCCAGCCGGGCGGCGGCGCGGGTGATGCTGCCGCATTCCGCCACCATGGCCACGTAGCGCAGCTGCCGCAGCTCCAGCCGCGGCGGCTTGTTGTCCACGGCCGTCATGGCCGGGCATGTCCGGCAAGCGCCGGTATGGCTGGTCGGGACATGCCGCGCCTCCTCCGCCCGCAACGGTCAGGCGAGCATTTGCAGGTCGCCGTCGATGCTGATCGCCTGCCCCGAGATCGAGCGCCCCCGCGGCGAGGCCAGATAAGCGATCATGTCAGCCACCTCCCCGGCCTTCAACATCCTTTTGATCGAGGCATGGGCCAGCCAATCCTGCGCCACCGCCTCGGGGCTGCGGCCCTGCGCCTGGGCATTCGCCGCCAGCACGCGCTGCAGCCGGTCGCCGTCGACGATGCCGGGCAGCACCGCGTTGCAGCGGACCCCCGCCGGCCCCAGCTCGCGCGAGAGCGTGCGGGTCAGGCCCAGGATGCCCGATTTCGCCGCGGCATAGGCCGAGCGGTTGGTAAAGCCGAACTTCCCCGCCGCCGAGGACAGGTTGACGATCGAGCCGTTCGCCGAGCGCCGAAGATGCGGCACGGCAAAGCGGCAGCAGTAATACTGCCCGAACAGGCAGACCCGCAGGCAATGTTCCCAGGCCGCGATCTCGGTTTCCTCGACCGGGGCCAGCGGCCCCGAGACGGCGGCATTGTTGACGAGACAGTCGAGCCCGCCCAGGACCTGCACCGCCGCGGCCAGCATCCGCTCGACCGATTGCGGGTCGGCCACGTCGCAGGCGCCCAGCGACAGCCCGTCCTGCCGGCCAAGCCGGCCAAGCGCCGCCTCGTCGATGTCGCAGGCATGGACGCGCGCGCCTTCTGCCAGGAAACGGCGCACGATTTCCGCGCCCAGCCCCAGGGCGCCCCCGGTGACGACGACGCGCAACCCCTTGATGTCCAGATCCATTGCCGCCCCTCCCCTCGTCATGGCCCGGTTCCCCGCAAGCCTAGCGGCCTGGCGGTGGCGGGGAATACCGGCGCGGCCCGATGTCGATCATAGGCGGTGCCTATGCAGGTGCTTTCGTCGTAGGTGCGCGCTGGAAATTGCCGCATCATCCCTGCGTCCGGGTGGAGGAGACGCCCGATCGCCAGGCCCCGGCCGGCGAAGACAGATCAGGGAGGACATCATGATTTCATGGAAAGCCGTGTTCCGACAGGGCAGCCGCCTCGTCGGTCCCGCCGCGGCGCTGGCGCTGCTGGCCGGGCCCGCGATGGCGGAGGACACGATCACGCTGAAGATCGCGCATCTGCTGCCGGCGGATGTCTATATCTGGAAGCAGGGCGGCCAGGTCATGACGGACGAGATCACCGCCAGGACCGACGGCCGCGTCCGCTTCGAGGTCTATCCGGCGGGCCAGCTGGGCAAGGACATGCTGTCGGTGCTGTCCTCGGGGATCGCCGACATCGCCTTCTTCGTCCCGCAATATTCCCCCGACAAGCTGCCGCTCTCGACCGCGGGCGAGCTGCCGGGGCTTTACGATTCGTCCTGCGAAGGCACGCATATGGTCTGGGACATCGTGAAGCCCGGCGGCCTTCTGGGCGACAGCGAATACAAGGCGCAGGGCATGCGCGTGCTTTTCGCCAACGTGATCCCGCCCAACGTGCTGATGACCACCAGGGTCCGGCCCGAGGGGATCGAGGCGATCAAGGGGCTGAAGATCCGCGCGAACGGCAATGCCGTCGGCAAGACCGCCAGCCAGCTGGGCGCCGTGCCGATCCAGGCCCCGGTGGGCGAGCTTTACGATTCGCTCAGCCGCGGGACCATCGACGGGACGTTCTATCCCTATGTCAGCCTGCCCGACTTCGACCTGGAGAACCTGCTGAAATACTCGGTCCACGGCCCGCGCTTCGGCGGCAACCTGGTCGGCTTCGCCATCAGCGAGGCCAGCTGGAACAAGCTGCCCGAGGACGTGCGGCAGATCGTGGCCGAGGCCGGGCTGAAGGCGCAGGACCAGCTTTGCAGCTACGAGGATCGCGAAACCCTGGTGATCCGCGACCGGATCGTGGCCGAGAACGGCCATAGCGTCGTCGAACTGACCCCCGAGCAGATCGCCCAGTTCGAGGAGAAATTCGAGGGCGTGGTCGCCGCCTGGGCGCAGGACATGACCAAGGCCGGGCTGGACGCGCAATCCGTGCTGGATGCGCTGAAGCAATAGCCCTGGGGGCGCGGTCCCCGTGCCGGATGGGCCAGGGGTGGCCGCGATGCCCCCGTGGCCCGCGCGGCCCGCCGGGGCCGGACGCAAGCCGGATCATCGACAACAATGGAGCGTGCCATGGTTTCCCGCAGCGCCATCTTTCTGCGCAACGGCCTGCCGCATCGGGCCCGGCCCGTGGCGGGGCGGCCATGATCGTCGCCACGGCCGGCCATATCGACCACGGCAAGACCACGCTGGTCCGTGCCTTGACCGGGATGGAGACCGACCGGCTGAAAGAGGAAAAGGCCCGCGGCATCTCGATCGAGGTCGGCTTTGCCCATCTGCCGCTGGACGACGGCCGCATGCTGAGCTTCATCGACGTGCCGGGGCACGAGCGCTTCATCCGCAACATGCTGGGCGGGGTCTATGCGGTGGGCCATGCCCTGCTGGTGGTGGCGGCCGACGACGGGGTGATGCCGCAGACCCGCGAGCATCTGCATATCCTCGGCCTGCTCGGGCTGCGCGACGGCACGGTGGTCATCACCAAATGCGACCGGGCCGGCCCCGACAGGATCGCGCAGGTCCGCGCCGAGGTCGACGAGCTGCTGGAAAGCGCGGGCTTCCCGCCCTTTCCGCAGATCGCCGTCTCGGCAACGACCGGCGCGGGGATCGGGGCGCTGCGGCATCGGCTGGCCGAGGTCGCAGCCCTGGAAAGCCCGCCGGAAAGGCCGGATGGCGCCTGGCCGCGCTTTGTCGTGGACCGCGTCTTCGTCGCCGCCGGCAGCGGCACGGTCCTGCGCGGCACCCTGCTGGCCGGAGAGGTGCGGATCGGCGACAGCCTGCTGGTCAGCCCCGCCGGCATCCGCGGCCGGGTGCGCAAGCTGCAGCGCCACGGCCAGGCGGTCGAGCTGGTCCGCGCGGGCGAGCGCTGCGCGATCAACCTGGCCAATCTCGACCATGCCTCGGTGGCGCGTGGCGATTGGCTGGTTCACCCCGAGGCCGATCACGTGACCGACCGCATCGACGTGCGCATCCGGGTTCTGCGGGGCGAGGCGCGGGCCCTGGCGCATTGGACGCCGCTGCATCTGCATATCGGCGCCGCCGACATCCCGGCCCGGCTGGCGCTGCGCCGCGGCGGCGCCATCGAGGCCGGGCAGGAGGCGCTGGCACAGCTGCGGCTGGATCGCCCGGTCCATGCCGCGCATGGCGACCGGCTGATCATCCGCGACCAATCGGCCAGCCGGACCATCGGCGGCGGTTTCGTGGTCAATCCCTTTCCGCCCTCTCGCCGCAGCCGGCGGAGCGCGGTTTTGCAGGCGCTGGACGGCCGCGACAGGCAGGCGGGGTTGCTGGCGCTTCTGGACGGCCTGCCAGACGGGGTGCCGATGGACTGGTTCGCCCGCATCCACACCATGCCGCTGCCGCAGGCGCTGGAGCTGCTGCCCCAGGGGGCGCCGCTGACCAGGACGCGCATCCCCACCGCCTTTTCCTTCATGCGCGCCGAGCGGCTGGGCCTGCGCGCCGCCGAGGCGGTGGCGCGCTTTCACGCCGCCCGGCAGGATGCCAGCGGGATCGAGCTGAGCCGGCTGCACAAGGAAATCGCGCCCGGACAGGAGGCCAAGGTCTTTGCCGACCTGGTCCGGCAATGCGCCGCGGGCTGGGGGCTGGAACTGGTCGGCTCGCAATTGCGGCTGGCCGGCTTCGATTCCACGGCAAACCCGCAGGACAAGCAAAGCTGGTCGCTGATCTGGCCGATCCTGGAAGATGCCGGCTTCCAGATCCCCAGCGCCCGCGAACTGTCGGTCCAGACCAGCATCCCCTTGCAGAAGGTCCGCGACCTGCTTCACCGCAAGGCCGCCCTGGGCGAGGCGGTCAAGATCACGCCCGAGCGCTTTGCCCTGCCCGAAACCGTCGAGACGCTGGCCCGCAAGGCGGCCGAGACGGCGCGGCGGTCCGCGGAGGGGCTGTTCAGCGCCGCGGACTACCGCGACGTGATCGGGACCGGGCGCGCCCTTGCCATCGAGATCCTGGAATGCCTGGACCGGCAGGGGGTCACGCTTCGCCAGGGCAATGTCCGCTTGCTGCGGGCCGGGCATGACGCGACGGCCGCGACCGCGGCCGGGCCGGCGCATCCACCCCGCATCCAGAACAGGAGAACGAGATGAGCAATCCCTACGACATCTTCATCATCGGCTCCGGCGTCGCCGGCATGGCGGCGGCCGGGCAGGCCGCGCAACGGGGGCTCAGGGTCGCCCTGGCCGAAGGCGGCATGTTCGGCGGTCTGGTGCTGAACATCAACAGGCTCTGGCCCGGCCCCGAGGGCATGCCGGAATCCGGCGTCGACCTGGCGGCCGAGCTGATGATGCGCGCCACCGAGCTGGGGGTGGAAAACATCCCCGAACATGTGACCGCCATCGAGCCGGGCGAAGGCGGCGGCTGGACCGTCGTCACCGGCGCCGCACGCCACGCCGCGCGCAGCGTGATCGTCGCCAGCGGCGCCGGCCACCGCCCGCTCGGCATCCCCGGCGAGGCCGAGTTCCAGCATCGCGGCGTCTCGCATTGCGCCGATTGCGACGGCCCGATGGTGCGCGGCAAGCCCGGCATGGTGGTGGGCGGCGGCGATTCCGCCCTGCAGGAGGCGCTGATCCTGGCCGAATACTGCCCGGTCGTGCATCTGGTCCATCGCGGCGACCGCTTTACCGCGCGCCCGGATTTCGTCGAGGCGGTCGGGGCCGCTGCGCCGATCTCGGTCCGCTTCGGCACCGTGGTCGAGGCGCTGGAGGGCGCGGGCGGGCTTTCCCATGCCCGGCTGCGCGACCTGCGCAGCGGCGCGCAGGACCGCGTCGAGGTGCAGGGCTTCTTCGCCATGGTCGGGTTGGTGCCGAATACCGGCTTCCTGCCGCCGGGCGCGGTGCAGGGCCAGGAACCGCTGGCCGTAGACGACCATCTCGAGACATCGTTGCCGGGAATGTATGCCATAGGTGCGGTGCGCGCGGGGTTTGGCGGCGAGGTCGGCCATGCGCTGGAAGATGCGAACCGGGCCGTGGCGGCGATCTGCGCCCGGCTGCAGGCCGCCTGAGGGGCGGCGATGGAAGGGAAGCGTTCCTGGTGGGGCGGCCGGATTTCAAATCCGGTTGAGGCTGCGTCAGTCTTTGGTGGGTTCGACTCCCACTCCCTTCCGCCAATCGCCTTGCCGGAGGGTCCGGCGCAGGCCGGCCTGCCGGGCCGGGCCCCTGCCTGCGGATCCGGCTTTGCAGGTGTAGCGCGTCAAAAAACCGGCGCTTTGCGTCAAAAAAAAACCGGCGCGGATGAAGGGAGGTTGAAGGCGCCTTCAAGCCTCGATCCTCGGCCAGCTATGCGCCAGACGCATGACGCGTCACCAAGATCGGCCCCCGTACCGCTCGCAGGGAGCCCTCCGGCGGGGGGCGTTGCAGCACGGTCTCCAGCTTGGTCCGTCCGCTGACAGCCTAGGCCCGCCCCTCATCCACCAGGGTCATCAGCGCCCGCTGTGCCGTCTCGGTGGCGCAGGTCGAGCCGCGCAGCCAGCGGCCCAGCGTCTGCTCTGTGGTGTGCAGCCGCGGCGCGGCAGCATAGGCGCTGCCGCCGTGCCGACCGATCCAGTCGCGCAGCACCTCGGCGAAGGGGCGGGGGTTAGATATTGGGGTCACGATATGCCTCACGCGCCCAATCGACTAGACCGCGCGTGAATGCGTCGAACTCTGCCTCCGTCATCCTGGTGACGTGGCGGTGATCCGATGACGACGCTCGGCGCCAGGCCTCCGCCTTGCTGTTCGATATTTCGAGGCGAGCCGGACAAGACGCGGCGGATCTTCGTTCTGCACCGCATCCGGGGCCTTAGCTATCGCAAGGTGGCGCGGCATATGGCGCTGTCGGAAGGTTCGGTGCAAAAGCACCTGGCGCGGGTGCTCCTCGAGGTCACGTGCCGGTTGCGGGAATACGAGGACGGCCGATGAAGGCACAATCCGGCAAGGGCGCCCCCGCCGGCAATCCCCGCCGCCAGGGCGCGGCTTCAGGCCCCCAGCAGGGCCATGCGGAAATCGCGGTCGCACAGGACGACCTCCTTCGTTCCCAGCGCCGCCGCGCGCATCAGCGCCCGCGAGGTCTGGACCTGCGCATATTCGACCGCCTGCGCCAGGCTGCGCCCGCTTCCCAGCGCCGCGGCGACAAGGCCGGCGAACAGGTCTCCGGTTCCCGCCATGGCCAGCGGCAGGTGCGGCGTGGGGTGGCGCGACAGGCCCTCGGGACCGTGGATCACGCTTTCCAGCATGTCCGGCGCCGTCTCGCGCAGCTTGCAGCCGGTGACGATCAGCCGCGCCTCGGGGGCCATGCGCAGGGCGCGGGCGGCGCGGGGGATGTCGGCCAGTTCCGCGATGGGCTGGCCGGTCAGCCAGGCGACCTCGAACGGGTTGGGCGAGGCGATGTCGGCCATGGGCAGCAGCCGGTCGCGGAAGGTGTCGGCGATCTCCCTGGGCACATAAAGCCCCGGCTGCTCGTCGCCCAGCACCGGATCGCAGTAATAGCGCAGCCGCGGGTTCGCCGCCTTGGCGCGGGCGACGAAATCGGCGGTCAGCCGCGCCACCTCGACCGAACCGATATAGCCGGTCAGCAGGAAATCCGCGCGCTCGGGCAGGCCGCGGTCCCAGGCGCCCTGCAAGAGGTCGGCGAAGAAATCGCCCGGCAGCGCCCGGCCGCGCAGGGTCGGGTAATCCGGCGTGTTGGAAAAGATCACCGTCGGGATCGGCGCCACCTCCAGCCCGGCGGCCAGCATCGGAAAGACCGCGGCGGAATTGCCGACATGGCCCATGACCACCTGGCTCTGGATCGAGATCACCAGCGACCGGCTCATGCGCTGCCCTCCAGCCGCCTGGACCAGTCCTCGACCCGCCCGCTCTCCAGCCGGCGGATGGCGTAGCGCCGCCAGCCCTCGGCCAGCACGTCGAGCCCGGCGATGCCCTGCAACTCGCCCAGGTTCAGCCGGTCCACGTAAAGCGCATGCCACAGCCGGCCGAGCGTCCATTCCGGCGCCACCCGGTCGACCAGCTCCAGCCGGTCGCCGGGGGCGATCATGCCGGGCTGCAGGACGCGGTAATACCAGCCGGTGCGGCCGCTTTCCTGCACGCGCCGCGCCATGTCCGCGACCCCGAAGCGGCGGTTCAGCTTCCAGCAGGGCTGCCGCCCCTGCGAGACCTGCACCAGCGCCGTGCCCAGCCGGAAGATGTCGCCCACCGCGACCTCCGCCTCGGTCGACCCCTCGGTCGAGATATTCTCGCCAAAGGCGCCGGGTGCCCCCAGCAACCCCATGATTTCTCCGTTTTCCAAATACCCCACGGGGGTCCGGGGGTGTGAAACCCCCGGTGCTTCGGCCGGGCGCAGCTGCCCAAGTTCCTCGCGCCAGGCCGCATAATGATCGAAAGGATAGTGATGCACGGCCTTTTCCGGCCCGCCATGCACGCGGCGGTCGGCCTGTTCGTCGCCTTCGAGCCCCTCCGGGCCAAGCGCCAGCGGCCGGTCCACCGGGCGCTTGTCGATGCCGCTTTTCTGGTTGTTTCCGGGCAGGGGGGCGGCCTTGCCCGTCAGCAGGATGATCTCTGGCATGGTGTCCCTCTGCTCGCGCGTCGCCGCCAGATTAGCCAAACCCCCGCCAGGCTCAAGGGAGCGGGCGCGGCAACCTTCCTGCCCGCCCCTTGGGCAGAGCCGTCCGAAAACTGCCCGCCGGGCGGGCAGATCCCGCGCGGGGCGGCACGGCGACGGTGTGATGCGTTGCGGGCGCGCGGCTGCGATGGCACCTGCAAGGGCGGCACAGATCAGGAAGCAGATGGACAAGCGCCTTTCCATCGTCGTCATCGAGCCCGACCCCGAGCGCGCCGCCCCGATCGTGGACGGGCTGCGCGAGATCGGCGACCACGACATCCGCATCATTTCCGAGGAAACCGGCCTCGCACGCCATATCGCCGAATGCCGGCCCGACATCGTGCTGATCGACCTGGCCAACCCCTCGCGCGACGTGCTCGAGGAGCTGGCGCTGGCCTCGGGCCCGACCGAGCGGCCGGTGGCGATGTTCGTGGACCGCTCGGACGAGCATCTGACGCGGGCGGCGGTCGAGGCCGGCATCTCGGCCTATGTCGTGGACGGGCTGCGGCCGGACCGGATCAAGCCGGTGCTGGACGCGGCCATCGCGCGCTTTCACATGTTCCAGCGCATGCGCGCCGAACTGGCCGCGACCCGCGCCGCGCTGGAGGAGCGCAAGGTGATCGACCGCGCCAAGGCGGTGCTGATGAAGGCGCGCGGCATCGACGAAGAGGCCGCCTATGCGCTGTTGCGCAAGACGGCGATGGACCAGGGCAAGCGCGTGGCCGAGATCGCGCAGCAGCTGGTCCTTGCCGCGGGGTTGCTCTCATGCCGCTGACGCCCCTGCGCCTTGGCTATGTGCCGCTGATCGACGCCGCCCCCCTGATCGTGGCGCGCGAGCTGGGCTTTGCCGCAGAAGAGGGGCTGGAATTCCAGCTGCTGCGCCTGGGCGCCTGGGCGCAGGCCCGCGACATGCTGGGCGCCGGGCTGATCGAGGCGGCGCATATGCTGGTGCCGATGCCGGTCGCGCAGGCGCTGGGTCTGGGCCCGGCGCTGCCGGAGCTGGACCTGGCGATGTTCCTGTCGCAGGGCGGGCAGGCGGTCGCGGTCAGCGCCGCCCTGGCCGCCCGGATGCGCGAGCAGGGCCACGACTTCGACTTCCGCGATGCCCGCAAGGCCGCCCATGCGCTGCATGAGGCCGCGCCCGGCCGGCTGCGGGTGGGCGTGCCCTTCCATTTCTCGACCCAGCTGGAACTGATCCGGCACTGGCTGGGCGCCAGCGGCTTCAGCCCGGCCCTGGAGGTCGTGACTGTGCCGCCGCCGCTGATGGCCGAATCCATGGCCGCGGGCGAGGTCGATGCCTTCTGCGTCGGCGAGCCCTGGGCGTCGAGCGCGGTGGACCGCGGCCTTGCCTCGCTGCTCTTGCCGGGCACCGCGATCTGGGCCTCGCCGCCGGAAAAGGGGCTGGTGCTGCGCCGCGACTTCACCGAAGGCCAGCCGCAGCTGACCGGCGCGCTGATGCGGGCGGTCTGGCGCGCCGGGCGCTGGCTCGACGAGCCCGAGAACCGCGATACCGCCGCCGAGATCCTGTCACGGCGCGAATACCTGGACCTGCCGACCGAACTGGCCGAGCGCGGGCTGACCGGGCGGCTGCAGGTCACGCCCTCGGGCGAAATCCGCCATGTGCCGGGCTTCATCGCCTTCCATGCCGGGGCGGCGAATTTCCCCTGGAAAAGCCTGGCCGCCTTCTTTGCGCAGCGCATCGCCGCGCGGCATGGGCTGGACCCGGCGCCGGCGATGGAAAAGGCGATGGCGCATTTCCGCACCGATCTTTATCGCCAGCACCTGCGCGAGGCGGGGGCGGCGCTGCCCGGCGCCTCGGCGCGGCTGGAAGGCGCGCTGGCCGAGGACCGCGAGGTCGCGGCCGAAAAGGGCCAGATGATTCTGCGCGCCGATGCCTTCTTCGACGGCACCATCTTCGAGCCCCCTTTCGCCGGCTGAGCGTTTCGCGGGCAGGCCGGGCGCGATGCTGCCCGGCTTTCGGGCGGAACGGGCGGCGGATGCTGCGATGCCGCATCAAGGCTTGATCCGGCCGGCATCCTGACCCAATCTGGTCCCATGGCCCGGCGCAATGGCGTGCCACCGGCCCGCTCGCAATGATGCGGCACGGATTCCCGCAAGGGCGCGGAAATCCCTCCCCTCCGAAAGCGCAGTCCCGCTGCGGCGTCCCGCCGCCCTGGCCGCGCGCTTTCCGACAGCTTTCGCCATCAGCAACGCATCGGAGCCACCATGCCCGCCGTTTCCCCCGTTCCGCCCTCCGAGGCCAGCCGCGCGCTGGGCCTCTCGACCTTCGCCTTCACCATCTGCTTCGCGGTCTGGACGATCTTCTCGATCATCGGCCTGCAGATCCGCGAGCAGCTTTCCCTGACCGAGACCCAGTTCGGCCTGCTGATCGGCCTGCCGATCCTGACCGGCTCGCTGGTGCGCATCGGCTTGGGCGTGCTGACCGACCGGCTGGGCGGGCGGCGCGTCTATACGCTGACCATGCTGGCCGCCGCCGGCGCGACCTTCCTTCTGTCCCATGCCTCGACCTGGCCGCAGATGCTGCTGGCGGCGCTGGGCGTGGGGCTGGCCGGCGGCTCCTTCGCCGTGGGCGTCGCCTATGTCTCGCGCTTCTATGCCGAGGGGCGGCAGGGCACGGCGCTGGGCATCTTCGGGGTCGGCAATGTCGGCGCCGCCGTGACCAAGTTCGCCGCGCCCTTCGTCATGCTGGCGCTGGGCTGGCAGGCGACCGCGCAGATCTGGGCCGGCGCGCTGGCGCTGACCGCGATGCTGTTCTGGCTTTTCAGCAAGGACGATCCCGTCACCGCCGCAGGGGCCGGCCGCAAGGCGCCGCTGCGCGCCGAGTTCGCGCCGCTGGGCCAGGTCCGGGTCTGGCGCTTCTCGGCCTATTACTTCTTCAGCTTCGGCGGCTTCGTGGCGCTGGCGCTGTGGCTGCCGCATTACCTGACGCAGGTCTACGGCTTCGACATCGCCACCGCCGGCATGATCGGCGCGGCTTATTCCATCCCCGGCTCGATCTTTCGCGCTTATGGCGGGGTGCTGTCGGACCGGATCGGCGCGCGGACGGTGATGTATGCGACCTTCGCCGTCTCGCTGGTCGCGACCGGGATCCTTTCGATCCCCTCGGGCGTGCCGGTGCCGGTCTTCCTGGCGGTGATCTTCGTCCTTGGCTTCTTCATGAGCCTGGGCAAGGCCGCCGTCTACAAGCACATCCCCAGCTATTACCCCGGCCATGTCGGCGCGGTGGGCGGGCTCGTCGGCATGATCGGCGGCCTTGGCGGGTTCCTGCTGCCGCTGCTCTTCGGCTGGCTGCGCGACCAGACCGGGCTGTGGTCCAGCTGCTTCATGGCGCTGTTCCTGCTGGTCGGGGCCTGCGCGCTCTGGATGCATGCCTCGATCCGCCAGATGGGCCGCGCGCCCCTGCAAGCCGCCTGAGAAAGGAGTCACGCGATGAAGAAACTCGTCGTCATCGGCGCCGGCATGGCCTCGGGCCGCCTGCTGGAGCAGCTGTTCGAGGCCGCGCCCGGCGAATGGCATGTCACCCTGTTCAATGCCGAGCCGCGCGGCAATTACAACCGGCTGATGCTGTCGCCGGTCCTGTCGGGCGAAAAGACCTATGAGCAGATCGTCACCCATGACGCGGACTGGTATGCCGCGCATGGCGTCGACTGCCGCTTTGGCGAGCCGGTGGTCAGGATCGACCGCGCCAATCGCGCCGTCTATTCCAACACGGGCGGCGCGCCTTATGACGCGCTGGTCATCGCCACCGGCTCGGCGCCCTTCATCATCCCGGTGCCGGGCAGCGACCTGCCGGGCGTCGTGACCTATCGCGACCTCGAGGATACCAATGCGATGATCGAGGCCGGCGTCGCCGGCAAGGACGCGGTGGTGGTCGGCGGCGGGCTGCTGGGCCTTGAGGCGGCGGCCGGCATGGCGGCGCGGGGGGCCAGCGTCACCGTCGTCCACCTGATGGGCCACCTGATGGAGCGGCAGCTGGACCCCGCCGCCGGCTACCTGCTGCAGCGCGACCTGGAGCGGCGCGGCATCAAGGTGCATTGCAAGGGCGCGACCAAGGCCATCCTGGGCCACGACCGGGCCGAGGCCGTGCTGCTGGAGGACGGCACCGTCCATGCCGCCGACCTGGTCTGCATGGCCGTCGGCATCCGCCCCGAGGTGCGGCTGGCCAATGACGCGCATCTGGAGGTCGAGCGCGGCATCGTCGTCGACGACGCCCTGCGCACCAGCGACCCGCATATCTTCGCGCTCGGCGAATGCGTCGAGCATCGCAGCCAGGTCTTTGGCCTTGTCGCGCCGCTTTACGACCAGGCCAAGGTGCTGGCCCGGACCCTGCTGGGCGAGGAAGCCGCGTTCCGCCCGGTGCAGACCGCGACCAAGCTGAAGGTGACGGGCTGCGACCTCTACAGCGCCGGCGATTTCGCCGAAGGCGAGGGGCGCGAGGACATCGTCTTTCGCGACCCCGGCCGCGGCATCTACAAGCGGCTGGTGCTGGAGAACGACCGCATCGTCGGCGTGGTCATGTATGGCGACACCGCCGACGGCAACTGGTTCTATGGGCTGATGAAGGACGAAACCGACATCGGCGAGATGCGCGACACGCTGATCTTCGGCCCGGCCTTCCAGGGGGGGACCACGTTGGACCCTATGGCGGCCGTTGCAGCCTTGCCGCCTGAGGCGGAGATCTGCGGCTGCAACGGCGTCTGCAAGGGCACCATCGTCGATGCCGTTCTGGGCGGCGCCCACACGCTGGACGCCGTCCGCGCCTGCACCAAGGCGTCGGGATCGTGCGGCACCTGCACCGGGCTGGTCGAGCAGGTGATGAAGCTGACCCTGGGCGACGGCTTCGTCGCGCCCGTCCCCGCCGGCATATGCAAATGCACCGACCACAGCCACGAGGACGTGCGGCGGCTGATCCGCTCGATGGGGCTGAAGTCGATCCCGGCCGTCATGCAGGAGCTGGGCTGGAAGACCGTGGGCGGCTGCCATTCCTGCCGCCCGGCGCTGAACTATTACCTGCTGGCCGAATACCCGCTGGACTATCGCGACGACCGCCAGTCGCGCTTTGTCAACGAGCGGAACCACGCCAATATCCAGAAGGACGGCACCTATTCGGTGGTGCCGCGCATGTGGGGCGGCGTCACCACGCCGGGCGAGCTGCGCGCCATCGCCGACGCGGCCGAGAAATATGCCGTGCCCATGGTCAAGGTCACGGGCGGCCAGCGCATCGACCTGCTGGGTGTGCGCAAAGAGGATCTGCCGCATATCTGGGCCGACCTGAACGCGGCCGGGCTGGTCTCGGGCCACGCCTATTCCAAGGGGCTGCGCACGGTGAAGACCTGCGTCGGCAGCGAGTTCTGCCGCTTCGGCACCCAGGATTCGACCGGGCTGGGGATCAGGCTGGAAAAGCTGCTCTGGGGATCCTGGACGCCGCACAAGGTCAAGCTGGGCGTCTCGGGCTGCCCGCGCAACTGCGCCGAGGCGACCTGCAAGGACGTGGGCGTGATCTGCGTCGACAGCGGCTACCAGATCAGCGTCGCCGGCGCCGCCGGGATGGAGGTGAAGGAGACCGAGCCCCTGGCCTCGACCCCCTCCGAGGACGAGGCGGTCGAGATCATCACCGCCTTCATCCAGCTTTACCGCGAGCACGCGCGCTATCTGGACCGGCCCTATAAATGGGTGGCCAAGGTCGGGCTCGACTGGGTGAAGGCGCAGGTCGCGGACCTGCCGACCCGCCGCGCGCTGGTCGAGCGCTTCGAGGTCAGCCAGTCGGTCTATCGCCGCGACCCCTGGGCCGAGCATTCCACCACCACCGAGACGCCCAAATGGGCGCCCCTTGCCGATCTGACCCTGGAGGCCGCGGAATGACCATCTTTGTCGACATCGGAGCCCTGGACGACATCCCCCGCCAGGGCGCGCGGGTGATCCGCACCGCGCAGGGCTGCGTCGCGGTATTCCGCACGCTGGACGACCGGGTCTTTGCCCTGGACGACCGCTGCCCGCACAAGGGCGGCCCGCTGTCCGAGGGCATGGTTCATGGCGATCGCGTGACCTGCCCGCTGCACAACTGGGTGTTCGACATGAACTCGGGCGCCGCCCAGGGTGCCGACGAGGGCGCGGTCCGCACCTGGCCCGTCCGCGTCGAGCGGGGCCGCGTCCTGATCAGCGCCGAACTCGTCTCCCGCTCGAACGCCGCCTGAGGAGTTGCATCATGTCCTACGTCAATCCTGCTGATTTCGCGAAGAAAATGATCGATGCCGGCGAGGCCAAGGTCTTCATGTCCACCAAGGACACCCTGATCCGCGCCTATATGGCCGGGGCGATCCTGGCGCTGGCGGCGGCCTTTGCCGTGACCGTCACCGTGAACACGGGCGAGCCGCTGATCGGCGCGCTGTTGTTCCCGGTCGGCTTCTGCATGCTCTACCTGCTGGGCTTCGACCTGCTCACCGGGGTGTTCACGCTGGTGCCGCTGGCGCTGATCGACCGCCGGCCGGGGGTGACGCTGCGCGGCATGCTGCGCAACTGGGGGCTGGTGTTCGCCGGCAATTTCGCCGGCGCCTTCACCGTCGCGGTCTTCATGGCGATCATCGTCACCTTCGGCTTTTCCGAGGCGCCGAACGCGGTCGGCGAAAAGATCGGCCATATCGGCGAGGGGCGGACGCTCGGCTATGCCGCCCATGGCGCGGCGGGGATGCTGACGCTGTTCATCCGCGCGGTCATGTGCAACTGGATGGTCTCGACCGGCGTGGTCGCGGCGATGATGTCCACCACCGTCTCGGGCAAGGTCATCGCCATGTGGATGCCGATCCTGATCTTCTTCTACATGGGGTTCGAGCATTCCATCGTGAACATGTTCCTGTTCCCGGCCGGGCTGCTTCTGGGCGGGCAGTTCACCATCATGGACTACATGATCTGGAACGAGATCCCGACCGTGCTGGGCAACCTGGTCGGCGGGCTGACCTTTGTCGGCGCGATGATCTATGCCACGCATCACAAGACCTCGCCCCGCCGCGCGGCGGATGCGGATGCCGGTGCCCGCCCCGAAGCCCCCGCCGTTCCCGCCGAGTGAGGGCCCCGATGCAGACCATCCGCACCACCTGTCCCTATTGCGGCGTGGGCTGCGGCGTGCTGGCCGCGCCCGACGGCCGCGGCGGGCTGGGCATCGCCGGCGACCCCGCGCATCCGGCGAACAAGGGCCGGCTCTGCGTCAAGGGCTCGGCGCTCGGCGAGACGGTCGGCCATGCCGGCCGGCTGCTCGCCCCGCGCATCCACGGGCGCGAGGCCGGCTGGGACGAGGCGCTGGACCTGGTCGCGCGCCGATTCACCGAAACCATCGCCGAACACGGGCCGGATTCGGTCGGCTTCTACGTCTCGGGGCAGCTCCTGACCGAGGATTACTATGTCGCCAACAAGCTGATGAAGGGCTTCATCGGCTCGGGCAACATCGACACCAATTCGCGGCTTTGCATGGCCTCGGCGGTGGCGGGGCACCGGCGGGCCTTCGGCTCGGACACGGTGCCGGGGCTCTACGAGGATCTGGAGCTGGCCGATACGGTGGTGCTGGTCGGCTCGAACCTGGCCTGGTGCCATCCGGTGCTTTACCAGCGGCTGGCCGCGGCGCGCGAGGCGCGGGGCACGCGGGTCGTGGTGGTCGATCCGCGCCGCACCGCGAGTTGCGACATCGCCGACCTGCATCTGCCGCTGGCGCCGGGTTCCGATGCGGCGCTGTTCAACCTGCTGCTGGCGGAAATCGGCAGAAGATCAGAGATCTGCGCCGACAACCTGGAAGGAATCGAGGATGCCATGACTGCGGCGCGCGAGACGCTGCCCTCGGCCATCGGGCTGGCGCACAGCCAGATCAGGCAGTTCCTCGACCTGTGGCTGCACAGCGACAAGGTGGTGACGGTCTGGTCGCAGGGCGTGAACCAGTCCGACAGCGGCACCGACAAGGTGAACGCGATCCTGAACTGCCACCTGGCCAGCGGCCGCATCGGCCGGCCGGGCATGGGCCCGCTCAGCGTCACCGGCCAGCCCAACGCCATGGGCGGGCGCGAGGTCGGCGGGCTGGCCAACATGCTGGCCTGCCACCTGGAGATCGAGAACCCCGCGCATCGCGAGGCGGTGCGCGGTTTCTGGAACGCGCCCCGCATGGCCGAGCGGCCGGGGCTGAAGGCCGTGGACATGTTCCGCGCCGTCGAGGACGGCCGGATCAAGGCGCTGTGGATCATCTGCACCAACCCTGCCGTGACCATGCCCGAGGCCGATCGCGTCGCCCGCGCCATCGCCGGCTGCGATTTCGTCGTGGTCTCGGACATCATGGCGCGGACCGATACCACGCGGCTGGCGCATGTCCTGCTGCCGGCGACCGGCTGGGGCGAAAAGGACGGCACGGTGACGAATTCGGAACGCCGCATCAGCCGCCAGCGCCGGACGCTCGCCCCCGCGGGCCAGGCGCGCGACGACTGGCGCATCCTGGCCGAGGTCGGGCGCCGCATGGGCTGGCCGGAGGCCTTCGGCTGGACCAGCCCGGCGCAGGTCTTTGCCGAACATGCCGCGCTGTCGGGCATCGCGGGCGGGTTGGGCAGCGATTTCGACATCTCGGCCCATGCCGGCATCGCCCAGGCGGAGTATGACGCGCTGGAGCCCTTCCTGTGGCCGCAATCGGCGCGCCGGCAGGGCGGGCGCTTCTTTGGCGACGGGCGGTTCCATACGCCCTCGGGTCGCGGGCGGCTGGTCGCGGTCACGCCGCGTGCGCCCCGGCCGGCTGGCGCGGATCGTCCGTTCCGGCTGAACACCGGCCGGGTGCGCGATCATTGGCACACGATGACCCGCACCGGCCTGTCGCCGCGCCTGTCGCGCCACCTGGCCGAGCCCTTCCTGGAGCTGCATCCCGGCGATGCCGCCCGGCTGGGCCTGGCGCCCGCCAGCCTGGCCGAAGTCGTAAGCCCGCATGGCCGCGCCGTGCTGCGGGTGCTGGTCAGCGACCGCGTGGCGCCGGGCCATCCCTTTGCGCCGATGCATTGGACGGGCGAGACCGCGCCCTCGGGCCGGGTCGATGCGCTGGTGCCGGGGACGGTCGATCCGGTCTCGGGCCAGCCGGCGCTGAAATCGGCGGCGGTGGCGATCCGGCCCTTTGCCGCGCGCTGGTTCGGCTTTGCCGTGTCGGCGGGTCCGATCCGCCCGGATTGCGCCTATTGGGCGCGGGCCACGCTGCCGCGGGGCGAGCAGGCCGAACTGGCCGGGTTGGAGCCGGTGCAGGACTGGACCGCCCATGCCCGCGCGCTGTTCGGCCTGCCGGACGAGCCGCTGGTGCTGCATGACCGCGCCCGCGGGCAGGTGCGGCTGGCCTTCCTGCGCGAGGGCCGCTTGCAGGCGGCGCTGTTCGTCGCGCCCGAGCCGGTGGGCCTGTCGCGCAGCCATGTCGCGGCGCTGCTGGGCGAAAACGGGGCCGAGGCGCTGGCCGGCCGCCCCGGCGCCGACCGCCCGGACGAAGGCGCGCTGGTCTGCGCCTGTTTCGGCATCGGGGTGAACAGCATCGTGCGGGCCATCGCCAGCCAGGCCCTGACCTCGGTCGAGGCGGTGGGGCAGGCGCTGCGGGCGGGCACCAATTGCGGCTCGTGCCGGCCCGAGATCCGCGCGCTGCTGGAGGCCGGCACCGCCTGCCGCGCCGCCGCCGAATAGGGAATGGGCCGCGCCTACTCGCCGTCGCCGGCAAAGACCATGGCGCTGCCGGGCTGGACTGCGACGCGGATCAGGCTGCCCGGCGCGGGCAGGACCAGGCCGGGGATGCGGGATTTCATCGCCGCGCCGCCGGGTTCCAGCCGGATCTCGATCAGGCTTTCGCGGCCCAGATAGCGCGCGCGCTCGACCCGCGCCGGGGTGCCGCCGGCCTCGGCCGGGACCAGGTGCTGCGGGCGGACGGCGACCTCGGCCCGGCTGCCTTCGGCAAGGCCGGGCGCGGGAAAGGCGCCCAGCACGGTCTGCACCCGCCCGCCCGCCACCCGTCCCGCGACGATGTTCAGGTCCGAGAAGAAGGCCGCCACGCCGCGGTCGGCCGGGCGGTTGTAAAGCTCGTCCGGGCGGCCTTCCTGGATCAGCCGGCCCCGGCGCATGACGGCGATGCGATGGCCCATCAGCATCGCCTCTTCGGGGTCGTGCGTGACCATCACCACCGCGGTTTCGGTTTCGCGCAGCAGGTCCAGCGCCGCGTCGCGCACCCCGTCGCGCAGCCGGTGGTCGAGGCTGGAGAAGGGCTCGTCCATCAGCATCAGGCAAGGGCGCGGCGCCAGGGCCCGGATCAGCGCCACGCGCTGCTGCTCGCCGCCCGAAAGCTCGTGCGGGTATTTCGCGGCATGGCCGGACAGGCCCACGCGCTCCAGCAGCGCGGCTATCCGGTCGCGGTCCTGCCGCGCCGGGCCGCGCAGGCCGAAGCCGACATTCGCCGCCACGTCCAGATGCGGGAACAGCGCGAAATCCTGGAACACCATGCCGACCGGCCGGCGTTCGGGCGGAAGGAAGGCGCCGGCGCCCGACATCGGCCGGCCGGCGATGCGGACGGCGCCGGAATCGGGCCGCTCGATGCCCGCGATCATGCGCAGCGTGGTGGACTTGCCGCAGCCCGAAGGGCCCAGCAGGCATGTCACCTGGCCCGGCGCCACGCGAAAGCCGACATCCTCGACCGCCGCCACGCCGGCGAAGCGGCGGCACAGCGCCTCGACCTCCAGCATGGGCAGGGACGGGGTGGCATCTGGCGCATCCACCTGGCTGGCCCAGTCGGGAGGGCTGGCGAATTGGTTCATCGGCATCCCTTCGTGACCGCAACCGCATGAGAATAGTTTACATTACTAATTAGTTTAGTAAACATGTCGAGAAATCGCAAGGAGGACAGGGAATGCGTGTCGGACTATCTGGAGTGATCGGTGTCCTGTTGGCGGCACAGGCCGTTGCCGCAAGCGCCCAGGAATTGAACCTTTACACCACGCGCGAGCCGAATCTGATCGAGCCGCTGCTGGCATCGTTCAGCGAAACCACCGGGGTGAAGGTCAATACGATCTTCCTCAAGGACGGCCTGCCCGAGCGGGTCGAGCAGGAAGGCGACGCCTCGCCCGCCGACGTGCTGATGACCGTGGACATCGGCAACCTGGTCGACCTGGTCGACCGCGGCCTGACCCAGCCGGTCGAATCCGAGGTGCTGGCCGCCGCCATCCCCGAGAACCTGCGCGACAAGGATGGCAACTGGTTCGCGCTGTCGCAGCGGGCGCGGGTGCTTTACGCCGACAAGGATCTGGACCTGGCGAGCTTTACCTACGAGGATCTGGCCAAGCCGGAATGGAAGGGCAAGGTCTGCATTCGTTCGGGGCAGCATCCCTATAACGTGGCGCTGACCGCCTCCTACATCGTGCATCACGGCGAAGAGGCCGCCAAGGCATGGCTGGAAGGCGTCAAGGCGAACCTGGCCCGCACCGCCGGCGGCGGCGACCGCGACGTGGCGCGCGACATCATGGGCGGCATCTGCGAGATCGGCATCGCCAATTCCTATTACGTCGGGCTGATGCGCAGCGGTGCCGGCGGCCCCGAGCAGGAGGAATGGGTCAAGGCGATCAAGGTCATCCTGCCCACCTTCGAGGGCGGCGGCACGCAGGTCAACGTCTCGGGCGCGGCGGTGGCCAAGCACGCGCCGAACCGCGACCAGGCGGTGCAGTTGCTGGAATACCTGGTCTCGGACGAGGCGCAAAGGATCTATGCCGAGGCGAATTTCGAATATCCGGTCAAGCCCGGCGTCGCGGTCAGCCCGGTGATCGAGGACATGGCGGGGCTTCAGGTCGACGGCACCGACCTGACCGAGATCGCCCGCCAGCGCAAGGCGGCGAGCGAACTGGCCGAGGCGGTCGGCTTCGACAACTGAGCCCGCCGCGGGCGCAGGCCGCATGACCCCGGAACTGACACGAATCCCCCGTGTCCGCGCGGGGATGGGCTGGCAGGCGGCGGCACTGGCCGTCGCCGCGCTTGTCCTGCTGCCGGTTCTGGCGCTGGGGCTTTTCGCGCTGCGGGGCAGTCCGGGGCTCTGGGCGCATCTGGTCAGCAACGTGCTGCCGGTGGCGGCGCGGCAGACGGTGATCCTGCTTCTGGGCGTCGGCGCCATCGTCGCCACGCTGGGCACGGTCACGGCCTGGCTGGTCGCGGCCTGCGACTTTCCGGGCCGGCGCTTCTTCGGCTGGGCGCTGCTGCTGCCGCTGGCGGTGCCGACCTATATCGTCGCCTATGCCTATCTGGACCTCTTGCACCCGGTCGGGCCGGTGCAGGGCGCGATCCGCGGCTGGCTGGGCTATTCCAGCCCGCGCGAGTTCCGCCTGCCCGACATCCGCTCGATGCCGGGCTGCATCCTGCTCTTGGGGCTGGTGCTTTACCCCTATGTCTACCTGCCGGTGCGGGCGCTGTTCGCCATGCAGGCCGGCAACCTGCTGGATGCGGGGCGGAGCCTGGGGGCGGGGCCGGTCGCCGGCTTCCTGCGCGTGGCCCTGCCGCTGGCCCGGCCCGCCGTCGCCATCGGCACGGCGCTGGCGCTGATGGAGGCGATGAACGACATCGGCGCGGCCGAGTTCCTGGGCGTGCGCACGCTGACCGTCTCGGTCTATTCGACCTGGATCAACCGCTCGGACCTGCCGGGGGCGGCGCAGATCGCGCTGGCGATGCTGGCCATCACCATGGCGCTGGTGATGCTGGAGCGCCGCGGCCGCCGGCGCCAGCGCTATGCCGCGGGCGCGCAGCCCCTGCGGCGCACCCGCCTGGGCGGCTGGCGCGCCTGGGGGGCCACGCTGGTCTGCGCGCTGCCGGTGGCCCTGGGTTTCGCGGCGCCGGCCTGGTATCTGGTCGGCGCGGCCTGGGCGCGCTATCGCTTTGCCGGGCTTTCGCCGCGCATCATCGAAGAGGCCGGGAACACCGCCCTTTTCGCCGCGCTGGCGACGCTGGTCGCGCTGGTGCTGGGCCTGGTCGTGACCGGGGCGGCGCGGATGCGGCCGGGGCGCCTGACCCGCAGCATGGCGCGGCTTTCGACGCTGGGCTATGCGGTGCCGGGCACCATCCTGGCCATCGGGCTTTTGCCGGTGATCGCGCTGGCCGACCGGCAGATCGCCGCCGTCTCGCAGGCGCTGCTGGGCGCGGGGCCGGGGCTTTTGCTGCTGGGGTCGGGCGCGGCGCTGGTCTATGCCTATGTCGCGCGCTTCCTCGCCATCGCCACCGGCGGGATCGAGGCCGGGCTGAGCCGGGTGCCCGCCTCGCTCGACCATGCGGCGCGGACGCTGGGCCGCAGCCCCGGCCAGGTGTTCCGGCAGGTGCATGTGCCGATCTCGCGCCCGGCGCTGGCGGCCTCGGGGCTGTTGATCTTCGTCGATTGCGTCAAGGAACTGCCCGCCACGCTGCTGCTGCGGCCGCTGAACTTCGAGACGCTCTCGACCCATCTTTACGGCGAGGCGGCGCGCGGCACCTATGAGGACGCCGCCATCGCCGCGCTGATCATCGTCGTCATCGGCATCCTGCCGGTGATGGTGCTGGCGCGGACGATTCGCCGGTGATTGCGGCAGATTGTCCCTTTTCTCCGGCACCGATTTCTGACAGGGCTGCGCCCATGCAGGGTCGAAGCGGACATCGGACGACGAGGCTTGGACGCGGCACGGCGCTGCGGCGCCTGTGCTGCTGGCTGGCGGTGCTGCCTTTCCTGCTGTTCTCGCTGATCCAGCCCGGCACCATGTTCGTCCGCGACGCGCAGGGCAGCGTCGCCGTCGTGCTGTGTTCGGGCGAGGGGCCGGTCCAGATGGCCGTGGCGGCCGATGGCAGCCTGGTCCCGGCCGACGAGATGCCGCATGGCGATCCCCATGCCTGCGACTGGGCGCCGCATGGCCAGCCGGCGCTGCAAGGGGTCGTCGCCGATGCGCCCCAGCCCATGGCGGCCGCGGCGCGGTTGGCGCTTTGGCCCGCACCGCCGGCCCCGCCGCATGCCTCGGCCCTGCCCGAGCCCTCGGCGCGGGGGCCGCCGCGCCTCATCTGACGGAATCCTGCTTCGGCAGCCGGCGGGCCAGGGCCCGGCGGTGCCTTTCCCATCAGATGAGAACGATCATGCAAAAACCTGTTTTCGCCGCGCTTTGCGCCACGCTTCTTGGCCTTGCGGCCGGTCCGGCCCTGTCCCATGCCACGCTGGAGAAATCCGAGGCCCCGGCCGGCGCCGCCTATCGCGCGGTGATCCGCATCGGCCATGGCTGCGACGGCCAGGCCACCCAAACCCTGCGGGTGCAACTGCCCGATGGCTTCTACAACGCCAAGCCCATGCCCAAACCGGGCTGGGCGCTGGAGACGGTCAAGGGCGCCTATGCCCAGCCCTTCGACAACCACGGCACGCAGATGACCGAGGGCACGCGCGAAGTGATCTGGTCCGGCGGCGCGTTGCAGGACGACTGGTATGACGAATTCGTCATCCGCGGCACCGTCGGCGCGGATGTGGCGCCGGGCACGGTGCTGTATTTCCCGACCGTCCAGGAATGCGCGGATGGCAAGGCCGACTGGACCGACGTCTCGGGCAGCAAGGACGTGCCGAACCCCGCGCCGGGGCTGACGGTCATGGCGGGCAAGGCCGGTCACGGTCATGGACACGGGCATGGCCAGGCCGATCAGGCGGCGGATGCCGGGCCGGTGGTCCTGGGCGACCTGTCGCTCAGCGGCGCCTTCAGCCGCGCGACGCCCCCCGGCGCGCCGGTGGCGGGCGGCTTCCTGACCATCGCCAACGGCGGGGCCGAGGACCGGCTGGTCGCGGCCCATGCCGATTTCGCCGGCCGCACCGAGATCCACGAGATGGCGATGGAGGGCGAGGTGATGCGGATGCGCCAATTGCCCGAGGGGCTGGCGATCCCGGCCGGCGCCACGGTTGAATTGAAGCCCGGCGGCTATCACCTGATGTTCATGGAATTGAAACAGCCGCTGGTCGAGGGCGAGACGGTGAACGTCACGCTGAGCTTCGAGAAGGCGGGCGAGGTCAGCCTGCCGCTGGCGGTCGGGCCGCGCAATGCCGGGGCGGCGCATCAAGGGGGTGGCCATGGCGGGCACTAAGGGCAAGTCCGGGTTGAAACCGCTGCGCTATGCGCTTTGGGCGCTGGTCGTGCTGGCGCTGGCCGGCTTGGGCTGGTTCCAGTTCGTCTCGCCCCGCTCGGGTTCGGGCACGGGCTCGATCGCCGATGCCGGGACGGCGGCGCTGGGGCGGGGCGACTACCGGCTGGCGGCGACCGACGGCACCGAGTTCAGCCAGGCCGCGCTGAAGGGCCAGCCCTCGGCGGTGTTCTTCGGCTTCACCCATTGCCCGGACGTCTGCCCGACCACGCTGGGCGACGTCGCCAGCTGGCAGGAGGAACTGGGCGAGGACGGCAGGAAGCTGCGGGTGTTCTTCGTCACCGTCGACCCCGAGCGCGACACGGTCGAGGCGCTGCGCGAATACGTGTCCTGGGTGCCGGGGGTGGTCGGCGTCTCGGGCGCGCCCGAGGAGGTCGCCAAGGCGGTCAAGGCCTTCCGCATCTATGCCCGCAAGTCGCCGCTGGAAGGGGGCGACTACACCATGGACCATTCCTCGACCATGCTGCTCTTTGACGGCAATGGCGATTATGCCGGGCTGATCGGCTATCAGGAGGACCGCGAGCGCGCCCTGGCGAGCCTGCGCCGCCTGCTGAACGGCTAGAGCCCCTGCGGCGCCGGGTTTCCGGCGCCGCTTTCCCCGATCCGGCAGGTCTGGCCGGTTTTCGTCTCCGAAATGTTTTGGAAACCTGCACGGCGGCCGATTCCCGGCCTCGCGCCGGTGATTCGGCCGCGAAAGCGCCCTTGGCGGCGAAATGCGCCCTGTGATGTTAGCGTATGACATCCGCCGCCCCGCCCGGTCGCCGCGACACCCGCAGCGCCGATACGGTTTTTCCCAGGAAATGCATGGTTTTTTGCCGCCTGCCGGAGGTTTCCGGCGGGGTCTGCCGGAATTATTGACCGGATCGGCCGGATGCGGTAGGAAATTCCCGAAAGGTTTCGGAACGGGCGCAGGCAGGGGCACCCGATGCTGCGAACGGTGCTGGGAGGCACCTTTACCAAGGGGAGGATGAGGATGGGAAAAATCAGCCGGGGCGCGCTGCGCCCGGTCGCATTGGCCGCGCTGCTGGGCAGCATCGCGCTGCCTGCCGTGGCGGACGAGCTGTTCTATGTCGCCGGCGGCGTGGGCAAGCAGGCCGAGCATTTCAAGGATCTGGTCAAGCCCTGGGAAGAGCGCACCGGCCACACGGTGACGCTGGTGCCGATGCCGCAGTCCAGCTCGGACCAGTTCGCGCAATACCGGCTGTGGCTGGCGGCGGGGACGGCGGATGTGGACCTCTATCAGACCGACGTGATCTGGGCGCCGCAGCTGTCCGAATATTTCGTCGACCTGTCCGAGGCGGCCAAGGACATCCTGGGCGAGCATTTCCCCTCGGTCATCGAAAGCCAGACCTCGGACGGCAAGCTGGTGGCGCTGCCGCTTTATACCGATGCCCCGGCGCTTTACTACCGCACCGACCTGCTGGAGAAATACGGCAAGCCGGTGCCCAAGACCTGGGCCGAGCTGACCGAGACCGCCAAGCTGGTCCAGGACGGCGAGCGTGCCGAAGGCCAGGGCGATCTGTGGGGCTTCGTCTGGCAGGGCAATGCCTATGAGGGGCTGACCTGCAACGCGCTGGAATGGGTGAAGTCCTTTGGCGGCGGCCAGATCGTCGAGGCGGACGGCACCATCTCGATCAACAATCCGCAGGCGGTGGCGGCGCTGGAACTGGCGGCCGGCTGGATCGGCACCATCAGCCCGCGCGGCGTGCTGGCGCACAAGGAAGAAGAGGCGCGCGGCGTCTGGCAGACCGGCAATGCCGTCTTCATGCGCAACTGGCCCTATGCCTTCGCGCTGAGCGCGGGCGCGGACAGCGCGGTCAAGGGCAAGTTCGACGTGGCGCCGCTGCCCGCCGGCACCGAAGAGGCCGGCTCGGCCGCGACCCTGGGCGGCTGGAACGTCGCGGTGTCGAAATTCTCGACCAAGCAGGAGGCGGCGGTCGACCTGGCGCTTTATCTCGCCTCGGCCGAGGCGCAGAAGCGCCGCGCGCTGCTGGACGGCAACCTGCCGACCGTGGTCGCGCTTTACGACGACCCCGAGATCGCCGAGGCGGTGCCGCTGATCCCGCGCTGGAAAGAGGTCTTCGCCGATGCGGTGCCGCGTCCCTCGGGGCCGACCAAGAGCAAGTATAACGAGGTCTCGTCGAAATTCTGGTCGGCCGTGCATGACACGCTGTCGGGCAACGGCACCGCGGCCGAGAACCTGGAACTGCTGGAGCTGGACCTGAGCGACATGCAGGGCTCGGGCTGGTAAGGCGCTTGGCGGGGGCCGGCGCGCAAGCCCGCCGGCCCCGAGCGGCCCTTGCGGCCGATGAGGAGTTTCCCCCATGACTGACCCCATCGCGGGCCGCCCCGGCGGTCCCAGCCTGCGGCAGCGTCGGCAAAGGGCGGCCTTCTGGTTCCTGGCCCCCATGCTTTTCGCGCTGCTCTGCGTCGCGGCCTGGCCACTGGCGCGCACCATCTGGTTCTCGTTCACCAACACCACGCTGTCGAACCTCTATGGCGGCGAATGGATCGGCTTCGACAACTACCTGTCGATGCGCACGCTGTCCTCGGGCCGGGTGGTCTGGCGCGGCACGCTGGTCGATCCGGCCTGGTGGAACGCGGTCTGGAACACCGTCCGCTTCTCGCTGATCTCGGTCGGGTTCGAGACGGTGCTGGGCCTGATCGTCGCCCTGGTGCTGAACGCCGAGTTCAAGGGCCGCGCGCTGGTGCGCGCCGCCATCCTGATCCCCTGGGCGATCCCGACCATCGTCTCGGCCAAGATGTGGGCCTGGATGCTGAACGACCAGTTCGGGATCCTGAACGACATCCTGCTGCGGCTGGGGCTGATCGGCGAGAAGATCGCCTGGACCGCCAGCACCGAGACGGCGATGACCGCTGTGCTGATCGTGGACATCTGGAAGACCACGCCCTTCATGGCGCTGCTGATCCTGGCCGGGTTGCAGATGGTGCCGCGCGACATCTACGAGGCGGCGCGGATCGACGGCATCCACCCGGTCAAGGTGTTCTTCCGCGTCACCCTGCCGCTGATCAAGCCGGCGCTGATGGTGGCGGTGATCTTTCGCATGCTCGACGCGCTGCGCATCTTCGACCTGATCTATGTGCTGACGCCGAACAGTTCGGCTACCAAGACCATGTCGGTCATCAGCCGCGAGAACATGATCGACTTCGACAAGTTCGCCTATGGCGCGGCGCAATCGACGCTGCTGTTCGCGATCATCGCCGTCTTCGTCAGCGCCTATATCTGGCTCGGCCGCGTGGACCTGGGCGGGGAGGGCTCGAAATGACCCGTCACAAGCTGCTGAAACAGATCGGCTTTTACGCGCTGGTCGTGGTGATCGTCGTCTTTTCGGTCTTTCCCTTCTACTATGCCGTCGTGACCAGCTTCGCCTCGGGGACGGCGCTGTTTCGGGTGAACTACCTGCCCGCGGGGTTCGACCTGCGCAATTACCAGGCGGTGCTGGGGTCGAAGAACTTCCTTTACTCCATCGGCAACTCGCTGGTGATCGCCACCGCCACGGTGGGGCTGTCGCTGTTCCTGGGCGTCACCGCCTCATATGCGCTGGCGCGGGTGCGGTTCCGGGGGCGGGGCCTGCTGCTGATGACCATCCTGGCCGTGTCGATGTTTCCGCAGATCGCGGTGCTGGCCGGGCTGTTCGAGCTGGTGCGCTTCCTGGGCATCTTCAACACCCATTGGGCGATGATCCTGTCCTATACGATCTTCACGCTGCCCTTTACCGTCTGGGTGCTGACCACCTTCATGCGCGACCTGCCGGTCGAGATCGAGGAGGCGGCGATCGTCGACGGCGCCAGCCCCTGGATCATCATCACCCGCGTCTTCCTGCCGCTGCTGTGGCCGGCGATGGTGACGACCGGGCTTCTGGCCTTCATCGGCGCCTGGAACGAGTTCCTGTTCGCGCTCACCTTCACCAGCACCGAAAGCATGCGCACCGTGCCGGTGGCCATCGGCCTGCTTTCGGGCGCGTCCGAGCAGGAGATCCCCTGGGGCCCGATCATGGCCGCCTCGGTCATCGTGACGGTGCCGCTGATCGTCCTCGTCCTCATTTTCCAGCGCAAGATCGTGGCGGGCCTGACCGCCGGCGGCGTGAAAGGTTGAACCATGGCCAAGATCGAGTTGAAGAACGTCACCAAGTCCTATGGCGGCTTGCAGGTCATCAAGGGCATCGACCTGGAGATCCGCAAGGGCGAGTTCATGGTCTTCGTCGGCCCCTCGGGCTGCGGCAAGTCCACGCTGTTGCGGCTGATCTCGGGGCTCGAGGAGATCACCACCGGCGACATGCTGTTCGACGGGCAGCGGGTGAACGACCTGGTGCCCTCGGACCGCGGCATCGCCATGGTGTTCCAGAGCTATGCGCTTTACCCGCATATGAAGGTCTATGACAACATGGCCTTCGGCATGAAGCTGGCCAAGGCCGGCAAGGCCGAGATCGACCGCCGCGTGCGCGAGGCGGCGCGGCTCTTGCAGATCGAGCATCTGCTGGACCGCCTGCCCAAGCAGCTGTCGGGCGGCCAGCGCCAGCGCGTCGCCATCGGCCGCGCCATCGTGCGCGACCCGCGCGTCTTTCTGTTCGACGAGCCGCTGTCGAACCTCGACGCGGCGCTGCGGGTGCAGACGCGGCTGGAGATCGCCAGGCTGCACCACGGCATGGAGGACGTGACGATGATCTACGTCACCCATGACCAGGTCGAGGCGATGACGCTGGCCGACCGCATCGCCGTGCTGCGCGACGGCAAGCTGGAGCAGGTCGGCACCCCGGCCGAGCTTTACGAGCGGCCGAACTCGACCTTCGTCGCGGGCTTCATCGGCAGTCCCAAGATGAACTTCCTGACCGACGGTTTCGCCCATGCGCATGACTGCGCGACCCTGGGCATCCGGCCCGAGCATATCGACATCATCGAGGGCGGTCCCTGGTCGGGCGAGGTCGTCCATGCCGAGGATCTGGGCGCCGACCATTACCTTTTCGTCGAGATCGGCGCGGCCGAGCCCATGGTCGTGCGCCAGCCGGGCAAGCTGGCCCTGCCGCTGGGCACGCGGCTGAGCCTTGGGCCGCGCGAAGGCCACCTGCACCGTTTCGACGCCAACGACGCGCCGATCCGCTGAACCCACCACCCGTTCCCGCAGGGAACAACAAGGAGCGATGAATGACCATCCGAGTCACTGTCTGGGGCGAGAACGTCCACGAGCAGAAGAACAAGACCGTCGCCGGGATCTACCCGGACGGGATGCACAACACAATCGCCGCGGCGCTGAACCGCGATAGCGGCATCGCGGCCGGCAGCGTGACCCTGCAAGACCCCGAGCATGGGCTGACCGCCGAAAAGCTGGCCCAGACCGACGTGCTGATCTGGTGGGGCCATTGCGCCCATGGCGAGGTGCAGGACGCGGTGGTCGAGCGCGTGGCCGAGGCGGTCTGGTCCGGCATGGGCATGATCTTCCTGCATTCGGCGCATTTCTCGAAGCCCTTCAAGCGGCTGATGGGCACGCCCTGCAACCTGACCTGGCGCGAGGCGGGCGAGCGCGAGCGGTTGTGGCTGACCTCGCGCAACCATCCCATCGCCGCCGGCCTGCCCGATCATTTCGAGCTGGAGCACGAAGAGATGTATGGCGAGCCCTTCGGCGTGCCCGAGCCGCTGGAGACCGTCTTCGTCAGCTGGTTCGCGGGCGGCGAGGTGTTCCGCTCGGGCCTGACCTACAAGCGCGGGGCCGGCAACGTGTTCTATTTCCGCCCCGGCCACGAGACCTATCCGACCTATCACGACGCCAATGTGCAGCGGGTGATCCTGAACGCGGTGAAATGGGCGCATAACCCGGCCGCGCGCCTGGCCGAGCCGACCGTCGCGCCCAATGTCCCGGTCGAGCAGGCGCTGGAGCCGATCGAGGAGCGCGGTCCCAAGCTGCACGCCGCCGGCGAAGAGGGCTATCGCTGATGGTCCGGCTTCTCGTCATCGGCACCGGCGGCATGGCGGCGAACCATGCCCGCGCCTTCGCCGCCATGCCCGGCGTCGAGCTGGTCGGCGGCGTCGATCCGCGGCCCGAGCCGCTGGCCGCCTTCAACGCCGAGCACGGCATCGCCCGCGGCTTTGCCAGCCTGGACGAGGCCC
Organism: Paracoccus versutus; assembly: GCF_000763885.1. Lineage (GTDB taxonomy): Bacteria > Pseudomonadota > Alphaproteobacteria > Rhodobacterales > Rhodobacteraceae > Paracoccus > Paracoccus versutus. The sequence continues at coordinate 65,873 of NZ_JRKO01000016.1, read as the reverse complement.
TGGATTGGGGCGCGTTCGACGCCGCGACCAACGTGACGCCGGATGCCGCGCATTACCCGACCACCATGCCGCTGCTGGCGGCGGGCAAGCATGTGCTTTGCGAAAAGCCGCTGGCCACCAATGCCGCGGATGCGGAGGCGATGGCCGAGGCGGCGGCGCGGGCGGGCGTGGTGAACATGGTCAATCTCAGCTATCGCGACGTGCCGGCGCTGCAAAAGGCCGCGGCCATGGTGCGCGCGGGCGAGATCGGCGAGGTGCGGCATTTCGAGGCGAGCTACCTGCAAAGCTGGCTGACCCAGCCCGGCTGGGGCGACTGGCGCACTGACCCGAAATGGCTGTGGCGGGTGTCGACCGCGCATGGCTCCAAGGGCGTTCTGGGCGACGTGGGCATCCATATCCTCGACTTCGCCACCTGTATCGCCGGGCAGGACGCGGCGCAGGTTTCCTGCCTGCTCAAGACCTTCGACAAGGCGCCGGGCGGGCGGATCGGGGACTATGTGCTGGACGCCAACGACAGCGCCACCATGCAGATCGTGCTGGAGAATGGCGCGCTGGGGACGGTGGCGGCGACGCGCTTTGCCAGCGGGCACCTGAACGACCTGCGGCTGCGGATCTACGGCGACCGCGGCGGGCTGGAGGTCGGCTTCGAGAACCGCGTGAGCCGGCTGCGCGCCTGCCTGTCGCCGGACCTGGAGACCGCCGCCTGGCACGAGATCGAATGCCCGCCGGTGCCGACGATCTACCAGCGCTTCATCGCCGCGATCCGGGGCGAGGGCGCGGCCGATCCCGATTTCGTCCGCGGCGCGGCGCTGCAACGCCTGCTGGACCGGGCCGAGGAATCCTCGGTCGAGTCCGGCCTTAGCCTCGCCGTCTAGGCGCAACCGATCCGGCGGCGGCCTTCTCCTCCCTGCCGCCGCCGGACATCCCGCAAGGAGCATGGCATGACCCGGACCGTTCATCGCGCGCCCCGCATCCGCCTTGGCATGGTCGGCGGCGGGCAGGGCGCCTTCATTGGCGGCGTGCATCGCATCGCCGCCCGGATCGACGACCAGTATGAGCTGGTCGCGGGCTGCTTTTCCTCGACGCCCGAAAAAAGCGCGGCCTCGGCGGCGGAACTGGGCGTGGGCCGCGCCTATGGCGATTTCGCGCAGATGGCCATGCGCGAGGCGCGGCGCAAGGACGGGATCGAGGCGGTGGCCATCGTCACCCCGAACCACCTGCACGCCCCCGTCGCCCGCGCGTTCCTGAAACGCGGCATCCATGTCATCTGCGACAAGCCCCTGACCGCGACCCTGCCCGAGGCGCGCAAGCTGGCCAATGCCGCCGCGGATTCGGATGCGCTGTTCGTGCTGACCCACAACTACACCGGCTATCCGATGGTGCGGCAGGCCCGCGCCATGATCGCATCGGGCGAGTTGGGCGAGATCCGGCTGGTGCAGGTCGAATATGCCCAGGACTGGCTGGCCGAGCCCATCGAGCAGGCGGGCAACAAGCAGGCCGGCTGGCGCACCGATCCGGCGCAATCCGGCGCGGGCGGGGCCATCGGCGACATCGGCACCCATGCCTTCAACCTGGCCGGCTTCGTCACCGGGCTGGAGCTGGAGGCGCTGGCCGCCGACCTGCAAAGCTTCGTGCCCGGCCGTCCGGTCGACGACAACGGCCATGTGCTGCTGCGCTATCGCGGCGGGGCGCGCGGGATGCTGTGGTGTTCGCAGGTCGCCTCGGGTTGCGAGAACGCGCTGCGGCTGCGGGTCTATGGCAGCCGCGCCGGGCTCGAATGGGCGCAGGAGGAACCCAATGCCCTGTGGGTCACGCCGCTGGGCCGGCCGCGCTACCGGCTGTCGCGCGGCGGTGCCGGCACCGGGGCCGAGGCCGCGCGCCTGACCCGCATCCCCGCCGGCCACCCCGAGGGCTATCTGGAGGGCTTCGCGAACATCTATGCCGAGGCGGCGCGCGCCATCCTGGCCCGCCGCGACGGGGCCGCGCCCGACCCGGCGGTGGTCTTTCCCGGCATCCGCGAGGGGCTGGAGGGCGTGGCCTTCGTCGATGCCTGCCTGCGTTCCAGCAAGCGCAACGGCGCCTGGGTCGCGTTGGCGCTCTAGGCCCCGGCAGAGCCCGGCATTCCGCGCGATTGTCGCGCCGGTCCAGCGCCGGCCATTGTTCATGCCGCCCCGGCCATGCTACCTCGCGCCGCGAGAATGGAGGCGCGCGTGATCCTTTGCGAATTCGGTCCTGACGGCAAGCCGGTCCTGTTCCGGGATCCGCGGGAAGTGCTGGTGGTCACGCGCCCCGAGGACGCCCTTGCCGCGCTCGACCATCTCGAGGCGCGGCGCCGGCAGGGGGCCTGGATCGCGGGCTACCTGTCCTATGAGCTGGGCTATGCGCTGGAGCCGGTGCTGGCGCGCGACATGCCGGCCGACCGGCGCACGCCGCTCATGGCCTTCGCCGTCCATGACGCGCCCGAGCCCGCGCCGGCGCTGCCCGCGGGCGACGCGGCCCGGTTGGCGCCGCTGGAGCCGATGATCTCGCCGCAGGATTATGCCGCGGCCTTTGCCCGCACCCGCGACTATATCGCGGCGGGGGATTGCTACCAGATCAACCTGACCTTTCCCCTCCGCTCGCGCCTGATCTCCGGCTCGGCGTTGGAGCTTTACGCTGCGCTGGCCGCGCGCCAGCCGGTCGGCTTCGGCGCCTATGCCGATCTGGGGCAGGGGCCGGTCGTCGTCTCGCGCTCGCCCGAGCTGTTCTTTCGCCTGGATGCGCAGGGCCGGATCGAGGCGCGGCCGATGAAGGGCACCGCGCCGCGCGACCCCGACCCGGCGCGCGACGCGGCCTTGGCGGCGGGGCTGGCGGCATCGGAAAAGAACCGGGCCGAGAACCTGATGATCGTCGACCTGCTGCGCAACGACATCGCCCGCATCTCGCGCGTGGGTTCGGTGCGGGTGCCCGAGCTTTTCGCCGTGGACAGCTTTGCCACCGTCCACCAGATGAGTTCGCGCGTGGTGGGCCAGCTGGAGCGCCCGGCGGACCTGGGCGCGCTGTTGCGGGCGCTGTTTCCCTGCGGCTCGATCACCGGCGCGCCCAAGATCCGCGCCATGCAGATCATCCGCGAGGTCGAGCCGTTCCCGCGCGGCGTCTATTGCGGCGCCATCGGCTGGATGGCGCCGGACGGGGCGGCCTGTTTCTCGGTCGCGATCCGCACGCTGTCGGTCTGGCCGGATGGCGAGGTCACGCTGAACGTCGGCGGCGGCGTGGTGCAGGATTCGACCGCCGAAGGCGAATGGGAGGAGGCGCTATGGAAAGCCCGCTACGCGCAGGATCTGACGACCCCGATCTGAGGCTGATCGAGACGGTGCTGTGGGACGGCGCCGACTGCCCGCGGATCCAGGGGCACCTGGCGCGGCTGGCGGCGGGGGCGCGGGCGCTTGGCTGGCCCTGCGACCTGCAGGCCGCCCGCGCGGCGCTGGTCGCGCCTGCGGGCCAGCCCGCGCGGCTGCGGCTGACGCTGGACCGGGCTGGGCGGATCGAGGTGACGCGCGGCCCATTGCCGCAGTCGCGGCCGGAGTGGCGGCTGGCGCTGGCCGGGACGCGGCTGCGCTCGGACGATCCCTGGCTGCGGCTCAAGACCACGCGGCGGGCGCATTACGACGCCGCCCGCGCCGCCCTGCCCGAGGGGATCGAGGAGGCGATCTTCCTCAACGAGTGCGGCGAGGTCTGCGACGGCACCATCACCACGGTCTTCTTCGACCGCGGGCAGGGGATGCGCACGCCGCCCCTGTCCTGCGGGCTTTTGCCGGGCGTGCTGCGCGCCGGGATGCTGGCCGAGGGCACCTGCCGCGAAGAGCTGCTGCCGGCCGAGGATCTGCCGCGCGTCCGGCTGTGGGTCGGCAATGCGCTGCGCGGTCTGATCCCCGCCACCTGGGCGGGCTGAGCCGGTCAGGCCAGCGCCGCCAGCTCGCGTGCGGCGCGTTGCAGCGCCGGCAGATGCGTCATTGCCGTTTCCAGCGACATGCGCTGCACCGGCGCGTGGAAGGTCACGGCGGCCAGAACCCGGCCGCGCGCATCCAGCGCCGGGACCGAGATGCCGACCATGCCGGGAATGAACTCCTGGTCGTCGACGGCATGGCCCTGTTCGCGCACCCGCGCCAGTTCCTCGCGCAGGCTTTCGGCCGAGGCGAAGGTGTTCGGCGTATGCGGTTGCAGCCGGGCATGGCGCAGGAAATGCTCGACGCTCTGCGGGTTCATGAAGGCCAGGCAGACCTTGCCGGCCGCGGTGGCATGCAGCGGGATGCGGGTGCCCAGCCGGATCACCAGCCGCAAGGGCCAGGTGGTTTCGACCCGGTCCACATAGACCAGCGTGTCCCCTTCGGGGATCGAGATCGAGCAGGTCTCGCCCACGGCGGCGAACAGTCGCACCAGCACGTCGTGGCGCGGCAGGTCGTATTGGCCGGCATGCATGACGCCCAGCATCATCTGCCGCAGCTTGAGGCCGGGCAGGTAGCTGCGCCCGTCGAGCTGGCGCGACAGGTAGCCCTCTTGCTCCAGATGGGCGACCAGGCGGTGGATGGTGGGCTTGGGCAGGCCCAGGGCGGCATTGATCTCGGTCGCGGTCATCGGGCGGGCCTCGCGCGCCAGCACTTCCAGGATCTGGAGGTTTCGCAGGCTGGGCGGCACAGGGGAATTGTCTTGGAACTCTTGCATGGCCTGGAACCCGATCACTTCACCGTCCTTTTTACCGCAGGACGGCCCGAGGTCCAGACGCCAAGGCCGGGCAAGGCCGCTTGTCCCCTTGCCGCGGCGTAGCATTTGCGTTGCCCGAGCGTCATCCATGGGTTAGGAACCGCGACTCACGGGCCCGGCGCTCTGGTATCGGGGGCCGGGCGCATTATATCCGGGGTGACTGCGACGCGGGCAGAGTGGGGGGACCGAATGCTCGATCTGACGACCATCCGCAGCGAGCTGGGCTCGCATTACGATCTCGAGCCCTCGCTCGAGCTGGCCGAGCGCATGGCCGATATCCATGCCCGGATGGGTCGCGTCATGCCCTGGCCCGACTGGGCGATCCATGCCCCCTATGTCGCCGCGATCAACAAGCTCAAGAAGGAACGCGGCGCCGTGGTGCTGGCGCATAACTACATGACGCCGCAGATCTATCACGGCATCTCGGACGTGGTGGGCGACAGCCTGGCGCTGGCCATCGCCGCGACCAAGGTCGAGGCCGAGGTGATCGTGCAATGCGGCGTGCATTTCATGGCCGAGACCTCGAAGATCCTGAACCCGCAAAAGACCGTGCTGATGCCCGACATGGCGGCCGGCTGCTCGCTTGCCGAAAGCATCACCGCCGAGGGCATCGCCGAGATGCGCGCCCGCTATCCCGGCGCGCCGGTGGTCAGCTACGTCAACACCACCGCCGAGGTGAAGGCGGCGTCCGACATCTGCTGCACCTCGGCCAATGCGGCGCAGATCGTCGCGGCCATGGACAGCGACACCGTCATCATGACGCCCGACAAGTGGTTGGCGCAGAACGTGGCCAACAAGGTGCCGCAAAAGCGCATCGTCTGGTGGGATGGCGCCTGCATCGTGCATGAGCAGTTCACCGCACAGGACCTGCGCGACTTTCGCGACTGGAATCCGGGGCTGAAGATCATCGCCCATCCCGAATGCCCGCCCGATGTGGTGGCCGAAGCCGACTATGCCGGCTCGACCGCCAATATCCAGGGCTGGGTCGAGACCGAGCGGCCGAAGCAGGTGATGCTGGTCACGGAATGCTCGATGGCCTCGAACATCTCGGACGCCAATCCCGAGGTCGAGTTCCTGGGCCCCTGCAACATGTGCCCCTACATGCAGAAGATCACGCTGGAAAAGGTGCTGTGGTCGCTGCACACCATGACCGGCGTGGTCGAGGTCGATCCCAAGGTCGCGGACCGCGCCCGCCTGGCGGTGCAGCGCATGATCGACCTGTCGCAGCGCCTGGCGGCCTGAGGTGCGCGAGGTCTCGACCGGCCGCGTCATCATCGTCGGCGCCGGTCTGGGCGCGCTTTACGCGGCGCTGAAACTGGCGCCGCGCCCGGTGCTGATGATCTCGCCCGAGGTTCTGGGGCAGGGCGCAAGCTCGGCCTGGGCGCAGGGCGGGGTGGCGGCGGCCATGGACCCGGCCGACAGCGCCGAGGCCCATGCCCGCGACACGCTGCGCGCCGGCGCCGGCACCGTCGATCCCGCCATCGCCCAGCTGGTCACGGACGAGGCGCGGGCGCATATCCTGGACCTGACCCGGCTCGGCACCCCCTTCGACCGCAAGCCGGACGGCGGCTATGTGCTGTCGCGCGAGGCGGCGCACAGCTTTGCCCGCGTCGTGCGGGTGCGCGGCGACCAGGCCGGGGCCGAGATCATGCGCGCGCTGGTCGCCTGCCTGCGCGAGGCGCCCTCGGTGCAGGTGCTGGAGGGCGTCATGGCCACCGGCTTGCGGGTCGAGGGCGGCGCGGTCGCGGGGGTCGAGGTCACGCTGTCCGGCCCGCAGGGCTCGGCGCCGGTCCTGATCCGGGCGCCGGGCGTGCTGCTGGCGGGCGGCGGCTCGGGCGGGCTTTACGCGCTGACGACGAACCCGCCGCGCATCCGCGGCCAGGTGATCGGCATGGCGGCGCGGGCGGGGGCCGAGATCGCGGATGCGGAATTCGTGCAGTTCCATCCCACCGCCATCGACTGCGGCGAAGACCCGGCGCCGCTGGCCACCGAGGCGCTGCGCGGCGAGGGGGCGCAGCTGCTGAACCGGCTGGGCGAGCGCTTCATGCTGGCGGTGCATCCCGATGCCGAGCTGGCGCCGCGCGACGTGGTGGCGCGCGCGATCTATGCGCAAAGCCAGGCCGGGCTGCGGCCGGTGCTGGACACCCGCGCCTGCCTGGGCGACCGCATCCTGAGCGAATTCCCGGCCGTCGCGGGGGCCTGCTCGCGGGCGGGGATCGACCCCACCCGCGAGCAGATCCCGGTGGCGGCCGCGGCGCATTACCACATGGGCGGGGTGGCGGTGGATGACGAGGGGCGGGCCAGCCTCGACCGGCTGTGGGTCTGCGGCGAGGCGAGTTCGACCGGGCTGCATGGCGCGAACCGGCTGGCCTCGAACGGGCTTTTGGAGGCGCTGGTCTTTGCCCGCCGCTGCGCGCTGTCGATCGAGGCGCGGCTGGGCCCGGCGGCGCAGGACGCGCCGGAAGTCGTGCTGCCCGACCTGCCGCCCGGCCCGGTGCCCGACCCGGCGCTGGTCGCCCGCCTGCGCCGCGCCATGACCGAGGGCGCGGGCGTCCTGCGCGACGCCGGGGGCCTGACCCGCTGCCTGCGCGAGATCGCCGCCATCGAGGCCGCGCAGCCCGATTGCCCGGCGCTCTCGAACATGACCGCCACCGCCACGCTGATCGCCGCCGCGGCGCTGATGCGGCAGGAAAGCCGCGGCGCGCATTGCCGCACCGATTTCCCGCAGACCCTGCCCGAAGGGCGCCGCTCGCGCCTGCGGCTGGCGCAGGCGCTGGCCCTGCGCGCCTCGCTTGAACCGGAGACGACATGACCGAGATGCCCCCGCTGCCCGAGATGATCCTGGAACCGCTGGTCCGGGCCGCGCTGACCGAGGATCTGGGCACCTATGGCGACATCACCACCCGCACGGTGATCCCGGCCGGCACCCGCTACCGGGCGCGGATCGTGGCGCGCGAGGCGGGCGTGGCCTCGGGGATGCAGCTGGCGGCCATCGCCTTTCGCCTGATCGACCCAGGCTTGGACTGGCGGCTGCACCATGCCGACGGCAGCCGCTTCCAGCCCGGCGACACGCTGGCCGAGATCGCGGGCGAGGCGGCCTCGATCCTCTCGGCCGAGCGGGTGGCGCTGAACTTCGCCGGCCGGCTGGCGGGCATCGCCACGCAGACGGCGGCCTTCGTGGCCGAGACGGCGGGAACGCGCGCGCGCATCACCTGCACCCGCAAGACCACGCCCGGCCTGCGGCTGGTCGAGAAACAGGCGGTGCTGCACGGCGGCGGCTTCAACCATCGTTTCAGCCTGTCCGACGCCATCCTGATCAAGGACAACCACATCGCCGCGGCGGGCGGCATCCGGCCGGTCCTGCAAGCCGTCAAGGCCCGCGCCTCGCATATGATGCGGGTCGAGATCGAGGTGGACCGGCTCGACCAGCTCTCCGAGGTGCTGGAGGAGGGCGGCGCCGATGTCGTGCTCTTGGACAACATGGAGACGGCAGAGCTGCGCGAGGCCGTCGCCATGGCCCAGGGCCGGGTGGTGCTGGAGGCTTCGGGCAACATGCGCCTGGCGCGCGTGGCCGAGGTGGCGGCGACGGGGGTCGACTACATCTCGGTGGGCGCGCTGACGCATTCGGCGCGCACGCTGGACCTGGGCCTGGATTTCTGACCGGCCAAAGAGCCGCAGAACATGCGGCCCTCGCCCGGTTTGGCGCAATCCTTTGGCGTGCGGGGCCGGGAATGCGGGCGATTCCGACGATCCGAGCCGGGTTTCGGCACGATATTGCCCGCGTCGGTTAACGCTAACAGAATTTTCTCCCAACCGCTTGCTTTCGATAACGGATGGCTTAAGCCAAGGGGATGACCCGAAAGGATACGGGTGTGCCGAAAGAAGGGTGATCCATGGCCAGGGACGACATGCCCCAAAGCGATTTCCGCGACGCGATCCTGTGGCACCTGGCCTATACGCTGGGCAAGGATCCCGACCACGCGCAGGTCTTCGACTGGCGGCTGGCGCTGAGCCACGCGGTGCGCGACCGCATCGTGGACCGCTGGATGGCGGCGACCCGCGCCACCTATCGCGCCGATGCCAAGCGGGTCTATTACCTGTCGATGGAATTCCTGATCGGACGGCTGCTGCAGGACAATATCGTCAACCTGCAACTGGCCGACGAGGCGCAGGCGGCGGTGGAAAGCTTTGGCCTCGACTATGCCGGGCTGCTGCTGGACGAACCCGACGCGGCGCTTGGCAACGGGGGGCTAGGGCGGCTGGCGGCCTGCTTCATGGAATCGCTGGCCACGCTGGGCTGCCCGGCCTATGGCTATGGCATCCGCTACGAACACGGGCTGTTTCGCCAGAGCTTTGCCGAGGGCCGGCAGGTCGAGGCGCCCGAGGACTGGCTGGAACAGCCCTTCGTCTGGCAGTTCGAGCGCCCCGAGGCGCGCTTTACCCTGGGCTTCGGCGGCCGGGTCGCGACCCGCGACGGCCGGGCGGTCTGGGAACCCGAAAGCTTCGTGCAGGCCGAGGCCTTCGACACGCCGGTCATCGGCTGGCGCGGGGCCTGGGCCAATACGCTGCGGCTCTGGGCCGGGCGGGCGGTCGATCCCTTCGACCTCGACCGCTTCAACGCCGGCGATTTTGCCGCCGCGGTCGAGGCCGAGGCGCTGGCCCGCACCATCTCGCGCGTGCTTTATCCCGAGGATTCGACCGAAAAGGGCAAGCGGCTGCGGCTGACGCAGGAATATTTCTTCTCGGCCGCCTCGATCCGCGACATCCTGCGCCGCTTCGAGGCCGACCATGCCGACCTGCGCCTGTTGCCGCAGAAGGTGGCGATCCAGCTGAACGACACCCATCCCGCCATCGCCGGGCCGGAACTGGTGCGCATCCTGCATGACGAACGCGGCCTGCCCTTTGACGAGGCGGTCGGGATCACCCGCGGCTGCGTCAACTACACCAACCACACGCTTTTGCCCGAGGCGCTGGAAAGCTGGGGCGAGGGGCTGTTTGCCGACCTGCTGCCGCGCCACCTGCAGATCATCGACCGCATCGACGAGGCCGATGCCAAGGCGCATCCCGACCGCCGCAATACCGCGCGCGGCGATGGCAAGGTGCGGATGGGCGAGCTGTCCTTCATCCTGTCGAACCGGGTGAACGGCGTCTCGGCCCTGCATACCGGGCTGATGAAGACCACGGTCTTTGCCGACCAGCACCGCATCTGGCCCGACCGCATCGTCAACCAGACCAACGGCGTGACCCCGCGGCGCTGGCTTCTGGGTTGCAACCCGCGGCTGTCGCGGCTGATCGCCCAGACCATCGGCGACGGCTGGGTGGGCGATCTGGAGCAGTTGCACGCGCTGGAGCCCCATGTCGCCGACGCCGGCTGGCTGGATGCGTTCGCCGCCGTGAAGGCCGCGAACAAGGCGGACCTGTGCGACTGGATCGCCCGCGAGCATGGCGTGGCGCTGAACCCGCAGGCGCTGTTCGACGTGCAGATCAAGCGCATCCACGAATACAAGCGCCAGCACCTGAACATCCTGGAAGCCATCGCGCTGTGGCAGGAGATGCGCGAGAACCCGTCCGCGGATTGGACCGCGCGGGTCAAGATCTTTGGCGGCAAGGCGGCGCCGGGCTATTTCTTCGCCAAGGACATCATCCGGCTGATCAACGACGTGGCTGCCGTCATCAACGCCGATGCGGCGACGAACGAGAAGCTGCAGATCCTCTACCTGCCCAACTACAACGTGACGCTGGCCGAGCGGCTGATCCCGGCCGCCGACCTGTCCGAGCAGATCTCGACGGCGGGCAAGGAGGCATCGGGCACCGGCAACATGAAATTCGCGCTGAACGGCGCGCCGACCATCGGCACGCTGGACGGGGCCAATGTCGAGATCCGGGAACTGGTCGGGGCCGAGAACTTCTTCCTGTTCGGCCTGACCGCCGAGGAGGCCGAGGCCCGCCGCGCCGTCCCCGACCATGCCGCCCGCGCGATCGCCGCCGATCCGCGCCTGACCCGCGCCGTCGAGGCGATCCGCAGCGGCACCTTCAGCCCCGGCGAGCCGGACCGCTATGCGAATATCGTCGAGAACCTGACGCGGGCGGACTATTTCCTCGTCGCTTCGGATTTCGCCGATTACTGGCGGGCGCAGCGCGAGGTCGACTTCGCCTATGCCAACCGGACCGAATGGACGCGCATGGCGGCGCTGAACGTGGCGCGCTCGGGCTGGTTCTCGTCGGATCGCACCATCCGGGGCTACATGCAGGACATCTGGAACGCGAAAAGCCTGCTCGGGCAGGAGTGACGCCGTCGCGGAGGGGGAACCATGGCGCAGATCGACCCGGATGATATCGCCGACCCCGCGGTGCTGAGCCGCATCGCCGAGGGACGCTTCGACGATCCCTTCGCGGTCCTTGGCCCGCATCCGCGGGGCGGCACGCGCCATGTCACCGCCTTCGATCCCGGCGCGCAGGAGATGGCGGCCATGGCGGGCGGCAAGGCGCATCCGCTGGACCCGGTCGAGGGCTATCCCGGCCTGTTCCATGGCATGGTGCCGGGCGCGGAACCCTATCTCTTGCGCGGGCGGCGCGACGGCGAGGAATGGCTGGTCGAGGACGCCTATCGCTTCGGCCCGGTCTTGGGCGAGCTTGACGAATACCTGCTGGGCGAGGGGCGGCACCATGGGCTGTGGCAGGCGCTCGGGGCGCATGTGATCGAACACCAGGGCACGGCCGGCACGCATTTCGCGGTCTGGGCGCCCAATGCCCGCCGCGTCTCGCTGATCGGGGATTTCAACGCCTGGGACGGGCGGCGCCATGTCATGCGCCGCCGCGGCGCGACCGGCGTTTGGGAGATCTTCATGCCCGGCCTGGGCGATGGCACCGCCTATAAATACGAGATCCTCGGCGCCTATGGCGGGTTGGCGCAAAAGGCCGATCCGGTCGGCTTCGGCGCCCAGCACCCGCCGGCCACGGCCTCGGTCGTGCGCGACATTGCGGGCTATGGCTGGTCGGACCATGGCTGGATGGGCACGCGGGCCGAGGCGCAGCGCATCGACCGCCCGATCTCGATCTACGAGGTGCATCTGGGCAGCTGGCGCAGGAAGGACGGCGGCCGCCCGATCTCATACCGCGAGGCGGCGGTCGAGCTGGTCGATTACGCCAAGGACATGGGCTTCACCCATATCGAGCTGCTGCCGATCAGCGAATATCCCTTTGACGGCTCCTGGGGCTATCAGCCGGTCGGGCTGTTCGCGCCGACGATCCGCTTCGGCCCGCCGCACGAGTTCCGCGACCTGGTGAACGCCGCGCACAAGGCCGGGCTGGGGGTGATCCTCGACTGGGTGCCGGGGCATTTCCCGACCGATCCGCACGGGCTGGTGCAGTTCGACGGCACCGCGCTTTACGAACATGCCGACCCGCGCGAGGGCTTCCACCAGGACTGGAACACGCTGATCTACAATTACGGCCGGGCCGAGGTGATGAATTACCTGACCGCCAATGCCTTGTATTGGCTCAGGGAATATCACCTGGACGGGCTGCGGGTGGATGCGGTGGCCTCGATGCTCTACCGCGACTATTCCCGCGCCGAGGGCCAATGGATCCCCAACAAGGACGGCGGGCGCGAGAATTACGAAGCCATCGCCATGCTGCAGGCGATGAACCGCCTGACCTATGGCGAAGAGCCGGGGATCATGACCGTGGCCGAGGAATCGACCAGCTATCCCAGGGTCTCGCGCCCGGTGCATGAAGGCGGGCTGGGCTTCGGCTTCAAGTGGAACATGGGCTGGATGAACGACACGCTGGATTACATCAAGCGCGAGCCGATCCATCGCAAGCACCATCACCACCAGATGACCTTCGGCCTGCATTACGCCTTCAGCGAGAATTTCATCCTGCCGATCAGCCATGACGAGGTGGTCCACGGCAAGGGCTCGATGCTGGCCAAGATGCCCGGCAGCGAATGGGAGAAATTCGCCAACCTTCGCGCCTATTACGGCTTCATGTGGGGCCATCCGGGCAAGAAGCTGCTGTTCATGGGCCAGGAATTCGCCCAAGGGTCGGAATGGAACCACGATGCCGAGATCGACTGGGCCTGCATCGGCAACCCGCTGCATTACGGCATGCAATTGCTGGTGCGCGACCTGAACGCGATCTATCGCGCGACGCCCGCGCTTTACGCGCATGATTGCGACGGCGCGGGCTTCCAGTGGATCGAGGCCGATGATGCCGCCCATTCCATCTATGCCTGGGTGCGGCGCGGGGGTCCGGGCGATGCCGAGGTGGTGGTGGTCTGCAACTTCACCCCGGTCGAGCGCAGCGGCTGGCGCATGGGCTTTCCGCAGCCGGGCCTGTGGCGCGAGGTGCTGAACAGCGATGCCGAGGTCTATGGCGGCGCCGGGCGCGGCAACCTGGGCCGCGTCACCGCCCTGCCGGGCGAAAGCCACGGCCAGCCCGCCCATGCGGACCTGGTGCTGCCGCCGCTTTCGACGCTGATCTTCATCAAGGACGACAGGACGACATCATAGCAACCACACCCGCGCGCCGGGCAAAAAGGGGGAGGGCAGAGAGATGGCACCGCGTGAGGAAAGGCTTTCCAGAAGATCCATGGCCTTCATTCTGGCCGGCGGCCGCGGCTCGCGCCTGCGCGAGCTGACCGACAAGCGCGTGAAGCCGGCGGTCTATTTCGGCGGCAAGTCGCGGATCATCGACTTCGCGCTGTCGAATGCGCTGAACTCGGGCATCCGCAAGATGGCGCTGGCCACGCAATACAAGGCCCACAGCCTGATCCGCCACGTCCAGCGCGGCTGGAACTTCTTTCGCGCCGAGCGCAACGAGTTCCTGGACATCCTGCCCGCCTCGCAGCGTTACGACGAATCGATGTGGTATCGCGGCACCGCCGATGCGGTGGCGCAGAACATCGACATCATCGACAGCTACGGCGTCGACTACGTGCTGATCCTGGCCGGCGACCATATCTACAAGATGGATTACGAGCTGATGATCCGCCATCATGTCGAGGCGGGCGCGGACGTGACCATCGGCTGCCTGACCGTGCCGCGGGCCGAGGCATCGGCCTTTGGCGTCATGGCGGTGGACGGCAACGACGTCATCACCAGCTTCCTGGAAAAGCCCGCCGATCCGCCGGGAACGCCGGACGACCCCGAGGTGACGCTGGCCTCGATGGGCATCTATGTCTTTCGCTGGGACTTCCTGCGCGACCTGCTGATCCGCGACATGCAGGACGACAATTCCAGCCATGATTTCGGCAACGACCTGATCCCCCAGATCGTCAGGGACGGCAAGGCGCAGGCGCATCGCTTTGCCGACAGCTGCGTGCGCTCGGACGGCGAGCCGGTCTATTGGCGCGACGTGGGCACGGTCGATGCCTTCTGGCGGGCGAATATCGACCTGACCGACTTCAACCCGGACCTGAACCTGTGGGACCGCGACTGGCCGATCTGGACCTATTCCGAACTGGTGCCGCCGGCCAAGTTCATCCATGACGAGCCCGACCGCCGCGGCAGCGCCGTCAGTTCGCTGATCTCGGGCGGCTGCATCATCTCGGGCAGCGAGATCCGCGAGTCGCTGCTGTTCACCCAGGTCCACACCAATTCCTATTCCAGCCTGGAGCGCGCGGTGGTGCTGCCTTACGCCAATGTCGCCCGACACGCGCGTTTGACCAATGTGGTCATTGACCGCGCCGTTCGAATCCCCGAAGGGCTGGTCGTCGGCGAAGACCCGGAAGAGGACGCGAAATGGTTCCGCGTCTCGGAAGGGGGTGTCACGCTGATCACGCAGGACATGCTGGATCGAAGGGAAGCGTCTTTATGACAAGGGTTCTGTCCGTCGCCTCGGAATGCGTGCCGCTGGTCAAGACCGGCGGCCTTGCCGACGTGGCGGGCGCGCTGCCGGCGGCGCTGGCCGGGCAGGGGGTCGGGATGCGGGTGCTGCTGCCCGGCTATCCGGCGGTGCTGGGGGCCGCGGCCAAGGCCCCGGTGGTGCGCGAGATCCCGGAGCTGTTCGGCGGCCCGGCCCGCATCCGGCGCGGCGCGCTGGGAAAGGCGGTGCTTTACATCCTGGACGCGCCGCATCTTTTCGACCGGCAGGGCGGCATCTACCTGGGCCCGGACGGCCGCGACTGGCCCGACAATCCGCAGCGTTTCGCCGCGCTGTGCAAGGCCGCCGCCCTGATCGCCGCCGATGGGGTCGAGGGCTGGCGGCCGCAGGTGCTGCACCTGCACGACTGGCAGGCGGGGCTGACCCCGGTCTATCTGCGCCAGGCGGGCGTGCGGGACGTGCGGACGCTGCTGACCATCCACAACATCGCCTTCCAGGGCCTTGCGCCGGCGCATATGCTGTCGGCGCTGCAACTGCCGGCGCATCTCTTCAACCCGCGCGGCTTCGAATATTGGGGCCGGATCTCGGCGCTGAAGGCGGGGATCGTCTTTGCCGACAAGGTCTCGACCGTCAGCCCCACCTATGCCGAGGAGCTGATGACCCCCGAATACGGCATGGGGATGGAGGGGGTGCTGGCCGACCGCGCCGCCGACTTCACCGGCATCCTGAACGGCATCGACCTGGACGCCTGGAAGCCGCCCTATGCCACGCCCGAGGGCAAGGCGCCCCACCGCGCCGCGCTGCGCGACGAGTTCGGCCTGCCGGATGCGGATGGGCCGCTTTGCGTCGTCGTCTCGCGCCTGACCGGGCAGAAGGGGCTGGACCTGCTGATCGAGGCGCTGCCCACGCTGCTCGACAACGGCGGCCAGCTGGCGGTGCTGGGCTCGGGCGACCCTGGGCTCGAGGCCGCCTTTTCCCAGGCCGCCGCCCGCCATCCCGGCGTGGCCTTGCGGCTGGGCTATGACGAGCCGCTGTCGCGCCGCATGATCGCCGGCGGCGACGCCATCCTGGTGCCCTCGCGCTTCGAACCCTGCGGGCTGACGCAGCTTTACGGGCTGCGCTTCGGCACCCTGCCGCTGGTGGCGCTGACCGGCGGGCTGGCCGATACCGTCATCAACGCCTCGGCCGCCGGGCTGGCCGCGGGGGTGGCGACCGGGGTGCAGTTCCACCCGGTCGATGCCCAGGCGCTGTCCCGCGCGCTGTCCCGGCTTTGCGCGCTCTGGCGCCAGCCGGCGGTCTGGAGCCGCATGATGGAAAACGCCATGGCGCATCCGGTGGGCTGGGACGCCTCGGCCCGCGCCTATGCCCAGCTGTTCGGGGCGATGGCCGCCTGATGACCCTGCTGCGCATCCTCGAGGGCCGGGCGGAACCGCTGGGCGCGACCTTCGACGGCGAGGGGGTGAACTTCGCCGTGTTTTCCGAACATGCGCGGCGGGTGACGCTGTGCCTGTTTTCCCCCGACGGCCGGACCGAGACGCACCGGCTGGACCTGCCCGAACGCGACGGAGACGTCTGGCACGGCTATGTCCCCGGCCTGCGCCCCGGCCAGCTTTACGGGCTGCGCGCCGACGGCCCCTATGCGCCGGCCGAGGGGCACCGCTTCAACTATCACAAGCTGCTTCTCGATCCCTATGCCAAGCGGCTGACCCGGCACCCGGTCTGGCACGACGCGCTGATGGGCTATACCGTCGGCGCGCCCGAATCCGACCTGAGCTTCGACCGCCGCGACAGCGCCCGCTTCATGCCGCGCTGCGTGGTCGAGGATCCTTCCTTCGCCTGGGGTGCCGACCAGCCGCCGCGCCGCGACATCGCCGAGACGGTGATCTACGAGGCCCATGTCAAGGGCCTCACCGAAGCGCACCCCGATGTCCCGTATCGCGGCAGCTTCCTGGGCCTCGCCTCGGACCCGGTGCTGGAGCATCTGCAATCCTTGGGCATCACCGCGCTGGAGCTGCTGCCGGCGCAGGCCTTCCTCAACGACCGCTTCCTGCTGGAAAAGGGGCTGGTGAACTATTGGGGCTACCAGACGCTCGGCTTCTTCGCCCCCGATCCGCGCTACCTGGCCAAGGATCAGATCGCCGAGTTCCAGCACATGGTCGCCCGCATGCATGCCGCCGGCATCGAGGTCATCATGGACGTGGTCTACAACCACACCGGCGAGGGCAACGAGCTTGGCCCGACGCTGAGCTTCCGCGGCCTCGACAACCGCAGCTATTACCGGCTGCAGGAGGATCCGCGCTATTACATCAACGACACCGGCACCGGCAACACGCTGAACGTGAACCATCCGATGGTGCTGCGCATGGTCATGGACAGCCTGCGCTATTGGGTCGAGGTCATGCATGTGGACGGATTCCGCTTCGACCTCTGCGCGACGCTGGGGCGGCGGGCGCGCGGCGGCTTCGACCGCAGCGCCTCGTTCTTCGACGCGATCCGGCAGGATCCTGTGCTGACGCGGGTCAAGCTGATCGCCGAACCCTGGGACATCGGCCCCGGCGGCTATCAGCTGGGCGGCTTCCCGCCGCCCTTCCTGGAATGGAACGACAAGTATCGCGACGGCATCCGCCGCTTCTGGCGCGGCGACGCCCGGCAGGTGCCCGAGCTTGCCGACCGCATGGCGGGTTCCGCCCGGCAGTTCGACCATTCCGGCCGGCCCGCCACGGCCTCGGTGAACTTCCTGACCGCGCATGACGGCTTCACGCTGATGGACGTGGTCAGCTATTGCGAAAAGCACAACGCCGCCAATGGCGAGGAGAACCGCGACGGCCATTCCGAGAATTTCTCGGACAACATGGGCGCCGAGGGGCCGAGCGACGATCCCGCGATCCTCGATGCCCGCGCGCGGCGACGCCGCAACCTGCTGGCGACGCTGCTTTTGTCGCAGGGCACGCCCATGCTGCTGGCCGGGGACGAGCTGGGCAATTCGCAGGCCGGCAACAACAACGCCTATTGCCAGGACAACGAGATCGGCTGGGTGCAATGGGACGGCGCCGACCCGGCCTTCCTGGACTTCACCCGCAAGCTCATCGCCTTTCGCCGCGCCCATCCGATCCTGCGGCAGAAACGCTTCCTGCATTCGCGCCCGCGCCTGACCGACGGGCTGCCCGACCTGTTCTGGCTGCGCCCGGACGGGGCCGAGATGACGCCGGCCGACTGGGGCAACCCCGAGCTGCGCGTGCTTTGCGCCGAGCTGCGCATGGCCGCCGGCACCCCCGAATATGCGCAGCGCGAAGAGGCGCTGTTCCTGGTCTTCAACAACGGCGACCCGCTGGAGGTGGTGCTGCCCGAACGCCCCGCGGGCTGGCGCTGGCGGCTGCACCTGGACACCAGCCGCCCCGACCTGGCCCCGCATGTGGTCGAGGCCGAGCGGCTGGCGGTGGATGGCCAATCCGTCCTGGCCTTCGATCTGGAGCGCGAGGATGACTGACCCGCGCCTGGCCCTGGCGGAGCGGATGGGGGTGCTGCCGGGTTTTCACGACCTTGCCGGGCACTGGCGCGCGACCTCGGTCGAGACGGCGGTGGCGCTGCTTGCCGCCATGGGCCTGGCCGTGCCGACCGCGGCCGAGGCGCAGGCGGCGCTGGACGACCATGCCGACCGCCTGCCGCAGGACGTGATCTGCGCCGCCGGCGCCCGCCCCGACCTGTCCTTCGGCGAATGGCAGCTGACCTTCGAGAATGGCGCCGAGGCCGAGGGCAACGGCCCCTTGCCCGAGCTGCCGCTGGGCATCCATCGCCTGCGGGCCGAGGGGCGCGAGTTGACGCTGCTCGCCGCGCCGCCGCGCCTGCCCGAGCCGGCGCGCTGCTGGGGGCTGGTCGCGCCGCTTTACGGCATCTCGGAAACGGGGATCGGCAGCTATGCCGACCTTGCGGCCCTGGCGCAGGGGATGGGCGGGAAGGGGGCGGCGTTTCTGGGCATCAACCCGGTCCATGCCGGCTTCCCGACCGTGCCGCAGCTTTTCAGCCCCTATACCCCCTCGCACCGCCGGCGGCTGAACGTGATCCACCTGCCCGGCGGCGCGGGCTCGCCCGGCCCGCGCGTCGATTACGCCCGCGACATTCCGGCCCGCATGGCGGCGCTGCGGGCGGAATACGACGCCTTCCCCGGCGATCCCGGTTTCGACGCCTGGCAGGCGGCCGAGGGCGAGGGCCTGCAACGCTTTGCCCTGCATCAGGCGCTGTCGGCGCGGCTGGGTGCCTTCTGGGGCGATTGGCCGGCGACGCTCGCCTCGCCCGACACGCCCGCTGCCATCGCCGCGCGGGCGGAACTGGCCGCAGAGATGCGCTTTCACGCCTGGCTGCAATGGTGGGCCGAGCGGGCCTTGGCGGCGGCCGGGCAGGCGGCGCGCGACGGCGGCATGGCGCATGGGCTTTACCTGGACCTCGCCGTCGGCACCCATCCCTTCGGCGCCGAGACATGGGAGGATCGCGCGAGCTTCGCCTTCGGCGCCTCGCTGGGCGCCCCGGCCGACGCCTTTGCGCCCGAGGGGCAGAACTGGTCGCTCGCACCCTTCAGCCCCTTGGGCCTGCGCGCGCGGGCCTATGCGCCGCTGGCGGAAACCCTGCGCCGCCAGCTGCAATTCGCGGGCGTGCTGCGCATCGACCACATCCTGGGCTTCGAGCGCGCCTATTGGGTGCCGGACGCGGCCCCCGGCGCCTATGTCGCCATGCCGCGCGACGCCATGCTGGCCGTGGCCCGGATCGAGGCGACGCGCGCCGGCAAGGCGGTCATCGTCGGCGAGGATCTGGGCAATATCCCCGAGGGGCTGCGCGAGGCGCTGGCGGCCTCGGGCATCCTTGGCTGCCGCGTGGCGATGTTCGAGCGCGACGGCTGGCATCCGCCCGCCTTTCGCGCGGCCGAATCCTATGACCGCGGCGCCATCGCCAGCTTCTCGACCCACGACCTGCCGACCTGGCGCGGCTGGCGGCAGGGCGCCGACATCACCGCCCGCGCCCGCATTGCCGGGCAGGAAACCGCCGCCCAGCAGCAGGAACGCGCCGAGGAAATCGCCGCCTTCAACCGGTTGCTGCCCCATCCCGGCGTCGATGCGCTGCACGATTTTCTGGCCCGCACGCCGTCGCTTCTGGTGGCGGTGCAGGCGGAATTGCTGCTCGATATGGCCGACCAGCCGAACCTGCCCGGCACGGTCGGCGAATATCCGAACTGGCAGCTGCGCCTGCCGGTGGCGGCCGGGGATTTCCCGGCATTGCCCTCGGTCGCGCGGACTGCCAGCATCATGCGCGACCACGAACGCTAAGGAGAGGTCCATGACCGTTCACACCGTCCCGACCCAGCCCATCGCGGGCCAGAAGCCCGGCACCTCGGGCCTGCGCAAGAAGACCCCGGTCTTCATCGAGCCGCATTACCTGGAAAACTTCGTCCAGGCGATCTGGAACGGCACCGGCGGCGCCGCGGGCAAGACCTATGTGCTGGGCGGCGACGGGCGCTATTTCGGCGACCGCGCCGCGCAGGTCATCCTGCGCATGGCGGCGGCCAGCGGAGCGAAGAAGGTGATCGTCGGGCAGAACGCGCTGCTGTCCACCCCCGCCGCCTCGCACCTGATCCGGCTGCGCGGCGCGGACGGCGGCATCATCATGTCCGCCAGCCACAACCCCGGCGGCCCGACCGAGGATTTCGGCGTCAAGTACAACACCGCCAATGGCGGCCCCGCGCCCGAGCCCGTGACCGAGGCGATCTTCGAGGCGACCAAGGCGCTGACGGAATACCGCATCCTCGACGCGCAGGACGTGGACCTGTCCAGGCCGGGCACCACCACCCTGGGCGGCATGGAGGTCGAGGTCGTCGATCCCGTCGCCGACTACCAGGCGCTGATGGCGCAGATCTTCGATTTCGCCAAGATCCGCGCGCTGTTCGCGGACGGCTTTCGCATCCGCTTCGATGCCATGCATGCCGTGACCGGCCCCTATGCCAGGGCGATCCTGGAAGGGGCGCTGGGGGCGCCCGCGGGCTCGGTGGTGAATGCCGAGCCGAAACCCGATTTCGGCGGCGGCCACCCGGACCCGAACCCGATCTGGGCCAAGGATCTGATGCAGGCGATGTTCGGCGAGGGCGCGCCGGATTTCGGCGCCGCCTCGGATGGCGACGGCGACCGCAACATGATCGTCGGGCGGGGCTGCTACGTCACGCCCTCGGACAGCCTCGCGGTGCTGGCGGCCAATGCCACGCTGGTCCCGGCCTATGCCGGCGGGCTGAAGGGGGTGGCGCGGTCGATGCCGACCTCGCGCGCGCTGGACCGGGTGGCCGAGAGCCTTGGGATCGCCTGCTACGAGACGCCCACCGGCTGGAAGTTCTTCGGCAACCTGCTCGATGCCGGCCGTGCCACGCTCTGCGGCGAGGAAAGCGCCGGCACCGGCTCGGACCATGTGCGGGAAAAGGACGGGCTCTGGGCGGTGCTGTTCTGGCTGAACCTGCTGGCCGAGCGCCGGCAGTCCGTGGCCGAGATCATGGCCGACCATTGGGCCCGATACGGCCGCAACTATTACTCGCGCCACGATTACGAGGCGGTGGATGCGGCGGCCGCGGCCGAGCTGATGGCGGCCCTGCGCGACCGGCTGGCCGAATTGCCGGGCCAGAGTGCCGCCGGGCTGCGGATCGAGGCGGCGGACGAGTTCGCCTATGACGACCCGGTGGACGGCTCGCGCAGCGAGGGGCAGGGCCTGCGCATCATGACCGAGGGCGGCGGCCGCATCGTGCTGCGCCTGTCGGGCACCGGGACCGAGGGGGCGACGCTGCGCGTCTACCTGGAGCGGGTCGAGACCGCCCCGGCCCGGATGCAGGACGACCCGCAACAGGCGCTGGCCGCGGTCATCGCCGCCGCCGAGGAGATCGCCGGCATCCGCGCCCGCACCGGCCGCGCCGCGCCCGACGTCATCACCTGAGCGCGCCTTGCGGCGGCGGGATCAGCCCGCCGCCAGCTCGTCCCAGCAGGCCAGCGCCCGGCCGGCATACATCAGGCCAGGCCCGCCGCTCATCTGGATCGCCATGGACAGCACGTCGCCCAGTTCCTCGCGGGTGGCACCGGCCTTCATCAGCGCCTCGACATGGAACAGGATGCAGGGCTCGCAGCGCTGGACGATGGCCATGCCGACGGCGATGAACTCCTTGGTCTTGGCGTCCAGCACGCCGCCGTCATGCACCGTCCTGGTCAGCGCGCCGAAGCCCTTTGTGGTGTCGGGGATGGCCTTGTTCATCACCCGCAATTCGCCGCGCATCTCGTCGATCTTTGCCTTGTAGCTCATGGTTCGCACTCCTTCTGGGCCGGGCATGGCTAGCCCGGTGCCGGCCGGAACGGCTTGATCCAGGTCAAGGAAATTGCGAATTTTCGCAGGTTCGCGGCATCAGACCCGGCGCCCGCGCACCCAGGTCTCGCGCATGACCGGCGTCACCTCGTCCAGCATGGCAAAGCGGATCAGGTCGGCGCGCAGCCCCGGCGCCAGGCGGCCGCGATCGTTCAGCCCGGCCGCCTGCGCCGGATTGGCCGTCACCGTCGCCATGGCGCGCGGCAGGTCGTCCCAGATCCGCGCCAGGATCAGCGCCCCGGCCAGGAGCCCCGAGGGCACGTAATCCGAGGACAGGATGTCCAGGTGCCCGGCCCGCGCCAGTTCCGCCGCCGAGACATTGCCGGAATGGCTGCCGCCGCGGATCAGGTTGGGCGCGCCCATCATCACCATGATGCCGTGGTCGTGGCAGGCGGCCGCCGCCTCGGGCGTGGTCGGGAACTCGGCCAGCCGCACGCCATGGCCGGCCGAAAGCGCGACATGGGCGGCCGTGGTGTCGTCATGGCTGGCCAGCACCGCGCCCAGCCGATGCGCGATCTCGACCGCTGCCGCCTCGTGGCGGTCGCCGAAGCGGGCGCGCAGGTCTTGCAGCCGGGCGACATGCTCGGCGAAGGCCGCGTCCGAGAGCTTGTACTTGCCCTGCACGTATTGCGCGAGCTTCGAGATGTCGCGGAACTGGCGCTGGCCGGGGGTGTGGTCCATCAGGCTGATGATGCCGACCCGGTCCTCGGGGCCGAATTCGTCCAGCTCGGCCAGCAGGGTCTGCGAGCAGATCTCGGCGCGCAGGTGCAGGAAATGGCTGATGCGCAAGGCGCCCCGCGCCCGCAGCGCGGCGAGTTCATGCGCCAGCTCGCGGGCATATTTGTCGTAATCCTGGTCCGGCCCCTCGTTCGGGATCGAGCCGACGCGCATGGCGTCGAAGACCGTGGTGATGCCGCAGCCCGCCAGTTCGGCGTCATGGGCGAGGATGGCGCCGGCATGGGGCCAGTCCACGCCGGGGCGGGGGCGGATGTGGCGCTCCAGGTTGTCGGTATGCAGCTCGACCATGCCGGGGGCGATGAAGTCGCCCTGCATGTCCAGCGCGCCGGCCGGCACGACGTTGCCCGGCTGGATCGCGACGATGGCGCCGTCTTCCAGCACCAGCGCGCCGGGGGTTACGGTCTCGGGCAGGATCAGGCGGGCATTGGCAAGGATGGTGCGGGTCATGGCGGGCCTTGGGGTTGCGGGGCGCAGGCCAGGGGTGGCCGATTGCGCCGCCCTGGTCAAGCGCGGTGCGGGTTGCAGGGGGCGCCTGGGGGCTCTGCCCCCACGCCGGGCCGGCCCCTCGATGGGGCCGGCCCGGCGTTCCCCCGGGGTATTTTCGCAACGGAGAAAAACGCGGGAGGGGTCAGCCGCAGAGCGCATCGACCCATTGCGGCACCATCAGGGTGGCGGGGCCGGTGCGGCGGTCGGAGAAGTCGCGGCTGACGGCCGAGCTTGCCAGGTTCAGCTCGATCGTCTCGGCGCCGTTGCGGCGGGCGTGCTGGGCAAGGCCCGCGGCCGGATAGACCAGGCCCGAGGTGCCGATGGCGGCGAAGAGTTCGGCGCTTTCGACAGCCTGCCAGATCCGCTCCATGTGATAGGGGATCTCGCCGAACCAGACGATGTCGGGCCGGGCCAGGGCCTGGCCGCAGGCCGGGCAGGGATCGGGCGGGCGCATCACCAGCGCCGCCGGCCAGCGGTGCCCGCAGCCGGCGCAGAGCGCGCCGAGCAGGCTGCCGTGCATGTGGATCACCTCGGGCGAGCCGCCGCGTTCGTGCAGGTCGTCCACGTTCTGCGTGACCAGGGTCAGCTCGTGGCGCTGCGCCAGCCGCGCCAGCGCCCGATGCGCCGCATTGGGCCGGGCGCGGGCGGCATCGGCGCGGCGCTGGTTGTAGAAGCGATGCACCAGCGCCGGGTCGCGGCGGAAGCCCTCGGGCGTCGCGACATCCTCGATGCGATGCTCTTCCCACAGCCCGTCGGTGGCGCGGAACGTCCTGATCCCGCTTTCGGCCGAGATGCCGGCCCCCGTCAGCACGGTGATGCGCATCCCCGCCTCAGCGCGTGCAATAGGCCTCGGCCGCGGCGGCGAAACTTTTGTAGCGCGCCCAGAAGGCGTTGTCGGTGTCGCTTTTCGACATGCGCACTTCTTGCGCCGCATCGGCGTCGCGGAAGAAGCGCGCCGCGCGCCGCTGGTCCGAGCGCGACAGCGTCTGGTCGGCGACCTGCTGGATGCAGCGGCAGGCCTGGCCGTTGCGCGCGCCGCGTTCCGAACGGACGCAGGCGGAATCGATCGGGCCCGCCACGGCGAGCGGCGTGGTCAGCACCACCGCGGCGGCGGCGATCATCAATCGGTTGAACATCTCTGTCTCCTCGGCTCCTGCCACGGCAGCGGGGCTGGGCACCCTCTTTCGGCCGCGTTCTTGTCCGGCGCAGCTTAGCAGAAGCCGCCCCTCGCCTCAATTGCGGCGGGGCGGCGCAGGGGATCCAAGGATGGCGGCTGCGGGCGCGCGCGCCCCAAGATATGCGCTCAGGCCGGTTCCGGCGTATAGCCGGCTTCGCGAATCACCTCGGCCGCGCGGGCGGCATCCAGCCCCTCGACCGTGACGCTGCGGCCGGCGAGGTCGGTCGCGGCCCTGCCGCCCGCCTCGGCCACCGCCTTTTCGATGGCGGCGGTGCAATGGCCGCAGCTCATGTCCTCGACGCGGAATTTCATCGGTGCATCCTTTCGCCTGCCCGGACCTTTCGCCTGCCCGGCAACGCGGCTATGATCGCGCCAAGGCGCCGCGGGCGCAACTCCCCCACATGAGGCTGCGACCGATGGTCACTGAAAACTTCCGTGGCGCGATCCTGATGGTCCTGTCCATGGCGCTGTTCGCCTTCGAGGACATGTTCGTCAAGCTGATGACCATGGGCCTGCCCTATGCGCAGGTTCTGGCCATGGTGGGCGGCATGGGTTTCCTGGCCTTCTGGGCCTCGCTCCTGCGTCGGCGTCGGCGCTTCTGGACGCGCCAGCTGCTGCATCCGCTGCTGCTCTTGCGCAACCTGGGCGAGGTGGTGGGCGCCATCGGCTTTACCGTGGCGCTGGCGCTGAGCGAGCTTTCCTCGACCTCGGCGATCCTGCAGGCGTTGCCGCTTTTCATCGTCCTGGGCGCGGCGCTGTTTCTGGGCGAGCCGGTGGGCTGGCGCCGCTGCAGCGCGATCGCCGTGGGCTTCGCGGGCGTGCTGCTGATCGTGCGGCCGGGATTTGCGGGCTTCCAGCCGGTCTCGCTGATGGCCCTGCTTGCCGTGGTGGCGCTGGTGGTGCGCGACCTGGCGACGCGCCGCATCCCCGACAGCATCCCCTCGGACCAGATCGCCGGCTCGGCCTTTCTGGCGATCATGCTGGGCGGGCTGGCCATGTGGGCTGCCCTGGGCCAGCCGCTTGCGCGGCCCGGCGCGGTGCAGCTGGGCCAGCTGGCGGGCTGCATGGTCGTCGGCGTCGGCGGCTATGCCCTGCTGGTCGCCGCCACCCGCATCGGCGAGGCTTCGGCCATCGCGCCCTATCGCTATTCCCGGCTGGTCTTTGCGCTGATCCTGGCCTTCCTGGTCTTCGACGAACGTCCCGACCTGCCCACGCTTCTGGGCGCCGGGCTGATCGTCGCCTCGGGCTGCTATACCATGTGGCGCGAGGCCGCGCTGCGCCGGCGCCGGCTGCGCGAGGCCGGTTTCGCCAGCCCGTGCTGAACCCCCTTTCCGCAACGCCAAAGCCCTTGTATAGCCCGGCCATGACCGACCTTGACCTAATCCGCAATTTCTCGATCGTGGCCCATATCGACCACGGCAAATCCACCCTGGCCGACCGCCTGATCCAGTTGACGGGCACGGTCGCCGAACGCGACATGAAGGCCCAGCTGCTCGACAGCATGGATATCGAGCGCGAGCGGGGCATCACCATCAAGGCCAACACCGTGCGCATCGAATACCCGGCGAAGGACGGGCGCACCTATGTGCTGAACCTGATCGACACGCCCGGCCACGTGGACTTCGCCTATGAGGTCAGCCGGTCGATGCGCGCGGTCGAGGGCTCGCTTCTGGTCGTGGACGCGACCCAGGGGGTCGAGGCGCAGACGCTGGCCAATGTCTACCAGGCCATCGACGCCGGGCACGAGATCGTGCCGGTGCTGAACAAGATCGACCTGCCCGCGGCCGAGCCCGATCGCGTCAAGGAGCAGATCGAGGACGTGATCGGCATCGACGCCCAGGACGCCATCGAGATCTCGGCCAAGACCGGACTTGGCATCCCCGACGTGCTGGAGGCCATCGTCACCCGCCTGCCGGCGCCCAAGGGCGACCGCGACGCGCCGCTGAAGGCGATGCTGGTCGATTCGTGGTATGACCCCTATCTGGGCGTCGTGGTGATGATCCGGGTCATGGACGGGGTGATCCGCAAGGGCGACCGCATCCGCATGATGCAGACCAACGCCGTCTACGGCATCGACAAGCTGGCGGTGCTGCGCCCGCAGATGCAGGACATCGCCGAGCTGGGGCCGGGCGAGATCGGCGTCTTGACCGCCTCGATCAAGCAGGTGCGCGACACCCGCGTCGGCGACACCATCACGCATGAGCGCAAGGGCACCGACAAGCCGCTGCCGGGCTTCAAGCCGGCGCAGCCGGTGGTCTTCTGCGGCCTCTTCCCGGTCGATGCCAACGACTTCGAGGCGCTGCGCGATGCCATCGAGAAGCTGGCGCTGAACGACGCGAGCTTTTCCTACGAGATGGAGACCTCGGCCGCGCTGGGGTTCGGCTTCCGCTGCGGCTTCCTGGGCCTTCTGCACCTCGAGGTGATCCGCGACCGGCTGGAGCGCGAATACGACCTCGACCTGATCACTACCGCGCCCTCGGTGGTGTTCCGCCTGCACATGCGCGACGGCGAAGTGCGCGAGTTGCACAACCCCGCCGACATGCCCGACCTGACCCATGTCGACCATATCGAAGAGCCGCGCATCAAGGCCACGATCATGGTGCCGGACGAATACCTGGGCGACGTGCTCAAGCTCTGCCAGGACCGCCGCGGCATCCAGATGGACCTGACCTATGCCGGCAACCGGGCGATGGTGGTCTATGACCTGCCGCTGGCCGAGGTGGTGTTCGATTTCTACGACCGGCTGAAATCCGTGACCAAGGGCTATGCCAGCTTCGATTACCAGCTCTCGGAATATCGCGAGGATTATCTGGTCAAGATGTCGATCCTGGTGAATGACGAGCCGGTGGATGCGCTGTCGATCATGGTTCACCGCGACCGCGCCGAAAGCCGCGGCCGGGCGATGGTGGAAAAGCTGAAAGAGCTTATCCCGCGCCACATGTTCAAGATCCCGATCCAGGCCGCCATCGGCAGCCGGGTGATCGCGCGCGAGACGCTGTCGGCGATGCGCAAGGACGTGACGGCGAAATGCTATGGCGGCGACGCGACGCGCAAGAAGAAGCTGCTGGAAAAGCAAAAGGCCGGCAAGAAGAAGATGCGCCAGTTCGGCAAGGTCGAGATCCCGCAGACGGCATTCATCCAGGCGTTGAAGATGGATGGATGACACATTCCCCGGATTGTGGCAGCATGGATTCGCGCCACATCGGGGAATGGTATGCGTGTTGCATTCGTTTTACTGGCGGGTTTTTCCCTGGGCACGGGAGCTTTCGCCCAGGAGGGCGACGATTTCGGCTTCCCGGTCCCGATCAATGTGCAGACCCAGCGGCAGCTGCTGAGCGAAGCCTTTCCGCAAGTCGATAACAGCCTGAAAAAGCTGGACAGCCTGATCAAGTATCGCCGGGATCTGGAGCTTTACCGGGTCACCTATCTCGAGGCGTTCAACGAGTCGATAGACCAGATCTGCCGGGATCTGCTTATTGTCGAGGCCAGGGTGAACGCCGCCGCAGGCAGGGGCGATCTTTCCCCGAACGAGAAAAGCAATTACGACTACCGGATCGCCGAGGAACGCGGGCAATGCTCGGTGTCGAACAAGTCCTCCAGCCGGTATTACAGGCTTTATGACCAGTTCATGGGCATCTATCGGGACGAGGCCGCCAGTTCCAGGGATCGCCTGAACAGTTGCTATGCCAGCGATCCTTGCCGGCTGGGGCAGGAATAGATGGCGTTGAACTGGGGCAACATCGCCGAACGGGCCGAACTTTCGCTTTTCAATTTCCTTTTGGCGCTTTCGGACCTGCTGCCCGCCATATTCTTCGCGATCGCCTTTCCGCTGGTCCTGCTGCTTTTCATCCGCTTCGATGAAGGGGAAAAGGTTCTCGCCCCATTCGAGCTGACATTCTTTTCCTTTATCGGGCTGCTGGTCGCCTATCTGACCTATCTGAGCAAGGATACCTTGCTGGAAAACCTGCTGCCGTCCTTTGTCGTGATCCTGGCATTCTTCTTTCAGCTGTTCGGCCGGACCAAGACCGGGGCAGAGGTGCCGCTGGGAACCAAGATGACGCTGGCGGCGGGGATCGTCACCGTCGGCTCGTTCGTCATCGGCTCGCGATTCTTCAACCTGCTGTTCGGCGGCGGCGGCGGAGGCTAGGGCAGGGGTCCCTGCCGATGCGCAATCATGCTGCAAGCTACCGTTCAGGATATTGAGCAAGCGGATTGAAAACCGCCCGGCCTTGCCCTATGACCGAAGCGGCCGACGGCCGATTCCAGCAGGGGGACAGGATGAGCTATCCGAACACGCAGCTTTTCATCGACGGAACCTGGCGCCCCGCGCGGGACGGGCGCAGCCTGCCGGTGCTGAACCCGGCCACCGGCGCCGAGATCGGCCGCGTCGCCCATGCCGGCCTCGCCGACCTGGACGAGGCGCTGGCCGCCGCCGACCGCGCCTTTGCCGAATGGAAGCGCAGCTCGCCGCTGCAGCGCTCGGACCTGATGCGCAAGGCGGCGGCGCTTTTGCGCGAGCGGGCCGAGGCCATCGCCGCGCTGATGGTGGCCGAGCAGGGCAAGCCCTTGGCCCAGGCGCGGGTCGAGACCATGGCCGGCGCCGAGATCATCGAATGGTTCGCCGAAGAGGCCCGGCGCACCTATGGCCAGGTCATCCCGCCCCGCGTGCCCGGCGTCACCCAGCTGACGATCCGGGAGCCGCTGGGCCCGGTCGCCGCCTTCACGCCGTGGAATTTCCCGATCAACCAGGCGGTTCGCAAGGTCTCGGCTGCGCTGGCGGCGGGCTGCACCATCATCGTCAAGGCGCCCGAGGAAACCCCGGCCTCGCCCGCCGAGCTGATCCGCTGCTTTGCCGATGCCGGGGTGCCGGCGGGGGTGGTGAACCTGGTCTATGGCGACCCGGCCGAGATCTCGGGCTATCTGATCCCGCATCCGGTGATCCGCAAGGTGTCCTTCACCGGCTCGACGGCGGTGGGCAAGCAGCTGGCCTTGATGGCCGGGCTGCACATGAAGCCCGCCACCATGGAGCTGGGCGGGCACGCGCCGGTGCTGGTCTTCGACGATGCCGATGTGGATGCGGCGGTCTCGGCCATGGCGGCCGCGAAGCTGCGCAATGCCGGGCAGGTTTGCATCTCGCCCACCCGCTTCCTGGTGCAGGAAGGCGTGGCGGATCGCTTTACCGAAGGCTTTGCCGCCGCGCTGGCTGCCGCCAAGGTCGGGCCGGGCACGGACCCGGACAGCGCCATGGGACCGCTGGCCAACGCCCGCCGCATCCCCGCCATCGAGCGGCTGATCCGCGATGCGCTGGACCGCGGCGCGCGGCTGGCGACCGGCGGCGCGCGCATCGGCAACGAGGGCTGGTTCTTTGCCCCGACCGTGCTGGCCGACGTGCCCGCGGATGCGGCGGTGATGAACGAGGAACCCTTCGGCCCCATCGCCGTGGTCAACAGGTTCCGCAGCGATGACGAGGCCTTTGCCGAGGCGAACCGGCTGCCCTATGGCCTGGCCAGCTATGCCTGGACGGGCAGTTCGGCCCGCGCGCAGCGGTTGCAGGACGAGATCCAGGCCGGGATGCTGACCATCAACCACGTCGGCCTGTCGCTGCCGGAACTGCCCTTTGGCGGCATCGGCGATTCCGGCATGGGCACCGAGGGCGGTTCCGAGGCGATCGGCGCCTATCTGCAAACACGGCTGGTCACTCGCAAGGGCTAGAGATAGGGCGGCGTGCAGGCGCTGACCACCACCGCCTCGCGATCCGAGACATTGCGGAAGCGATGCGGCTGGTTCGAGGCGAAGAGGTAGCTGTCGCCGGCCTTCAGCACCCGGCTCTGGTCGCCCACGGTCAGCTCGATCTCGCCGGCGATGACGATGCCGCCCTCGCTGCCGTGATGGGCCAGCATGGTCTCGCCGGTGTCGGCGCCCGGCTCATAGCGTTCGTGCAGGACCTGCAGGTTGTGCAGCCGCGCGTCGCCGACCTGGCGCAGGGTCATGCGCCCGACCGGCCCCTGCGTCGCCGAGTAAAGCCGCGAGGTCAGGTCGCGCAGCTCGGCCGGGGTAAAGAAGGGCTGCGGGCTTTGCGGCAGGTCCGGTTCGAAGAACTCGGACATGGTGACGCCCAGCCCGCCAAGGATCTTGCGCAGCGAGGCGACCGAGGGGCTGGAGCGCCCGGTCTCGATCATCGAGACCTGGCCATGCGGCACGCCGGAAGCCTCGGCCAGCTGCCGCTGCGACAGGCCCGCGCCGCTGCGCAATTCCTTCAGCCGTGCGCCTACGTCGAAATCGCTCATTCTTGCCCCGATGCCGTTTTGCGCAGGTTATCAGGGCTGGCGACTGCGCACCAGCATTGCAGGCATGCGAGGATTCCAAGAAATTTGTTGCTCAATATATTGAGCATCGTGTATTGGGATTGCGTCAGCATGGAGGTCTGCACATGGAATCGAGACAGTTGATCGACCGGCGCAAGGCGGCGGTGGCGCGCGGCGTCGGCACGCGGGACATCTATGCCGTCCGGGCCGAGAATGCCGAGCTTTGGACCGCGGACGGCCGGCGGATGCTGGATTTCGCCGCCGGCATCGCGGTGAACAACACCGGCCATCGCCATCCCAGGGTGATCGAGGCGGTCCAGCGCCAGATGCAGGACTTCACCCATACCTGCTTCCATGTCGCGCCCTATGAAACCTATGTCGCCCTGGCCGAGCGGCTGAACGCGCTGATCCCCGGCGATTTCGCGAAAAAGACCATGTTCGCCACCACCGGCGCCGAGGCGGTCGAGAATGCGGTGAAGATGGCGCGGGCCTTTACCGGGCGCTCGGGCGTGATCGCCTTCAACGGCGCCTTCCATGGCCGCACGCTTCTGGGCATGGCGCTGACCGGCAAGGTCGCGCCCTACAAGGCCGGTTTCGGCGCCATGCCGCCCGAGATCCATCACGCGATCTTCCCGAACGCCATGGCGGGCGTGACCACGGCGCAGGCGATTGCGCATCTCGAGACGCTGCTGGCCTCGTCCATCGACCCCCGGCGCGTGGCGGCGATCATCGTCGAGCCGGTGCAGGGCGAGGGCGGCTTCAACGTCGCCCCGCCCGAGTTCCTGGCCGCGCTGCGCCGGATCTGCGACAGCCACGGCATCGTGCTGATCGGCGACGAGATCCAGGCCGGCATGGCCCGCACCGGCCGCATGTTCGGCTTCCAGCATTCCGGCGTCGCGCCCGACCTGGTGACCATGGCCAAGGGGCTCGCCGGGGGCTTTCCGCTGTCGGCGGTGACAGGGCGGGCCGAAATCGTGGACGCGCCGGCGCCCGGCGGGCTGGGCGGGACCTATGCCGGCAACCCGCTGGCCATCGCCGCCGCGCTGGCGGTGCTGGAGGTGGTCGAGGACGAAGACCTTTGCGCCCGCGCCGAGGAAATCGGCCTGGCCATCCGCGCGCGCCTGCAGAAGCTGGCGGGACGCTTCCCGGCCATCGGCGACGTGCGCGGGTTGGGGGCGATGAACGCCTTCGAACTGGTGCAGGCCGGCGACCGCAGCCAGCCCGACCCGCAGCTGACCGCCGCCATCGTGGCCGAGGCCGAGGCGCGCGGGCTGATCCTGCTGTCCTGCGGCACGCGCTATAACGTCATCCGCCTGCTGCCGCCGTTGACCATCCCCGACGCGCAGCTGTCCGAGGCGCTGGCGATCCTGGAAGCGGCCATCGAGGCGGCGCTGGTCCCGGCCTGAAAGCGGGCCGCCCCGGCCGCTCCTTAACCCATGCCGTCCTGCGCCATGCGGGCGGCGATCCAGTCGCGAAAGGCCGCCAGCGGCTTCAGCCCGGCCTTGCGCGTGGGCCAGGCCAGCCAATAGGCGCCGCTGCCCGGCACCCCCTGCCGCAGCACCGGCGCCAGCCGGCCCTCGGCGATCTCGACCTGGGCCAGGTAGTCGGGCAGCAGCGCGATCCCCAGCCCCGAGATCGCCGCCTGGATCATCATCGAGAATTGGTCCATCATCATGCCCTCCAGCGGCGCCGGCGGCTCGGCGCCCTGGCCCCGGAACCAGGCCTGCCAGGCATCGGGGCGGGTCGGCAATTGCAGCAGCACCATCCCGGCCAGGTCGGCGGGCGCCGTCACCGGCCGCCGCGCCAGCAGATCGGGCGCGGCGCAGGCGGTCAGCCTTTCGTCGAACAGCTTCAGATGCTCGGCCCCCGGCCAGTCGTCCCGGCCGTAGAAGATCATCGCGTCGAACGGCTCTTCGTCGAAGCTGAAGCGGCGAAAGCGCGTCGTCAGGTTGATCGACACGCCCGGATGCGCCGACAGGAAATCCGGCAGCCGTGGCGCCAGCCAGCGCGTGGCAAAGGTCGGCAGCACGGCCAGGTCCAGGCTGCCGCCGTCGGGATTGGCGATCAGCGACATGCTGGCGCGCTGGACCAGGTCCAGCGCCGCGGAAATGTCGCGGAAATAGCGCTCGGCCGCTTCGGTCGGGGTCAGGCGCTTCTTGTGGCGGATGAACAGCTCCTGCCCCAGTTGCGCCTCAAGGCTTTGCAGCAGCCGGCTGACCGTGCTTTGCGTCAGTCCCAGGTCCTGCGCCGCGCCCGTGACCGAGCCGGTGCGCATCACCGCGTCGAAGGCCAGCAGCAGGCTGAGGTTCGGAAGAAAGCGCCTTTGCCGCAAGAACATTCATCCTATGCATGAAGTAATGAGGATTATCCATTTTCCGGCCCGGTTTGAAAGCGGTAATGAATGAACCGACAAGCATCAGCGCATGAGGCATCACCGTGACGACGAAATCGCACAAGGGCGGCCCTTTCTCGTGGTCCGACCCGTTCCTGCTCGACGACCAGCTGACCGAGGAAGAGCGGATGATCCGCGACAGTGCCGCCGCCTTCGCCGCCGACCGGCTGGCACCGCGCGTCGAGGCCGCCTATCTGAACGAAGAGACCGATCCCGAGATATTCCGCGAAATGGGTGCCTCGGGCCTGCTGGGCGTCACCGTGGACGAAGCCTATGGCGGCGTCGGTGCCTCTTACGTCGCCTATGGGCTGGTCGCGCGCGAGATCGAGCGCATCGATTCGGGCTATCGCTCGATGGCCTCGGTGCAAAGCTCGCTGGTGATGTTCCCGATCGAGGCCTATGGCAGCGAAGAGCAGAAGCAGAAATACCTGCCGAAACTGGCCTCGGGCGAGTTCATCGGCTGCTTCGGCCTGACCGAGCCGGACGCGGGCTCGGACCCCGCCGGCATGCGCACCGTGGCCCGCAAGACCGGGGGCGGCTATGTGCTGAACGGGTCCAAGATGTGGATCTCGAACGCGCCCATCGCCGATGTCTTCGTGGTCTGGGCCAAGTCCGAGGCTCACGGCGGCAAGGTGCGCGGCTTCGTGCTGGACAAGGGCATGAAGGGCCTGTCGGCGCCGAAGATCGAGGGCAAGCTGAGCCTGCGCGCCTCGATCACCGGCGAGATCGTGATGGAGAATGTCGAGGTCGGCGAGGACGCGCTGCTCCCGAATATCGAGGGCATGGGCGGTCCCTTCGGCTGCCTGAACCGCGCGCGCTACGGCATTTCCTGGGGCGCCATGGGCGCGGCCGAGGATTGCTGGTTCCGCGCACGGGCATACGGGCTGGATCGCCACCAGTTCAACCGCCCGCTGGCCGCGACGCAGCTTTACCAGAAAAAGCTGGCCGACATGCAGACCGAGATCGCCTTGGGCCTGCAAGCCAGCCTGCGGGTCGGGCGGCTGTTCGACGAGGGCAAGTTCGCGCCCGAGATGATTTCCATCGTCAAGCGCAACAATTGCGGCAAGGCGCTGGAGATCGCGCGCCAGGCCCGCGACATGCATGGCGGCAACGGCATCCAGATCGGCTATCACGTCATGCGCCACGCGCAGAACCTGGAGACGGTGAACACCTATGAGGGCACGCATGACGTTCATGCGCTGATCCTGGGCCGGGCGCAGACCGGCATCCAGGCGTTTGCGTGATGGCGGAACCGGCGCTGAAGGGGCTGCGCGTCGTCGAGCTGGCGCGCATCCTGGCCGGCCCGTGGATCGGCCAGACGCTGGCCGACCTGGGCGCCGAGGTGATCAAGGTCGAGGCGCCCGAGGGCGACGACACCCGCCGCTGGGGTCCGCCCTTCATCGAGCGGCCGCGCGCGGACGGGACGACCGAACGGGTCGCGGCCTATTTCCACGCTGCCAATCGCGGCAAGCGTTCCGTCACCTGCGACTTCAACGACCCAGCCGGCCTGGAGCGGCTGCGGGTGCTGATCGACCAAGCCGACGTGGTGGTCGAGAATTTCAAGCTGGGGGGCCTGCGCAAGTTCGGGCTGGACTACGCGACGCTTTCGGCGCGCAATCCGCGGCTGGTCTATGCCTCGATCACCGGCTTCGGGCAGGACGGGCCGCGCGCGGCGCAGCCGGGCTATGATTTCCTGATCCAGGGCATGTCGGGCATCATGGACCTGACCGGCGATCCGGCGGGCGAGCCGCAGAAGGTCGGCGTGGCCTGGATCGACATCTTCACCGGGCTTTACGGGGTGATCGCCGTGCAGGCGGCGCTGGCCGAGCGGGCGCGCTCGGGCCTGGGCCAGCATCTGGACCTGTCGCTGCTGGATTGCGGCGTCGCCGTGCTGGCCAATCAGGCGACGAATTACCTGCTGGGCGGCACGGTGCCGCACCGGCTGGGCAATGCGCACCCGAATATCGTGCCCTATCAGCTGTTCCCGGCCTCGGACGGGCATCTGATCGTCGCCTGCGGCAACGACCGGCAATTCGCCGCGCTCTGCCGGGTGCTGGACCTGCCGGACCTGGCCGTGGCGCCCGACTACGCGACCAACCCGGCGCGGGTGGCGAACCGCGCGCAACTGGTGCCGCTCTTGGCCGATGCCACGCGCCGCTTCACCCGGAGTGCGCTGATCGCCGCGCTGGAGGGGGCGGGGGTGCCCGCCGGCCCGGTCAACGACGTGGCCGAGGCCCTGGCCGAACCGCAGGTGCAGGCCCGCGGCCTGCGCATCGCCCCCGAGGGCATTGCCGGGCTGCGCAGCCCGCTGCGCTTTTCGCGCAGCCCGCTGGTGACGGATCGCGCCGCCCCGGCGCTTGGCGATGGCGCATGGCGCTTCCAAGGGTGAGCCCTGGGTGTGTGATCCGATGATTTGATGGGGCGATTCCCGCCAATGAATGGAGCGGTTCGTCGCAGCCTGCAACCTTGCCCGCAGGGGCAAGACGCTGAACGGCCTCATGCCATAGGAATGCTTCGGCAAGGTCCACACCGATTCATCGGTGATCCGATCCACCAGATGCAGAAACCGAACGGCTAGCCCTGCCGCCCGGCGCGGCAGGCGGCGCGATAGCTGCTGGGGGTCTGGCCGAACATGGCCCGGAACAGCCGCGAGAATTGCGCCTGGTCGCTGAAGCCGAAGCGATAGGCGATGGCGGCCAGCGACAGGTCGCCCGGCATCTGCAACATGTCCCGCGCCGCCTTCAGCCGCGCCTCGCGGATGAATTGCGCGACCGTCGTCTCGGTATCCCCGAACAGGTCGTGCAGATAGCGTTTCGAGATGCCGCAGGCCGCCGCCACCGTCTGGGGCGACAGGGCCGGATCGGTCAGGTTGCGCAGGATCGTGTCCTGCGCGCGCTTCAGATGCGCGGCGCGGATCACCGTGGCGGCGCCGGCATCGGTCTCCGCCTGCCGGTCCAGCGCCAGCGCCAGCAGTTCGACCAGCTGCCGGCCCAGCACCTCCGAGGCGGCGGGGTCCGCCGGCATGGCATGGGCGCGGCGCACTGTCTCGGCGAACAGCCCGCCCAGCCCCTCGCGCCCGTCGAAGACCGTGGCGCACAGCCGGTCGGGCTGGCGCAGCCTTTCGGCCAGCGCGCGGCGGGCGATCTTCATCACCAACAGGTCGTTGCGCGCCTGATAGGCGAAGCGATAGGGCTCGTCGCCGCGCTCGACGATGAAGCCGCCGGGGGCGCAGGTGATGTCGCGGCCCAGCTGGCGAAACAGCACCGGGGCAAGGCTGGGGATGGTGACCAGGTATTCCTCGGCCTCGCCCTGCCGGATCAGGCCGGGCACCCGCTCATAGCGCGCCGGCTCGGTGCGCAGCCGCGACAGCGACACCCGCCCCATGCCGCGCCGCTCCAGCCGGCCCTGGAAGGTGGCGGGGTCGCGATAGCTCAGGTGCAGCGGGAAATAGGTATCCGCGATGATCGCCGACCAATGCGCCGCGCGCTCGGGCGGGGCGATGGCGGCCGTGCCGTAGCTTTCCAGGGTCATGATGCGCCTCCCCGCATCGCTTGGGCGATTCGTAGCGCGCCGCGAGCAATCGGGCAAAAGAAAACTGGCGCGGCGGGCAGGAGGCTGCGCCGCGGCGGCCGATCCTGCCGCTTGGATCGGCAGGACTGCACCCGGCGACAAGTTTATCCGCACCCAGCGCCAAGACCGGCCGCCGCCCAGGCCGCACCATGGTCCGACCGAAAAGATGCCGCGCCAGGCGGCACGCCGCAGGGAGAAGACCGTGACCAGCCGATTCCCGGCTGCCCTGCCCGTGTGCGCCCATGCGGCCCCAGACAGGGAAAAGCCATGACCAGACCCAAACCCGACCCCATCACGCTTTCGGTGGTGCGCGGCGTGCTGGAGACCACGCAGCGCGAGATGACGCTGACGCTGGAACAGACCGCCCGCAGCTCGGTCTTCAACCTCGCGCATGACTATTCGACCGCGCTCTTCAACCACACGCCCGAGATGATCCTGCAAGGCCAGGACATCCCCATCCACTTGGGCAGCCTGATCCCGGCGATGAAATCGGTGGCGCAGTTCTTCCAGGGCGACATCCACGAGGGCGACCTGATCCTGCACAACGACCCGGCCCATGGCGGCAGCCATATCATCGACACCTGCATGTATTACCCGGTCTTCTACCAGGGCGAGCTGGTGTTCTGGACCGTCTGCAAGGGCCACCTGACCGATATCGGCGGCCCGGTGCCCGCCGGCTACAACCCCAACGCGACCGAGATCTATGCCGAGGGGCTGCGCATCCCGCCGGTCAAGCTCTGGGACCGCGGCAGGCCGCGCCATGACGTGATGAACCTGATCCTGACCAACATGCGCGCCCGCCGCGACCAGGAGGGCGACTTCAACGCCCTGATCGGCGCCTGCCAGGTCGGCGCCCGCAACCTGGTCCGGCTGATGGACAAATACGGCAAGCAGGTGGTGCAGGACTGCATCGCCGAGCTTCTCGACATGGCCGAGGCGCATATGAGGAAGCTGATCGCGCAGGTCCCGGACGGCACCTATACCGGCACGGCGGTGCTCGAGGATGCGGGCCACGGCTTCGGCGACATGGACATCACCGCCACGGTGACGATCCAGGGCGACGGCTGCCACATCGCCATCAGCTCGCCGCCGCAGGTGCCCTATTTCATCAACAGCTACGAAGGCAACAGCCATTCCGGCGTCTACCTGGGGCTGATGATGTTCGCGCAGCTGCCGCCGCCCTACAACGAGGGGCTCTATCGCTGCGTGACCACCGACATGGGGCCCAGGGGCACGCTCTGCAACGCGAAATCCCCGGCGCCGCACATGAACTGCACCACGACGCCGATGGAGACGCTGACCGATGCGGTGCGGCTGGCCTTCGAACAGGCCGCACCCGCCAAGGTCTCGGCCAGCTGGGGCCACGCCAACGGCTGCAACATCGCCGGCTGGGACAAGCGCCATGACGAGGAATACGTGACCATGGTGCTGGCCTCGATCATCTCGGGGGCGGGGGCCACGGCCAGCCAGGACGGCTGGCACGCCTGCGGGCCGGAATGCTGCTTCGGCGCGCTGACCTCGGGCGACATCGAGATGCTGGAACACAGCTATCCGATCATCATCCATCGCTATTCGCTGATGCAGGATTCGGGCGGCGCCGGCCAGTTCCGCGGCGGCTCGGGCACCTGCTGGGAGGTCGAGCCGCTGGACAGCCCGATGACGCTCGTCACCTTCGGCGAGGGCCGCCGCATCCCGGCCATGGGCGCGGCCGGGGCGAAATCGACGCTGATCCCGCCCAAGGTCGGCCGGCTGGAAGTGACCCGCAATGGCCAGACGCAGGTCATCACCGAAAACGTCATCGAGACCATCCAGCCGGGCGAACGCGCCGCGAACCGCAACCCCGGCGGCGGCGGCTACGGCAACCCCTACCAGCGCCCGGTCGAGAAAGTGGTCGAGGATGTCAGGAACGGCCTCGTCAGCCTGGAGGGGGCGCGGCTCGACTACGGCGTCGTCATCGCCGATGCCGCGACCCTTGCCGTCGATCACGCGGCCACCGCGCGCCTGCGCGCCGCGTAAGGCTTTCTCCGTTTTCCAAATACCCCGCGGGGGTCCGGGGGCGCGAAGCCCCCGGCGCCGGATCCGCGGACCGCAGCCACAGATGGAACCCGCCATGAAACACCAATATCGCCTCGGCATCGACGCCGGCGGCACCTTCACCGATTTCATCCTCGCCGACCGCAAGGGAGAGCTGCGCATCTTCAAGGCGCTCTCCACCCCGCAAGACCCGACGCAGGCCATCCGCAACGGCCTCGCCGTGATCGAGGAAGAGACGGGGATCGCCCCGCGGGAACTGGTCTCGAACGCCGATCTCTGCATCAACGGCACCACGGTCGGGCTCAATGCGCTCATCACCCATACCGGCGCCAAGACCGGCCTGATCGCCACCAAAGGCCACGAGGACAGCATCGAGATCCGCCTCGGCCACAAGGAGGACGGCTATCGCTACGACCCGGACTATCCGCCCGCGACCATGCTGGTGCCGCGCTACCTGCGGCGCGGGATCAGCGAGCGGGTGATCTCGACCGGCGCCGTCCACACCCCGCTGGACGAAGACGAGCTGCGCGAGGCCTGCCGGCATTTCCTGCGCGAAGGCGTGCAGTCGGTCGCGATCAGCTTCGTCTGGTCGGTGCTGCATCCCGATCACGAATTGCGCGCTGCCCAGATCGTGCGCGAGATGATGCCGGGCGTGCCGCTGACCGTCGGCAGCCAGCTCTATCCGCAGCTGCGCGAATACACCCGGACCTCGACCGCGGTGGTGAACGCCTATCTGGCGCCGATCCTGTCGCGCTACGTGCAGGCGGTGGACGGCTATTTCCAAAGCCTCGGCGCGCGCCAGCCGGTGCGCTACTTCCAGTCGAACGGCGGGCTGGCGCTGGGCTCGGTGGTCTCGGACCGTTCGGTCTATGCGATCAACTCGGGCCCGGCCTCGGCGCCGCGGGCGGCGCTTTACCTGGGCGAGCCCTATGGCCTGAAGGACATCATCACCGTCGACATGGGCGGCACCAGCTTCGACATCACCCTGACCCGCGACGGCCAGGCCAATGTCTCGAAGAACATCGACTTCCTGCGCTATCGCATCGGCATCCCGATGATCCAGGTCGAGACCCTGGGCGCGGGCGGCGGCTCGATCGGCTGGATCGACTCGATGGGGCTGATGCAGATGGGGCCGCAATCGGCGGGGTCCGAGCCCGGCCCGGCCTGCTACGGCAAGGGCGGCGAGATGCCGACCACGACCGACGCCAACCTGGTGCTGGGCTACCTGAACCCGCAGGGGCTGGTCGGCGGCCGCCTGCCGCTCGGTGTCGAAAAGGCACGCGAGGCGATCCGCAAGCACCTGGCCGAACCCCTGGGCATCAGCGTCGAGACGGCCGCCTACGGCATGTTCACCATCGTCAACAACAACATGGTGAACGCGATCCGCCGCGTCTCGGTCGAGCGTGGCTACGACCCGCGCGACTTCGTGCTGAATTGCGCGGGCGGCGCGACCGGCGCGCATATCACCGCGCTCGCCCGCGAGATGGGGATCGGCAAGGTGCTGGTCTCCAAGCTCGCCTCGGGGCTTTGCGCCTTCGGCCAGATCATCTCGGACGTGAAATACAACTACATGGCCCCCATCGCCGCGCGGCTGGAAGGGGCCGAGGCGGCCAAGCGCCTGGACCAGACCTTTGCCCGGCTGGAAGACAGGGGCCGGGCCGAGCTGATGGCCGACGATTTCGCCCCCGAGCGGATCGGCATCCGCCGCAGCCTCGACATGCGCTATGTCGGGCAGGTGCATGAATGCACGGTCAGCGTCGATCCCTTCCCGATCGACGAGGCGGCGCTGGACCGGCTCAAGGCCGCCTTCCACGCCCGCCACGAGGAGCTTTACACCTATGCCGAGCCGCACAGCCCGGTCGAGGTGGTGAACGTGGAAAGCGCCGTCTCGGGCGCGGTCGAGCGTCCGGCGCGGATGCGCATCGCGCAGGGTGCAGGCGCCCATGCGGCGCTGTCGGGCACGCGCGAGATGATCTTCGACGCCTCGGGCCGCAAGCACGAAACCCCGGTCTATGACGGCGCCAAGCTGGGTGCGGGCGATGTCGTCACCGGCCCGGCGGTCATCCAGGAGGTGACGACCACCATCGTCATCGAGCCGGGCTGGGTCGCGGAACTGGACGGCAACGGCGTCTATGTCGTGACCGCGACCAGCGGCGCGGCGCCGGCGCACAAGCAGGCCAAGGCGCTGGCCGAGGCCTGATCCCAAGGCCGGGCCCAAGGCCGGGCGGGGCCGCGCAAGGCCCCGCCCATCCCCATCCAATCACAAAAATCATGCAGGGAGCTTCAGCCATGGCTGGATCTTTGGACAATTCGGAAGAACTGGAATTTTCGGACCGGCCGGTGCCGCGCGACCAGCGCATGGGCCGGCTGCCCCTGACCATGGCCTGGTGGTCGGTCTGCTCGGCCATGTTCTATCTCGTCATCGCCGCCTCGCTGGCGCTGGCCTATGGGGCGCGCAACGCCATCATCGGGCTGGTGCTGTCGGTCATCGCCTATGCGGCGGTGAATGCGGTGCTGGTGCGGCACGCGATCCGCACCGGGCTCAGCGTATCGCTGTTCTCGCGCATCCTGCTGGGCCGCAGCGGGGCGGCGGTGGCGACGCTGATCTTCTTTGCCACCGCGATCTATTACGCGGTGTTCGAGGGCTCGGTGATCGCCGTCGCCCTGCGCGAATATGCCGGCATCTCCTATCCGCTGGCGGCGCTGGTGGTGGCGGTCTATTCGGTGGCGCTGATCTTCGGCTCGATCCAGAACTGGCTGGACAAGTTCAACGGCGTGCTTCTGCCCTTCTACCTGCTGGGGCTGGTCGCGGCGGTGGTGCTGGCGGTGGCGGAATACGGCTATTCGGACGCCTGGCTGAACCTTGGGCCACAGGGCGGCGCGCCCGCCGGCGGCTGGTGGGATTGCTTCGTCGCCTATATGGGCGTCTGGATCCTGATGATGTTCACCTATGACTATGCCCGCTTCGGCCGGCCCGAGGACGCGCGTTTCCACGCCACCATCAACTTCGGCGCGCCCTTCTATGCCGTGGCCTTCCTGCTCAACGGGCTGGTCGGCATCTTCCTGGCCGCCAGCCTGCCGACCGAGGGCGGGGTTTCCGAGGTCTCGGTCGTCTTCGCGCTGGTGCAGCTGATGGGCGTGGGGGGCCTCGCCTTCGTCTGGATCTCGCAGACCCGGATCAATACCGCGAACTATTACCTCGCCGCGGTGAACATGGAGAGCTTTGCCCAGACCGTCTTTCGCCTGCACCTGCCGAAATGGGTCTGGGCCTGCGTGGTCGGCGCCGTCACCTATGCGCTGATGCTGGCCGATGTCTTTGCCTATATCCTGCAGGCGCTGGCCTATCAGGGCATCTTCGTCGTGGCCTGGGTCGGCATCGCGCTGGTCCATATCGCGACGGATCGCGGCGCCGGCGACGCCGATCTGGCGCAGGCGCGCGCGGTCAACCCGGCGGGGCTGGGGGCCTGGCTTCTGGCCTCGGGCGCGGGGCTGGCGCTGCATTTCGCCGGCGGCACGGCGGCCTCGCTTTCGGCGCCGGCGACCTTCCTGGTCGCGGCGGCGGGCTATGCGGCGCTGGCGGGCCGGGCGGCGGCGCGCCGGGCGCTGTCCTGACCCCTGGCACAAGGCCGGTTGCGCGCAGCCGGCCTTGCTGTCAGATTCCGCCGCGGAGGAAGGAAGGGGGCGGAGCCATGCCTTGGATGCACGGGCCGGGATGCGGATAGGGCCGGCCTTGCGCAAGCCGGTTGCGGGCTGCTGGCCGCTGGCGCTGTGCCTGGCCTGCGTGGCGGCCGTCCTGTGGCTGGGGGCGCAGCTGGCGCATCAGCATTACTTCCGCGAAGGCCACGCCCGCGCCACCACCGCGTTGCGGCTGACGGTGAACGCGCTCAACGCCGACCTGGCGCGCTACGAGGTGGTGCCGCAACTGGTCGCCGACCTGGACCTGATCCGCCAGCTTGCCGCCGATCCCGGCAATGCCGCGCTGCGCCGGCAGACGAACCGCTGGCTGGCCGAGCAGAACGAGGCCGTGCAGGCCTCGGACATCTACCTGATCCTGCCCGATGGCGAGACCATCGCCCATTCCGGCTACCTGGGCCCGGCCAGCTTCGTCGGGCAGAACTTCAGCTACCGGCCCTATGTCATCGACGCCATGGCGGGCGGGCAGGGGCGGTTCTACGGCATCGGCACTACCTCGGGGGTGCGGGGCTATTTCTTCTCGGCCCCGGTCGAGGACGATGCTGGCCGGATCAGCGCCGTCGTCGCGGTCAAGATCGGCGTCGACCGG
Source organism: Paracoccus versutus (assembly GCF_000763885.1). Lineage (GTDB taxonomy): Bacteria > Pseudomonadota > Alphaproteobacteria > Rhodobacterales > Rhodobacteraceae > Paracoccus > Paracoccus versutus. The sequence continues at coordinate 22,947 of NZ_JRKO01000016.1, read as the reverse complement.
ATCGAGGCCTCCTGGCGCGGCAACCAGTATCGCGTGCTGGTGACCGACCCCGAGGGCACGGCCTTCCTGTCCTCGGAGCCGAGCTGGCTTTACCACAGCATCCGGCCGCTGACGCCCGAGCGGCTGGCGCGCACCGAATCCTCGCGCCGCTATGCCGGCACGCCGCTGGCCGAATTGCCGATGCAGCGGCTGGCGCTGCATGGCGCGCCGGTGTTTCGCCTGCCGCCCGCGCTTGGCGGCGAGGAGGCGCGCAGCCACGACTATATCGCCGCCTCCGAGGACATGCCGGGGGCGGGCTGGACCGTGCATGTGCTGCTGGACAGCGCCGACTTGCGGTCCGAGGCGCGGCTGGCGGTGCTGAGCCTGGCGCTGCTGATCGCCGTCGCCGGCATCGGGCTGATGATGTGGCGCCAGCGCCGGGCGCGGATCGCCGACCGCCTGGCCGCCACCGCCGAACTGGAGCGCCGCGTGGTCGAGCGCACCGCCGACCTGGCGCGGGTCAACAGCCAGCTGGAGCAGGAGATCGCCGAGCGCCGCGCCACCGAGGCCGAGCTGCGCGCCGCCCAGGCCAGCCTGGTGCAGGTCGGCAAGCTGGCGGCGCTGGGGCAGATGTCGGCCTCGCTCTCGCACGAGATCAACCAGCCGCTGGCGGCGGCGCGCAACTATGCCGACAGCGCCGCCATCCTGATCGAGCGCGGCGACCTGGCCCGCGCGCGCGAAAACATCGCCCAGATCCTGGCGCTGGTGGACCGCATGGCCGCCATCGGCAAGCACCTGCGCCATGCCGCGCGAAAGCCCGACGACCGGCTGGGCGCGGTGGCGCTGGCCGGGCTGCTGGACGAGACCCGCACCATCGTCGCCGCCCGGCTGGCCAGCAGCGGCGCGGTGCTGGAGCTGGACGTGCCGCCCGACCTGCCGCCGCTGCGGGCGGGGCCGACGCGCCTGCAGCAGGTGCTGGTGAACCTGATCACCAATGCCGCCGATGCGGTCGAGGGCGGGGCGAACCGCCGCATCACGCTGTCGGCGCGGGCCGAGGCGGGCCGCATCGCCATCCGGGTGCGCGACCGCGGCCCCGGCGTGCCCGCGGCCATCGCCGCGCGCATCTTCGACCCGTTCTTCACCACCAAGGGCATGGGGGCGGGGCTGGGCCTGGGCCTGTCGATCACCGCCAATATCGTGCGCGATTTCGGCGGCGAGATCGCCTGCCGCAACATGGACCCCGGCGCCGAGTTCTGCGTGACCCTGCCCGCCGCCGCGGCTGCCGAGGCCGCCGCATGACCCGGCGCGTGCTTCTGGTCGAGGATGACGAGCAGATGCGCAGCTCGACCGCCCAGGCGCTGGAGCTGGCGGGTTTCGCCGTCGAGCCGCTGGCCTCGGGCGAGGAGGCGCTGGCGCTGGCCGGGCCGGGCTTTGCCGGTGCGGTGGTCAGCGACATCCGCATGCCGGGCATGGACGGCATGACCCTGCTGGGCCGGCTGCACGAGGTCGATCCCGAGATCCCGGTGATCCTGGTCACCGGCCATGCCGAGGTGCCGCTGGCGGTCGAGGCGATCCGCGGCGGCGCCTATGATTTCATCGAAAAGCCCTTCGTGGTGCAGGAGCTGGCCACGGTGATCCGCCGCGCCATCGACCATCGCGGGCTGGTGCTGGAAAACCGCCGCCTGCGCGCCGTCGCCGGCAAGCGCGACGATGTCGAGGCGCGGCTGCCCGGCCGCACCCAGGTCATGGTCGACCTGCGCTATCGGCTGCGCGCCATCGGCGCCTCGGACGCCGATGCGCTGGTGATCGGCCCGACCGGCGCCGGCAAGGAGGTGGTGGCGCGCACGCTGCACGACATCTCGGCCCGCGCCGGGCGGCCCTTCATCGCCATCAACTGCGCCGCCCTGCCCGAGGCGCTGATCGAATCCGAGCTGTTCGGCCACGAGGCCGGCGCCTTTCCCGGCGCGCTGCGCCCGCGATACGGCAAGTTCGAACATGCGCGCGGCGGCACGGTGCTGCTGGACGAGATCGGCTCGATGCCTTTGGAGTTGCAGGCCAAGCTGCTGCGGGTGCTGCAGGAACGCACGATCACCCGGCTCGGCTCGAACGACCCGGTGGCGCTGGACGTGCGCTTCATCGCCGTCAGCAAGGCCGATCTGGAGGGGCTGGTCGCGCAGGGCCGCTTTCGCGAGGATCTGTTCTGGCGGCTGAATGTCGCCGTGCTGCACGTCCCGCCGCTTTCCGCCCGGCGCGAGGACATTCCGCTGCTGTTCCTGCAGCTCCTGCGCGAAGCCGCCGCCCGCCACAACCTGCCCGAGCGCCAGGCCCCCGCCGCCTTCCTGTCCGGCCTGGCCGCGCGGGAATGGCCGGGCAACGTGCGCGAATTGCGCAACCTGGCCGAGCGTTTCGTGCTGGGGCTGGAAGGGGTCGAGCTTGGCCCGGTGCAGGGCGCGCGCCTGGCCGACCGCGTGGCCGCTTTCGAGCGCAGCCTGATCGCCGGCGCCATCGCCGCCCATGACGGCAAGCTGCGCCCGGTCTACGAGACGCTGGGGATCTCGCGCAAGACGCTCTACGAGAAGATGCAGAAATACGGGCTAGACCGCCGGCTGATCCTGGATGCGCCCGAGGACGAGACAGGCTGAGCGAAAAATGGGTGGAAATCCACCCATTCCTGCCGGGCGATGTTCCCCTTTCCACCCATTTCCGGCGCATTGCGGCAATATGCGCCGCATGGTCTGCGTTTTTGATTTGTGCCGCGGTCCGGCCCGCCGCAGGCTTCACCCGGTGGCCGCGCCGGGCAAGGCGCCGGCCGGAATATCCTTGGGGAGGGAACATGGCTTATCCGAAGCTTCTGGGCGCGCTTTGCGCCGCGACATTGCTGGCCGCGCCGGCCTTTGCGCAGGACTGGCCGCAGCGCCAGATCACCATGGTCGTGCCGTTCTCGGCCGGCGGTCCGACCGACACGGTCGCGCGCATGGTGGCCGAGCGCATGTCGGCCGACCTGGGCCAGCAGATCATCGTCGAGAATATCGGCGGCGCCGGCGGCACCCTGGGCGCGGCCAATGTCGCCAAGGCCGATCCGGACGGCTATACGGTGCTTTTGCACCATATCGGCATGGCGACCTCGGCCACGCTTTACCGCAACCTGGCCTATGACACGCTGAACGCCTTCGAATATGTCGGGCTGGTGACCGAGGTGCCGATGGTGGTGACGGCGCGCAAGGATTTCGAGCCGGCCGATTTCACCGCCTTCAAGGACTACGTCAAGGCCAATGCCGACCAGCTGACGCTGGCCAATGCCGGCATCGGCGCGGCCAGCCACCTGTGCGGCATGCTGCTGATGCAGGCGCTGGAGGCGCCCTTGGTGACGGTGCCCTACAAGGGCACCGGCCCGGCGATGACCGACCTGCTGGGCGGGCAGACCGACATCATGTGCGACCAGACCACCAACACCACCCAGCAGATCAAGGGCGGCACGATCAAGGCCTATGCCGTGACCTCGCCCGAGCGGCTGGAGCTGTTCCCCGACCTGCCCACCGCCAAGGAAGGCGGGGTCGAGACGATGGAATTCGGCATCTGGCACGGCATCTATGCCCCCAAGGGCACGCCGGCCGAAGTGACCGAGCGGCTGTCGCAGGCCCTGCAGGTCGCGCTGGCCGACGAGGGCGTCGCCAAGGCGATGGCCGACCTGGGCACGGCGCCCGAACCGGCGGAAAACGCCACGCCGGCCGCGCTCAAGGCCAAGCTGGAATCCGAGATCGCCCGCTGGAAGCCGGTGATCGAGGCCGCCGGCGTCTATGCCGACTGAAACGGAAAGCGGCCCCGCCCCTTGCGGCGGGGCCCGTCACTCGGGGGGAGGAACGCATGTCCGCAAAACCCAAGGATACCACCGACATCGTCGCCGGGCTTTCGATGATGGCGGCGGCGGCATTCTTCGGCTGGCACACGGCCGGGCTGGAAATCGGCACTTCGCTGCGGATGGGGCCGGGATATTTCCCGATGGTCCTGTCCGGCCTTCTGTTCGTTCTGGGGCTGATCATCCTGCTGAGATCCTTCGGGCGCGAGGATGACGAGCCCTTCGGCAAGGTCGCCTGGCGCGGGCTGCTGTTCATCCTGCCGGCGCCGATCTTCTTTGGCCTGACGGTGCGCGGCCTCGGCTTCGTGCCGGCGCTGTTCTTCACCACGCTGATCGCCTCGCAGGCCTCGATGCGCATGCGGCCGCTGGCGGCGCTGATCCTGGCGGTGGCGGTGACGATCCTGTCCACGCTGATCTTCAGCTACGGCCTTGGCCTGCCTTTCCGGCGCTTCGGCCCCTGGCTGGGCATGTGAGGGCGCGATGGAACTTTTCAGCAATCTCGCCCTTGGCTTTTCGGTCGCCTCCTCGCTGGAGAACCTGGCCTTCTGCCTGATCGGGGTGCTGCTCGGCACGCTGATCGGCGTGCTGCCCGGCATCGGCGCCACGGCGACCATCGCCATGCTCTTGCCGATCACCTTCCAGCTGGAGCCCGTCAGCTCGCTCATCATGCTGGCCGGCATCTATTACGGCGCGCAATACGGCGGCTCGACCACGGCGATCCTGATCAACATGCCGGGCGAAAGCTCGTCGGCCGTCACCGCCATCGACGGCTACCAGATGGCCCGCAAGGGCAAGGCCGGCACTGCGCTGGCGCTGGCGGCGCTGGGGTCGTTCTTCGCCGGCTCGGTCTCGACCTTCCTGGTGGCGCTGTTCGCCCCGCCGCTGACCGCGGTGGCGCTGAAATTCGGCGCGGCCGAGTATTTCAGCCTGATGGTGCTGGGCCTGGTGATGTCGGTGGCGCTGGCGCATGGCTCGGTCCTCAAGGCGCTGGCCATGGTGGTGCTGGGCCTGCTTCTGGGCATGGTCGGCACCGACATCTATACCGGCGCGCCGCGCTTCACCCTGGGGATCACGCAATTCGCCGACGGGCTGAACTTCGTCGCCGTCGCCGTGGGGGTCTTCGGCATCGCCGAGATCCTGCGCAACCTCGAGGACGAGCATGACCGCCAGGTCATGACCAAGAACATCAACCGGCTGTTCCCGACGCGCGAGGAGTTGCGCCAGATGATCGGTCCCGTCCTGCGCGGCACCGGCATCGGCTCGATCCTGGGCATCCTGCCGGGCGGTGGGGCGATCCTGGCCAGTTTCGCCAGCTACACGATCGAGAAGAAGGTCTCCCGCCACCCCGAGGAGTTCGGCAAGGGCGCGCTGGCCGGCGTCGCCGGGCCGGAAAGCGCCAACAATGCCGGGGCGCAGACTAGCTTCATCCCGCTCTTGACGCTGGGGATTCCGGCGAACCCGGTGATGGCGCTGATGATCGGCGCCATGATCATCCAGGGCATCGTGCCGGGGCCGAACGTGGTCAGCGAACAGCCCGCGCTGTTCTGGGGCATCGTGGCCAGCATGTGGATCGGCAACCTGATGCTGGTGGTGCTGAACCTGCCGCTGATCGGGCTGTGGGTCAAGCTGCTGAGCGTGCCCTATTACGTGCTGTTCCCGATCATCATGGCCATGTGCTCGATCGGGGTCTATTCGGTGAACTCGAACAGCTACGACCTGTTCGCCGTCGCCTTCTTCGGCCTGCTTGGCTATGTCATGTCCAAGCTGCGCTGCGAGCCGGCGCCGCTGCTGCTGGGCTTTGTCCTGGGCCCGCTGCTGGAGGAAAACCTGCGCCGGGCGATGATCCTGTCGCGCGGCGATCCCACGACCTTCCTGACCCGCCCGATCAGCGCCACCCTGCTGGTGATGTCGCTGATCGTTCTGGTGCTGGTCTTCATGCCGCAGATCCGCAAGCGCCGGGACGAGGTCTTTACCGAAAGCGACGCCTGAACATTCAACTGGGAGGAAACCATGACCGCATCCATCACCCGCCGCCTGCTGCTGGGCGCCGCCATGGCGCTTGGCCTGGCCGGCGCCGCTGCCGCCGAATACCCGGATCGCCCGATCACCCTGGTCATCCCCTTTGCCGCCGGCGGCTCGACCGACGTGGTCGGGCGCATCGTCGCCGAACGGATGAGCCAGGAACTGGGCCAGCAGGTCATCGTGCAGAACGTCGGCGGCGCCGGCGGCAGCCTGGGCGCGGCCCAGGTCGCCAAGGCCGATCCCGACGGCTATACGATCCTGATGGCCACCGTCGCCACCCATGCGCTGAACCCGCTGATCCTGAAGCAGAAACCCTACGACCCGGTTGCGGATTTCGCGCCGGTGTCGCTGTTGGTGCTGGTGCCGAACGTGCTGGCGGTGAACCCGGAGCTGCCGGTGAACACGGTGCAGGAACTGATCGACCTCGCCAAGGCCGAGCCGCTGGCCTATGCTTCCTCGGGCAACGGCACGCCGCTGCACCTGTCGGGTGAGCTGTTCAAGGCCATGGCCGGGGTGGACATCACCCATATCCCCTACAAGGGCTCGGGCCCGGCGCTGACCGACGTTCTGGGCAACCAGGTGCCGATCATCTTCGACAACCTGCCCTCGGCCTCGGGGCATATCGCCTCGGGCAAGCTGCGGGCGCTTGGCGTGACCACCGCCGAACGCGCGCCCAGCTTCCCCGACATCCCGGCCATCGCCGAGACCCTGCCGGGATACGAAACCTATACCTGGAACGCGCTTTTCGCCCCCGCCGGCACGCCGCCCGAGGCGGTCGAGGCGCTGAACAAGGCCGCGCTGGCCGCCATGGCCGACCCGGCGGTGGCCGAGCGGATGAAGGAGTTCTCGGCCACCATCGTCGCCTCGTCCCCCGAGGAGCTGGCCGAGCATGTCAAGGCCGAGATGGCGAAATGGGAGCCGGTGGTCCGCGACGCCAATGTCAGCCTGGACTGAGCGGGGATAAAAGGGCCGGAACCCGGCCCTTTCGCCCCTAGCCCCCTGCGGCGGGGGCGGATGATCTGGCGCCGGCCGCGCGCGTGCCGGCGCCGCCGCCGTTCAGCCGGCGCAGCGACAGATCGAGCCGCGCCTCGGCCTCGCGGATCTCGCGGCTGGCCTGGCGCAGATAGCCGATATGCTCGCCCGCCGCCTGCCGGGCGGCCTCGGCATCGCGGGCAAGGATCGCCTCGGCGATGGCGCGGTGCTGCTGGCGCAGCAACTCGCGGATGGCCGGCACCGCGAACAGCCGGCTGCGGTTCTGGATCACGTCCGAACGCAGCACCCCCGCCAGCGCCTGCATGATCTGCAAGAGCGTCAGGTTATGGCTCGCCTCATAGATCAGCAGGTGCAACTCGGCATCCGCCTCGGCCTCCTCGCCGGTATCGGCGCGGGCATGGGCGCGGTCGATGCGGCCAAGGCAGTCGCGGATGCGCGCCAGCTCGATCTCGGTGGCGCGCTGCGCGGCCAGCCCGGCTGCCGCGCTTTCGACGATGCCGCGGAACTCCAGGTAATCGTCCGCCGCCTCGGCATGGCGGGCCAGCATGGCGATCAGCGGATCGGTGATCGCCGCGCTGCCCAGGGCCGCCACCCGGCTGCCGCGCCCGCCGGCGCTGGTCAGTAGCCCGCGCTCCTCAAGGATCTTCAGTCCGTCGCGCAGGGTCGAGCGCGAGACGTTCAGCCGCTCGGCCAGCTCGCGCTCGGGCAAGAGCCGCTCGTCGGGGCGCAGCGAGCCCTCAAGGATCAGCGATTCGAGATGCTGGGCCACGGCCTCGGCGGCGCGTTCGGATTTTACGGAAGCGTTGGTCATGGGCGCTCGTGCGATTTTGTCGGATCGCTGCCATGTAAGCACAAATCCGGCGCATTGGTCCAGAAAAATACCGATTGACGAATGTGGTCTGAAAATTATACCAAGAATGCAGGGGCAGAGGACGGCCCCGCCACCAAGGGAGGAGAGCTTGTCCGGTATCGCCATGCCCAGCCCCGATGCGGCCATCCTTGCGCGCGCGCCGCAGATCGTCGCCGCCCTGCGCGACGTCCTGCCCGCGGATGCCGTGATCTCGGACCCCGAGGAGACGCGGGCCTATGAATGCGACGCGCTGACCGCCTATCGCTGCCCGCCGCTGGCCGTGGTGCTGCCGCGCACGACCGAGGAAGTCGCGGCCGCCATGCGCATCTGCCACGAGATGCGGGTGCCGGTGGTGCCGCGCGGTGCGGGAACCTCGCTGGCCGGGGGCGCGCTGCCCACGGCCGATTCGGTCATCATCGCCACCCTGCGCCTGCGCGAGGTGCTGGAGATCGACACCGCGAACCGCATCATTCGCGTGCAGACCGGCGTGACCAACCTGTCGGTCAGCGCCGAGCTGGAACCGCAGGGCTTCTTCTATGCGCCCGACCCGTCCTCGCAGCTGGCCTGCACCATCGCCGGCAATATCGCGATGAACTCGGGCGGGGCGCATTGCCTGAAATACGGCGTCACCACCAACAACCTGATGGGCGCCACCGTGGTGCTGACCACCGGCGAGGTGGTCGAGCTGGGCGGGCCCGAGATGGGGCCGATGGGCCTGGATCTGATGGGGCTCATCTGCGGCTCGGAAGGGCAGCTGGGCATCGTGACCGAGGCCACCTTGCGCATCCTGCCGCGCCCCGAGGGCGCGCGCCCGGTGCTGATCGGCTTCGACGGCGCCGAGGTGGCCGGCGAATGCGTGGCGCGGATCATCCGCTCGGGCGTGCTGCCGGTCGCCATCGAATACATGGACGACGTCTGCCTGCGCGCGGTCGAGGCCTTTGCCCATGCCGGCTATCCCGATTGCGCCGCGGTGCTGATCGTCGAGGTCGAGGGCTCGCCGGCCGAGATCGACCACCAGATCGCCCGCATCCGCGAGATCGCGGGTGCCCTGAACCCGGTCGAGTTCCGCGAAAGCCGCAATGCCGACGAAGCCATGGCGATCTGGAAGGGCCGCAAGTCGGCCTTTGGCGCCATGGGCCGGCTGGGCGACTATATCTGCCTGGACGGCACCGTGCCGGTGGGCCAGCTGCCCTATACGCTGAAGATGATCGGCGAGCTTTCGCGCCAGCATGGGCTGGAGGTCGCGAATGTCTTTCATGCCGGCGACGGCAACATGCACCCGCTGATCCTGTTCAACGCCAACAAGCCCGGCGACCTGGAGCGGGCCGAGGCTTTCGGCAACGACATCCTGCGGCTTTGCGTCGATGTCGGCGGCTGCCTGACCGGCGAGCATGGCGTGGGCATCGAAAAGCGCGACCTGATGGGCAAGCAATATGACGGCCCCGACCTGGAGATCCAGATGGCGGTCAAGGACGCTTTCGACCCGCGCTGGCTGCTCAACCCGGCCAAGGTCTTTCCGCTGGACGCAAGCCAGTCCTGGCGCGAGGAGGCAGCCGCCCGATGACCCCCGACAACCCCAGCGGCGCGGGGCTGAGCCCCGCCAGCGAGGCTGAGCTTGCCGCCCTGATCGCCGAGCGTTTCGCCGCCCGTCTGCCCCTGCGCATCGCCGGCGGCGGCACGCGGGTCGAGACCGGCGCCGTGCCGGGCGAGCTGATGTCCACCGCCGCGATCGGCGGCGTCGTGACCTATGAGCCGGGCGAGATGACGCTGATCGCCCGCGCCGGCACGCCCCTGGACCAGATCCGGGCCATGCTGGCCGCCGAGGGCCAGGCGCTGGCCTTCGAGCCCGCCGACATGCGCGGCGTGCTGGGCCGTAACGGCACGCCGACCATCGGCGGCGTGGTCGCGGCCAATGCCAGCGGCCCGCGCCGGCTGCTGGCCGGGGCCTGCCGCGACCATCTGCTGGGGGTGCGCTTCGTCGACGGCCAGGGCCGGGTGCTGAAGAACGGCGGCCGGGTGATGAAGAACGTGACCGGCCTCGACCTGGGCAAGCTCTTTTGCGGCGCGCATGGCACGCTGGGCGTGTTGACCGAGGTGGCGCTGAAGACGCTGCCGCACCTGCCCGACCGCTGCACGCTGGGCTTTCACGGCGTCACGGTCGAGGAGGCGGTGGCGATCTTCTCGGCCGCGCTGGCGACGCCTTTCGAGGTCTCGGGCGCCGCCTTCCGCGACGGCTCGGCCTGGCTGCGGGTCGAGGGGCTGGGGCCGCAGATGACCTATCGCCGCGACCGGCTGCTGGCGCTGCTGGCACCGCGCGAGGCCGAGGTGCTGGACGATGCCGCCACCCTGGCCCTGTGGCCCGAGCTGCGCGACCTGGCGCATTTCGCCGGCGCGGACGCGCCGCTCTGGCGGGTGCTGGTCAAGCCCAGCGACGCCCCGGCCGCGGCGCGGGCCTTGCAGGCGCTGGGGGGCGAGGCGTCGCTCGACTGGGGCGGCGGGCTCGTCTGGTATTGCGGGCCGGGGACGGCCCAGGCGGTGCGGCAGGTCGCGCCCCATGCCACGCTGGTCCGGCGCGGCGGGCTGGACGGCCCGGCCTTTCCGCCCGAGGCCCCGGCCGTCGCCCGGCTCTCGGCCGGGTTGCGCCACAGGTTCGACCCCGCCGGCATCCTCAATCCCGGCCTGATGGACAGCTGACATGCAGACCAATTTCACGCCTCGGCAATTGGCCGACCCCGGCACGGCCCGCGCCAACGAGATCCTGCGCAGCTGCGTCCATTGCGGCTTCTGCACAGCGACCTGCCCGACCTACAAGGTGCTGGGCGACGAGCTGGACAGCCCGCGCGGCCGCATCTACCTGATCAAGGACATGCTGGAGAACGGCAAGATCCCCGATGCCAAGACCGTCGGCCACATCGACCGCTGCCTCAGCTGCCTTTCCTGCATGACCACCTGTCCCTCGGGCGTGCATTACATGCACCTGGTCGATCACGCCCGCGAATATATCGAAAAGACCTATCGCCGCCCCCTGGGCGAGCGGGCGCTGCGCTGGCTCTTGGCGCGCATCCTGCCCTATCCGGGGCGCTTCCGACTGGCGCTGATGGGCGCGAAGATCGCGCAACCCTTTCGCCGGCTGGTGCCGGACGCACGGCTGCGGGCGATGCTGGACATGGCGCCGCGCGACATCCCGCCGCCCAGCCTGAACGACCGCCCGCAGGTCTTTGCCGCCGAGGGGCCGCGCCGCAAGCGGGTGGCGCTGCTGGTCGGCTGCGCGCAAAGGGCGCTGAACACCGACATCAACGACGCGACCATCCGCCTTCTGCGCCGGCATGGCTGCGAGGTGGTGATCCCGCGCGGCCTGGGCTGCTGCGGCGCGCTGACCCATCACATGGGCAAGACCGACGAAAGCCACGCCATGGCCGCCGCCAATATCCGTGCGCTGATGGCCGAGGTCGCGGGCGAGGGGCTGGACGCGGTGGTCATCAACACCTCGGGCTGCGGCACCACGGTCAAGGACTACGGGCACATGTTCGCGCATGATCCGCTGGCCGCGGATGCCGCGCGGGTGGCCGGCCTGGCCAAGGACATCACCGAGGTCATGGCCGAGCTGGGCTTGCGCGAGCCCGGCCATGCCGAGCCGCTGCGCGTCGGCTATCACGCCGCCTGTTCGTTGCAGCACGGCCAGCAGATCCGCAGCGCGCCCAAGGAATTGCTGGCCGCTGCCGGCTTTACCGTGCTGGAGCCCAGGGACGCGCATATCTGCTGCGGCTCGGCCGGCACCTACAACCTGATGCAGCCGGCGATCTCGGCCGAGCTGAAGCGCCGCAAGGTCGAGACGCTGGAGGCGCTGACCCCGCAGGTGATCAGCGCCGGCAATATCGGCTGCATGATGCAGATCGGCTCGGGCACCGGGGTGCCGGTCGTCCATACGGCCGAACTGCTCGACTGGGCCACCGGCGGGCCAAGGCCGCGGGCGCTGGCGGACAGGGCCTAGCGCCGCCGCTTGGAAAAGCCCGACCCCGACATGCGAACGGCGGCCGCAACCCGGCCGCCGTTCTTTTGTCTCATCCGCGAAGGGGCGGGGCGTCAGCTCATCTCGCGCAGCACGTATTGCACGATGCGCTCGGCCGCGTCCTCGGGCGTCAGCTCGACCGTGTTCACGGTCAACTCGGCGTTCTGCGGCTGCTCATAGGGGCTGTCGATGCCGGTGAAGTTCTTCAGCTGGCCCGACCGCGCCTTTTTGTACAGGCCCTTGACGTCGCGCGCCTCGGCCACCTCCAGCGGCGTGTCGACGAAGACCTCGACGAACTCGCCCGGCGCCATCAGGTCGCGCACCATCTGCCGTTCCGAACGGAAGGGCGAGATGAAGGCGGTCAGCACGATCAACCCGGCATCGGTCATCAGCCGCGCCACCTCGCCCACGCGGCGGATGTTTTCCACCCGGTCGGCATCGGTAAAGCCCAGGTCGCGGTTCAGCCCGTGGCGGATGTTGTCGCCGTCCAGCAGGAAGGTGTGCTTGCCCAGGGCATGCAGCTTCTTCTCGACGATATTGGCGATGGTGGACTTGCCCGAGCCCGACAGGCCGGTGAACCAGACCACGGCGGGCTTCTGGTTCTTCAGCGCCGCATGGGCATCGCGGTTCACGTCCAGCGCCTGCCAGTGGATGTTCTGCGACCGGCGCAGCGCGAAATGGATCATGCCCGCCGCCACCGTGGCATTGGTCATGCGGTCGATCAGGATGAAGCCGCCCAGGTCGGGGTTCTGGGCATAGGCCTCGAACGGGATCGGCCGGTCGGTCGAGATATTGACCACCCCGATGGCGTTCAGCCCCAGCGTCTTGCTGGCCAGATGCTCCAGCGTGTTGACGTTGACCTCATACTTGGGCTCGGTCACGGTCGCGGTGACGGTCTGGGTGCCGATCTTCAGCAGGTAGGGGCGGCCCGGCAGCATCTCCTGCTCGGCCATCCAGACCACCGTCGCCTCGAACTGGTCGGCGACCTCGCAGGGCTGGTCGGATTGCACGATCATATCGCCGCGCGAGCAGTCGATCTCGTCGGCGAAGGTCAGCGTCACCGACTGGCCGGCGACGGCCAGGTCCAGGTCGCCGTCATAGGTGACGATCGACTTGACCGTGGTGGTCTTGCCCGAGGGCAGCACCCGGATGGCGTCGCCCGGCCGCACCATGCCCGCGCCGATCTGGCCGGCAAAGCCGCGGAAGTCCAGGTTCGGCCGGTTCACCCATTGCACCGCCATGCGGAAGGGCTGGTCCAGCATGCGGGTGTCGCTGACCGGCGCCTCTTCCAGGTGGCCCAGCAGCGTCGGGCCCTGGTACCAATGCATGTTCGGGCTTTTCTCGACGATATTGTCGCCCTTGAGCCCCGAGATCGGGATCGGCAGGAAGCTGTCCATGCCGATCTGCTTGGCGAAATGCGAATAATCCGCGACGATGTCGTAGAACCGCTCGGCCGAGTAATCGACCAGGTCCATCTTGTTCACCGCCAGCACCACGTTCTGGATGCCCAGCAGGTTCACCAGGTAGCTGTGCCGCCGGGTCTGGGTCAGCACGCCCTGGCGCGCGTCGATCAGGATCACGGCAAGGTCGGCGGTCGAGGCGCCGGTGACCATGTTGCGGGTATATTGCTCGTGGCCGGGCGTGTCGGCGACGATGAACTTGCGCTTGTCGGTGGCAAAGAAGCGATAGGCCACGTCGATGGTGATGCCCTGCTCGCGTTCCGCCGCCAGGCCGTCGACCAGCAGGGCGAAGTCGATCTCGCCGCCCTGGGTGCCCACGACCTTGGAATCGCTTTCCAGGCTCGCCAGCTGGTCCTCGAAGATCATCTTGCTGTCATAGAGCAGCCGGCCGATCAGCGTGGACTTGCCGTCGTCGACCGAGCCGCAGGTGATGAAGCGCAGCATGGTCTTGTGCTGGTGCTTCAGCAGATAGGCGTCGATATCCTGGGAGATCAGCGTGTCCGTGACATAGACGGGGCTTTTCATCTCGTGGTTCATCTCAGAAATACCCCTCTTGCTTCTTCTTCTCCATCGAGGCCGACTGGTCGTGGTCGATGGCGCGGCCCTGCCGCTCGGACGTGGTGGTCAGCAGCATTTCCTGGATGACCTCGGGCAGGGTCTTGGCGTTCGATTCCACCGCGCCGGTCAGCGGATAGCAACCCAGCGTGCGGAAGCGCACGGATTTCATCATCGGTTGCTCGCCCTCGCGCAGGCGGAAACGGTCGTCGTCGACCATGATGAGCAGGCCGTCGCGTTCCACCACCGGCCGCAGGTCCGAGAAATACAGCGGCACGATGTCGATGTTTTCCAGGTGGATATACTGCCAGATGTCCAGCTCGGTCCAGTTCGACAGCGGGAAGACCCGGATCGATTCGCCCTTGCCCTTGCGGGTGTTGTAGAGCTTCCACAGCTCGGGGCGCTGGTTCTTGGGATCCCAGCGGTGGTTGGCCGAGCGGAACGAGAACACCCGTTCCTTGGCGCGCGACTTTTCCTCGTCGCGGCGCGCGCCGCCGAAGGCCACGTCGAAATTGAACTTGGTCAGCGCCTGCTTCAGCCCGTCGGTCTTCCACATGTCCGTATGCAGGCTGCCGTGGTCGAAGGGGTTGATGCCCTTTTCCATCGCCTCGGGGTTGTGGTGGACGATCAGCTCCATGCCCGCCTGCGCCGCGGCGCGGTCGCGCAGATCGTACATGGCGCGGAATTTCCAGGTGGTGTCGACATGCAGCAGCGGGAAGGGCGGCGGGGCCGGGTAGAACGCCTTCTTCGCCAGATGCAGCATGCAGGCCGAATCCTTGCCGACCGAATAGAGCATCACCGGGTTGTCGGCCGCCGCCACGACCTCGCGCATGATCTGGATGCTTTCGGCTTCAAGCCTTTGAAGATGGGTCAGCGTGGCCACCTGACCCCCGGTATGTATGACGGATTGGCTGTTCATCTGGATGGCCCTTGTTCTTAGGATGCGCCGTCCTTGCCAGATTTTCCCGCCGAGACCAAGCCCGGCAAGACCGAAACGGCGTCCCTTTGCCGCATGGACGGCGAAATTGCTGCATTGCGGCAACGGCGGGCAGTCGCGGATGGCAGCGCGGCGGCGTGGAAATGCCTTTCTACCTGCGGTTGCCGCGCCCTCGGCGCTTCCGAATGTTCGTTTCAGTTCGATTTTGGCCTTGACGGCGGCTCGCCGTTCTTGCGGCGCAAGAAAAACCGCGCATCCTGTCCTGGGTTTCTTGCTGCATCTGCATTGTTTTCACGCGAATCATGCTGCAATGCCGCGCATGTTCATTCGCTTTTTCCAAAAGCGATCATAAACGAAAATTTTCGCTTGACCGGGGTCACGAAGCCGTTACACCTTTCGGCTATCGACGGACGCGCAGCGACGGGGAGGGATCGGCGTGTCGGCACCAGTGCGGCCCCAGGCCGACCTTTTCATCATCGGCGGAGGAATCAACGGCTGCGGCATCGCGCGGGATGCGGCGGGGCGCGGGCTTGCGGTCACGCTGGCCGAGATGGGCGACCTGGCGCAGGCGACCTCATCGGCCTCGACCAAGCTGTTCCATGGCGGGCTGCGCTACCTGGAGTTCTTCGAGTTCCGGCTGGTGCGCGAGGCGCTGGAGGAACGCGAGACGCTGCTGGCCGCGATGCCGCATATCTCCTGGCCGATGCGTTTCGTGTTGCCCTGGTCGCCCGACATGCGCTTCGAGGCCGACACGCCGACCTCGCGCATCCTGTCGCTGGCGATGCCCTGTCTGCGCGGCCGCCGCCCGGCCTGGCTGATCCGGCTGGGGCTGTTCCTTTACGACAATCTGGGCGGCCGCAGGATCCTGCCGGGGACCAGGCGGCTGGACCTGTCCCGCGACCCGCTGGGCAAGCCGCTGAAGCCGGGCTTTCGGCGGGGCTGGGAATATTCCGACTGCTGGGTGCAGGATGCGCGGCTGGTGGTGCTGAACGCCCGCGACGCGCAGGCCCGCGGCGCCACCATCCTGACCCGCACCCGCGTCACCCATGCCGAGCGCGCGGACGGGCTGTGGCGCATCACCACCGAGGGGGCGGGGGGCACGCGCATCCACCACGCCCGCGCGCTGGTCAATGCCGGCGGGCCATGGGTCGAGGACGTGATCCGCAACGTCGCGCATATCCCCTCGGCCGAAGGGGTGCGGCTGGTGCGCGGCAGCCACATCGTCGTGCCGCGGCTTTACGACCACGACCGCTGCTATTTCTTCCAGGGCACGGACGGGCGGATCATCTTCGCGATCCCCTTCGAAGAGGATTTCACCCTGATCGGCACCACCGACATGGACCATCGCGGCCCCCCCGGCGAGGCGCGCTGCACCGAGGAAGAGCGCGATTACCTTTGCGCCTTCGCCAGCCGCTATTTCGCCCGGCCGGTGACGCCCGATCAGGTGGTCTGGACCTATTCCGGGGTGAGGCCGCTTTACGACGACGGCGCGAAATCGGCCACGGCGGCGACGCGGGACTATGTCCTCAGCCTGCAGGACGGCGAGGCGGGCGGGGCGCCGCTGCTCAACGTCTTCGGCGGCAAGATCACCACCTACCGCCGGCTGGCCGAGGGCGCGCTGGCCAGGCTTGCGCCCTACTTTCCGCAGGCGGGCGGGGACTGGACCGCGCGGGTGCCGCTGCCGGGCGGCGACTTCCCGGTGGACGGGGTCGAGGATCTGCTGGCCCAGCTGCAGGCGCGCCACCCGTTCCTGTCGCCGCGCCTGTCGCGCCGGCTGGTGCGCACCTATGGCACCGAGGCGTTCCTGCTGCTCGACGGCGCCGGCAGCATGGCGGCGCTGGGGCGCGATTTCGGTGCCGGGCTGACCGAGGCCGAGGTGATCTGGCTGATCCGCCATGAATTCGCCGCCACCGCCGAGGACATCCTGTGGCGCCGCACCAAGCTGGGCCTGCACATGACCGAGGCGCAACGCCGCGAGCTGGCGGCCTTCGTGGACAGGCACCATGCCGCCCATTCGGCGGCGGAATAGGGGAGGGTAAGGCTTTGCTGGAACTGCAGGGCGTATCGCGGTCGGTCGGGGGCAGGGTGCATGTCCACCCCACCAGCCTGACCCTGCAAAGGGGCAGCATGAACGTGCTGCTGGGCCCGACGCTTTCCGGCAAGACCAGCCTGATGCGGCTGATGGCGGGGCTGGACCAGCCGACGACCGGCCGCATCCTCTGGGACGGGCGGGACGTGACCGGCCAGCGGGTGCAGGACCGCGGCATTGCCATGGTCTACCAGCAGTTCATCAACTATCCCGGCCTCTCGGTCTATGAAAACATCGCCTCGCCCCTGCGCATCCTGCGCCGGCCGCGGGACGAGATCGACCGCAAGGTGCGCGAGACCGCCGAGATGCTGCACCTGACGCCGATGCTGGCGCGCAAGCCGCTGGAGCTTTCGGGCGGCCAGCAGCAACGCTGCGCCCTGGCCCGCGCGCTGGTCAAGGGCGCCGGGCTGGTGCTGCTGGACGAGCCCTTGGCGAACCTCGACTACAAGCTGCGCGAGGAATTGCGGGTCGAGATCCCGCGCATCTTCGAGGCTTCCGGTGCGATCTTCGTCTATGCCACCACCGAGCCCGAGGAGGCGCTGCTGCTGGGCGGCCATACCGCGACGCTGTGGCAGGGCCGGATGACGCAATTCGGCCCGACGCCGCAGGTCTATCGCCAGCCGGTGGATGCGACCACGGCGCGGGTGTTCAGCGATCCGCCGATGAATTTCGTCGCCGCCCGCAAGCAGGGCGATGCCGTCACCTTCGGCGACAGCGTGCTGGCCGCGGGCAGTTTCGCCGACCTGCCGGACGGCGCCTATCTGGCCGGGTTCCGCGCCAACCACCTGTCGCTGGCCCGGCACGGCCCGGCGGCGGTGGCGTTCGCCTGCACGCTGGTCGGGACCGAGATCACCGGCTCGGAAACCTTCGTCCATGTCGAGCATGGCGCCGACCGCTGGGTCGGGCTGGTCGAGGGCGTGCATCTGCTGACGCCCGGCCAGCCGCTTTCGGTCTGGCTGGACCCGGCGCATGTCTACCTGTTCGACGCGTCCGGGCGGCTTGCCGCCCCGGCCGCCTATGCGAAGGCGGCCTGACATGGCGCGGATCACCCTGCAGAACCTGGCCCACAGCTACCTGCCCCATCCGCGGTCCGATGCGGATTTCGCCCTGAAACGGATGGACCATGTCTGGCAGGACGGCGGCGCCTATGCGCTGCTGGGCGCCTCGGGCTGCGGCAAGACCACGCTTCTGAACATCATCTCGGGGCTTCTGACCCCCAGCCAGGGCCGGGTGCTGTTCGGCGACCGCGACGTGACTGCGGCCCCCACGGCCGAGCGCAACATCGCCCAGGTGTTCCAGTTCCCGGTGGTCTACGACACCATGACCGTGCGCGACAACCTGGCCTTCCCGCTGAGGAACCGCGGCAAGGACGCCGCCTATGTCAAGGCGCGGGTGGACCGGATCGCGCGCATGATCGGCATGGAGGCATGGCTGAACCGCAAGGCGCAGGGGCTGACCGCCGATGCCAAGCAGAAGATCAGCCTTGGCCGCGGCATGGTGCGCGAGGACGTGAACGCGATCCTCTTCGACGAGCCGCTGACCGTCATCGACCCGCAGATGAAATGGGAGCTGCGCACCCAGCTCAAGGAGCTGCACCGCCAGTTCGGCCATACCATGATCTACGTCACCCACGACCAGACCGAGGCGCTGACCTTTGCCCAGCAGGTCGTGGTCATGCACGAGGGCCGCGTGGTGCAGATGGGCACGCCCGAGGAGCTGTTCGAAAAGCCCGCCCACAGCTTCGTGGGCTATTTCATCGGCTCGCCCGGCATGAACTTCCTCGATGCCGAGGAGCTGCGGGGCGACCAAGCCCTGCTGCCCGGCGGCGAGGTGGTGGCGCTGGGGGCGCATTATCCCCCGGTCGCCGGCCGGGTGCAGATCGGCATCCGCCCCGAACATGCCAGGCTGGTCGCCAGCGGCGGGCTGCCGCTGACCATCCGCCGGATCGAGGATCTGGGCCGCCACCGGCTGGTGCGCGGCGAGGTCGCGGGCCGGCCGCTGAACGTGGTCATGCCCGAGGGGATGGCGGTCGGCGGCCTGCCGCAGGTCGCCTTCGCGCCGGGCAAGATCAACGTCTATGCCGACGACTGGCGCGTCGCGCCGTTGGAACAGGGGGGCGGCTGATGGAAAAGACCCAGAACAACAAGGCCTGGTTCCTGGTCCTGCCGGTGCTGGTCGTCGTCGCCTTCTCGGCGGTGATCCCGCTGATGACGGTGGTGAACTATTCGGTGAACGACACGTTCGGCAACAACGCCTTCTTCTGGGCGGGCCTCGAATGGTTCGACGAGATGGTGCATTCGCGCCGCCTGCACGGGGCGCTGGGGCGGCAGGCGCTGTTTTCCGCCATCATCCTGGCGATCGAGGTGCCGCTGGGCATCTTCGTGGCGCTGAACATGCCCAAGAAGGGCTTCTGGTCCAGCCTGGTGCTGGTGCTGATGGCGCTGCCGCTGCTGATCCCCTTCAACGTCGTCGGCACCATCTGGCAGATCTTCGGCCGCACCGACATCGGGCTTCTGGGCCGCGGGCTCAAGGCGCTGGGGCTGGACTACAACTATACCAACGACCCGCTGGACGCCTGGATCACCGTGATCGTGATGGATGTCTGGCACTGGACCAGCCTGGTCGCGCTGCTTTGCTATGCCGGGCTGCAATCCATCCCGCAGGCCTATTACCAGGCCGCCAAGATCGACCAGGCCAGCCGCTGGGCGGTGTTCCGCCATATCGAGCTGCCCAAGATGAAGGGCGTGCTGCTGATCGCCGTGCTTCTGCGCTTCATGGACAGCTTCATGATCTATACCGAGCCCTTCGTCGTCACCGGCGGCGGTCCCGGCAACTCGACCACCTTCCTGTCCATCGACCTGGTGAAGATGGCGGTCGGGCAGTTCGACCTCGGCCCCGCCGCCGCCTTCTCGATCATGTATTTCCTGGTGATCCTGCTGGTCAGCTGGGTGTTCTACACCGTCATGACCAATATCGACCGCAGCCAGGCCGACATCCCGGAGGGCATGTGATGCGCCTGAAGCCCTCGGCCCTGGTGATGCTGATCTACCTGCTGTTCCTGCTGGTGCCGATCTACTGGCTGGTGAACATGAGCCTCAAGACCAATGCCGAGATCACCGGCACCTTCAGCCTTTACCCGCACAACCTGACCCTGCGGAACTATCGGGTGATCCTGACCGATCCCAGCTGGTACATGGGCTATGTGAACTCGATCATCTACGTGGTGATGAACACGGTGATTTCCGTCGCCGTGGCGCTGCCGGCCGCCTATGCCTTCAGCCGCTACAGCTTCATGGGCGACAAGCACCTGTTCTTCTGGCTGCTGACCAACCGCATGTCGCCGCCGGCGGTCTTTGCGCTGCCCTTCTTCCAGCTTTACTCCTCGGTCGGGCTTTTCGACACGCATATCGCCGTGGCGCTGGCGCATTGCCTGTTCAACGTGCCGCTGGCGGTCTGGATCCTGGAAGGCTTCATGCGCGGCGTCCCCAAGGAGATCGACGAGACCGCCTATATCGACGGCTACAGTTTCCCGCGCTTCTTCGTCAGGATCTTCATGCCGCTGATCGCCAGCGGCATCGGGGTCGCCGCCTTCTTCTGCTTCATGTTCAGCTGGGTCGAGCTGCTCTTGTCCCGCACGCTGACCTCGGTGAACGCCAAGCCCATCGCGGCGACGATGACGCGCACGGTTTCCGCCAGCGGCATGGACTGGGGCGTGCTGGCGGCGGCGGGGGTGCTGACCATCATCCCCGGCGCCTTGGTGATCTGGTTCGTGCGCAACTACATCGCCAAGGGCTTTGCCCTGGGGAGGGTCTGATGTCCGACGCCGCCATCCCGACGCACAAGCGCATCGCCTGGCCGGCGATCTATGCCCTGGCCGTCCTGCTGATGGGCGCCGTCCTGGCCCTGCTGGTCTGGGCCACGCCGGTCAAGGACGGGGCCAGGGACTGGACCGCGCCGATGGTTCCCGGCGGCTGGATGGCCTGGACCTTTCCGGTGGCGCTGTTCTTCTGGGTGATCGCGGGCCTGCTGGTGCTGTTCACCATCCTGGCCATCCGCTTCCCGGAAACCCCGCGCCGCGGCATCCTGCGCATCGAGACGACGCGCGGCGACCGGCTGTTCATCTCGCTTCTCGGCTCGGCCTTCATCTGCCTGGGCTGGCTGTTCTTCGCAGGCCCCCCGCTGTGGTGGGGGCTCGCGCTCTGCCTCGTCCATGCCGCGGCGGTGTTTCGCTGGGTCTGACGGGGATCGGGAAACGGTGTCTCATCAGGGAGGAAAACATGAGACCGATGCAAAGGACCACGGCCATGGCGCTTGCGCTTGTGGTCATGGGCGCGCCCGCCTGGGCGGACATGGAGGCGGCGAAGAAATTCCTCGACGCCGAGATCGGCGATCTGTCCTCGCTCTCGCGCGAGGACCAGGAAAAGGAGATGCAATGGTTCATCGACGCCGCGCAGCCGCTGGCGGGGATGGAGATCAAGGTGGTCTCGGAAACCATCACCACCCATGAATACGAGGCCAAGGTGCTGGCGCCCGCCTTTACCGCCATCACCGGGATCAAGGTCACGCACGACCTGATCGGCGAGGGCGACGTGGTCGAGAAGCTGCAGACCCAGATGCAGACCGGCGAGAACATCTATGACGCCTATGTCAACGACAGCGACCTGATCGGCACGCATTGGCGCTATCAGCAGGCGCGCAGCCTGACCAAGTGGATGGCCGAGGAGGGCAAGGACTTCACCAGCCCGACGCTGGACCTCGACGATTTCATCGGGCTGAAGTTCACCACCGCCCCGGACGGCGAGCTGTATCAGCTGCCCGACCAGCAATTCGCCAACCTCTACTGGTTCCGCTACGACTGGTTCAACGACCAGAAGACGCAAGAGGATTTCAAGGCGAAATATGGCTACGACCTGGGCGTGCCGGTCAACTGGTCGGCCTATGAGGACATTGCCGAATTCTTCACCGGCCGCGACATGTCCTATGTCGAGGGCGGCCCGGCGAAGGCCTGGGGCAACATGGACTATGGCAAGAAGGATCCCAGCCTGGGCTGGCGCTATACCGATGCCTGGATGTCCATGGCCGGCATGGGCGACAAAGGCGAGCCGAACGGGCTGCCGGTGGACGAATGGGGCATCCGCGTCGACGAGAACAGCCGCCCCGTCGGTTCCTGCGTGGCGCGGGGCGGCGCGACCAACGATGCCGCGGCGGTCTATGCCGTGACCAAGGCCATCGACTGGCTGCAGAAATACACCCCGCCCGAGGCCATGGGCATGACCTTCGGCGAGGCGGGGCCGGTCCCGGCGCGCGGCGACATCGCCCAGCAGATGTTCTGGTATACCGCCTTCACCGCCGATATGGTCAAGCCGGGCACCCCGGTCATGAACGAGGACGGGACGCCGAAATGGCGCATGGCCCCCAGCCCGCACGGCGCCTATTGGTCCGAGGGCACCAAGATCGGCTATCAGGACGTGGGTTCCTGGACGCTGATGAAATCGACGCCGGTGGATCGCGCGCAGGCCGCCTGGCTCTATGCGCAATTCGTGACCTCGAAGACCGTGGACGTGAAGAAATCCCATGTCGGGCTGACCTTCATCCGCGAATCGACCATCCAGGACCAGTCCTTCACCGAACGCGCGCCGCAGCTGGGCGGCCTGGTCGAGTTCTATCGCTCGCCCGCCCGCGTGCAATGGTCGCCGACCGGGACCAACATCCCGGATTATCCCAAGCTCGCGCAGCTGTGGTGGCAGAACATCGGCGACGCGCTTTCCGGCGCCAAGACCCCGCAGGAGGCGCTGGACGCGCTTTGCGCCGAGCAGGAGCGGGTGCTGGAGCGGCTGGAGCGCGCCGGCGTGCAGGGCGACCTGGGGCCCAAGATGAACGAGGAAAAGGATCCGCAGGAATGGCTGGCCGCCGAGGGCTCGCCCGTCGGCCCGCTGGAGAACGAAAAGCCGCAGGGCGAGACGATCTCCTATGACGAGCTGATCAAGTCCTGGCAGTGATGCCTTGCGGGGGCGGGGCCCTTGGGCCTCGCCCCCTTTCCGCCGAACCGCCAGCGACCAGGACAGGCCGGAGGCCGCCGATGCCGCATCTTCTTTCGATCGACCAGGGGACGACGTCGTCTCGGGCGATGGTCTTCGACGCTGGTTTGCGTCCGATCGCCTCGGCGCAGCACGAATTCCCGCAGCACTACCCGGCCT